>NZ_JBITJA010000015.1:0-146779 GCF_044459545.1 Micromonospora sp. NPDC050276 | reverse complement strand
CACCCGCTACGACAAACTCGCCGTTCGCTACGAAGCCACCCTCACCATCGCCGCCATCAACCAATGGCTTCGCGCCCTACGAAACACGGCCTAGTAGACCGTCGCTTCTAATTGCCGGGGTAGAGGCGTCGACCACGGCGGCGTCCGCGGGACGGATTCGCCCCGAGACCACGTACGAGGGAGACACCATCCACTACGAGGCCGCGGACGGCAACGGCGCTCGGCTGTTCGGCCCGAGCGACGACATGATGATCGCGGCGATGAACACGACCGACTACGAGACCGCCAAGGCGTGCGGCGCCTATGTGCTCGTCCGTGCGGCGAACGGCGCGTCCGTCGCGGTGCGCGTCACCAAGGAGTGCCCCTTCCGTGCGCGCCCGGGCAGCTCGACCTCAGCGAGCAGGCATTTGCCGAGCTCGCCGATCCACAGCTCGGCCGGATCCCGGTCACCTGGAGTCTGCTTAGCCCCGGTGCGATCGACGCGATCTCGATCCGATACAAGGAGGGATCGAGCCAGTACTGGTGCGGCATCCAGGTGATCGAGCACCGGAACCCGGTCGCGAAGCTGGAGGTCGGGGGGCGGGATGGCGGTCCATGTCCCGCACCGAGTACAACTACTTCCTCTCCGAGGACGGCAGCGGGTGCGGCGCGATCAGGGTCACCGACATCTACGGCGAACGGCTGACGGTCAGCGGGCTCGGGTGCAGCGGACTGCCGAATGCCTCGGCAGCCGCGGCGACGGCAGCAGGAGGGGAGGGCGGCCGCACACCGGCGAGCCCGTTCGGGAGATCGAGAGCGGCCATCCACACATGCTACTGAGACGCCCGCGTACACCCCGGTCAAGATAGCGTGACGCCGTGGGTGACATCGCGGCTGCTGAGCCGGCTCGAAGCGTGCGCCGCGCCATCTCCGCCGGGGTCGTTGCCGCCGTCTCAGGGGCAGTGCTCGGGGCGTGTGCACTCGTCGTCGCCGTGCTTTCTGTCATCGCCGGTGAGGACCGGGCCGTCTTCTGGATGTGCGCGGCGCTCCTCTTCCCGACGTCGGGATGCGCGATCGCCTGGTCTCGACTGGACGCGGGCTGGTCGAGGTCGTCCGTGCGGGTGCGTTACTACGCCCTCAGGTCCTCGCGGTCCTTCACGCTCGTCCGCACGGTCTGCGGCTTTTGGACGCTGCTGTCGCAGATCATCGTCGTCGGCGCTCTCGTGTGGCTGGTGATGCGGCTCGTCGACGGAGCGACCGGATGGCTCTGGCTTGCGATCGCGTTCGTGCTCGGCGCCGGACTGGCCGCGCTCTCCGTCACCCTGACCGTGCTCTTCGACGGTCGTGAACAGGCGTTCCATACATTCGACATGGTCAAGTGGGTCACTGACGGATTCGTCGAGAAGGAGCTGGCGAACAGCCCCTACCGCGGCGGCTCTCCCGACTGGAACTCGTTCTGGCTGCACCGAATCAGGTACTACAAGGAGGACCCGCCCGTCGATCGCCCCGCCAGTGACTGCGTCGACTACATCATCGCTGCTCGCGCGGCCGCGGGTCTCCCGCCACTCTACGGTGCGCGCGGCGTATTCCTCGTTGATGGCCACGACCTCGGCGTCGCCGTCGACTCCGTGATCACGGCGCGCGGTCGGGTGCTGGATGCCGACCTCATCGCCGCAGAAGTTCCCGCCCGGGCCGAGGCGTGGGCACTCGCGCCGCCCCGGCTGTACTTCCACGGGCTGGACATCTCGGACAGCGACCCACACGGTCGGATCGTCATCGACGACGCACGTCTGGAGGACTTCGATATCGCGTTCTACCTGGGTGAGCACCTCGACGTGTACGGCACTCTCGTCGTCGAGGAGACGCGGCTTCACTTCAGCGGAGAGGTCGTTCTCGCGATTGACGATCGCTGGCCGGTCGAGATCGAGGTGGCTTTCGAGCCGGCGTGACGTGCGAGTTGCCGGTGCGGGGGTCATTCGAGGCTGTAGACGTGCGCACGGTTGTGGACCGTCACGGCGAGAGATCGTCCGTCGGGAGAGAACACGGGCGCTGCCGCGAAGCGGCCTTCGATGGGGATCTCGTCGAGAGTGTCGAGCTGCTGCGCATCGCGCGGGTACGAGCGCAGCTCACCGTCGGTGCCCTGCATGACGTCGATACGGCTCGTCCCGGAGGCCAGCTCGACGGCGTCGATGATGGTTACCCCGTCGGCAGCGACCGTGAGAGGTCCTTCGGCGCCTGCGAAGTCGATGTCGAGAAGGCGGCGGACCTGGTGGGCCCAGTCCACACGGGTGCGCTGCGGCAGAGCCTGGACGCGCCGCCACCCGGCCAGAGGCTGGATGAACACGAAGATCGCGCCGGTGCCCTGGCGGACGTACTCGTTGTCGTGCCGGGCCGCACGCCCCGGGGCAACCGGCAGCGGGTCGCGGACCTCGTCCAGGAGCTGGTACGGCTTCTCGTCCATGCACACCACCGGGAATCGGTCGTCCAGCTCGCGGACGTAGACCTCCAGCACGTCCTCCATCCGCGCGACGAACTCGCCGTTGGCCCGCGGCGGGATCGTCCAGCACGCCTTCAGGTGCGGCTTGAGGTCGGGTGGTGGTTGTCGAGCAGCGGCGTTACGGCTGTCCAGGGCCTGCGGACATCGCTGCGGTAGCGCTGCGGGGTGATGAGGGGCAGCTCGGGTGCAGACGGCAGAGAAGGGCGCGGTCGGTCACGGACGCCAGCGGCGACGCCGGCCCCGCCTGACGATCTGCGCCGACACGTACGCCGCCGCAGCGGTCGCCACCATGCCGGCGGCGACCGCTGCGGCGACCGCCTTCGCCGGGTCCGCCGGTGGCGGCTCCGGCAGCGTGATCATCGCAGGCCCGCCAGCCGGAAACCGCTCCTCACCGATCTCCAACGCGGCGACCGCCTCGTACAGATCGAGGGTGCCGTATCCCACGCCAGGCTGCGACTGCCCGCCGAGGGGATGTTCCGCGGTCAACTCCAGCCGGTGCCGGACCTCAGCCTGGCTCAGCCCAGGGTGGTACGCGCGGACCAGTGCCGCCGCCCCGGCCACGTACGCCGCCGCCACCGCCGGTCCACCCACCGAGTAGTGGCCGTTGCCGCGCGGCGCGACGCTCACCGCGCCAGCGGAGGGCGCGAGCAGGTCAACCCCGGCTTCCGCTGGCGAGGCCTCGGTCGGCGCGCCGTCCGACCCGACGCCGCCGACCGCGAGCACGTTGTCGTCACTGGCCGGGTACCACGGCGCGGCGCGCTGCCCGGCGCCCGAGGGCTTGGCGTCAGAGACCGACGCGACGAGCACGATGTCTCGCTTGAGCGCAGCCGTCACCGCCGCCCGGAGCGCGGCGTCGGGCTCGTCGGTGCCGACCCCGACCAGGATCACGTCCGCCCCCGCCTCGGTGGCCGTTCGGATGCCCTTCGCCAGCGCCCCCGGACCCAGCCGGCCCTGGCCGTCCACTATCCGCACCGGCAACACCTCGGCGGCCGGCGCCACCCCGACGAACCCGCTCCCGGTCACCGGCCGAGCCGCCACGATCCCGGCGAGCGCGGTGCCCCGGCCGACGCAGTCCTGATCGCCCGGCCCCTGCCTCACCACGTCGGCACCGCGCCGCACCGCACCGGACAGGCCACTGGCCGCGGCGCTCACCCCGGTGTCCACGACGGCGACCAGCACTCCCTCGCCCCGGGTCAGCGACCACACCGCCTGCGGCGCGGTTCGCCGCACCGGCCATGGCGCAGCGACGGCCACCGCTGGTGACTCCCCGACACAACCGTCCTTGGCCTGAGGCAACGGCGGCGGCGCGGAATCCGGCGCGGGAGCGTAGCGGGCCGGTGCCAGCCGCTCCCCCGGCACCAAGCCGGGCACGGTCGGCCCGGCCCGGGCCGGCTCGACCGGCGCCACCGTGGCGAGCGCGGCCAGAGCCAACGCCGCACCCGCCCACCGACGCGCTCCGCCGAGGCGACGTCGGGACGGGAGCGCGGAACGGCTCACCGACGGACCGGGGCGGTGGAACCGGTCGGCGAGGACCCGGCGTCCGGCGAATCGGGCGAGTCTGGCTGGTTGCCCGGTGCAGCGAGCGGTGTCCCCGACACGGCGGCGTTCAGGGCCGCGGTCGACGCGGGGTCTCCGGCGACCGAGCCGGCCGGTTCCCCGCCGATCGGGCCGGCAGCCGGCCCGGACGAGCCGGCGCCCGGGACGCCACCGGCGGTGCCACGGGCCGATTCCGCGCCACTGCCCGGCATGGTCCTGATCGTGGCCCCCGCCGATATGCCGGCCGCCGCCTCCGCCACCCGGGAGGGCGAACGCCGGGCCAGGACCGCGACGGCGGTCAGCCCGGTCACCACCACGAGGCCGACGGTGAGTGCCCACAGTGGGCTGGTGCCTCCACCGCTGGCGCGGATCACCTGTGTCTCCGCGGCGAGTTGCATGGTCACTGCGGCATTCGGGTTGATCATGCCCCAGCCGACCAACGGGTCCGGGCCGTCCTGTCCGGCACGCTCGGCGGTGGCCTTGATCCGGTGCGCCACCTGGGCCGCGGTCAAATTGGGATGAGCGGATCGGACCAGCGTCACCGCACCGGCCACGAAGGCGGCCGCGTACTGCGAACCGCTGCTGGCCCGGACCCCCGACCCGCTGGTCCCGAGGCTCGCCACGTCGATGCCCGGCGCGATCACGTCGACCGTGTCCGGGCGATAGTTCGCCGCCGGCTGGCCGTCGGGGCCGACACCGCCGACCAGGAGCAGACCGTCCAGCTTCGGCGTGGGCGCCGCGTTCGCGTCCCCCGCCAGTGCGATCGGTACCGGGGCGACCACCACCACGTCGTGTGCGAGCGCCGACTTCAGCGCGCCCAGCACCACCGGATCGGTAAGGTCCACATAGGCCCCGAGGGTCACCACCCGCGCGCCCGCGGAGGCTGCCACCTCGATCGCCGTGGCCGCGTCGGCCGGTTCGGTCCGCAGAGTCTCGCTCACCACCCGCAGCGGCAGGATCGTGGCTGCTGGGGCGAGCCCGCTCACCCGGCTGTCCACCCCCGCCGCCGGTGCGCTGGGCGCGGCGGCCACGATGCCGGCCATCGCCGTACCCGAGCCGAGGCAGTCGGTGTTCCCACGCTCGGTGCCGGCGGGAACGTCGGCACCGACGGCGACCCGCCCGTTCAGCTCCGGCGTGTCGGCGTCGACCCCTGAGTCGATGACCGCGACCAGTACCCCTTCGCCCTGGGTACGCCCCCACGCCTGGTCAGTCGCCATCCGGTCGTACGCCCAGTGGGAGTCCGACCCGGGCGGCCCCGACGAGGTACACGATCCCGGACCCCCCGGTTTCCCGCCCTTGCCCGGCTGGTGGCCGACGGCGGGTGGTGTCTGGCCACCGATCGCGGGGGACGTCTGGCCGGCCGCCGGAGGCTTCGGTTTGGCCGGGGTGCCCGCTGGCGGCTGACCGGTACCGGGTTTCGCCGGTACGGCTGGACCAGAGGTGGCCGGCGAGGCCGGGCCGCCCGGGTGTGCGGGTGCCCCGGCCGCCGGCGGCGGGACCCGCGACGGTCCAGTGGAGGTCGATGACGCGGTGGCTGGCTCGGTGGGGAGCAAGCCGTATCGGACCCCGTCGCCGACCGCATCCCACGGGAGCACCAGAAACCAGCCGGCCCGCAGCAGCATGTTGTCGGTCAGCGTTCCGCCGTCGGGCTGCCGCCGGCCGGTGTTGAGGTGATAGATCTCCTTCGCGCGACCGGTCGCGCCCAACAACCGGCCCGCGATCTCGGTCAGGCTCTCCGACCGGCCCTGATCGGTCTGGGTAACCGCGTAGTACTTGACGAACTCCTCGCCGAAGGCCGACGTTGACGGTGCGGAGGGTGTGGCAGGTGGCGTCAGAGCCGGCACGGACGCGCCCGACGCCTGACCCACGCCACTCATCAGGGTCAGTGCCGCCAACAGGGCGACCCCTGACAGGCTCGACCAGACCCGCACCTTCGCCGTCACCGTCACCGGCAGTCTCCTTCGCCTCGCTACTGCTCGCGCGTGCCCCGGCCGGCACCGACCTGCCCGCCCACTCCGACGACGCTCGTCGGCCCCTGCCGGTTCAATTCAGGTCGGACAAACCCACGCTGAATTCGGGACCGACGACCCACGCCGGGATCAGACCCCGGGATCGGAGACCTGCCCGCGCCGCGCGGGCGCCGACGGGGCGCCGTCACCGCCCTGGGTCGTTGCTGGCCACCGGGTCCGACCCGGCCACCAGGACCGACCAGCGGGCCCGCAACACCTCGCCGACCAGCACCGGCACCACCCGGGACGCGGTCCGGGCGGCCAGGTTACGGGCTGCGGTCAGCTCCGCCCCATGCGGTGGACCGCTGATGACCACCTCAGGTCCGCTCGCCGGACCGAAACTCTCCAGCGTCGGAAAGGCATCGACCCGGCGGCAGCCGGGCGGCAGGTCCGGGCCGAGGGCGTTCCCGACGACCGTCACGGTCACTCCGACAGCCAGCAGTTGCCGGGCGATGCTCAACGCCTCTCGCCGGACCCCCGGGGACGAGCCGGTGACAGTGAAGAGGTCCGGCGTGCCGGCAAGGTCGAGATGGAAGCGCCACCGGTCCTGCCGGCCGAGCACGACCGGCATCAGCCCGGCCGGCGTCGGCCCGTCGCCGAGCCAGCCGTACGGGACGTCGTCGCCGCCAGCATCCCGCGCCAGCAGGCGGACATCGAGGTGGTCCGGCTCGGCGCCCAGTGCGGACAGCGCCACGACCACCCACCCGCGCCGCGGCAACGCCGGCGGCTCCGGCGCCGGCGGTTCCGGCGCCCGCTCGACTGCCGCCGCTGTCCCAGCATCCGCCTCCGCGGCCTCCGCTGTCCCAGCACCCGCTTCCGCAGCCGAACGTGGACCCTGAGCCAGGTCCGGAGTGGGGACCGGGGCCGCAGCCGGGACCGCGTCCTCGATGTCGGCGGGTGCGCCGGCGAGCACCGGTGCAGAGGCGGACGCGCGGGTTCCGCGCCGGGGTCGCAGCAGGCGCAGTGCCACAGCGAGCAGCAGCGCCATCGCCCCGAGACCGGCGGCCCACATCAGGTACGGCGAGGTACCGCTCGTATCGTCGGCCTCGGCGGCAGCGCCCTCCGACGACGACGGCGACGGGAACGGCGGTGGCCCGACCTGCACCCCCGGACCACGCGCGTCCGGCGGCAGTTCCAGAATCCACCCCGGCTGTAGCGCCAACGGGTCCGTCAGCTGACCGCCATCGGGCTGGATACGCCCCCGGTTCAGCTCGAAAATCTCCCGGAAGCGGTTGCCGTCCCCGAGCGTCTGCACCGCGATGCGGTAGAGGTACTCGCGCTCACCCTCCCGGCCCGAGCCGACCACGTAGTACCGCCCAGTCCCCGACCCGCCCGGGGTCGAACTCGGCATCACTGTGGGGCCGGGGGTCGTACTGGGGCTCGGCGCGGCGAGCGGCACCGCCCGCGCTGGCGTCCCCGCCAGCGCGAGTACGGCCACCATCAGCAGCGGCACCGCCCCGAGCAGCCACGCGCGAGAGGCGACCCCGCCAATCCGCATCACGAGGCTGGATCCGCCGCGCCTCGGGGTTACTCTGCCCGAGCCATCCATAGCCGCACCATCCTTCGTTCTCCGCACGGCCCAGACCGTAGCCGGGCCGACATACCGCGCAGATGGCTGGCTGGGCACTGGCGCGGAGGAAGTGTGCGGGACGGACGGCCGACCTCCGCGCCACGGGCCCTGCGAGGAGCCCCGGAACCGGTCAGGGCTGCCGACGCAGCAGAGTAACCGAGTCGCGGGCCCGGGTGCTGCCGGCGAATAGGAGGAGTTACCTCCCAGATAGACCGGTGTCGGCTTCCGACCGTCGAACCGGCGAGCCCGATCGGTGCCACGAAGCAAACCGGGCAAACAAAGCGGTCGGCGCGGTGAACCGACGGCCAGCCAGCGCCGTCGTGCTACTTCGAAGACGTACGCGAGGGAGAGCAACCAGGATGCGAGCCACGTCCGGCACCGGTGGTCTGTCGAAGCTGCGCGCGCTGCTCGTCGACATGTCCGCCCGAGCCCAGCGCAGGTCATCCCTGCTGCGCCGGGTCGCGCAGTTGCTGCGTAGCGGGTTGGACCGGCTCGACAGCCCACTGCGGCGGGCGGTCGCGGCCGGCGTCATGCTGGTTCTGATCGCGGCGACCGGTGTGGTGGCGGCATCCGGATTCGGCACCGCAACCGCCGACGACGCGGTCCGCGCCGGCCTGCCGGTCCCGGCCAGCCAGGTGCAGACGATCGCCGCCGCCGCGCTCTCCTGCCCGGTCCTCTCCCCGGCCCGGCTCGCCGGACAGCTGATGACCGCGTCCGGGTTCAACCCGGCCGCCCACACGGAGGGCGGCGGCGAGGGCGTCGCCGGCCTGACCGAGAGCGTGTGGAACGCCTGGAAGCCGGCCCCGGCGGCGAAGCGCAGCGACCCGGCCGCCAACATCGCCGCGCTCGCCCGTCACATGTGCGACCTGTCCGGCCAGGTACGGCAGGCCGGAGTGGGCGGTGACCAGTGGCGGCTGACATTGGCCGCATACCACTCCGGGTTGCCCGCCGTACGGGACGCCGGCCGGGTACCGGCACACGCCGACCGGTACGTCTCCACCGTGGCTGGCTACGCCGCCTGGTACGCCCGCCGGCCGGAGTTCGCCAGCACCGGCCCGAGCGCGTCACCCGGGCCCGTCGGCGGGATGGAACCGAACGTGGGTACCCCGGCCGCGCCGGTACCCGCCGACTACCTGGCGGCCATCCTGGCTGCCGGAAAGACCTGCCCGGCGGTGCCGCCGGCCCGGATCGCCGCACAGCTGATGGCGTCTTCGGCGTTCAACCCGAACCTGTTCGGCAGGAACGGCGCCCAGGGCATCGCCCAGTTCAACCCGATGGTCTGGGCCCGGTACGCACCGGACGCCGACACCTCTTCACCGTGGGACCCGCAGCAGGCGATCGCCGCATTGGGCGTGGTGATGTGCACGCTGGTCGAGGAGCGAAGTCGGGACGGGCAGGGCGACGCGTACCCGGCGGCGCTCGCCGCCTTCCAGTGGGGACCGGAGGCGGTGCAGCGGGCCGGCGGCGTGCCGGACGCGTCGGCGATGCGGAACTTTATCGTCCTGGTGCAGGGCTATACCGCCAGGTATGAACACGACCCGCGTCTGGGTGGCACCCCGTTGGTCGCCCTTGACCCCAGCGGCACGCCACGCTCGCCGTCGACCCCGTCCGGCAGCGCATCGCCCGGTGGCCCGGCCAGCCCGGGTACCGGCACCGACCAGCCCGCGGCACCGCCGGGCGCCGGACAGCCGGCACCCGGTGGACAGCCGGCCCCCGGTGGACAGCCGGCCCCCGGTGGACAGCCGGCCCCGCCACCGGCGCCAACCCCGAGTCGGACCAACGCGGCGCCGCCGGCGAGCCCGCAGCCGCAGCCGGTCGGCGCGGCCGGGCCGATCATCGGGTACGGCAGCAGCCGCTGCATCGACGTGACCGACGGCGCCTACCAGAGCAACCCGCCGTTGCAGATCTGGACCTGCAACGGCGGACCCAACCAACAGTGGACGATCTACAACGACGGCACGGTCCGGGCGTTCGGCAAGTGCATGACCGTGGCGGGCGGATCGACCGCGAACAGCGCGAAGATCGTCCTGAGCACCTGCTCAGGCAGCTCCTCCCAGCTGTTCAACCTGAACAACGCGCACGACCTGGTCAACCGGCGGGCGGACAAGTGCGTCGACGCGGTGGACCAGCAGACCAGCAGCGGGACGCGGTTGCAACTGTGGGACTGTGGCGGTACCGCCAACCAGAAGTGGCACCGGTGAACCCGAACGCGTCGCCCCTGCCACCCCGGCCCCCTCGGCGGCAGCCTCTCGTCGACAGGAGTAGACCGTCATCATGACCGCGCACCGCGAGCAACAGGCCGACCCGGCGGCCCCCACCGCCCGCACCTCCGCCACCCCGTCAGCGCAGGAACCCGGCAACGGCGGGCCACCCGTACCCGGTCCGGTCGTGCTGCCCTCAGCTGGCTCGGCGTGGCAGCTCCCCAGCCAGCCGGCGAGCCCGAGGGGCGACGGCGCGACGGTGACGCCACCGCCCGGTGCGGACGAGCCGGTGGGCGGCCCGGGGCAGACGGCTGCGGAGTGGGGCTGGCGTGGGCGGGCCAATCGGCTCGCCGGCGGGACGCTGACTCTCGCTGCCACCCGGGAGGAGCTGGTCCACCGGGCGGCGCGGCGACGGCTGCTGCGCTCGTTCAGCCGGACCATGTCGGTCGTGGTGGCGAATCCGAAGGGCGGTGCCGCGAAGACCCCGACCGCGTTGATCGCCGCGGCGACGCTCGGTTTCTACCGGGGCGGATACACGCTGGCCTGGGACAACAACGAGACACGCGGCACCCTCGGGATGCGCGCGGAGGCGTCCACCCACCAGCAGACGGTGGTCGACCTGCTACACCGGATCGACGACTTCCTGGCCACCACCGGCAGTGTGGGGCAGCTTTCGGCCTATCTACGCCCGCAGAGCGCCCGGTTCGACGTACTCGCATCGGACGACGCGGCGGGCAGCATGGAAATCATCGACGCGGAGGCGTTCCGCAAGCTCTGGACCGCGCTGTGCCGCTTCTACCGGCTCATCGTGATCGACACTGGGAACAACATCCGCGCGGCGAACTGGCAGTCGGCGACCGCGGTCGCCGACTGCCTGGTGGTACCGACCACGGTGCAGCGGGACGTGGCCGACAGTGGACTCTGGATGCTCGACCATCTGACCCGCACCGGCCGGGCCGACCTGGCCGAGAACGCGGTCGCGGTCGTCTCCTGCGCCGACCCGAAGCCGGACACCGCACTCCTCGACGACATCGTCGAACGCTACCGTCAGGTGGTTCGGGACGTGGTGGTCATCCCGTACGACCGCCTCATCCGGTCCGGCGGCCGGATCGAGTACGGCCAACTGGCCGTACCGACCCGCCGGGCCTGGCTGATGGCGTGCAGCTCGATCATCGACTCACTCGGTATCCGCGACCAGGACTGAACGGCCAGGTGCTGGTCTCGGGCGTACGTCGGACCGCTTCCACCGCCCGCCTCAACGCCGACCGGACACGCCGGTCCGGCACCGCGTCGTGACTGGGTTCCGGTGCGTCGTACGCCGGCTCCGCTGTGGTGTCACGCAGCAGCACCAGCACCGGCTCGTCGTGACCGTGACGTTCGACCTCGACCACCCGCACCCGGCTGCCGGGCGCGAACCGCACCTGTTCCCCCGCCGGTGGCCCGGTGTCGGTCACCCGCCGGCCGGTGACCGACCAGATGACCACCACCGGGTCGGCCGGTGCCCGCTTGTCTGGCTCCGATCGCGCCGGCGGACGCGGCGCGGTCGTGCCGGTCAGTGCCTCGGGCGTGTGCAACTCCTGTCCCGGCTCCCAGTCCGGCAGCGGTTCGAAGCGCCAGTCGGCGAATACCGCGCCGGTGTACCGGGCCCCGTCAATGCCGGGCCGGGCAGGCACATCATCCTGCCGCTCGACCTCGGTGGCCGATGGCGGCTCCGTTGCCGGTTCGGGCGTCGGCTCTGGGTCTGGCTCTGGCTCTGGCTCTGGCTCGGCGAATGGTCGGCCGGGTAGCTCGACCAGGTGGCCGGGGCCGACCACGGCCAGCAGCGGCCCGTACCGTTCGACCAGTGGCCCCCAGAGCGCGACATCCGCCTCGGCGGGCGGACGCGTCACCGCCAGCCGCAGCACACCGGTGGTGTCCACCGGCAACCGGTCCAGCACAGTTTCGAGTACCGCCAATGCCCGGTGCGGCCGCGCGACCGCCGCCGCGCCCAGCACCAGGAGCGGATGGCGGTCGTCGATCGGCAGCCGCCGGATCACATCCTGCTCGGATTCGTCGTCCGCTGACCGCAGCCACAGCCCGGAGCGGATCACCTCGAGCGCCCAGTGCGCATCGACCCGCTGCACCCCGGCCGTTCCGGGTGGGCCCGCCAACGCGTCGCGCCACTGCGTCACCTGGGGCGTAGCGCCAGCACGGTAGACCAACCGCCGCGCGAACGGGCGCCACCGTCGCCGCTCGTCAGAGTCGAGCGGCGGGGACCCGCCGTCCGCGCCACCACCGAGCTCGCTCACCCCACCAGCCACCTCGATGGTGCCTCCGCTACGGGCGGCCAGCCATTCCCCCACCGTGTGGGCGGTACCGCCCTCGGCTCCGTACGGCACCAGGAGCATCCGGCGCCGTAGCGCCCGGGGCAGCGCCTCCAACATGGCGTGAACGGGCTCGGGCGGTAGCGGCACACCTCCCGGGCGGCCGATCACCACGGTCGGTCGCTCCGGATCCACCGGCAGGGACAGCAGCGCCGCGGTCAGCGGCGGTACGGATGGTTCGGCATCGTGCAGCCACAGCCCGGCTGGTACGGCGGTCGCCCGCACCTCGGGCGGCAGGACTCGCGGGTGCAGTGGAAGCAGCCGTTCCCAATCGGGTGCCGGTTGCCGGGCCCCTTGCCGCTCCCCCGCCTCACCCGGCCGGAACCGCCACCATTCCCCCGCGGTGACGAACAGCATCCCGGTGGGCAGCAGCATCACCGGTCCGGAAGGGGCGACCACCTCGATGCGCAGTTCGTCGGCGATCACCTGGGCGATGCCTACCCGCCCGGCCTCGGAGAGCACGAGCCGAATCGACGCGCACCGTACCGGCAGGTGGTGGCTGAGCAGCGCGGTCAGGGTCGGCAGATCCAGTGGGGGGTCGGCGGCCACGATGACGGTGTGCCGATCCCGCTCGCGGGGCAGGCGGGCGGGCGCGAGTTCGGGTGGCATCGCGTTGCCCCGGCCGATGAGGGTGACCCGGTCGTACCCGTGGACCCGCGGTTGATCGGTCCGGTTGCGCATCAGCCCATCCTCACGCACAGCCGAGCCCCGAGGCGAGGTGGGCCGGTTCGGACGCGGCCGGCGGCGGGGTCTTGGCCGATGCCCCCGCCTGAGCCACCCAGGCCATCTCCGTCGTCACTCCGTTGCTGCCGATGACCGCGACGTCGACCAGCGAATGCGCCGTTACCGGCACAGCGTGTGTGACGTTACCGGCACAGCGTGTGCGACCAGACGGAAGCCGGACCTACCTGGTAACTCCGCCAGCGAGTGCACGCGGCTGTCCCGGGCCTGCGGCTCCAGCAACGAGGTCCCCTCGCGGCCGTACTGGACGTGACACAGACATCAATTACGGCGAGCACGCCCAGGACGACGGCAACCCGCAGGCGCCGCCGACGCAACCGGGCCCAGGACCGAACCAGTGGGCACGGGTGTGGCGACCTCTCACCCGAGTCACTGATGGGTGGCCGACCGGGTCCGGTCGAACGGGTCGATGGGCGGTCGTGGCCGGGCGGACGGGACCAGCCCACACCGACCGGCTGCCGGGACCCGGCGCCGCGCGGCCGTAGCCCGGCGGCGGGCGGGGGCGGTCCCGTCATGGGGTCGCGCCGGTCGCCGTCGTCGCGAACCAGTTCGTCGAGCAGCTCAGGTACGTCGCCCTGGGCGAGCCCACCCAGGGCGCCGGCGATCGGGCCGAGGTCGTCACAGGCATCCTGGCAGCCGGGGCAGCCGGCGAGATGCCGTTCGAAGGCGTACACGGCGTCGGGTTTGAGGGCACCCAGGAGGTACGGTGCGCTGTCCGCGCAGGTGCCGTGGGGGTCTTCGCTGTCGTCACTCATCGGCGCGACAGATCTACTAGATGGCATGACCTGTCCAACGATCGTGTCCGCTCACTAGTGGCCTGGCAACAAACATCAACGGTAAGACGCCTCGGACCTGGGCCCGGTTTCAGTATCTGTCGGCCAACCTGCGCCCCAGGCATCAGACGGCGTCGGTCGGCCCGATAGCCGCGCGCAACGCCCGTAACGCGTAGTGCGCCCGCGACTTGACCGTCCCCTCCGGAATGCCGAGCCGGGCGGCGGCCTCGTCGGTCGAACTGCCAAGGAAGTACAGCTCGATCAGCACGGCTCGGTGGGCGGCGGTCAGCTTGGGCAGAGCGCGCCGGACCGTCTGCGTGGCGATAATTCCTTCGGTGAGGTCGACGCTCTCCGCGAGCAGCGCCATGTCGGTCATACCGACCTCAGTCGGCCGGGCCTTCCGGGCCCGGGCCGCGTCGATGGCGATCCTCCGGGCCACCGTGAACAACCAGCGCCGCAGCGCCTCGCCCTCCGGCGGCAGCCGATCGAGGTGACGCCACGCCTGCAGCATGGTGTCCTGCAACAGGTCCTCGGCCACATGCCGCTCGCCCCAGGCCAGCCGCAGCAGGAATCGGTAGAGCGGTTCGGCATGCTCGGCGTGCAGCGCCTGCATCCGCATGTCCGCCGAGTTGGCGACCGACCAGGTGCCGTCGGCACCGACCAGAGTAGAGTCTTGCGCCCTGCCGACGTGGGAAACCTCGATCACCTAACTGCCCCCAGCCAACAACCCCGTGGTCCGCGTTCGCTGTTTCGTCCGCACCGCACCGTGCGCACCAATCAACGACTCGGGGGAGCATACGATCGCGGCGGGTCCAATCAAACAATGTGGAAAGCGAACTTTTGGTGTACCACGTTGCCGCTAGGAGACATCGGGTTGCCGCAGCCGCCCCGGCGAAACGCCGTCGCCCTAGACCGTCCGCAGCTGATCGAAGTTCGGCTGGTTGAGGGAGTCGGCAGATTCTAAAAGTCGCCGATCTCCGGTTGCGACACCAGTGCGGGCAGCATGACCCCGGCGCACTCGGGATCGAAGAGGACGTGCCCAGGAAACCGGCGGCGCAATTCCCCGGTGCGCGTCTTTACCACCGCCGGCGACACCGTCAATCCAGCTGATTACTGCGGCGTTCGAGGCAGAGGTTGCGTTTCACCGTTGCTGAAGCCGACGCGTTTTCATGCCGAGCCTGACCTTCAAGGGTACTTAGTTGATTCCGGCCGCCATACTGAACGCCTTCTGGATGATGCGTTCATTGCAGAGATGCGAGTCGGCAAAGCTCGCCGATTCCCTCGGTGTCGGGGGCTGGACCACCTCCACGCCGCCGAGCTGCCGCAAACACGGAGATGAGGAGCGCTGTCGACTCAGCCAGGACCCCCTCCGAAGGGCAGCTCGTCGACTCCTCGGCGGAGGAGCCCCGGATAGGCTCGCAGGATCGCCGCCGTCCTGCGCCGCCTGAGGACGCGTTCGTCAAGGCGGCTAAATTCGGATCGCGGATCAAGACCGTTTGGCCCGTCTGGAACAAGCGGTCACGACAGCGGGCGACGAGCGGATCATCTGCGTCTGGCGGACAGGGCACCGATATCGAGCACCCGCCCCCGGGAGCGTCAAGGGCTCGACGTCATCAACACCCCCTAGTAGCGCTTTGCTAGGTTCGGGGCGTTTGTTGTGGTGTAACGGTTTACCGGGGTTGATGGCGGACGAGACACGCCCGTCCAAGTCGCGCGGGAGACGGCGCAACTCCGCGGATGACCGGGTGGAGGGTCGGTCTGGGCGCAACCACTGTTGGTTCAAGGCCTAGACGCGCGGCGTGACCAGGGTCACGCGCTCGCGTGGCCGCTAAACGGCTGAGCGAGCGCACCCAGCGGGAGGTGTCGCGGGCACCGCAACTACGGGCGCCGCCTCCCAGACTGGGACGGAAACCGGTCGGGGTTGGGGTGGGCACCCGCCCCACCCCAACCCCGTGCCGGCTCGCAGACCGTCTGATGGCCCGCGACGGGGACTACTCGGCCCAGGCCAAGCCCATCTGGTTCGGGTACTGCGCCGGACCGTCTCCAGCACCCCAGCTCCAGTGGAGCTTGGTGCTCGTTGCGATCAGCGGGACCGTGTCGCGGCGCTCGGCGGTGTTCGTCCGGAAGACCAGCGACGCGGTCGAGGTCACGTCCGGCCGCACCGGGGTGAAGCGCACCGACACGACGCAGGTGCCACCCGGGGCGATCGTACGGCCCGAGCACATGTCCCGGTCGACCCGGAACACGTCCCGGTCACGGTCGGCGTCTCGCGGTTCGAGGCCCTTGCTCTCCACGTCGGTCGAGGAGATCCGCAGCGCCTGGTCGCCGGTGTTGGTGACGGTGACCTTCTGGACCTGACCGATCGTGCCCACCGGCTGCGTGGTGAACACGGGGGCCTCGGCGGCGAACGTCGGTCCGGCTGGCGCCAACGGGCCGACCTGGATGGTTTTCGAGGTGCTGATCGGCGCGAGCGAGGCGGCGTCGGTGTACGGCCGCATCGAGTCGTTCGTCACCGTTACCGTCACCGAACCACGGCGCAGTGCCGTCAGCGTCCGGGTCTGCGGGTCGAGGATCGCGACCTTGCCGTCGCGGCGGGCATCCGCGATGGCGTCGGTACCACTGCCGATCGCCAGGCTCGACGATCCGCTCCAGCGCACCGACATCGGGTATCGCAGCGGCACGACGCGCGAGCCGGTGGACACCCCCTGAGGCTGGACGATGCTGCCGCCGAGCTGCGCCGTCTTGTTCAGGTCGAGCGTCTCCGGCGCGTCCAGCGTGATCGACTGCGCGAAGGCCCGCACGTCCGCCTGCAACCACTGCTGGCTCGCGTTGCGGTCGCTGTCCACCGACCAGTTCACCCAGCCGTTGAAGCCACCCCGGTCCGGCGTGCCGTACGGATCCTTACCCGAGGAGGGCAGCACGACGTACGGGACACCTTCGACGCGGTGGACGTCGGCGATCTGGGCGTGCGAGCCGAACATGGTCACGCCCTTGCCGCTCTCGTCGCGGAAGTCCGTGAGCAGCTTCTCGATGAGTGCCACCTCGTCGCGGTCGCCGAGCTGGCTGGACTTCGACTCGGCCGGATCGTCCACCGGGTGGTGCGCGGCCACGACGACGTTGCGCACCGAGGGGTCGCGCTTGGCGTCGTGGAGCGCCTGCTGCATCATCGGCAGCTGCTCCCAGGCCGTGCCGCGCAGCGTGCCCAGCGAGCTGGCCAGCAGGATGAACCGGGTGCCCTTGTGGTCGAACGTCCGGTACGGCTGCCCGAACTCGGCCGTGAAGTTGGACAGGTCCGACTGGGTGTTGTTGAGCCCGTAGGACTCGTGGTTGCCCGGGACGTAATAGCAGGGCACCTTGCCGGTGTTCGGGTTCGGAGTGCTGTTCTCGGCCGGCTCCTGACCGACCGGGATCAGGTCGCATCCCGCGTCGGTCAGTACCTGCCGGGCCAACGCGAGATCCTGCGGCAGGCCGCGGTCGGTGATGTCACCGTTGAGGAGCACCAAGTCCGGCTTGGTCTGACGGATCCGTTGCAGAGCGGCCGTCGCGACCTGGGCCAGGCCCGGGTCGTCCGCGGTGAACTGCACGTCCGACAGCGAGGCGAAGGTCCACGTACCCGCGCCGTGCAGCGACGAGCCGTCGGTCGACACGAGCCGGTCGGGCTGCAGGTCCGGCTGCGCCGGCAGGTCGACCGAGGTCGGGACGTCGGTCTCGATGCGGCTGAGGATGAACGTGCCCGCGTGCTGCTGGGGCACGCTGGTGTTGATCCCCTGGAAGCCGGAGATCGCGATCGGGAACACGGTGTTGGCCGGCAGGGTGAACGTGGCGTACTGCCAGTCGTCGCTGGGCACCAATGCCGTTCCGTAGACGCCGGTGCCCGTGCCGTTGGCGTCGGTGTAGCCGAGGTAGGTGAGTCCACTCGGCACCGCGATGCTCGACTTGATCCTTACCCGTACGCGCAGCGGCTGACCCGGCACCGTTACCCGGTTGGCGGCGGAGGACGCGGCGATGCCGACGTTGCGCATCGCGGCGAAGTCGACCCGCAGGCCATCAGGGTCCTTGGTGAACGTGGTCGCCGCGGTGCTGTTGTTTCGCCACCTGGCCAGCACATCGTCGTTGAAGTCGTACACCGACACGTTCTGCACGCCGATCGTGATCGGCAGCCGTACCGATTTGTCCTTGACGGAGATGGTCAGGACCGTGCCGGCGGCCTTCACCGGGATGATCTGTAGTTTCCCGGCGGTGGGCTGGACGTCGATGACGCTGTGGTCGTAGTCCAGCTTGAGGTCGGTCGGGTCGATCGGGGCGGTGTAGCCCTGGTCGTCGCGGCCGGTGACGCTCACCGTGGCGGCGCCGTCGGGCGTCACGTCGGCGATGGACAGGCGGCCGGCCGACAGCTCCACGCTGTCGAGCTCGCCGAGCACGTCGACCTTCGTCGTGGCGCGCTCGCGACCGACGGTGGCGGTAACCTTGACCTGGCCGTGGTTTCGCGACGAGGCCTGCAGCACGCCGGACTTCACCGATGCGCCCTCGGCTGCCCAGCGGATCGACTCGGGTTTCACCGCGACGGGCGTCTCGTGGTTGTCGACGCCCCGAGCGAGCAGGGTGCGGTGCAGCCCTGGAAAGACCTTCACGCCTGAGTCGCTCGACGTCCCGCCCGGGGCCGGGTTGATCAGGAGCTGGTGGAGCTTGCCGTCGCCCGGGGTGACGAACACTCCGACACCGTTAGGGTCGTTGCGCTCGTGGCCGTCGGACGGCGCGTTGCGCACCGTCGCGTCGGTCCCACCCAACGCGCGGGCAACCATCGTGGTGGAACCACCGCCGTCGAGGTTGACCGCCGTCTCCACCCCCAGGGCGGCGAGGTCGCGGGCTTCCTTGTCGATGCCCACGCCGCCCTTGCCGGTGCCGCCCGGGCCGTCCCAGGTGGCGAGTACGAGGGTGCGGCCGCCGTCCTTGAAGCCGAGGGCGGTACGCGGCGCGATCGAGGTGTCCAGGCCGTCGACGACCTTGCCGCCGGACACGATGGTTCCGCCCTCGCCGAGCGCGAACTTCATCGTCTTGGCGACGTCGTTGGACAGCGCGTACTTCAGCGTGACCCGGTCGCCCGGCTGCAGCGCGCGCAGCGCGGTCGCGGCGGCGTCGCGGCCGACGAGCACGAAGCTGTCGTCCGGGATCGCGCCCGAGCCGGCCGGCCCGGTCGGCGCGACGGAGACGACCCTGTCACCCGAGACGAGGACCTCGGCGATCTGGCTGGTGTCGACGCCGGCGAAACCGCGATTACGGCTGTAGGTTCCCCACGCCGCGGTGTAGGCGATCATGCCGTTGGCGGGTACTCCCCCGCCGTTCGCAGCGTTGATCGACAAGACCTTGTGATCCGCGCCGGCGAAGTTCGCGTTCGAGTCGACCGCGAGGTCGACGAGCTGGGCGATGCCGTCCTTGCTGACTCCGACGTGCTGCCGCCCACCGATGTCCGCCGTCTTGATCAGTTGGCCGTTCTGAATCTCGCCGCCGAGCGCGGCGTTGCTGTTGCCGATGTCGAAGAACTCGCCGTTGACGCCGGCCACGGCGCCGGCCCGGTTGGCCGAGACGCTGAGCGGGCCGCCGGACGCGACCGGGCCGGAGGTCAGCAGGTCGGTGCTCACCGCGCTGTTCGACAGGTCCACCGTCAGATACTGCGCGTCGTACCAACCACTCTGGTCCAACGCCTTCACGTGCTGGAGGCCGATTCCCGGACCGATCTTCTCAGTCGTGTTGATCAGTTGAAGTCCACCGGTGACGGGTGTGTCCGGCAGGCCCGGTTTGGCACTCGCCGTGGCCGGAAACGCCACCAGCGTCACGGCCGTGGCGAGCGCGCCGATCAGCGGTGTGACCCGCCGTACGTTCAGGATTCTTGGTCTCATGTGGAACCTCGACTCAAAGGACAGCGGGCGATGAGGCCGCGCTACGCCCCCGCTCGGTCCGGGGATCGAACCGACGCTAATGATCTTGGCCGACCCGGAGATGAATCGGCCCCGACCAGCCAATGAACCTCCAAGGGCGAAGCCCTACCGCTCCTGGCTGAGGTCGCGCTCGGCGGTCACCTCGGCGGCGCGTCGGGCCGCCTGCTGCCGCAATGCCCTGAACTTCACCTGCTCGGCGATCCGGTTCAGCTCCATCAGGGCCGTGTCGGTGCCGATCGAGACAAGCACGTCCAGCCCGGCCACGGCACGGTTGTTCGCGCCCTCGCCCGGCCAGGCCCGGATCAGTGGTGCCAGGCGGCCGACCGTGTCGTCGTTGCCGACCAGGCCCAGGGCACCGAGTGCCCAGCTCTCCTTCGGCGGCATTCCGGCCGACCGCCAGCGTTCGAACAACGCCCAGCCGAACTCGGCCAGACTCGCCGGGTCGCAGGCCGCGCGGATGGTATCCATCCCGGCCCGGACCCCGCCCGTCCAGGCGGACTCCTCGCCCGCCGCGCCGAGGGCCAACATGGTGGTCAGGTGTGGAATCGACGTTGCCGGGAGCGCGCTGGCGCGATCCCGGAGCAACACCTGGGGCAGCAGGACGGGTTCAGCCCAGTCCGGCGTCCGCGGCACCGTCGTAGGCAACAGCTCCGTCGGGTCGACCGCGAGGAGTTCGTCGATCGCGGCTCGGGCCGATGGGCCGTACCCGTCGGCTGCGGCGCGCACCTCGGCGTCATATCCGGCCGCGACGATGGCCCGCAACGCCTGCTCGGCCGCCTGCCGGGGCCGCCTGGACCCGCCCAGCGCCGCCGGTACCAGCGCCCGGGCGGCGGCGGCCGGGTGCCGGGTCAGCCAGGCCAGCGCCGCCGACCGCTGTTTCTTGAGCCGGGCGAGCCAGTCGGCCATCAGCAGGGCGATTTCCGGTCCGGCAAAGGGCAGCAACGCGTGGGCCGCAAACTCCGGCCCGTCTTGGGCGACTCGCAGCACGGCCGGCAGCGCGGCGAGTTCGTACCGGGCCACCAGGGGCGGGAGGCAATGCCGTGCTTCGTACCGGTCCCGTGGCCACCACCGCGCCAACAGCGGCCGGGTCAGCTCGTCCGGGCCCAGGAGGAAGAACAGGGCCTCGTCGTAGGCCCGCGCCGCGCCCTCCCGGATCTGCTGTGCCACTGAGGTCAACGGCACCTCCCGATCCCAGCGGTACGGAGCGCGGTACTGCGGAACCCGCCAGCGCTCCTGCTCGCCCGGCTCCCAGGCGATGACCGTCGGATCCGAGCAGGTGAGTTCGGTCAGCGCGGTAGGCCGGCCTCGGCGGGTGAGCCGCTTCCCCGCCCAGGGCGGGCTGAGCAGCACCGCAGGCACCAGCTCGTCCGGCGCGTCCGGTACGCCGTCCCCGGTGCTGGCGACAGCGCCGATTACCTGCCGGGCCGCCTCGGGCAGCTCCGGGGCGACCCGCTCCACCACGGCGGGATGGGTCGCGACGTGTGCCGCCAGCAGGTCCGTGATCGCGGCGGTCGATGTCACCTCGGTCGTGGTGGCCGCGGTCGCGAGCAGGCGCAGCGCCCGAGCGGGGTACCGCTGCGCGGCGGCGGTGAGCGCGGCCTTCGCCGACGCCTCCCCGGTCCGATTCAGCAGTGTCTGAAACGCCTCGTCGGTGGGGGTGACCGCGAGCGCGGAGTACACCCGGCGTCGCTGCTCGGCGTTCAGATCGTCGCCGCCCAACCACCGGATCACCCGGCTCATCGCGGCCGGACCGACCGAGGTGAGAACGGTGGCCAGCGGCGCGAGTGACTGCGTCGCCTCCCCCGACCAGAAGTTGCCGACGACCTGGTCCAGCTGCTCGACGGTACTGACGGCGTGGAACAGCAGGAAGTGGTTGTCCGGGTCGACCGGTTGTCCACCGGCCACCAACGCGCAGTCCTCGGTCACCCAGTCGGTCCGGGTCGGCGCGAGGAACGAGGTCACCGCCCGCTGCCGGGGTGTCTGGCGGTACTCGGCGAGGGCGGCGACCGCCGCCTGGTATTCGGATTCGGGCGCGGCGGCCAGTCGCGCGCGCACCCGGCTCATGATCTCGACGGTGCGAAAGTGCATCGCGTGGTGGAACTCCAGGGCGTCGAACCTCCCTGGAGTTCGGTTCGCGCGGTAGCGGACGAGGAAGACTCCGTCCCCGAGTGACAGGTCCAGGTCGGCCAGTTCGGCGGCGGCCCGCGCGGCGAAGACCACGCCTCGACCGGCCACCCAGGCCTCAGGGAAGACCTCCACCTCGTTGCCCTGCAAGAAGCCCAGTTCCTCAGCGACCAGCCCGCAGACCACGGCCGCGCCGAGCGGCGAGCCGTCCGGCGGGACATCCGGGGACAACCACGGCCGCGCCTCGATGGCGTACCGCGGTTCGGCCCGCTCGTTGCGCAGGGTGCGCTCGACCCGGTTGAGCAGCGGCTCCAGCAGCCTCCACACCCGCTCCGCGGCGTCCGGAGCCGGCCGGAGCGGACGGGCGGTCGCCCGGTCGCGTCGCGGGTACGCCGCGCTCAGCCAGGACTTCGGCAAAGGCTGCTGGTCCTCGGTCACGTCAATCCCGAACACCGCACTCCCCAATCACTTCGTCCACCACGAATCGCACGTCGATCTTGATCGCGGGACATGCTACGTACGCCGACCGACGTCCGGGCTCCGACCCAGGCATGGTGACCGCCGCCGCTGCCGAAGGCCGAGCCGGAGCTCCGTACGACACCGCGGCACCCCAGGCGGGATGCCGGGGTGCCGCGGTCATGTCGGAGTTCGGCTGGGTCGGCGCAGTCTCGACCCTCCCGGTGGCCGGGAGAGTGGCGAGCGGGATCAGGTACGGAACGGCCCGGTGACGCAGTACGTGATGCCACCGGAAGAGGAGCCTGAGGTGCCGCGCTGAGACGAGAAGTACAGCCGGTCCCCGGCCGGGGTGAAGGCGGGACCGCAGATCTCCGACGAACTCTGGCCGGTGATCCGCAGGAACACGGAGATCTGGTCCCCTGGGGTGATCAGGCAAATCTCCATGTTGCCGCCGTCCTCGGCAACGTAGAGGTCACCGAACGTGGATCCGGTGATGTTGTCGACGCCGGTCAACGGTGCCGGGCCGGGATTGACGAGGTTGTCGTCGTAGGCGAGCTCGTAGGTCTGGTCGACGAGGTTGAGCTGCCAGACCCGGTTGTCGCCCTTGGTGGTGAACCACAGCGTGTCGTTGGAGTAGTAGCAGCCCTCCCCGCCGTTGAACGACTTGGCTCCGGACACCTGTGACCGGGTCACGGTCGGCGAGCCGTCCGGGTCGGGCACGGCCGCCCAGCTGAACGAGCCGGATGTGCCGGTGCCGGCGACCAGCACCTGCAGCCTGCCGCTGGACAGATCGCCCCACGTGTTCGGGATGAACCGGTAGAGTTTGCCGTTGCTCTCGTCCTCGGTGAGGTAGATGACCTGCCGGTCCGGATCAGCCGCAGCGGCTTCGTGCTTGAAACGGCCCATCGCCGGACGGACCACAGCGGTGCCGCCGAGCGGGTAGGTCTCCCATACCCGGCCGAGGCTGACCTCTTCACAGGACAACCAGGTGTTCCACGGGGTCTTGCCACCCGCACAGTTGTTGTTGGTGCCGGACAGGATGCGGGACGCCCCAGTGATGGCTCCGCTGGAGTTGAACAGGATCCGGGACGCACCACCGCCGGAGCCGGCGCTGGTCTCGGAGTTGGACACGTAGACCCAGCCGCTGCCGTTGGCGAACACCGCGCCACCGTCGGGCGCGTTGTGCCAGGTGTACGACGTGCCGGCCACGACCTGTCCGGAGCGGGCGACGATCTGGCTGGTGAAGCCCGCGGGAAGTTGGATGCCGTGCCCGTTGGCCGGCTGGAGTGGACCGTACGGGCCGGACGCGTTCTGCGCCGGCGCCGCGTACGCCGCTGACCAGGCGGTAAACGGCAGCGCCATCGCGCCGGCCCCGAGCACTGTGGTGCGCAGCAGATTCCGTCGATCCATCATCGAACTCCTTTGTGGGGGATGAGAGCAACGTATGGAGCTGCGATATCTGGAGGCCGGCCACAAAGGTGAACATCCGCCATCCGCGCGTGAACGAGCGGGTTCGTTCGCCGCATACGGGATAGAAGGCACTCCATGCTCTGCCCGGCGGTTGCCTGCTGACTGCTGGTCATTCGGAAGTTGCGCGGCGATCCAGCCTCGTGGGGTCCGCGCGAGCCGAGTGCGCGGCTGATGCCGGCTCTACTCGTTTGGTCCCGGGTGATGTTGTGGTCGACGCCGCGGCTCCAGGCTGCCCGCCATCCCACAGCGGCAAGTTCGGAAGCACCTGTCTGCCAGGTCGCCGAGCAGGTAAAAGCACGTGGTGGCGCGGGGGCGGCTGACGTCGATTCGGTCCCTGACGGCATCCGCGCCGGTGCCAACCCCGGCGCAGGCGCCGATACGCCGATGCGCCGATAGCGAGTACGTGAGGGACTACGCGGTCGTGCCGGCTGACCAGGTGGGCTGGAGGCAGCCGCCTGAACGCTGCTCGCCGACCACCCGGCGGGCCAGTGGCAGCTGCATGTGGTCGTGAACCACGAGGTGACGGCGGCGGAGCCGATCTATTCGTCGCTGTCGCGGGCTCGACGGGCGCGGGCTCGGTAGGCGGCGACATTAGTTCGGTTGCCGCACATCTCGTAGGAGTGCCAACGCTGGCTGCGGCTGCGGGTCGTGTCGTAGAAGATGTGGGAGCACATCTCGTTACCGCAGATGCGCAGCCGCGACCAGGTGTTGGCGGCGACAAGGTCGGCGACGGTGAGCACGATACGGCCCACGAGGGGGTCGCCGGCCACCTGCCGCAGTTGTGGTTGTCCGACCGCCGTGAAGGTTTGCCGGAATGTGAGATCGCTGGCGTACTCGGCCAGCATCGTCCACGCCTGGGCGGTCTGTGTCGGCGTGTCGGCTGCCAGCACCGCCACGAGATGATCACGGACGGCACGCACCCGATCAAGTCGGGCGGCGGTCAGGGCGTCCTGCGCCGCGGGGTCGAACGGGCCGAGGAGCACGCCGGCCTGTCGGGGATCGTCGAGGGTGTCCGGAAGTGCCGGCGTGGCGTGTGGCCGGGAGTTGAGCAGGTCCACGATCGCCACGGCCGGTGCGGGGATCCGGGGGTCCGCCCTGTCCGGGCTCTCGTGCGTAGCCATGCGCCACACACTACCTCCGACATGGCCTAAGCAACAAAGGCCTTTACAAAGCCACGGCGTGCGGGTAGGAAGTAATGGTCAATTGGCCGTAGCTCATTACGGCCGCCCTGCCAGAAGGAGCACACCCGGCATGAGTCGACTCATCCTCAGCAAGGTCGGCGGCGACCTGAACGACACCGTCAAGCTCGACCAGGACCCCGACCTGACCCTCGGGGCCGAGGAACTGCTCGTTGCGGTCGAGGCCGCCCCTATCAACCCCGCCGACCTGCTCTTCACCGCCGGCTGGTTCAGCGTCCAACCACAGATCCCCGCGCAGCTGGGCGCCGAGGGCGTCGGTCGCGTACTGCAAGCCGGGCCCCGCACTGACCAGTCCCTGGTGGGGCGGCGGGTGCTCATCCTGCCGACCTTCGTGCGCGGCACCTGGGCGAAGCAGACCGTCGTGGCCGCTCGCGACGTCGTACCGATCTCCGAGCAGGCGGACGCACTCCAGCTGGCCATGCTTTCGGTCAATCCGGCGACCGCGTACGGTCTGCTGCACGACTACGCCGAGCTCAAGCCCGATGACTGGATCGGCCTGACCCTGGCCAACTCGGCCGTTGGCCAGCACGTCATCACCCTCGCCAAGCGGGCCGGCGTGCGAATCCTGGCCGTGGTACGTCGGGAGGAGGCCGCCGAGCAGGTACGCGCGCTCGGTGCCGACCTCGTCGTACTCGACGGCGAGGATCTGGGTGACCGCGCCGCCGCCGCGCTCGGTGACCGCCGGCTGCGGCTGCTGCTGGACGGCACCGGCGGCCCGCAGCACGTCGGCGAGCTGGCACGCCTCATCGAGGACGCCGGCAGCGTGGTGACGTTCGGCGCTATCACCGGGCAGGCGCCCGTCCTGCCGCTCGGTGACTTCATCTACCGCTCGATCTCGCTGCGCAGCTTCTTCATCCTCTCCTGGATCCGCAACACCCCGCGCGAGCGGCTGACCCGGATCTACACCGAGCTCGCCGAGCTGGTCGAGCAGGGCGTACTGGAGGCGAAGGTCGAGGCGACGTACCCACTGGAGCAGTTCGCCGAGGCCCTGGCCCACGCGGGTCGCGAGCGGCGCTCGGGCAAGATCCTGTTCACCCCCACGGCGGTCGCGTGATGCCGCGATCAACGGGGCCGGACCGACTCCGTGGCCACGGCCACGGCCACGGCGCACTAGGGGTAGCCAGATGACGAGCACGTCGAACGACCCAATCCAGCCACGAACTCGCCTCATCGACGGTTTGTCGATTCGCTACGCCGAGAGCGAGGAGCGCGACGATCACGCCCTCTTGCTGAGCCCGTGGCCGGAGAGCCTGTACGCCTTCAACCCGATCTGGTCCTCGCTTGCCGAACGCGCCCATCTGGTCGCTATCGACCTTCCGGGATTTGGTCATTCCGAACGCCGTGACGAGTTGCTGGCACCACAGGCGATGGGTGAGTTCATCATCCGCGTCGCCGACGCGTTCGGGCTTGAGCGTCCACACGTCGTCGGGCCCGATATCGGCACCTCCGCATCGCTCTTCGCCGCGGCGGCGCATCCGGGCCGGCTGCGCAGCCTCGTCATCGGCAGCGGCGGCGCCGCGGTGCCGATTCAACTGGGCGACGTGCTACGGGACTGGGTGCTGGCCCCGGATGTCGAGGCGTTCCGCACCGAAGGGCGACACGTGATCGAGGCCGTGCTTCCGCACATCGAGGGATATGCGATTCCCGACCACGTCCGCGAGGACTACCTGTCATCCTACGAAGGTGACCGATTCTTCCGGTCACTTCCTTACGTGCGCAGCTACCCGAAACAGCTTCCGGCCCTCCGCGACCTGCTGCCGGGAATCCAGACGCCCGTGCAGATCATCGCCGGACGGCACGACACAGCTGTACCGCTGGTCAACGCCGAATTTCTGCACGAGCGGCTGCCGGACAGCAGACTCGACATCGTCGAGGCTGGGCACTTCACCTGGGAATCCGCACCAGATGATTACGCCGCCATCGTCACCGCCTGGTGGGACAACCATTAGGTGACGGCTCATCGCCGGCAGTGGGGTGACCTCAGGGCCGCCCCACTGCCTCGATAGCCCTGTCCCTGTGGCGACCGACGATGGACAGTCCGGTGTCCGCAATTTCGGCTACGGCTGGTTCCCGACGATGCCCTACAACGGAGCGGAGGCGCCGCATGGACGTGTCGACCCGGCAGTGGGAATCCATCCCGAGAAGAGGCACAAGCATCGGCACGCGTCCGCCCGGCAGCCGGGCGACCGGCGTAACCGGGTCCGACCTGCCACGACGGCACCCGGCCCGGAGCCGGTGGGCCGGGATCGGATTGACCCGGGCGAGTCCGATTAGCCAGCCGACATGATCGCAGGTAGTGTCACCGTCCGTGAGCGCGGTGGTCCGGAACAACGTCAGGGTTCTCGGTCGGGCCACCGGTCCCGCCGTCGTCTTCGCCCACGGCTTCGGCTGTGACCAGCATATGTGGCGTCTCGTGACGCCTCGCTTCGTCGACGAGTACCGGGTGGTCTTGTTCGACCACGTCGGCTCGGGCGGTTCGGATCTGTCGACGTACCGGCCTCAGCGGTACGCCTCCCTCGATGGCTACGCCGAGGACGTGCTGGAGATCCTCGCCGAACTGGACCTGCGGGACGTCGTCTTCGTTGGTCACTCCGTCAGCGCGATGATCGGTGTGCTCGCCGCGGCCACCGAACCGGACCGCTTCTCCCGGCTGGTGCTGGTCGGCCCCTCGCCCCGCTACCTCGACGACGAAGGCTACCGCGGCGGCTTCAGCCGGGCCGACATCGATGAGCTACTCGAGTCGCTGGACAGCAACTACCTCGGCTGGTCGGCCACCATGGCCCCGGTGATCATGGGTAATCCGGACCGGCCGGAGCTCGGCATTGAGCTGATGAACAGCTTCTGCCGCACCGACCCGGCGATCGCCCGGCAGTTCGCCCGGGTGACGTTCCTCTCCGACAACCGCGCCGACCTGCCGAAGGTCACCGTGCCGAGCCTGGTCCTGCAGTGCACCGACGACGTCATTGCCCCGCAAGAGGTTGGCGACTACGTGCACCGCAACCTCTCCGACAGTTCCCTGGTGGTGTTGCAGGCGACCGGTCACTGCCCGAACCTGAGCGCCCCGGAGGAGACCGCAGATGCGATCCTCGCCTTCTTACGGAACGATTGAGCGTGGCCGACCCACTCCAACCGGCCGACCCCTTCGTCCCACTGCTCGAGGAGAGTGCGGAGGACCTCTACGAGGGTGCTCCCTGCGGGTACCTCTCGGTGCTGCCGGACGGCACCGTCGCCCGGGTCAACCAGACCTTTCTTGACTGGACCGGCTACCGGCGGACAGACGTGCTGGGGCATCGTGTACAGAGCTTCTACACCATCGGCAGCCGAATCTTCCACGAGACCCACCTGGGACCGCTGCTGCACATGCAGAGTGAGGTACGGGGTATCGCCATCGAGTTCCGCCGGGCCGACGGCACCCGGTTGGACACCCTGGTGAACGTGGTGTTGCGGCGGCACCCAAACACCGGCTCGACGGCGCTGCGGATGACCGTCTTCGACGCCACCGACCGGCGCTCCTACGAGCGGGAGCTGCTCAACGAGCGCCGACGGGCGGAGCGCAACGCGGCCCACATCCGAGTGCTCCAGGAGATGGAGGCACGCTGCGCCTCGATCGACCGGGCTGAGGACATCGTCGCTCCGATCGTCGCCGCTGGGACGGAGGCGTTCGACGCGACCGAGACCGTGGTGTGGCTGCTGCACCCCCAGGAGTCCGTGCTCACCGTCGCCGGTCCGAACGCGCCGGCCACCGCGCCGGTCAGCCTCGACGATTCCGGGCCCGAGGCGCATGCCGTCCGCCTTGCCGACGTGGTCGTCCCCGAGTCGCCCGGTCCCGACGCACGCGCGGTGACGCCGCTGGTCGCCGACGAGCGGGTGCTCGGCGTAGTGTCGTTCGGCTTCCCCGCCGGCCGGCGGGTCGCCGCCGACGAGGTGCAGCTGATGCGGACCATCGGCCGGCAGGCCGGGCAGGCTCTGGAGCGGGTCCGGCTGCACGAGGAGACCGCGCGGCGGGCCTGGCAGTCCGCCTACCTGGCCCGGCTCAGCCGCGCCCTGGACGAGGCCGTGGGCTCGGCCGACCGAGCCCGCCGGCTGGTCGCCCTGCTGGTTCCCGAACTTGGCGAGTACGCGCAGGTGAGCCTGGTCGAGGGGGAACAGGCCGAAGGTACGAGTAGCTCGGTGCGGTCGCCGACGGGCGGCGCCGGACCCGCCGACGGCGTGATCGCCGCCGGTTCCGGCGGGCCCTGGCCGATCAGCGCGCAGGTACGGGCGGCGGTCCGATCGGGCGGCGTCGCGCCGGTACCCCTGGCGGGGCCGGACGGGCGGCGTGGTTTGGCGCTCCCGCTGCGCGCCCGCAACGCGATGATCGGCATGTTGCTGCTGGCCGGCGAGCCGGCCGCGTCGTCCGATCGGTTCGAGCCGGACTTCCTGCTCGACCTGGCCGACCGGGTCGGGCTGGCACTGGACAACGCCCGCCTCGCCGAGCAGGACCGCGAGGTCGCCCGTATCCTCCAGCGCAGCCTCCTGATCAGCGAACGGCCGACCGACTCCCGCTTCCAGGTGGCCACCGTCTACCGGCCAGCGGTGGAAACGCTGGAGGTCGGCGGCGACTGGTACGACACGTTCACCACCTCGACCGGCAGCGTCGGTGTGGTCGTCGGTGACGTGGTGGGGCGCGGGATCCGCGCGGCCAGCGCGATGGGGCAGCTGCGCAGCGCCGTGCGGGCGGTGGCCATGACGCAGTGCAGCCCGGCCACCGTGTTGCGACACATGGACGACTTCGTGACCACCCTGGAGGCCGGGCAGATGACAACGCTGGCCTACGCCGAGCTCGCGCTCGACACCGGCGTGCTGCGGTACGCCTGCGCCGGCCATCCGCCGCCGCTCCTGCTTCCGCCGGACACCGCCCCGCGGTACCTGTGGGAGGGGCGATCCGGACCGCTCGGCACGCACACCGCCAGCCGGTCCCGGCGAGAGGCGCAACTCACCGTGCCCCGGGGCTCGCGACTGTTGCTCTACACCGACGGCCTGGTGGAACGGCGCGGCGAGCGCATCGACCAGGGGCTGGGTCGGCTCGCCGAGGCACTGGACGCCCGCCGGACCGCTCCGCTCGGCGCGCTGGTCCAGCAGCTCAGTGACGCGATGCTCGACGGCGAGGGCGGCCACGACGACACGTGCCTGCTCGCGCTCGCCTTCGAGGCCGCTCCGCGGTTCCACGCCGATGTGCCGGCCGAGATGACCCGGCTCAGCCCGCTGCGAACGCGACTGCACGAGTGGCTCGCCGGCTGCGGGGTTCCCGAGCCGGAGCAGTACGGCATCGTGCTGGCCTGCTCCGAGGCGGCGGCCAACGCAATCGAGCACGGCTACCAGAGCGACCCGTCGGGTGTGGTGAGCGTGACCGCGACGATCGACGGCGACATCCTCGACCTGCGGATCTCCGACAGCGGCCGGTGGCTGGCCCCACAGGCCAGCGCCGACCGGGGGCGCGGGATGGCGCTGATGGGGCGGCTGATGGACGACCTGGTCGTCCATCGGGGCGAGGGCACGAGCGTGTTGATGCGACGGCAGTTCAGAGGGACGACGAGGTGACCGCAGAGGACCGGACGACCATCCGGAGCGAACAGGGCTGCGAGGTGGTGCGGCTGCACGGGGAAATAGACCACGGCAACGCCGAACTGGTGGAACGGGACGTGCTCGCGGCGACGCGGGCGGCCGCCGGAGTGGTGATCGACCTGAGCGGGGTGACCTTTCTCGACAGCGCGGGACTCCGCTGCCTGGACCACTTGGTGACCGCTTTCCGCAATCGGCAGGCGCCGGTGGTGGTGGTTGCCCCGGACCAGGGCGTGGTTCGGTTCACGCTCGACCTGATCGGTTTCCTGCCCGGCCTGCTCACCTCGTCCGTCGATGACGCGCTCGCGGAACTCACCGCCTGAGCAGAGCCGCAGGGGCCTGGTGCGATCGGAACGGGTCACCATCTCACCGCTGCTGGCGCTCTGCGACGTTCTCGACTGCCAGCTCGCCATGAGCTGACGACGGTGGCGGCGGCGCTGAAAGGTCCTCAACCACGTGGCGGCCAAAACCGCCGCCGCGTACAGCCCCACCGGACACCCGGGACCTACAGCAGATTCGTGATCACCCAGTTGGGCGGCCCGCCGTTCTGGGTCATGCCTTCCGGTGTGAAACCGGCCGTCTGGTCTCCGGTGGTCTCGGTGATGACCTGCCGCACCGTCGCACCGGCGCCAACGCACGCCATGGATCAGGAAGAGCCTGTGGTAAGCCCGAACCCTTCGGCCACGAGGGCAAAGGAGCGTAGGCGGTCCGCAGTGTCGTAGATCATGGAGGTAAGCATCAGTTCGTCGGCGTGGGTTCGCTGCTGCAGCTCTGTCAGACCTCTGCGCACCGTGTCGGGCGCGCCGTGGATGACGTTGCCCAGCCAACTTTCGACGAACTCCTTCTCATCGGGCGTGTAGGCGCGATTGATCGCTTCGTCCGGGGTGGGAAGGGCGACCTGCTTTCCCTGCCGCGCAAGCATCATCATCAGCGCACCCGGCCGAGCCAGGCGTTCGGCTTCGGGTCCGGTCGGGGCGCAGGCGACGTTCACGGACACCATCACGTGTGGTGTGGCCAGGGCAGCGGAGGGGCGGAACGCTCTCCGGTATTCATCGATGGCGTGCATGGATTGCATGGGATTGATGTGGAAGGCAGCCGCGAACGGCAGGCCGAGGCGTGCGGCCACCTCTGCACCCGTGGTTCCCGAGCCAAGTGTCCAGACGGGAAGGCTGGGCGCTGCTGGCACCACGTGCACGTTATCGCGCCGGTAGGAGTGGTTCTCCGGAAAGTCGTTGCGGAGGAAGCCGAGCAGCTCCTCAACCTGCGGCTGGAAATCGCTCCCACCCGAGCCCTCGCCGTTGCGGCGCAGCGCCTGCATGACTGACGGCAAACCGCCGGGGCTTCGGCCGACGCCCAGGTCGATGCGGCCGGGGTGCAAGGCGTTGAGGACGCCGAACTGCTCGGCCACGATCAGTGGTGCGTGGTTAGTGAGCATGACTCCTCCCGATCCGAGCCGGATGGAGCGGGTCGCGGCACCAAGGTGGGCGAGCAGGACGGCAGGGGCCGGGCTGCTTGAGGCGGGGAAGCTGTGGTGTTCGGCGACCCAGAAGCGTCGGTAGCCCCACCGCTCAGCGGCCTGCGCCAGGTTCGTGGTCTGCTGGAGCGCATCGGCCGGCTGGCTCCCATCGCCCCTGATGACCAGATCGAGAATCGACAAAGGCACCGGACTCGTCCCGCGCCGATCGTTCGGGGCCGCGCCTGTCGACAGCTCGGTGTCACGTCCATGCTCCATTGCCACTCCTGATCTCACACTGAAACGGACCCTTGGGTCTGCTTTCCGGGTGCCAGCGTACCGGACCCAAGGATCCGCTTAGCGCCGGGCGCTCGCCGCGTCCGGCTCCACCGAAGACCAGCCCGAGGCCCCACTGCCAACGGAAGGCGTCGGATATCCTCACGCCGCAAGGCAGTGCGATGCTGGAGGCCCGACGTCCACCACCCCGTGTACGCCTGGCGGAGACCTGGATCACGCGAGTCGGCGATAGCCGCTGCGGTGGTAGACGAGGGGTTCGCGTGCACCCGCCTGAAGGGCAAGCACCGCGCCGACGGCAATGCTGTGGTCACCCCCGTCGTACTCGTTGATCAGCTTGCAGGTAATCCAGGCGCAGGCGTCAACCAGAAGCAGTACTCCGTGGTCGTCTAATGACCACTCACCGGCGGCGAACTTGTCACCCCCGGAGCGAGCGAAGGCGTCGCTCACCCCCCGCTGGTCCTCAGCAAGGACGTTGACGCCGAATGTGCCCACCTGGCGGATCTTCGGCCAGCTGCGTGAGGTTCGGGCCACCGCCACGGAGATCAGGGGAGGGTCCAGGGAGAGCGACACGAATGACTGGCAGGTCAGTCCGACCGGCCCGTCGGGACCTACGGCCGTGATGACGACAACACCGGAGGCGAAGCGTCCGAGAACGTCGCGCGCCTGGTCGTACGACCGACCGCCGGAAGGTGAGGAACTATTCATGGCTCCGCTAAAGGTCATTAGCCACCGCAAGGCGCGGCGGCGTTCAGTGCCGCGGCAGCGGTCGGGCTGGGAAGGGTCAGCGTCGGGGGCCGTTACGAGCGTGCGCGTATATCTCCGCCCTGGCCCGCGAGAAGCCCGGCCTGCCGGACCTGGGGGTACACATGGTGACAACCATATCCGAACCCTTGAGTCCGCTTACCGCCACCAGCAGCGTGGCGAGCCGCGCGCAGAACGCCTTCGCGGCCCTGCGGCACACCCGCACACATGCCGGGAACGCAAACCCTGCATGTCAGGGGGCCGCACTCCAACCGGCACAATGGGAGGGTGGAAGTCGACGATAGCGCTCCGCCCACGCCCAAGGCGTTCGTAGCCCGCTTGCGGGCAGACGCGCGCCTCAACGACGAGCGAGTCTTCGCAGCCGCGCTGGAGATCTTCGAAGAGTTCGGCTTGCAGGGCACCGTTCCGCAGGTCGCCGAGCGCGCCAATGTCGGCAAGGCCACCGTCTACCGAAACTACCTCACCAAGGAGCACCTGGTAGAGGCTGTGGTGCGCCACCGCTCGGCCGAGTTGGAGCAGAAGACTGCGCAGGCGGTGAAGGAAGCCAGCCCGGACCGCGCGTTCGCGGCTTTTGTCCTGTCGCTCTTCGACCACCTGGCCCACGACCGTCTCCTGGCGGAGTCACTCGCAGCACGCCCCGCAGGCAGCCTCTTCGACCGGGTCGCTGCTCTCATGGAGGCGGCCAAGACCACCGGCGCCGTCCGAGCCGACGCGACCCCGCTCGACCTGCGCGTCATTCTCTGCGGCATGGCCGTGCAACTGACCAGGATGACCGAGCGGAACCCCGCGCTGTGGCGGCGGTACGCGGAGATGACGCTGCAGGCGCTGGAGCCGCCGCCCTCGCCGCCTGACCTGCCGTAATTCCTCCACGGCAGCCCGCACTCTCGCCGCCGAAGGTGGCCTGCGCCCCTTCGGTGAGGAAGGCCACGCCACGAGGGTGGCGAGGAGCAGAACGTCAGGTCCGGCGGGACGTAGAAGGGCACAAGGAGACTGCTGTCGGCTGGATCGGGGGCGGTCAAGGCCCGCGGTCACTTCCCCAGCGAGCAGGCCGCGTTGAAGTGTCTATACCTGGTGACCCGCTCCCTGGACCCCACCGGAGCAGGCAGAACCCGATGGACGATGCGCTGGAAACCCGCGTTGAACGCCTTCGCCATCACCTTCAGCGACCGCTTCCCAGCCGCTGAAACCTACTAACCAAGATCGCCGGAAACACCGTTAGCGAGACAGCCCCTGGCGCGGAAGATGTCCACCCCGACGGAGTTCGATGTGATGAGTCGTTCCTGCGTGCTCGCACACCGCCTCGGCCACGCGGCCTCGCATTCGTGCCGCGGGCACCTTGCGCCTACCCGACGGCTTCACCGGTTAACACCAGTTCTCGTGCCGGCCTCGCGGCACCAGGCGCCCGCAGCGCCTGATCTGTCGCTCACCCTCGCCTTCCGGTCGCCGCACGTGACCGGGCCACGGCGTGGGATCCGTCTCATCTCCCGCCACGCACCGGTGAGGGTGCGTCGCCGAACCGCGTACTCTGAGCCGCGCTCCCGCATGGGCGGCGGCGAAGGTCGGTGGGCATGAGTGAGCGGGACGCACTGCACGGTCTGCTGCGGCAGTCGCACCACGCCCGTCCCGAGGACCTGCCGGGGATGGCGCGGCAGGCCGCTGAGCAGCTCGGCGCCGACGACATGATCCTCTACCTGGTCGACCACGAGCAGCGTCAGCTCCATCCCCTGCCCGGTCCGGACGCAGCGCGCCGGGAACCGCTGAGCATCGAGGGAACCCTGGCCGGCCGGGCGTTCAGCATGCTGCGCCCCGTCGGCGGGCCCACGGACGACGGTGCGCGGCTGTGGCTGCCGCTGCTCAACGGTCTGGAGCGGATGGGCGTCGCAGAGGTGGTCGCCGCCGCTGCCGTGCCCGACTCCGCAGTGGCCGCGTTCGAGGCGGTCGCCTCGCTGCTCGCCGAGCTGCTGGTCACGCGGTCGCACTACAGCGACACGGTCGAGCGGGTCCGCCGCCGGGCACCGATGCGCCTCGCCGCCGAGATGCTGCGGGCCCAGCTTCCCCCGCTCACCTTCGCCACCGGCAACATGATCATCAGTGGGATCCTGGAGCCCTGCTACGACGTGGGTGGCGACGCCTTCGACTACGCGGTGAACGGCGACACCGCCCACCTCGCTCTGTTCGACGCTGTCGGGCACGGCTCCGGGGGCGGGATGCGCGCGGTGATGCTCGCCGGCCTGGCGCTGGCCGCGTACCGCAACGCCCGCCGGGGCGGGCTCGACCTGGTCGAGACGTACCACCACATCGACACCGCGGTGCGTGACCACGACCGGCGCGGGCTGATCACCGGGGTACTGGCCGAACTCGACCAGCGCACCGGCCGGCTGCGGGTCATCTCCGCCGGTCACCCGGGCGGGCTGGTGATCCGGCGAGGGAAGGTCGCCACCGTCCTGCCCACTCCCACCGCCCTGCCGGTCACCCTGGGCGACCGGTGCCCTCCGGTCGTGGTCGAGGAGGCCCTCGAACCGGGCGACGATGTGCTCTTCTACACCGACGGCATCGTCGAGGCCCGGTCGGCAGACGGGAACCGGTTCGGCACCGAGCGGCTGGTCGACTTCACCGTGCGGGCGCTGGCCGATGGGCTTCCGCTGCCGGAGACCGCCCGACGGCTGGTTCACGCGATCCTCGCCCATCAGGACGACCGGCTCCAGGACGACGCGACCGTACTCATGGTTCGCTTCCTCGCGGCGAGGACAGGCCGGCCCTGACCACCGGGCGGCGCCACCGTCGCCGGCTGCCGGCCTCGACCTTAGATCGCGGCAGGTGGTGGTTCGGCCACCCGGCCGAGCAGCTGCATGATGCCGGTCATGTCGAGGACCCGGCGGACCTGCCCGGTGGCGTTGACCACGCTGAGGTCCACTCCCCGGCCGGCCGCGTGATGGTGCGCGCCGACGAGGGTGCTGAGCACGGTGGAGTCGATGAAGGTCAACCCCGCCAGGTTCACCTCCACCGTCGCAGCCTGGGCGATCGTCTCGAGCAGTAGGTCGTCGAGCAGGTCGGCGCCCGACATGTCGATCTCACCGGACAGCGCCAGGACGCTACGAGCGACACCGACGTCGACACGCCAGTGCCAGGTCTGCTCCGGAGCCACCGTCATACTCCCTCGTTCGCGGTCCGTCGGAGAGACAGCCGCGCTGTCACCGAGGCGGTCGTTCCCTGCCCAGAGTTGTCGATCATCAGTCCTCCGGTGAGCTGCTGCGCCAGCCACAGCCCCCGGTGGCCGACCTCCCCCGGCGACGGCAGGGCGACGGCGGTCTCGCCCAATCCGGGCCCATCGTCGCTGACCTGGCAGGTCAGCAGGTCGCGGTGCCGCCACAGCCGCAGCTCGCCGCTGCCCCCGCCATGGCGCACCACGTTGGTGACCAACTCGTGCACCGCCAGCACGAAGTCCTCCAGGCCGTCGCCCACCAGACCTGCCGCACGGGCTGCCGCGGTGACCTCGTGACGCAGCGCCGTCACCCGCACAGCGGTGATCTCTTCCGACACCAACGCCACTCCGCCGGCCCCAGGAGCGGTTCCCCACCCGGCGTCCGCGTCGTCCGTTCCGCCGCTGCCCATGCCCGGACGTTACACGCCGCCGACGACCTGGCCCGAGAGCGGTCGGCCCGTCCTGGCGCCGCGGCCCGCGCTACCGCTTGTCGTTCTGTCGGAGGGCTTCCTCGAGTTGGTCTTCGAGGATGATGATCCGGCAGGCGGCCTCCAGGGCGGTGCCCTGGTCGACCATCTCGCGGGCCCGGGCTGCCAGGCGCAACTGGTAGCGGGAGTAGCGGCGGTGCCCACCGCTGGAGCGGTGCGGGTTGATCAGTTTCGCCTCGTCCAGGCGACGCAGGAAGTCCTGCGTGGTGCCGAGCATCTCCGCGGCCTGGCCGATGGTGTAGGCCGGGTAGTTCTCATCGCCGAACATGTCATCGGGGTTCTGCCCCATGTCACCTCCACGTCGAGGGCCCCGGCGCTGACGCGCCGGGGCCCAGGGTTACGGGTCAGAACACCATCTGCCGACAGGAACGTCGGCTTGTCGTATCCGCACCAGCCGAGAATGACGGCTTCAGGCGCGAGGATCGCGTATGCGTGACCGGAGACCACCTCTCGTTCGATGGAAACTGCGGTGTCCGCCGAGCCTGGAATGACGGCTGCCGGCGGGCGATCCAACGGTGTACGGCCCTCCCTTTCCTCTGCCACTTCTCCTCTTGCCGACGTGCGGTCCGCCGGCGCCGGAGCCCACGCGACTTCCTGCCCCTGCGCCTACGGCGAACATCAGGTGGAACCCCGAAAGAGCATTGGCCCCACCTGCTCCCCGGCACGTATCACACCGGGCTTGACGTGCTCGTACTACATCTTGAGAGGAACGGGGACACCGCTCCTCTCGCCAGCCGCCCGTCGTGACCTCACGACCGGACAGCCCGTCTGCGTCCTGACGGGATCTTCGCTCTCAACTCAAGGAACAGTATTGCACGTTGCCAAAGATGTCTAGCGAATTCAGCCCAGATTTTCTGGTCTGTCGCGGTCAGGATCAGCGGACTGGCAGGCAAGTACCGCCGACGACCCCACAGAGCGCCGACCGGGATTGGCGGCGGCGGACGACGGGTAGCAGTGGGACATCGAGAGACGTAGTAGGCCGACCGACGGGCCGCGCTGGCCGGTCGCCTGCCCCCCGCAGACAGCCGGGACGGTTGACCAGCAGCAGGATGAGCGGTGGGAAACGGCGAGAACACGCACGGCCGTCGCGGGATGGAGCGGTACCGGCTCACCGGCGACGAGGCGCTCGCCCTACTGGTGCGGGTGAGCCAGAACGCGAACGTCAAGCTGGTCGAGGTGGCCCGCGACCTGACCTGGAGCACCGGTGGCTGCGGTCTCGGTGCTCTTCCTGATCAGCGAAGGGCTCGAGCGAGCTGGTGGGCCGGAATAGGCAGCCTCACCGTCGCAGTGACGGCCGTGGTCGTTTCCGTTGTTCGTTGGCGAATGAACCGGTCGGCTCCTGCCCCGATAACCAGCAGATCATCCAGCCTGGCCCGATGCGGCATGACGAGATACGGCCAGCGATACAGCAGGAGAATTCCGCCGGGCGACACCCTCTGGAGCAGCAGGCTGACTGGCTGCAGCGGACTCAGGACGGCTCGACTCCGCTGGAAGTGATGGACTCGTTCGCGAAGCTGTTGAGCATCGCCAACGAAAATAATGTCTCCTTCAAGGAGCTCTGCACCTACGCCATGGGCATGGCCCTCGCCGACGCTGACGGCAATCCGGTTCCACCCGCCCGGGTGGACGGAGCAGCGGATACTGCCACCACCGATACCTAGGCGAGGCACGTCCGCCGGATCTCGGGGCACGTTCCGCTCAGCGCGGCCGTGCAGACTGGAGGCGTGCCGTATCACCGGTACGGCTGCAGACGTGGTAGCTCCGCCCAGGGCTAAAGGGGATCGTCGGTCAGTTCAGCACCGGCGGACGAGGTCACCGTGGGGTGATTAGTGTTGCGTAGTCGGCGCGGGTGAGCGGTTGTTCCGAGAGCGAGCCGTCCGCGCGAGGCACTCTGAGAGGCCGGCCATCACGGGAAAACGTTACCGTGGTGACGTCGTCGCGGCTGGTGAGGGTGCAAACGATTTGCCCGAAGGCGAGGACCTCGTCGCTGCGGCCGGCGTCGTCGCCGGGTTTGTCGACCACGATGCGGGCCTGGGCGCCGGTCACGGTGACACCGGCGGCGTTGACCGCTCCTGGCAGCGCGCTGGTCAAGTCGGTGTAGCGTTCGGCCGCGGTGGGTCCGGCCAGCAGATGCCGCAGTTGGTCCTCGATCGTTGGTGGCCGGTCGACGCGCCGGATGAAAGAGATGATGCGGTTGTCGCGGACAAAGCAGAGCGTTTCGGCGGCAGGGCCGACTGGTGGACTGGTGTCGGCGGGCGCGGAGCTCTGGAAAGGTCCTTGCGGTGCCTGCACTACCCGGGGGGCATCATCGGTGGGGATGCTGCAGCTGGTCAGCAGCGCGGCAAGCGCCAGCACCACGAGATGACGGCGGTTCATGGCAGGCTCTCCGGCAGAGCGACACGGAAGCAGGCGCCTCCGCCGGGCCGGTCACCGACGGTGACGTGTCCGGCGTGTGCGGTGGCGTGCTGTGCGACCAGCGCGAGTCCCAGCCCTGTCCCGTCGCCGGTGCCGCGGGTATGAGCTGCTCGCCCCCGAACGAAACGGTCGAAAATCGCCTCGCGGTCCTCGACGGGCACACCGGGTCCGTCGTCCTCGACTTCGATGATGCCGGCGCTACCGTCGCGGTCCAGACGGATGCCTGCAGGACCACCCCCGTAGGTCACCGCGTTGTCGAGCAGGTTCGCCAGGACCTGTGCGACACGGCGCCGCTCGACCAGCCACGTCGCCGGGACGTCGGGGGCAAGATGGACGAGCGCCGTGGGCAGGTCGAGGGTGCGGCAGGCATCGCGGGCCAGCGCCACGATGTCCACGGGGCCCCGGTGGGCGGGCTGGTCACTGCGGGCCAGGTCGATCAGGTCGTTGACGAGCCGCTGAAAACGGTCGATCTCGTCGGCGACGAGCCCGGCCGCGATGGCGGTTCGTTCGTCCTGGTGTTCCCGGCGGCGGGCCAGGACGCTGGCCGCCGCGGCGAGGGTCTGCAACGGTGAGCGCAGCTCGTGGCTGACATCGGCGGCGAAGCGGCGGTCCCGCTCGATGCGGTGCGCGAGCCGGTCGACCATCTGGTTGAACGAGGAGGACAGTCGGGTCAGGTCGGGGTCGGTGGCCGTGTCGAGGCGGGCGGTGAAGTCACCGGCGGCGATCTTCTCGGCGGCGTCGGTGACCGCCGTGAGCGGGCGTAACCCGTGCCGGGTGGCGTACCAGCCGAGCGCCGCACCGGACGCGGCGACCATGATCGCGACGGTAGTCAGCGCGAGCGCCAGAACCTGGGAAGTCTGTTCCAGCTCCCGGAGCGAGTTGACCTCGAAGTACGTCGCCGACGCGGAAAGGGGCACCCCGACGACCAGGACAGATTGGCCGTCGACGCGTACCCGCTGCACTGCGGGCTCGCCCGCCGCGACGACCTGACGCAGCTCGACGGGAATGGCAGCGGTGGTGGTGGGGTCGGCGGTACGGGCGTACCACTCGCCGTCCAGGTGCAGCACGGGCCGCCGACTCCCGCCCGTGTCCAGCGACCGAAGCACCTCCACCACATCGGGGGTGTCGGTGTCGAGCCCGGCACGAACGACGGTAGCGTCGAAGTAGGCCGCGCGCAGGGCGGTGCGTTCCCGCTCGTCGAGCAGGGACCGGCGGGTCAACTCGTAGGAGACCAGGGCCATCGACGCCGATAGCAGAAGCGCGCCGACGGCAAACACGGCAGTGACCCGGGTCCGCAGTCCGAGGCGTCTCATCGCTGCAGCTTGTAGCCCAGGCCCCGCAGGGTGACCAGGTGCCGGGGGGTCGCCGGATCCGGCTCGATCTTCTGCCGCAGCCGGCCCACATGCACGTCGACCAGCCGTTCGTCGCCGCTGTCGTACCCCCAGACCCGTTCGAGCAGTTGCTGACGAGACAGCACCCGGCCGGCGTGTTCGGCCAGCTCGCACAGCAGCCGGAACTCGGTACGGGTGACCGGTACGGGTTTGCCGCCTCGGCGCACCTCTCCCCCGTCGGGGCTGATCTCCAGCTCGCCGACCATGAGCACCGGCACGGGCTCCGGCGCGTGCCCGGTGACGCCGGTACGGGCGCGGCGACGCAGGGCGCGCAGCCGCGCGGTCAATTCCTTGATCGCCACCGGCTTGACGACATAATCGTCGGCGCCGGCCTCAAGGGCGGCGACGACGTCGTGCGTGTCGTCGCGGGCGCTGACCACCACGATCGGCACGTCGTCGTCACGGCGCAACTGCCGGATGCACTCGAAACCGTCGAGGCCGGGCAGCATCAAGTCGACCAGCACGTAGTCGGCCGGGTCCCGGCGCTGCACGCGCAGGCCCTCCTCGGCCGTGGCCGCGCCGAGAGCGTCGTAGCCTTCCTCCTCGAGTGCGAGCAACAACGCCAAACGGATGCGGTCGTCGTCCTCGATCACCAGTACGGCCGTCATACCGGGCATCATCCCCACACGACCCGCTGGCTGCCAACCGTGGCGGCCGGCTGGCTGATTTGTCACGGAACTGTCACAGATCCGCGTGGTGACCGCCAAGCCGGCACGGCAGGGTCCTAGACGACCGCGTCCGCGAAGGAGAGGGGTGTGCCCGTGACAGGACCGCTGGCAACTACGCCGTGCACGCTGGCGCTGGTCGAGGTGTGCATCACCGAGTTCGACCTGGCCTGCCTGCCGGCGACCGGAGCAGTGTTCGACCAACTGTTGGCCTTACACCCCGCACAGGTCGTGGTCGACCTGTCTGGCTGCCGGCACATCGACGCCGCCGCCATCGGCCTCCTACTCGATGTGCACCGGCGGCTGGCCCGTGCCGACGGGATCCTCACCGTCCGCAACCCGAACCCGCGCATCCGACGCATCCTGCATACCGCCCGTCTGGACCAGATCCTGCCGGTCGTCGACGCTGCCCCCTCATCGCCGCCCTGCACCCCGACGACGGGACAGGAACCCACCTCCACACAGCCGGTGCTGGTCGCTCATGGCCGCGCCCCGGTAAGAGCCACGCACTGACGAACGCCAGCGGTCTCACTTTTCCCACCATCGGGCTGGACCGCCACTCGGCACGGAAACACCAGGCTCGGAAGCCAAACCGCTTCGGCACTGCACGAATGCCGTGTCCCACCGCACGGAAAGACACGGACCCAGGAAGGACCAGAAGAATGACCGTTGTCCCGGACGACCACCTCATGACCCTGATCTGCGACACCTGCGGCGACACCGTCAAGGCCACCGCGTGCGTGCTCCCCGACGCGGAGGTCGTCTGGACCCTGGTGTCCGAACAGGGCTGGAGCGGCTCCCCGTTCGCCACCGGCCCCCACCGTTGCCCGCACTGCAGCCTGCTGCCGCTCCCTGGCGGCGGCCACGCGTCGTGCGGCGGACACGGTCCTGGTGGAATCCTCGGCATCGACCACCTCGACGACGTAACCGTCGTCGCCGCCACCGGTGACGTCGATCTCGACACCGGGGACACCCTGCGCACCGCCCTGCGGCACGCGGCCGACATGGGCGGACACGTCGTGGTCGACCTGAGCCGAGTACACCTCATCGACTCCACCGGCCTCGGTCACCTCGTCCGTGCCCACCGCGACGCCCGAGACCGTGGGGCCAGGCTCTGCCTGGCCGCGCCGTCGCGGTTCATCCGTACCGTCCTGCACACCATGCGCCTGGACGGGGCCTTCCCCATCTTCGACAGCCGCGAAGACGCCCTCGCCCAACTGTCCAAGGGGTCGGTATCGAAGCGGCCAACCGCCGCCCCGGCCACGCGCTCCTGATCGAACTGGGTCCCGGACCGAGAGCAGCCTCGCCACCGGGGACAACCGGCACCCTGGGACCGGATCGCAAGGAGCCGAGGCCATTCGGATGGCCGCTCGTGCGGGGCGAATCTTCAGAACCGATCCCCCACCTGCCGTAGCACTCGTACTCGAAGGAGATCCGAGGGAGCCCCCATGAGCATCGCTGGTCTCGTCACCGCGCTCCTCGTCGGCGTCGCTATCGGCCTGCTCGGCAGGCTCGTCGTCCCGGGACGCCAGGAGGCCCCGATCTGGCTGACCGTGTCAGTCGGGGTGGTCGCCGCGCTGGCCGGCAGCATCGTCGCCCGTCTCGCGGGTATCGAAACCGGCACCCCCAACCTCCTGAGCCTGGTCATCCAGGTCGGTCTCGCCGGCATCGGCGTCGTGCTCGTCGTGGCCACCGCCGGGACGACCCATCCGACTTCCCTGAACTGGAGACGACGCAGTGCCAGCGCCAGAAGGCCAGCCACACCCACGGTTAGGCCGCTTTCGTTCAAGGTGGACGAGGAGCAAGGGTGAAGCCCTATGAGTCCCACCCGATCGCGTTCCTGACCGGCGTGAGGACGTCACCAGCTCACCGTCCGCTATCCCGCCCGGCCTCGTCGCAATCAAGGAGCTGACCGTGTACATACCATGGCCGTTACCGGATGAGAACTGGTTCGCCGACGCCTCGCACCAGCCCGAGCCGGACCACGAGGACCTAAGACTTGAGGCGCTGGTAGCGCAGCGGTTGAGCATCGACTGGACCACGCGGCGCCAGCAGATCACCGTCTCCGTGCAGAACCGGGTCGTCATCCTCGCCGGCGTAGTGAGCGACGCGAACGTGCGGCAGGTCGCGGCGGACCTCACCTACGACGTGCCGGGCGTCTTCGACATCTGCAACACACTGCGACTCGCCGGTCCGCGGCGTAGGCACTGCTGACCGACGATCACCGGTGACTCCGGCTCAGGGCCACATCGAAGGCGCGAATGACCTCTCAGGCTGCACGCTGCCTAGTCGTGGATGACACGCTTTCGTTCTCAGGGGCGGTGACAGGCTGATGGTCGTCGTTTGGCTAACGTAGTAGCCGGTGTGCCGAGAAGACTGGTCGGCGATTTCGTCACCGACCCCACCGGAGGACCACGATGACCCGCCCACCGGCGAACCGCACGCCACTCCTGCTCAGCCGCAGGAGCTGGCCTGAGGTACGCCGGATCGGGGACATCCTCCGGACCGAAACGGTCGGTGGGGTGCTGCTGCTGACCGCCGCCGTGCTTGCCCTCGCCTGGGCGAACTCGCCCTGGTCCGACGCGTACCGCTCGCTCGCCGACGTCACCGTAGGCCCCGAGGCGCTGCATCTGGACCTCTCATTGGGGCAGTGGGCCGCCGACGGTCTGCTAGCGATCTTCTTCTTCGTCGCCGGTCTGGAGCTCAAGCGCGAGTTCGTCGCTGGTGACCTGCGCGAGCCCCGCCGGGCGATGCTGCCCGTCGCCGCTGCGCTCGGCGGCATGACGCTGCCGGCGCTGATCTACGTGGCGTTCAACCTCGGGGCCGGCGACGGGGCGTTGACCGGGTGGGCGATCCCGACCGCCACGGACATCGCGTTCGCCCTAGCCGTCCTCGGGGTGATCAACACCAGTCTGCCGTCGGCGATGCGCACCTTTCTGCTCACCCTCGCGGTGGTCGACGACCTGCTGGCCATCGTGATCATCGCGGTCTTCTACACCAGTACCCTGCACTTCGGGCTGCTGCTGCTCGCGCTGGCCCCGATGGCGCTGTTCGGTCTGCTGGTGCGGCGCCGGGTGCGGTCCTGGTGGCTGCTACTGCCGCTGGCGGTCACGACGTGGGCGCTGGTGCACGCCTCGGGGGTGCACGCCACCGTCGCCGGGGTCGCGCTGGCCTTCACCGTGCCGGTGCTACGCCGCAAGCCGGGACCTGGCCCTGGCTTGGCGGAGCACTTCGAACACCGAATCCGGCCCCTCTCCGCCGGGGTCGCGGTGCCGGTGTTCGCGTTCTTCGCCGCTGGCGTCTCGCTCGCCGGGGCGAACGGCCTCGGCGCAACCCTGACCGACTCCGTAGCCCTGGGCGTGATGGTGGGGTTGGTGGTGGGTAAGGCGGCTGGCGTTCTCGGTGCCACCTGGCTCGTGCAGCGGTTCACCCGGGCCCGGCTCGCGGAAGGGCTCGCCTGGTGGGACATGGTGGGGTTGGCGCTGCTGGCCGGGGTCGGTTTCACCGTGTCACTGCTGATCGGTGAATTGGCGTTCGGCGCCGGCACCGAACGCGACGACCACTCCAAGATCGGCGTCCTACTCGGGTCGCTGCTGTCGGCGGTGCTGGCCACCGTCGTCCTACGCGCTCGTAATCGGCATTACCAGAGGGTCTGCGCCCTGGAGGAGCGCGACAGCGACGCCGACGGGGTGCCCGACGTCTACGAGGAGCAGCCGCCCACGACAAGGCCGTCCTGAGCTCGGCTATCGTGGCCAGCCGAGCAGCCGAGCGCCGAGTACGGCTGTTTGCAGCGTGAAGCGTTGGGTCGGAGGTGTAGATGGCGGTGAAAGCGGCGACGCCGCCCGCCCACCCGATCAACGCCAGGCGGTCGTCACGCCAGGTCTTACGCACCAGCGCGGGAAGCATCGCCGGCCCCTTCCCCGTGGTAGTAGAACGACAGGAACGTCTCTTCGAGATCGGGCTCGGCCGACAACATGTCCACCACCTCATGCCGAGCCGCTGCCTTGATCAGCGGGTCTATGCGGCCGTCGATCGTGCATTTGAGCACCGGTCCGGACACCACCACGTCGCTCACTCCTGGCAGGCCGCTGAACTCCGTCGGGTCCACGGGGTCATCGAAGTGGATCTCTACGGCGCGGACTGCTCGCTTCCCCAGTGACTCGACTCTCTCGACCGCCGCCAGCTGGCCGTCGCGAACGATGGCGACCCGGTCGGCGGCCTGCTGCACCTCTGCGAGGACATGAGAGGACATGAAGACGGTCTGCCCGGCGGCGCTGGCGTCGCGCACCATGGCCAGGAATTCTTGCTGCATGAGCGGATCCAGCCCACTGGTCGGCTCATCCAGGACCAGCATCGCCGGTTGGTGCATGAACGCCTGCACCAGGCCGACCTTCTGCTTGTTGCCCTTACTCATCGCCCGTACCGAGCGCGAAAGGTCCAGGTCGAGCCGCTCGGCCAATCCGGTCACCTGCGACCAGGCCACGCCGCCGCGCGCCGCAGCGAAGAAGCGCAGCAGGTCTTCTGCCTTGTCTCGTCCGGGAAACACGAGCTCACCGGGCAGATAGCCGACCTGATGGTGCAGTGCGGCCTTGTCCCTGCGCGGGTCGAGCCCGAGCACGGTTGCGCGTCCACGAGTGGGACGTAGGAAGTCCAACAGCAGCCGGATCGTGGTGGTCTTCCCGGCGCCGTTCGGTCCCAGGAATCCCACCACCTCCCCGGCACGAACCTCCAGGCTGAGCCCCTCGACACCGCGGCGCTGGCCATAGAACTTGGTCAGGTCCTCGGTGAGTAGGGCGATGTCGCTTGTCATGCCCACATCGTCGCCGGCCACCGGCCCCGCATCCAGGTCAGCATCCGGCCGACAAACCGCTGACGCCGTTGCCGGACCTCGGAAACCAACAGTCCCGGCATTCCGGCCGATCATCGGCGGCACCCCGGCGCTTATCGGCAAGGGCTCGACGATCAGTGTGCGGTTGAAGTTGACCTTGCCCTGCGCCCCGGGTCGAGACGGCTTGGGCGGTCGGCGAGCGGCGTTTGACCGCTGTCGACGGTGTCGGGGACGGGATTCCTCCGCGGCGAACACGGGAGTACGGTGAGTTCTGGTGTGCCGGGAAGTCTGGTCGGCGGTCATATTCGCGTCGGCCGCTAAGGACTTCCACGATGAGCGATGTTGCGCTACGCGCCGTCAGCCTGACCAAGCGCTACGGCCGGGTCCTGGCGCTGGACGACCTGTCCCTTGAGGTGCGCGCCGGTGAGGTGTTCGGGTTCCTCGGGCCCAATGGTGCCGGCAAGTCCACCACGATCCGGATGGTGCTGGGCCAGGTGCGCCCGACGACGGGCCGTGCCTGGGTGTTCGACACCGACACTGGGGACGTCTCCCGCGCGCACCGACTGCTGGCGTACGTACCCGCTGACGTGGCGTTGTGGCCGCAGCTGACCGGCGCGGAGATTCTGCATCTGCATGCCTCCACCGGCCCGGGCACCGACCTGGCCTACCGCGACGAACTGGTCGAGCGGTTCGCGCTCGACACGACCAAGCCGGCGCGTACGTACTCGTCGGGGAACCGGCAGAAGGTCGCGCTCGTCGCGGCGTTCTCGACCCGGGCGCCGTTGCTGGTGCTGGACGAGCCGACCAGCGGCCTCGACCCCCTGATGGAGCGCGAGTTCCGCGCCGCCGTCATCCAGGCACGCGAGCGGGGGCAGACGGTGTTCCTCAGCTCCCATCAGCTGGCCGAGGTCGAGGCGGTGTGCGATCGCGTCGGCATCCTGCGGGCGGGCCGGCTCGTCGAGATCGCTTCCATTGAGCAGCTGCGCGGTCTGCATCGTGCCGAGGTGACCGTGTCATACACCGGAAGACCGCCGGACCTCGACGCGCTCTCCGGTGTCGAGGCTGTCGAGCAGATTGAGATAGGGCGGGTGCGGTTCTCGCTCATCGGGTCGCCCACTCCGGCGCTGCGGGCGCTGGCCGCCGCTGAGGTGACCGCTCTGGCGGTTCGAGAGCCCAACCTTGAGGAGATCTTCCTCGACTACTACGGCAAGAGGGCCAACGGATGAGCATGTCGACGATGGCGCCCGCCACTGGAATCACCACGCAGGCCGTTCCGGGGAGGTCGATCAGCGGGCTGGCAACACGCCAGTTACGCCGAAGCGGGCTGATCGTGCTGGCCGTGACCGCCGTCATGCCGGCGCTGGTCGCTGGCACCTACTCCAGTGTCATGGCGGATCCCGCCGCTGCGGGCAGCATCGCCGAGCTTGCCGCGAACCCCGCCATCCGGACCCTGTTCGGGGAGCCGGTTGCGCTCGACCAGGCGGGCGGGTTCACGGTGTGGCGGGTCGGTACCTTCGTCGCCGTCCTGCTCGCCGCATGGTCGATTCTGGCGACCACCCGAGTCACCCGCGGGGAGGAGGACGCCGGCCGGTGGGACGTGCTGCTGGCCGGGCGGGTGCCGCTGCGCGCGGTGGTGGCCCGCCACCTCGCAGCCCTCATGATCGTGCCGGTTGTCGCCGGTGGCGTTGTCGCCACGGTGTTGCTGCTGGCCGGCACCGAGCCGGCCGGAGCCGTAGTGCACGGAGCCGGCGTGGGCGTCCTCGGGTTGTTCTTCGTCGCCCTTGCTGGGCTGACGGCGCAGGTGTTCCCGGCGCGGGCGACCGCGACCGGAGTCGCCGTGGCGGTCCTCGGCACGGGCCTGCTCGCGCGGATGGTCGGTGACGGCCTCACCGAGTTGGGGTGGTTGCGGTGGCTGTCACCGTTCGGGTTGCTCGCCCTGAGCGAGCCGTACGCGCAGAACCGAATCCTGCCGCTTGCCCTCCTCCTATCCGCGGCTGTGGTGCTGGTCGGCACCGCGCTCGGCGCCGCCGGGCACCGCGATGTCCGCGGCGGTCTGGTCGCCCCCGCCGCCGGCCGTCAGCCGCAGTTGATATTGCTGAGCAGCGTGGAGGGGTTCGCGGTGCGGCGGGTCCTGCGGCCGCTGACCGGGTGGGCCCTCGGCGTCGGCGCCTACTACCTGCTCATCGGCTGTACCGCGATGTCGGTCACCGGCTTCCTGGCCGATAATCCGGCGCTCGCCGCCGAAGCAGCACGAGCCGGCTTCGCCGCGCTCGGTGCGGTCGACGGGTTCGCCGCGACCCTGTTCGCGCTGCTCGCCCTGCCTGTCGGCGGTTTCTGCGCGGTTCGGATGTCCGCCTTCATCGCCGCCGAGACCAACCGTCACCTGACTTTGTTGACCGGTCAGCCGGTCAGCCGGTTGCGACTGGTCGCCGCGGAGCTCGCCGCCACCCTCGGCGGCGCAGTCGTTCTGCTCGTCGTCGCCGGTACCGCCGTGTGGGCGGGCGTCGCCACGACCGACGGTGATCTGAGCCTGCTCGCGGCCCTCGGCGGGGCCGGCAACGCGCTGCCTGTTGTGCTACTCAGCCTCGGCGCGGCCACCCTCGCCGCCGGCTGGGCACCCCGGGTGGCCGCGATCGCCGGTTCACTGCCCGCGACCGGCGGTTTCCTTCTGCTGGTGATCGCCGACAGCATCGGCGCACCCGGGTGGGTCCGCGAGGTGTCCCCGTTCGCCCATCTGGCACCCGTCCCCCTCACCGGTGTCGACTGGGCCGCCACCCTGGCCATGACCGGCGTGGCCGCGGTCGCGACGGTGGCCGGAGCCCTGGGCTATCGGCGGCGGGATCTGCGCGGGTGAGCGTGCTGAACGGTTAGGCGGTGCCGGTACGGCTCGCGGCGGGCTGCTGGTAGACGTCGGGGATGGCGTCGCGGTCGGCGTCGACGGCCTCTTCGTCGTGGATGCGCCGGTAGGCGCGGTTGCGCAGGCGAAGGATGATCGTGGCCAGCAGCGCGGCGGCCAGGGAGCCGGTCAGCACGGCGACCTTGACGTGGTCGTCGCGGTCGCTGCCGAGACCGAAGGCCAGCTCCCCGATCAACAACGAGACCGTGAACCCGATCCCGGCGAGCACGGCCAGGCCGAGCACGTCGATCCAGGCGAAGCCGGTGTCCATCTTCGCCCGGGTGAATCGGGTGACCAGCCAGGTCGCGGCGGTGATGCCGATCGGTTTGCCCAGCACCAGGCCGACGATGATGCCGATCGCGACCGGGTCGGTGAACGCGGAGCCGAGCCCGCTGAGCCCGCCAACCGCGACGCCGGCGGACATGAACGCGAAGACCGGCACGGCAACGCCGGCGGAGATCGGCCGGAAACGGTGCTCGAAGTGTTCGGCCAGCCCGGGACCGGCGTCCGGGCCGCCCGCCTTGCGGCTGCGCAGCACCGGGACCGCGAAGCCCAGCAGGACGCCGGCGACGGTGGCGTGAACGCCGGAGGCGTGCATCAACGTCCAGGTGGCGAACGCCAGCGGCAGCAGCAGCCACCACGACCGGACCCGGCGCTGCACCAGGACGGTGAACACCGCCAGCGGGACCAGCGCGGCGAGCAGCGGCAGAATCGACAGGTTCGCGGTGTAGAAGACGGCGATGATGACGATCGCGAGCAGGTCGTCGACCACGGCGAGGGTGAGCAGGAACGTGCGCATGGCGTGCGGCAGGAAGCGGCCGATGACCGCGAGCACCGCCAGGGCGAAGGCGATGTCCGTGGCGGTCGGGATCGCCCAGCCCTTGGCCTGCCCATCGGCCGAACTGGCGTTGATGACCAAATACAGCACGGCGGGGATCAGCACGCCGCCGACCGCCGCGGCGATCGGCACCGCGGCACGCCGCGGATCGCGCAGGTCCCCGGCCACGAACTCGCGTTTCAGCTCGAGACCAGCGACGAAGAAGAAGATCGCCAGCAGGCCGTCGGCTGCCCACGTCGCGGCCGACAGGTCGAGGTGCAGCGAATGCGGGCCGAACGTGAACCCGCGCAGCGTCTCGTACCCGTCCCGCCAGGGAGAGTTCGCCCAGATTAGGGCGAGGACCGCGCCGGTGAGCAGCAGAATGCCACCGATGGTTTCTTTCCGCAGGATGTCACCGATCCGGCGGGCCTCCAGCCACGACCCTCGGTCGAACAGGCGAGGGCTCGGCGGGGGTGTTGCCGTCATGAGTGCTCCACTTTCGGGGTCGGGTCGGACGTTGCCGACCAGACTTCCCGGCGCACCGGCTACAACCCTACCGGCATCGGCTGTGTGCACTGTGCGGACGTAGCTGCGGCGGACGTCACCGCGTGATCATCGACACGTGGGCCCTCAACGAACCCTCCCCTTACCGAAGGGTAGGGTTCGGTGCGTTGCTGGGACGTGCCGCCATTGCGCCCCCGGCAGCGACAACGCTTCGTGAGCGACGCCGCTCACCGCCGCGTCGACGGCCACGTCCGCGACCCGGCAACTCCTAGATCAAGCAGCGCACCCGTAGCCGGACGCGCCGGTGTACGCCCACGCGCGTGCACGTCGAGTGGAAATGAGAGCCATGTCCTCGCAGTTGTCCGCAGTACGCCCGCCCCGATGGTCACGCCCCGAGTGGCTGGCCTCCCCGCGGGTGCTGCGCACCGAGGTCCTCGCCGGCCTGGTCGTCGCGCTGGCGCTGATCCCGGAGGCGATCTCGTTCTCCATCCTGGCCGGCGTCGACCCGAAGATCGGCCTGTTCGCCTCCTTCACGATGGCCGTAACCATCGCCTTCACCGGCGGTCGACCCGCCATGATCTCCGCCGCGACCGGCGCTATCGCTCTCGTCGTGGCCCCCCTGGTCCGGGACCACGGGCTGGGCTACCTGATCACCGCTGTCATCCTCGGCGGATTCTTACAGGTGGTCCTGGCGCTGCTCGGGGTGGCGAAGCTGATGCGCTTCATCCCGCGCAGCGTCATGGTGGGCTTCGTCAACGCCCTGGCGATCCTCATCTTCACCGCCCAACTGCCCCACCTGCTCGGCGTGCCCTGGCTGGTGTACCCGCTCGTAGCGGTCGCGTTGGCTGTCATGGTGTTCCTGCCCAAGTTCACCACCGTGGTCCCGGCGCCGCTGATCGCCATCATCCTGCTCACCGCGTTCGCCGTCATCACGCACATGAACGTGCCGACCGTCGGCGACGAAGGCACCCTGCCCCACAGCCTGCCCGTACCCGGCCTGCCCGACGTGCCGCTCACCCTCGACACGCTCACGACCGTCGCCCCCTACGCCCTGGCCATTGCCCTGGTGGGGCTGATGGAGTCGCTGATGACCGCCAAGTTGGTCGACGACATCACCGACACCCCGTCGAACAAGACCCGCGAGTCCTGGGGCCAGGGCGTGGCGAACATCGTCACCGGCCTCTTCGGCGGCATGGGCGGCTGCGCCATGATCGGCCAAACCATGATCAACGTAAAGGCATCCGGTGCCCGCACCCGCCTGTCCACGTTCCTGGCCGGGGTGTTCCTGCTCATCCTGGTTGTTGCTCTCGGCGACGTGGTCGCGCTGATCCCGATGGCCGCCCTGGTCGCCGTGATGATCATTGTGTCGGTCGGGACGTTCGACTGGCACAGCATCGCCCCCGCCACCCTCAAGCGCATGCCAGCCGGCGAGATCATCGTCATGCTCGTCACTGTCGCCGCGACCCTCGCCACCCACAACCTGGCCATCGGCGTCGTGCTCGGCGTACTCGCCGCCATGGTGATCTTCGCCCGCCGGGTGGCCCACTTCGCCGATGTCACCAGCGTCCTGGACCCGGACGGCACGACGCGGATTTACCACGTGCACGGCGAGTTGTTCTTCGCCTCCAGCAACGACCTGGTCTACCGATTCGACTACGCGACTGACCCCGAGCACGTGGTCATCGACATGAGCGCCGCACACATCTGGGACGCCTCCTCGGTGGCCGCGTTGGACGCCATCACCACCAAGTACGAGTCCCGTGGCAAGCGCGTGGACATCGTCGGGCTCAACACCGCCAGCGCCCAGTTCCACGAGAACCTCGCCGGCAATCTCAAGGTTGGCCACTGATGACGGACAGGCACACTGACGCGATGACGCCAGGGCGCATGCAGATCGGCGAAGCCGCCGAACGGGTCGGGCTGAGCATCCGCACCATCCGGCACTACGAGGACGCCGGCCTGGTCGTGCCGTCGGCGCGCAGCGAAGGCGGGTTCCGCCTCTACACGGAACCCGACCTCGACCGCCTGCGCGTGGTCAAGCGCATGAAGCCGCTCGGATTCACCCTCGAGGAGATGCGCGACCTGCTGCAGATACTGGACGCTCTCCACGGCGCCGACGGCGACGAACGCGCCGCCCTGCAAGATCGGCTGGCTACGTTCCACACCGCCGCGCAGACCCGCGTCCAAGCCCTACGCGAGCAACTCGCCACCGCCGAAGGCTTCGCCCAGCAGATTCAGAGCCACATCGACCAGCACAACCGCTGACGCTGCCGGCTGCGCCTGCCTCCTCCCGGCCGGGGCAGGCAGGAAGGCGAAGGCATCCTTCTGCACCGGCTCGCGGCGTGGCAGGACCCGAACAGCAGGGGCGCTCCGACGGCCCCGAGAGGCGAGGTGTGAAACGAGCACCCGGTCCGAGACGACACCGAGCGGCAGGCCTTCGAGGATGGTGCCGGTGCGGTAGTCAGCGGCGAGCACGCCGCAAGACCGGCGGCCGCACCAGAGGTAGCACTACGTTGATCGCCTCAGGTCGGGCCGGGACGGGCTAAGGCGCAGAGACTCTCGCTCGGGTGGTCATGCCGATGGCGGCGAGTGCGCAGCAGGTGGCGGCAGCGGCGAGCAACGGCGTATATCCGCCGGCGGTATGCAGGAGAGCGGCGGCTGCCAGGGGTGCGGTCGCCTTGGCGATGGTGACGGGGGCGGCGAGGCGTCCGGCGATCGTGGCGTAGGCGGCGGTGCCGTACCGGTCGGTGAGCAGGGCTGGGGTGGCGAGGCTGGTGATGCCGAAGCCGAGTCCGAAGCCGACGACGGTCACGATCGCCCCGGTGCGGGTGCCGGCGAGCAGTGGCATGGCGAGGACGGCGGCAGCCTGGGTAGCGAAGACGGCGGCCACGATCCTGGTGACCGGCAGGCGTCGTCGGGCGGCGGTGAGGACGAGGCGTCCGGTGACGGACAGGACACCGAGCAGTCCGGTCATGGTGGCGGCGACGGTGGCGGGGTGCCCCGGCTGATGAGGTAGCCAATGAGGTGCACGGTCATGGTGCTGGTGGCCGCGCCGTGGGCGATCAGGGTCGCGACGAGGATCCAGAACCGGCTGTCGCGCATCGCGGCTCGCACGACGGCGCGCCGCTGGCGGTGCTCGGGTCGGGTCGGGCCTGCGAGGGTTGGCGTCGCTGCGGATTGGGGCCGGCGGATGGTGAGCGCGTGCAGCGGCACGGTCACCGCGCCGTGGATGGCGGCGAGGGCGAGCAGCGCGCCGCGCCAGCCGAGGTGGGCGGTCAGCAGGCCGGTCAGGGGCATGAAGATGGTGCTGGCAAACCCGGCGACGATGGTGACGGCGAGCAGGGCGGTGGCGCGTCGGTCAGGGGTGAACCAGGCGACGACGACCGCGAACGCGGGTTCGTAGAGGACCATCGCGCCGGTGATCCCGACGCCGATCATCACCATGTACAGCTGGCCGATGGTGTGGACCTGGGACCAGGCGATCAGCAGGGCGGTGGCGGTGATCGAGCCGGTGGTCATGAGGGCGCGTCCGCCCTGGTGGTCGAGCCACCGTCCGACGGGGATGGCCGCGAGCGCGCCGGCCAGGACGCTCACGGTGAGGGCGCCGGTGACGGCGGTGGTGGAAACACCGAGGGTGGCGGCCATCGGAGCGAGCAGAACGGCGTAGGCGTAGTAGAGGGTGCCGTAGCCGACGGTTGAGGTGACGGCGAGGGCGGCGACGATGCGCCACCCGTGGTGCCCGCCGACCGTGGGGTCGGCGGGCACGGTGATCGTGGTGGGCATCAGCTACCGCAGCAGCCGCCGGTTTGAGCGTCAGCGGGTGCGGTGCCGAGGGTAAGCAGGGTCCGCGGCGCAGCGAGTAGGCCGCCGGAGATGCCGGTGGCGAGGCCGCGTGCCGTCGGCTCGCTGTTCGGGGCCGTCCCGCAGCAGCTGTCGCCGGTGGCGGAGTCGTCCGGGTTGCTGTTGCAGACGCCGGTTTCGGGTAGGTCGAGTTGGACGTCGCGGGCGGCGGCCCAGTCGCCGGCGAGGGCGGCGACGACGGAGCGGACCTGCTCGTAGCCGGTGGCCATGAGGAACGTCGGCGCCCGACCGTAGGACTTCATACCGACGGCGTAGTAGCCCTGCTCCGGGTGGGCGAGTTCGTTCACGCCGTGCGGGGGCACGGTGCCGCAGGAGTGCTCGTTCGGGTCGATCAGCGGCGCGAGGGCGCGGGTGGCACCCAGCACCGGGTCGAGGTCCAGGCGCAGCTCGGCGGCGATCGAGTGGTCGGGGCGGAAGCCGGTGGCGGCGACGATCCGGTCCACGGTGACCGACTCCTCGCTGCCGTCGGCATGCCGCACCACCACACTCACCCGGCCGCCTGTCGGGCTGAGGGCGTGCACGGAGAAGCCGGTGAGCAGCCGGATCCGGCCGGCGTCGACGTGCGCGCGCAGCCGTGAGCCCAGGGCACCGCGGGCGGGCAGCGCGTCAGCGTCCCCACCGCCGTACGTACGCGCCGGTGAGGCGGTCCGAATCGCCCAGGTCACCTCGGTGCCCGGCGTGGCTTCGGCCAGCTCGGCCAGGGACAGCAGCGTATTCGCGGCGGAGTGGCCGGCCCCAACGACGAGCGTGTGCCGACCGGCGAAGCGGTCCCGGGCCGCGCCGAGAACATCGGGCAGCGCGTGTTCCAGGACCGAAGTGACGGTGGACTCGCCTCGGGCGGGGAGGCCGGACGCGCCGAGGACGTTCGGGGTGCCCCACGTGCCGGACGCGTCGATCACCGCGCGGGCGAGGAGCTCCTCGCCGTCAGCGAGGCGGATCAGAAACGGCGCGGACTCACGGCCAGCGGTGCGCAGCCGGTCGAGACCCAGGCGGCTGATCGCCTCGACCCGGGCGCCGTAGCGCAGGTGCGGCTTGAGCTGCGGCAGCTCCGCGAGGGGCTGGAGGTAGTCGCCGACCAGCTCCGCTCCGGTGGGCAGGGCCTCCAGGTCAGGGGCGACCCATCCCGCCTCGTCCAGGATCCGGCGGGCGGCCGGGTCGACGTTGTACCGCCACGGCGAAAAGACACGCACGTGCCCCCACTGCCGCACGGCGGCACCCGGGGTGCCGCCGGCTTCGAGGACGGTGAAGGCCATGCCCCGCTCGTGCAGGTGCGCGGCGGCGGCCAGGCCTACCGGGCCGGCGCCGATGACCACGACGGGCAGCTCGTTCAGGGTGCTCATCACAAACTCCTCTGTGTTGATAACTGTCGAATCAAATAGGTAGACGGGCCCCGCTTGGCAAGGGTCGGAGTTGGTCAGGTGACCAGGGGACTGCGCCGCTCGAGCAGCACGACGTCACGCCAGCGGCCGTGGTGACGACCGACCCGCTCGCGCACGCCGATGACCCGGAACCCGGCCCGCTCGTGCAGGAGCAGGCTCGCGGTGTTCTCAGGGAACACTCCGGACTGGATGGTCCAGATGCCGGCCGATTCGGTGGAGGTGATCAGCGTGTCCAGCAACAGCCGGGCGACGCCGCGGCCCTGCGCGGCGGGGTCGACGTAGACCGAGTGCTCGACCACGCCGGCATAGACCGCTCGGCCCGAGGTGGGTGTGACCGCGGTCCAACCGACCACCGTGTCATTCCCGTCGACCGCCACGAAGCGGTGCGCGGGCAGCTTTGCCGCGTCGAAGGCCGACCAGGTGGGTGCGGTCGTCTCGAAGCTGGCGTTGCCGGCGTCGAGTCCGGACTGGTAGATGGCCAGGATCCGCTCGGCGTCGTCGTCCCGCAGGGGACGCACCGTGATGTCGGCCATCAGCGGGCTCCGTTCGGATGGGGGGCGGGCCGGCCCATGACGACGTCTGCGGCGGAGGGGAAGCAGTCGACACAGGCGTCGTCGATCCGGTAGTGCCGGGCGGTGCCGACCGGTTCGACGAGGACGCACCGCACCTCGGTGAGGATCTTCAGGTGCTGCGAGACGGTGGACTGCGCCAGGCCGATCGCGGCGACGATCTCCCCCACGCTCATCGCCTGAGCCTGGCGGGCAAGGTACTCGACGATCTGCACCCGGGTCGGGTCGGCCAGGGCCCGGAGCCACGACGCGTATGCCTGCGCCGTCGTCCGATCGAGTAGCCCGGCCACCCCACCACCCCCTTCATCGCTCATCGCCGATTGGCGGTTGCTTACCGACCGCGAGCGGCGATCATCGGCCAAAGGTCGCGTGGGCGGCTCGCGCCGCGTCGAAGCGGCGCTGGGCACGCTGCTCGGCGGTGCTGACCTCGGCACACGAGTCGCAAAATCGGACACCCGTCGTGAGTGCCCCCTGGCGGCGCGTCAGCCTCAGCATGATCTCCCCTTTCCACACTGTCTTGACGTCTATCGAAACAGACAGTTGCACATTGATTAGAGGGATGTCAACCTAGAGGAATGTCGAAGCAAGCTGCGACCCTCACCCTCGCCGATGTGACCGCCGAGGCGTTCTGCTGCCAACCCTTGGCGCAGCACCGCGTGCCGGCCGAGACCGCCGCGGTGCTCGCGCCGGCGTTCAAGGCCCTCGGCGACCCGGTCCGCCTGCAGCTGATGTCGATGATCGCCTCCGCCGACAACGGCGAGGCGTGCGTGTGCGACCTCACCCCCGCCTTCAACCTCACCGGCCCGACCATCTCGCATCACCTAAAGACCCTGCGCGAGGCCGGCCTCGTCGACGCCGAGCGGCGCGGCACCTGGGTGTACTACCGAGCCCGACCGGCCGTCCTGCGCCAACTCGCGGCGCTGCTCACCGTCGAACCGGTGACCGCCTCATAAGCTGCCGGCGGCGCGATCCGCCGGACTCGCCGCCACTCAAAGCCGCGACGACGTGGGACGCGTCGCGCCCGACGCCGCGAAGGGTGTTCGACGAGAATGACCGCTGGAACTCCAACCCGAGGTAGACCAGTCCGCGATGGGTCGTGGAGACACCTGCAACGTGGCGGGGCATGCCGTCATCCAGGGCTCCGAGTGGGGCGAGGTAGTCGAGGTTCGGGCGGTAGCCGGTCGCGAAGAGCACCGCGTCGACCGCCTCGTGCGTACCGTCCGCCCAGATGACGCCGTCGGTGGTGAAGGCGGTGAACATTTCCCGGCGGGCAAGCAGGCCGGAGGTGATCGCGTCGCGGTAGACGCCGGCGTCGAGCACGGCGGCGTGGCGGACGAGTCGGTTGAGCACCGCCCGGGGCAGAAGGTCCGCACCGGTGACGCGGAGCCAGTGATGCAGGTCCCGGCCGCGGATGCGCTGGGGCAGGAACTGGATCGGCGCTCGGGTGGCGAGGGTGACCGTCGCGTGTGGCGCGAGCTCGTAGGCGACCTGGACGGCGGAGTTCCCGGCGCCCACGACGAGGACCCGCTTGCCGGCATACGGCTCGGGCCGCCGGTAGTGCGCGACGTGCCGCACCTCGCCGGGGTAGGCGTCCCTGCCGGGCAGTACCGGCACGTATGGATTACTGAAGGATCCGCTCGCGGCGATGATGCCCGCCGTGGCGATCTCGTCACCACCGTCGGTGTGGACGAGGTAGCCACCGCCCGGGCGCGGAAGCACAGCGGCGACCCGGGCACCGGTGCGGATCTCGGCGTCGATTCTGCCGGCGTAGCGGCGCAGATAGGCGGCAACCTCGTCGCGGGTCGGGTAGCGGTCGGGGTCTCCCCCGTCGAAGGCCATGCCCGGCAGGCTGCTGTATCGGGCCGGGGAGAACAGGGTGAGGCTGTCGTAGTAGCCAGGCCAGGACCCCACCGGCTCGACGCCCGCCTCCAGGACGACGGGGCGCAGGCCAACGGAGAGGGCGGCGCGTGCGGCGGCAAGACCGGACTGGCCGCCGCCGACGATGACGACGGGTTCTAAAGAGGTAGTCACCCCACCATCATATCGTCATTTCGTTGAATGACAATATGATGATGATGCGGGAAGGTGGAGCCATGGATGAGCCAGAGCCCGCAGCGGTCGCGCCCGCCGCCGCACCAACCGGGCTCGGGCCGGACACGCAGGAGTTCCTCAAGGCGCTGGGCAGCCCAACGCGACAGCGGATCATGACGCTGTTCTCCCAAGGCGCCGAGATGTCCGTCGGAGAAGTCGCCGAGCGCACGGGCATCAGCCAAGCGACAGCGTCGCAGCAACTGACCCTGCTGCGTCGGGGGCGGATCGTGACCTCACGGCGCGAGGGAAAGACCGTGTACTACCGCGCCGACCGCGACGGCGCCGTCGCGGCGCTGACCGAGCTGCAGTCGTACCTGATGACCTGCTGCTGACCCCAGTTCCCTGGCGGAGCCGCGCCGTCAACCCTGACCCCAGCCGATCAACCTCGACGGCAGCCGCCTTCAGAACAGCCACCCGAGGTCCGGAGCAGCAACCCCGCCGCCCTTCCGGCCTGTCGGCACACTCAGCACGCCGCACCGGCCCGCACCTCGGCGCCGCTTGACAGCAACGTGATTAGTCAGCAATAGTTGAGTCAATGACTACTGAGCTTGCTTCTCTGCAGGCGCGTGCCCGGATCCATGCCGCGCTCGGCGATCCGGCGCGCCTGGCGATCGTCGACGCGCTCACCCTGGGCGACGCCTCCCCCGGCGAGATCGCCCACGACCTTCAGATGCCGACGAATCTGGTCGCCCACCACGTCAAGGTCCTCAGCGAAGCCGGCTTGGTCGTCCGCAGCCGATCCGAGGGTGACCGCCGTCGCACCTACCTGCGGCTGCGGCCCGAGGCATTGGCCGCGTTGACGCCGGTGCCGATGGCCGGCGTGGGTCGGGTGGTGTTCGTCTGCACCCGCAACTCGGCCCGCTCGCAGCTCGCCGCCGCCCTCTGGGCGGACCGCACCCACACCAGCGCGGCGTCGGCCGGAACGCAGCCGGCCGAGCGGGTTCATCCGCGCGCCGTCGCCGTGGCCCACCGCCACGGGCTGCATCTGGACGCGACCGGCACCGCGCACGTCACGGACATCGTGCGTGACGACGACCTGCTCATCGCGGTCTGCGACAACGCCCACGAGGAACTCACCGGCCCGGTCCGGCCCCGGCTGCACTGGTCGGTCCCCGACCCGGTCCGCGTCGACAGCGACGCCGCGTTCGAGGCCGCGTTCGCCGACCTCGCCAGCCGCATCGACCGCGTCGCCCCCATCGTCACCTCCACCATGAGGTCGCCAGACCGTCATGCCTGACACCAGCCCCCTGCGCGGTGACCGGTGAATCCCGTCGCGTCCGGCCGGCCGTTACCTCCTGCTCGAGCGCAACAGCGCCCCCGCCCGCACCCTGCCGGCGATTCCTGTCCCGGTGCCGATCAACCGGCACCGCAACCCGTACTGCGAGGAAGGCTCCTGATGTCCGACAAGCCCAGCGTCCTGTTCGTCTGCGTGCACAACGCCGGCCGTTCCCAGATGGCCGCCGGTTGGCTGCGCCACCTCGCCGGCGACACCGTCGAGGTCCGCTCCGCCGGCTCCGCCCCCGCCGACACCGTCAACCCCGCCGCCATCGAGGCCATGCGCGAGGTCGGCATCGACATCACCGACCAGACCCCGAAACTCCTCGAGTACGCCACGGCCGAGTCGTCGGACGTCATCGTGACCATGGGTTGTGGTGACGCCTGCCCGGTCTTCCCGGGCAAGCGCTACGAGGATTGGAAGCTCGAAGACCCCGCCGGCAAGGGCGTCGAATCCGTGCGCCCGATCCGCGACGAGATCCGTACCCGGGTGGAGAAGCTCCTCGGCGAGCTGCGCGTCGCCGCCTGACCCCGTCAACCACCCCCGCCCGCCGACCCCGCCGTCGGCGGGCGGCTCTCCCCTGAGCAGGAGCCCCCTCATGTCCGACTCGCACCGCCTGATCATCATCGGCTCCGGACCCGCCGGATACACCGCCGCCCTCTACGCCGCCCGCGCCAACCTCGCGCCTCTCGTCATCGAGGGCAGCCAGTCCGGCGGTGCGCTGATGACCACCACCGAGGTGGAGAACTTTCCCGGTTTCCCCGACGGGATCACCGGCCCCGACCTGATGGACACCATCCGCAAGCAGGCCGACCGCTTCGGCGCCCAGTTCATCACCGACGACGTCACCCGCGTCGACCTCACCGGCCCTACCAAGACCGTGTGGATCGGCGAAAAGGCTTACCACGCGGAGGCGGTCATCCTCGCCACCGGTTCCGCCTGGCGCCCCCTCGGCGTCCCTGGCGAGCAGGAACTTCTCGGCCACGGCGTGTCCGCCTGCGCCACCTGCGACGGGTTCTTCTTCCGGGACCAGGACATCGCGGTGGTCGGCGGCGGTGACACCGCGATGGAAGAAGCCACCTTCCTCACCCGCTTCGCCCGCAGCGTCACCATCGTCCACCGCCGTGACACCTTCCGCGCCAGCCGGATCATGGCCGAGCGCGCGTTGAGCAACAGCAAGATCCGGGTGGCGTGGAACAGCGTCGTCGAGGAGATCCTCGGCCAAGACGGCGCCGTCGTCGGTGCCCGCCTGCGCGACGTCCACACCGGCGACACCCGCGTCCTGGACGTCACCGGCGTGTTCGTCGCCATCGGCCACGACCCCCGCAGCGAACTCTTCCGCGGCCAGGTGAAGCTCGACGACGACGGCTACGTCACCGTCGACTCCCCCGGCACCCGCACCAACCTGCCCGGCGTCTTCGCCGCCGGCGACCTCGTCGACCACACCTACCGCCAGGCCATCACCGCCGCCGGAACCGGCTGCGCCGCCGCCCTCGACGCCGAACGCCACCTCGCCGCCCAGTCCTGAGCCGTCCCCCGGTTCGCCGGTGCCGGCGGCCATCCAACGACGACCTGAAGAAGGTCGGCGTGCGGGTGCGGCTCAATCACAGTGCCACGGGAGTGTCCGCAGGCAGCCCGGGTCAGGAGACCACCGGCAGGAGACGTCGCTTCGGCAGGAGGTGCTTGACCGGTTCCAGTTGGCCAGGGTTGAGGGAGTACCAGGCCCAACTGCCGCGCTTGTTGCGGTTGAGCACGCCTGCCTCGACGAGGATCTTCAGGTGGTGGCTGATCGCCGGTTGGGTCATATCGAAGGGCTCGGTCAGGTCACACACGCACGCCTCACCGCTCGGCGCGACCTCGATGATCGACAGGATCTGCAGCCGGGTGGGGTCGGAGAGGGCCTTGAACAGCCGGGCGAACTGTTCGGCGTCGACGCGCGGCAGGGGCGGCCCCACCGGGGCGGGCGCGCACGCTGGCGCGACGGCCGGGGCGGTGGCGGCGGAAGACATGATCCGAGTTTAGGAAGTCCTGCTCAGGGGCCGAATGACCGGTAGGTGAACAGCAAGTGACGCCGATCACGAGGCCACTACGGCGGATCGAGACGGTATCCCATTCCGCGCACGGAAACGATGATCGAGGGTTTCCGTAGGTTATCGCCGAGCCGGTGCCGCAGGCGCCGAATGTGCACGTTCAGGGTGTTGGACGTGTCGCCTTCGCCGCTCCAGAGCAGCCGGTTGATCTGGTGTCGGGTGACGACCCGTCGGGCGTGCAGCATGAGCAGGTGCAGCAGTTCGAACTCCCGCATCGGCAGGTCGATCCGTCTGCCACCCAGTCGCACCTCGTGCGCCGCCGGGTCCAGGCGCAGCGCCCCGGCCTCCACGGCGACCTGGAAGTCCGCCGCGGTGTCCGGGGAGATCGCGCGCAGCATCGGCAGGATCTCCGTGACTCGGTACGGTCGGGCGACGCAGGCGGTGGCGCCTGCGGCGAGGGCGAGGCTGCCCTCCATGCCGTCGTGCTCCCCCACCCCGACGAGGGTGGGAATGCAGGCGCGGGTGTGCAGGGCCCGCGCGATGGTCGAGCCGCGCATGGGCGGGACGTCGGTGGCGGTGAGGACGGCGTCGGGCAGCAGCGCGCCGGCCTGCAGCAGGGCGTCGGCCGGGTCACCGGTGACGACGACGTCGATCTGCCGCTCCTGCAACTGCTCGGCGAGGGCGTTGGCGGTGCTGCTGTCGGGATCCAGGACCAGGAGCAGGAATCGGGTCCTGGTGGTCTGCGGCGTCATGGGCTGGCACCGCGGCGTCTCGATGGAATCGGGCTGCATCGTTGGCCTTCGCTGACGGGATTGGGCGGGTCAGCCGAATCGGCCGGTGATGTATTCCTCGGTGCGCTTCTGGGCCGGGTTGGTGAAGATCTTGTTGGTGGTGTCGTACTCGATGAGCCGGCCGTGTCGCTCGCCCTGCTCGTCGACCTCGGCGGTGAAGAACGCGGTGCGGTGCGAGACCCGCGCGGCCTGCTGCATGTTGTGGGTCACGATCACGATGGTGTAGTCGCGGCTCAACTCGAACATCAAGTCTTCGATCTTGCTGGTGGCGATCGGGTCGAGCGCCGAGCACGGCTCGTCCATCAGGATGACTTCAGGGCTTACCGCGATGGTGCGGGCGATGCACAGCCGTTGCTGCTGCCCGCCGGACAGGGCGAGTGCCGACTGCTTCAGCTTGTCCTTGACCTCCTCCCACAGGGCGGCGCGGCGCAGCGCCTTCTCCACCAGGTCGTCCATGTTGGACACCTTCATGCCGGTGACGCGGGGACCGTAGGCGATGTTGTCGTAGATCGACTTCGGGAAGGGGTTGGGTTTCTGGAAGACCATGCCGATACGGCGGCGAACCTCGATGGGGTCGACCTCGCGGGCGTAGAGGTCCTCGCCGTGGAAGGTGACCCGGCCGGCGACGCGGGCACCGGGGATGAGGTCGTTCATCCGGTTGAGCGAGCGCAGCACGGTCGACTTGCCGCACCCGGACGGGCCGATCAGGGCGGTGATCTGATGCCGGCCGATGGTCATGTCGACGCCTCGGACGGCCTGGTAGTCACCGTAGAAGATGCTGACGCCGTCCAAACGAAGGACCTGCTCGTCGCCGCCACGCGGTGCTTCTTCGCTGCGGCTGGCGGGGTTGACCAGCGCCACCGGGGGTGGGGCGGGGCGGGTGCTGCTCACGGTGTCGGTCACGTCGAGGGCCTTTCGGTTCGGATCGCTCACAATGGGGGTGGCCTGCTACCAGCGCTTCTGGAACTTGTTGCGGATGAGGATCGCGGCGGAGTTCAGCGCGAGGAGGATGACCAGCAGCAACACGATCGCCGCGGCGGCGAGTTCCTGGAACTCGGCCTGCGGCTCCTTGATCAGGTTGTAGATCTGGATGGGCAGGGTGGTGTACGACGACAAGAGGCTGTCGGGGTTGAACCGGATGAAGGTGACCGCGCCGAGCAGGATCAGCGGGGCTGCCTCGCCCAGGGCTCGGGACAGGGCAAGGATCGCGCCGGTGGACATACCGGGGACGGCGGCGGGTAGGACCTGCCGCCAGGTGGTCTGCCATCTGGTCGCGCCGAGGGCGTAGGAGGCCTGCCGGATCGAGCGCGGTACCGCGCGTAGCGCTTCCCGGCTGGCGATGATGACGACGGGCAGGACGAGCAGGGACAGCACGATCGCGGCGGTGATGACGGTGAACCCGAGGCCGATCACCCGGGCGATCAGTCCGAGGCCGAGGATGCCGAACACGATCGACGGGACACCGGCGAGGTTCTGGATGTTGAGTTCCAGCAGCCGGTTGTACCAGCGGGTGTTGTCGGCGTACTCCTCCAGGTAGATCGCCGAGGCGATGCCGATCGGTAGGCAGATCGCCGCCGTCAGGCCGATGACCCACAGCGTGCCGGTGATCGCCGACTGGACCCCGGCGCGGGCGACCCGCGAGGCGGCGCCAGTGGGCATCTCCTGCCACAGGCGTGGGTCGAGACGGTTCCACCCCTTGATGACCGCGAACGCGATCAACGCGACCAGGAACGCGAACGCAACCAGCAGGCAGAACTGCAACGCGAGCTTGAACAGCGTCTCGCCCGGGCGGGATCGCCGCTGGCTCAGCGACGGCCGGTGGCGCGGATTCGCCGCGTGGGAGGCCGGCGGTGTGGACGTCGTACTCACTCGTACACCTCCCGGAACTTGCGGACCAGCCGAATGGACAAGGCGTTGAGAGCAAAGGTGAACAGGAACAGGGTGGTGCCCACCGCGAAGATGGTCAGATAGTCGAGGGAGTCCACCGGCAGGTCACCCTGTGCGGCCCCGGCGATGTAGCTGGTCATGGTCGCGGCGCCGTCGATGGGCGACCACGGGATGCCTGCGGTCTTCAACCCGGCGGCGATGGTGACGATCATCGTCTCCCCGAGCGCCCGGGACACCCCGAGCACGATCGCGGCGACGATCCCCGACAACGCGCCGGGTACCACGACGCGGGTGGCGACCTGCATCTTCGTGGACGCTAGGGCGTAGGCACCTTCGCGCAGGCTGTGCGGCACGGCGCTCATCGCGTCCTCGGCCAGGCTGGCCACGGTGGGCACGATCATGATGCCCATGGCGATGCCGGCGACCAGGAGATTCTGGAACTCCGGCTTGTCGTCGCTGGGCCACAGGCCGACCAGGATTGGGTTGAGGAAGGTCAGCGCGAAGAATCCGTACACCACGGTCGGGATGCCGGCGAGAACCTCGAGGATCGGCTTGAGGAGCCTGCGGGTGCCGGGTCGGGCGTACTCGGACAGGTAGATGGCCGCCCCGATGCCCAGCGGCACCGCGATGACCGTCGCGATCAGGGTGACCCACAGCGTGCCGACCAGCAGGGGCAGCACCCCGTACTGCTTGATGTCGAACAGCGGCGTCCACTGCGTACCGGTGGCGAACTCGACGATGCTGACCTCGCCGAAGAACTCCACGGTGGGGAACAGCAGCGATACGACGATGCCGATGGTCGTCGCGATGGACACCACTGCGGCGAGGACGAGGAAACCCTCGATGATGCGTTCGCCGGGCCGGCGGCGTCCCCGCCGCACAGAGGCGGCGGGGACGGGGGCTCCGGGGGTGATGACCGCCACGAGCCCGCTCAGCCCTTCGTCAGGGTCGCGAACTCGGACTTCAGGGTCTCCTTCTGGGCAGCGGTCAGCGGCACATACTTGGCTTCCTTGACGACCTCGTCGATGCTCGCAATGTAGAAGTCGACGAAGCCCTTGACCTGCTCCTTGGCGATGCCCTTGTCGGAGACGTAGATGAACAACGGCCGGGACAGCGGCTTGTAGCTGCCGTCCTGCGCGTTGGCCACGCTCGGCTCGACACAGCCGGCGCCACCGTCGACCTTGACGAGCTTCAGCTTGTCGGCGTTCTCCTCGTAGTAGGTGAACCCGAAGTAGCCGAGCCCGCCCTTGGATCCGCTCACGCCCTGCACGGTGACGTTGTCGTCCTCGGTCGGGGTGTAGTCGGTGCGGTGCGCCTTCTCCTTGCCGTTGATCGCGGCGGTCCAGTAGTCGAAGGTGCCGGAGTCGGTACCCGCGCCGAACAACTTCAGCGGCTCGTTCGGGAACTTCGGGTCGACCTGGTTCCAGTTGTTGACCTTCGAGCCGGGCTCCCAGATCGCCTTCAGCTGCGGCACCGTAAGACAGTCAGCCCAGGTGTTGTCCTTGCTGACCACCACCGACAGCGCGTCGTTGGCCACGATCAGCTCAACGAATTTGACGCCGTTCTTCTCGCATTCGGCCTTCTCGGTGTCCTTGATCGGGCGAGAGGCATCAGAGATGTCGGTCTCGCCGTTGCAGAATTTCTTGAACCCACCACCGGTGCCGGAGATGCCCACCGTGACGTTCACCTTGGCCTGCTCGTCGGCGAACAGCTCAGCCGCCGCCTTGCTCAGCGGACCGACCGTGCTCGACCCGTCGACCTTCACGTCACCGGACAGCTCAGCCGCGGCACCGGTCCCGGTGCCACCGTCGTTGTTGTCGCCGCCACAGGCAGCCAGACCGACCGTCAGGACCAGCGCGACTGACGCCAGGCCCAGCCCACGCACCGTCTTGATCACAATTCGTCCTCTTCAGACAGGCCGGCGAGGTACCGCCGGATGCTCGTTCGGGGTCGGCCGTCTTCCACCGACGAGCTCATAAAAGATTGCTTATGTGATCGCCCATCGTCGGCTAGGTGAACGGAAGCTGAACATAACCAAGTGTTTATTTCCCCTTGTCCGAGGCGCTTCAGCCACGCGTCGATTCCCTTGCCGTTCACTTTTCGTTCACTCGCAACGCGCGCAGGCGACGTAGCAAGAGCCCCACCCTCGGGGTGGGGGCTCGCATGGGCAGACCGGGCGGGCGCCCGGACCGCAGCGGTCCGGGCGCCCGCTCAGATGAACAGTTCAGGCGCCGATCTGTCGGCCGTCGAGGCGCCAGACGCTGATCACAGCCGGACGGGCGAAGTCGCCGTCCGGCCAGGTGGAGACGGGGTTGTCCATGCTCGCACCATCGACTTCGCCGGGGTGTTGGACGGAGACGAACGCGGTGCGGTTGTCGTCGCTGAGCGACGCCGACGCTTGCTCCGCACCGACCGGGACGGTGAGGAACTGCTTCACGTGCCCGCGTTCGGGGCCGTCGAGGGGCACGGCGAACAAGCCGTCGTTCGAGCCGAGCGCGTTGCCGTCGGTGGAGATCCACAGGTTGCCGTGGGCGTCGAAGTCGAGGTTGTCGGGGCAGGAGATCGGGCTGACCTTGGTCTTGTCATAACCGGCGAAGTACGTCGACGGGTCGGTGGGGTCGCCACAAACGATCGGAACCGCCCAGGTGAACGTGGTCGCGGCGTTGTCGCCGCCGTCCTCCGTGATCTCCAGGATGTGGCCGTGCCGGTTGTTCGATCGAGGGTTGACCTCGTCAACGGCCGGTTGTCCCGCAGCGCCACGGCGTGTGTTGTTGGTCAACGCGGCGTACACCTTGCCGGTGCGCAGGTTCGGTGCGACATCCTCGGGGCGGTCCATCTTGGTGGCCCCGACCGCGTCGGCGGCGAGCCGGGTGTGAACCAGAACCTGGTCAATGCTCATACCGGGGACCAGGGACTGCCGACCCTGGGCGAGGGGGATCCACCGGCCGGCGCCGTTGAACGCCCCGTCGGTGGGCAACGCGCCCGATCCGTCGATCTCCGGCGCGGAGGTGAACCCGAACGATGCGACGTACAACGTCCCCGACTCCAGCAGGGTCATGTTGTGCGCCCGATCGAAGGGCTTGTCGCCCCGGCGCATCTTCTGGTCCGAGACGAACTTGTACAGGTAGTCGAAACGCTCGTCGTCGCCCATGTAGGCCACGACCCGGCCGTCGCGGGCGAGGATGATCTCCGCGCCCTCGTGCTTGAACCGACCCAGCGCCGTGTGTTTCCGCGGGGTCGACTTCGGGTCGTCGGGGTCGAGTTCCAGGATCCAGCCGAACCGGTTGGCCTCGTTCGGGTGGACGCTCAGGTCGAACCGGGCGTCGGCGCGCTCCCACCTGCGTGACCCGGACGGGTAGCGGTTGACGGTGTCGATGCCATAACGGGCCAGGGCCGGCTTAGCCCCGGCTGGGGCGGCGTCGCCGCCGACGAAGTACTGATTGAAGTTCTCCTCGCCGGACAGGATCGTGCCCCACGGGGTGAGCCCGCCGGCACAGTTGTTCAACGAGCCGAGCACCCTGGTGCCGGATGGGTCGGCCGCGGTGCGTAGCAGCGTCGAGCCGGCAGCCGGGCCGGTGAAGCGCATCGGTGTGCCGGCGGTGATCCGCCGATTCCACCGCCGCGCCCCCCGGGTCACCGGCACCCACTGCCCGGTGTCACCGACCCGCTCGATCTCCACCACACTGAGACCGTGGGCGGCCATCGCCACCCGGACCTGCTCCACCGTCAGCGCCTCCGGGGTGGTGTAGCCGGGGAACATCAGGTTCTCGTTGGTGTACTCGTGGTTGACCACCAGCAGCGCCCGGCGGGTATGCCGGTCCAGCGGCAGGGTCACGAGCCAGTCGTTGTTGTAACCGAACTGCTTGGCCTGCGCTGCGGCGCTCTGCCGGTCGACCCGGAAGGCCGGCGCTCCCGGCACGACCGGGTCGCCCCACCGGAGGATGACCGCGTTGTCGTAGCCGTTGGGCACGATGACGGTGTCCAGGGTGTTGGGCGGGATGGGCTTGAACGTCAGCCCCGCGGTGTTGATCGGCGGGCGGGGCCCGGTCGGACCCGCCGGGGGCGCGGCCTGCGCCGGGGCGGCATCGGTAGCCAGCGCAGCAGCGCCGACGCCGATGACCAGGGCGCCGAGAGAGCCGGCGCGCAGCAGGCCGCGACGGGACACCTCGGCGGTGACCACGTCACCGAAGTACGGATTGTCCGAGTTATTAGGGGCCGCGTGCGAGCAGGCGTTTCCGCAGCGGTACAGGCAGGTCATCGAACTGCGACCGCCGTGACCGGGCAGTAGCGGCAGCGAACGAGGTGGACGGGGCGAGGCCGTCATCGGTCCTCCCAGGGAAGATCGGAGATGCGGACACCTGCGGACGCTAGAAACGTCAGATAGACCGCCAGCGAACTCCGAGGCGACGAACCAACCAGCAGCGGATGAACGCGACATGGACATCAAATTTCAGGACCGCGAATCGTTCACTCAGCTCCGCCGGCAAGTTGACGATCGGATCCATATCAGCGAGGATTTAATTCAATGAGAGTTGATACGGATGAGACGCAGCTTGCGGCGCTCCGGGCGATGGCTGACCCGCTGCGCTGGCGGGTCATGCAGGCGCTGGCGCGGGAGCAGCTGTGCGTGTGCCACCTGGTCGAAGACCTGGGGGTCACCCAACCGCTGATCAGCCACCACCTGCGGGCACTGCGCCAGGCGGGTCTGGTGGAAACCGAACGTCACCGCTACTGGACCTACTACCGACTGCGGCCCGAAGCGGTCCGCGCGCTCAGTGCGGGCATCGCCGCGCTCGCCGACCAAGCGCCCACCGGCGCCGAGGGCAGACGGCCCTGCGGCCCGGACGCACCCACCCAGGAACCAACAGAGGAACCAGGCACATGACGACACTGGCCACACCGGCGAGCACCACACCCCGGCTCTCGACGCTGGACCGGCTCCTGCCGGTATGGATCGGCGCCGCCATGATCGCCGGGCTGCTCCTGGGCCGGCTGATCCCCGGGCTCGATGACGCCCTGGACCACGTCAAGGTCGGCGGGATCTCCGTACCCATCGCCCTGGGTCTGCTGATCATGATGTACCCGGTCCTGGCGAAGGTCCGCTACGACCGCCTCGACACCGTCACCTCCGACCGGCGCCTGCTGATCTCCTCCCTGGTGATCAACTGGCTCATCGGCCCTGCCGTCATGTTCGCCCTGGCCTGGCTGCTCCTACCCGACCAGCCCGCGTACCGCACCGGCCTGATCATCGTCGGCCTCGCCCGCTGCATCGCCATGGTCATCATCTGGAACGACCTCGCCTGCGGCGACCGCGAAGCCGCCGCCGTCCTGGTCGCCCTCAACTCCGTCTTCCAGGTCCTCGCCTTCGGCCTGCTCGGCTGGTTCTACCTCACCGTCCTGCCCGGCTGGCTCGGCCTGGAGCAGGCCGGACTGGCCGTCTCCGGCTGGGACATCGCCGGCAGCGTCCTGGTTTTCCTCGGCATCCCCCTCGCCGCCGGCTACCTCACCCGCAGATTCGGCGAACGCGCCAAGGGCCGCGACTGGTACGAGGCGACGTTCCTGCCACGGATTGGGCCGGTCGCCCTGTACGGACTGCTGTTCACCATCGTGCTGCTCTTCGCTCTGCAGGGCGACGCGATCACCGCCCAGCCCTGGGATGTCGCCCGCATCGCGCTTCCCCTGCTCGCGTACTTCGCGATCATGTGGTTCGGCTCGTTCGCCATCGGTCGGGCGATCGGCCTGAACTACGAACGCACCACCACGCTCGCCTTCACCGCTGCCGGCAACAACTTCGAACTCGCCATCGCCGTAGCGATCGGCGTGTTCGGTGTGACCAGCGGCCAGGCCCTCGCCGGAGTCGTCGGACCACTGATCGAGGTACCGGTCCTGGTCGCCCTCGTCTACGTCAGCCTCGCCGCCCGTCGCCGGTTCTTTCCCGCCCAGGTGACCAATGCCTAACGGTGCGCAGGCAGTGGCGGCCGGCCGGATCACCTCAGCTGGCCGACCAGCGGTTGGCACGGCAGGGACGACGTGATGGACGGACCGTTCGACGCAATGGACACCCGGGATGTCGACTACGTGCTGGGGCAGATCGCCAAACGGCTCTCCAGCAGGTTCACCGGCGTATTCGGCCCCGAGACCGTCGAACGGTACGTCTTCGAGTCCTACATGTACCTACACCGCACCGTCCGTCTCCAGACCCACCTGCCAGCACTGACGGAGAACTTCGCCACCGAACGACTCACCGCCCTGGCGCAGGTCGAAGGCAGCATCGACAAGCCGGTACCCGAGGTACTGTTTCTCTGCGCCTACAACGCCGGCCGTTCTCAACTCGCCGCCGCGCTCGCCGATCGGTACGCACAGGGCAGGGTGCACGTGCGGTGCGCGGGGTCGCACCCGACGGACTGGCTGGACCGCAACGTCGTCGAGGCGCTCGGCGAATGGGGCGTCGACATCAGCCGGGCGTACCCCAAGCCCTTGACGTCGGACGTTCTCGGCGCGAGCGACGTGATCGTGACCATGGGCTGCGGAGACGCCTGCCCAGTCCTCGCCGGCAAGCGGTACCTCGACTGGGACATCCCCGACCCCGCCGGCCGGGACCTGCCGTTCGTCCGAACCCTCCGCGACGACATCGACGCCCGCGTGCGAGCGCTGATCGACGACCTCACCCTGACCACGAGTTGATCCCGGCGATCGAGCGACGACTGATGCCGAGGACCGGATCGACCCCGACCGGTTGATTGCCTGCGGCCCTGAACAGCGCGCGGCGGCCAAGGCTGGACCAAGAATTCCGTGTCCTGTTCAGGTCGAATGCCGGGCGTGGTGCAGCACTTCCGCGATAAGTCGCCTCGTGGCCTCCCCCTGCAGCGTGTAGGTGACCTCTCGCCCGCGACGCTTGCGCCGGATCAACCGGGCCTCCTTGAGATACCTCAGGTGACGGGCGATGATCGTCGAATCCGCTGACATCGCCTCCGCCAGCGAGGCCGGCGTCTGGTCGCCGTCCTGCAGCAGCACGAGGATGCGTATCCGATGCTCGTACGCCATGGCGCGCAGCACGACCACCGCCCGGTCCAGTGTGCGCCTCGTCTCGTCGAGGTGTGGGGTGCTCATGCCGGGGCCGCCCGCAGGCGGCTGGTAGCCGTGGGCCTGGATGTGACCAGCCGGGACAGCACGGTCGACAGCGCCAGGATCGCGGTGGCGGTCAAGGTGATGCTCGCGCCGGCGGCGACGTCCCAGCGGCTCGACGCGTACAGGCCGCCGAGCCCGCTGAGTGCGCCGAGCGTGACGGCCAGGGCGGTGATGATGCTCAGCCGGTGCGACCACTGGCGTGCCGCCGCTGCCGGCGCGACGATGAGTGCGAGGGCGAGGATCGTGCCGATGGCTGGGACGATCGTCACGACCGCCACCTGGATGGCGAGCAGCAGCACGACGTCCCAGACACCGGTGGCGAAGCCGGCCGCCTGCGCACCGGCCCGGTCGAAGCCGGTGTAGCGCAGTGGCCGGGCGCAGGCCAGCAGGACGGTCGCGACGACGACGAGCGCCACCGCGGTGGTCAGGAGGTCCGGCGGGCTGACGGTGAGGATCGATCCGACGAGGAACGAGGTCAGGTCTCGACTGAAGCCGTTCTGGGTGGCGACGAGCCCGGCACCAAGCGCGAAGCCACCGGAGAGCACGACTCCGGTCGCCGCGGCCGTGTTCTGGCTTCGTCGGCGGCTGAGCGCGGCGACGCCCAGCGCGACGACCGCACCCGCGACCACGCCGCCGACGATGATGTTGACGCCGATGATGGAGGCGGCCACCACCCCGGGGAACGTGGCGTGGGTCAGTGCCATGGTGAAGAAGGACAGTCGGCGGAGCACGACGTGAACGCCGACGAGCCCGGCGAGTGCGCCGGCCAGCAGCACCTCGGCGGTGGCCCGGTGCAGCGCGTCATCCCACCAGTTCATGGGGGGACCTCCTTCCCTCGGAAACGATCCGCCGGTGGTTGCGCCTCGACCGCAGCGCGCCCAGCGGGAGCGACAGCAGGTAGGCGAGCACGAGCAGCAGGACGACGGCGGAGGCCGAGGTCAGGGAGATGCCGTAGTCGATCGACGCGGTCCAGCTGGCCAGCAGGCCGCCGTAGGCGGCGACGAGGATGAGGCTGGTGCCGATCACCGCCATCAGGGACAGGCGTGTGGTGAGCATGCGGGCGGTCGCGGCCGGCACGATGAGCAGCGCCACCACGAGGATGGTGCCGACGGCGCGTACCGCAGCGACGACGACGAGCGCGACGATGATGTTGAGCAGCAGATCGAGCCAGGCGATCCGGAAGCCGGCGGCGGCCGCTCCGGCCGGGTCGAAGGTTCGGAAGATCAGGGCGCGGGCGCTGATCAGCAGCAGCCCGAGGATGACGACCGCCAGCACGGCGGTCTCCGCGATCTGGCGCGGTGTCACCGTCAGGACGCGTCCGAAGAGAAACGACGTCAGATCCGAGGTGTACGAGGAGCGCCTGGACACGAGCACGACGCCGATCGAGAACATGGCGGTGAGCACCACGGCGGTGGAGGCATCGTCGGAGAGCGCCCCGCCTCGGGTCAGCAGGGTCAGCACCACCGCGGTCACCACGCCGGCGATCAGCGCCCCGACGACGATGCCCTCGATGCCACCGGCCAGGAACCCGATGACGACGCCGGGAAACACGGTGTGCGTCAGCGCGTCGGAGACGAACGACAGGCGGCGGGCGAAGACGAAGACACTGACCGGTCCGCAGATGAGGGCGAGCAGCGCGAGCTCGGCCAGAGCGCGCCCCATGAACGGTACGGTGAACGGCTCGATCACGGCTCCACCAGCACTGTCCGGCCGTCTCTCAACTCGATGGCGTGTCCGCCGTACGCGCGGCGCAGCGTGTCGGCGGTCAACGTCTCCTCGGGCGGGCCGACCGCCCACTGCCGGCCGTTGAGCACGCAGGCCGTGTCGGCGAGCTCATGCGCGACCGTCAGGTCGTGGGTGCTCAGCACCAGGGTGGTTCCGACCGTGCTGAGTTCGCGCAGGACGGACAGGATGGCTTCCTGGCTCACCGCGTCGACGCCGTTGAACGGCTCGTCGAGGAGCAGCAGCCGTGGCTCGGCGGCGACGGCGCGGGCGAGCAGTACCCGCTGGCGTTGGCCACCGGAGAGCACGCCGAAGGGTGTCCTCGCGTGATCGGCGAGGCCGAGGCGGTCGAGCGCCTCGTGGACCGCTCGACGGTCGGCGCTGCGGGTGGGACGCCACCAGCCGATGCGTCGGTAGCGCCCCATCATGACGACCTGGGCCGCGGTAACGGGGAAATCGGCGTCGAGCGAGTCGGTCTGGGGAACGTATCCGGTGAGGGTCCGGGCCTGGGCCGGTGTGCGCCCGAGCACGGTGGACGTACCGGCGAGGATCGGCACCAGGCCGAGGATCGACTTGATCAGCGTGGACTTGCCGGCGCCGTTCGGCCCGATCAGGGCCAGGCGCTGCCCGGCGGTCAGGTCGAGGTTGACGTCGGTGAGCACGGGCGTGCCGTGGTAGCCGACGCTCACCTCGGTGTAGCGAAGGGCGGCGTCGGCCACCGCGACATCGTCCATGTCAGCCGCCCAGAGCCGTGACGATGACCTGGGTGTTGTGCCGCTCCGCGCCGAGGTAGGTGCCCTGGGGGGTGCCTTCGGCGCCGATGCTGTCGCCGTAGAGGGCGTCCTCACCGCCGATGACCTTGACGCCGGCCTGGTTCGCGATCGCCTCGGCGCTCTTGGGCGGCAGCGACGTCTCCGCGAAGATGGCCTTCGTACCCGTCGCCTTGATCTTCGCGACAAGCTCGTTGAGCTGCTTCGCGCTCAGCTCGGCGGAGGTGTCGAGGCTGGGGATGACCGAGCCGACGAACTGCAGCTTGTACCGGTCGACGTAGTAGCCGAACGCGTCGTGGTTGGTCACGAGCTTGCGCTGATCGGCAGGGATCCGGGCGAAGGCTGCCTCGTTGTCGGCGTCGAGCTTGTCGAGTTCGGCCGAGTAGCTTTTCAGGTTGTCGGCGTAGGCGGCGACGTGTGCGGGGTCGGCCGCGGCGAGGCCCTTCTCGATGTTGGCGACCATGATCTTGGCGTTCAGCGGGTTGTGCCAGATGTGCGGGTCGTGCTCCTCGGCCTCGTGCCCGCCCTCGCCCTCCTGGTGGCCCTCCTCGCCCTCCTCGTGGCCGCCCTCGCGCAGGGTGACTCCTTGGCTGGAGTCGACGACGGTGCCCTTGAAGCCGGCCGACTCGATGGTCTGATCGAGCCACTCCTCGAGGCCGACACCGTTCTTGACCACGATGGCGGCCTTACCGATCGCCTGGATGTCGGCGGGAGTGGGCTCGTAGTCGTGCGGGTCCACGTTCGGCTTGATGATCTGCGTGACGGTGACGTCGCTGCCGCCGATGGCCCGGACGAAGTCGGCCACCTCGGGGGTGGTGGCGACCACGGCGAGGCCGGCGCCGGACGAGGCCTTGCTACCGCCACCGGCGGCGTCGTCACCCGAGCCACAGCCGCCAAGGAGAACGAGCGCGGCGGCTGCGGCCGCGGCGATGATCGTACGTTGTCCATGCTTCACGAAAACACTCCATTCCTGAGAAGCGGAACGGTAATCGTTTTCGCTAAGTATCGTCTAATAGTGAGATGACCACACATGCATATGTCGTCCCCGCAGCGCTCGGGGATCGGGCGTCGGCCCTCAGACCATGGCCGCCAGGGCCGCGTGCCTGCCACATCGCCAGAGGATCCCGACCTCGCCGAATCCGGCCTCACGAGCGGCGGTGGCATGCCATGACGCCGGAGCGGTGAACTCGGCCGGCAGGCGTTCGCCGAAGATCGCCGCCCGCTGCGCGAGCAGCGGGCGCAGCACCTCCACCTCCCCGATGTCGCTCCACCACTGCGCCCAGGCCAGCTCCGCAGCGGCTTCGTTCGGGGCGGGGTTCAACGCGCTCATCAGGGACGGGAGTCCCTCGTCGGGCATGAGGTCCGCGACGATGAGCAGCCCACCGGGCGCCAGGCAGCGTCGAGCGTCGTCGTAGAACGCACGCACCTGGGCTGGTGTCAGGTAGTGCAGGGTCATGACCACCGTGACCAGGTCATAGCCGCAACCCGCGCGGTCCACCCAGCGCGGCGTCGACAGGTCTCCCTCCAGCGCCCGCGCCTTGCCCGCCAAGGCACTGCGCGCCAGCGCGAGCAGCACGGGATCGATGTCCATGAGGGTGATCGCGGCATCGGTCCACCGCCGAGTCATCCGCTCGGCGAGCAGCCCCGGTCCGCCACCCAGATCGAGCACCCGGCCGGGCGTCCGGCCGCGAACAGCCTCGGCGACAGAGCACAGCGTCTCCTCGAGGCTGGCGAGGTGCGGCACGAATCCCCCCATGACCCGGGACCATGTCTCGCGCCACCGGACGATCTGGGTAGGGTCGAGCACCGCGCCGGGCGCGCCAGTGATCGTTGCCATGGGTGCACTCCGGGGACGGCGCGCGAACGGGAAGGCCATACGATAACGGAAGCCATTTCCGACAGGATAGGCGATCCGAGACGGCAGAACCGGCGTATCGCGGTGCGTGTCGGTCAATCGTGGTCGAGCTCGACCAGGACCGACAGGAGCCGGTCCACCTCCTCGGCGGTGTTGTAGACGTGCAGGCTCACCCGTACGGATGCCGTCTTCTCGCCCTGGTCGCCCTGACAGTGACCGTCCGCGCGAACCAGAAGCCCGTGCGCGGCCAGGATGAACCCGAGGTCGTTCGAGCCGATCAGACGGTGGCGAAAGGCCACGATGCCTTGGCGCTGCTGCACCGGGGCGTCGGCGGCCAGGCTGCTCTGACAGCCCAGCACCTCAAAGTTGGACAGCGTGCGCAACCCGTCGGTGAGCCGCGCGCCGAGCGCGGTGTTCCACCGGGCGACGCGATCCAGGCCGGCGGCGTCGAGCCAGTCCAGCGCGGCGACCAGGCTGATGATGCCACTGGTGTTGGGGGAGCCCTTCCAGCCGGCCGGCGCGTAGGCCGGACCGCGCTGATTGCGCGCCCAGATCGCGCCGGTGCCGGGCAGCGCCATCGCCTTGTGTCCGGAGAACACCACGAAGTCGACGTCGGTCGCCGTGGTGGAGAGCGGCAGGTGCCCCACGCCCTGCGCAGCGTCGAGGCAGATCGGGACGGTCGATCCGGCTGCCGCCCGCAGCCGGTGCACGTTCATGTCGTTGCCGTAGACGTGGTGCACGTGGGTCGCGGCGATCAGGCGCGTCCGATCGTTGATCATCGCCGCGAGCCGGCCGGTGTCGTAGTCGTGGGCGGCGTCATAGGGCATCGCCCGTACGCCGATCGAATTGCCCTGGCGACGCAGCAGCTCCGCGGTTTCCAGCCAGGGTGCGTTGTTGGCGGCGTGATCGGCGAACGGCACGATGATCTCGTCCCCGTCGCGCAGCTGCGGGGCGAGCCAGTCGCGGGCGATGGAGCGCAGTCCCTCGGTGGTGCCGCTGACGAAGTGCACACCCGAACGCTGCGGCGCCGGGTCGTCGAGGAAGCGGCGCAGCCGGTCGCGGGCCTGTTCGATGCGGGTGGTGGTCCGGTTCGCCCACGGGTACGTACCCCGGGCGGCGTTGGCGTTGCCCGTCGTCAGATAGGTCAGGACGGCGTCGAGGACCGCCTGCGGCTTTTGCGAGGTGGCCGCGCTGTCCAGATACGCCACGTCGGGGTTGGCGGTGATGAGCGGGAACTGAGCGCGCAACGCCTCCTGCCAGGGGCGTAGCTCATCGAGAGCATCCATGTCAGTCGCGCACGAGCTCGGCCCCGGCGTCGCGCCAGGCGATGATCCCGCCGTCGAGCGAGCGCACGTCTGGATGACCCATCCGGGTCAGCAGAGCGGCGTAGCGGGCGGACTTCTCCCCCACCGGGCAGACCAGCAGCACCGGCTGGCGGCGTCCGAAGGGCAGCCCGCCATGCAGCAACTCGGCGAAGAGTTCGTCGACGATGTTGATCGAGCCGTCGATATGCAGGGCCTGGTACGCGAACGGGCTGCGCAGGTCGATCACCACGCCGCGGCGCTCGGCGATCCACCGCTCGGCTTCCGCGACATCCACGGTGACCGCCTGCCGCACGTCCGCGTCGGTCACCGTGCGGAGGGAGTTACGCCGCGGTGGCCGACCGAACAGCTCGGGGCGGCGATCCCGCAGATAGCTCATGTAGCTCTCGACGCGGTCACAGACGATGAAGACCGCCGTGCGGCGTTCGGTGAGCTGCCCGTCGATGCCGCGCAGATGTCGTACGGCACCCTGGTAGGCGCCACCACCGGTCGGCCCGGCGAGCGTGCCGCATCGGCGGACGAGAGTCAGCAAACCATCGATGGCGTCGTCAGCGGTGATCGTCTCCACCGTGTCGTAGACGCCGGGGTCGAAGAGACCAACCTCCTGCACCTCGTCGATGGTGCGGATTCCCGGGATGAAGTCGGACTTGTGCGCCACCAGGCCGATGACGCGCACGTCAGGATTGTGCTGGCGCAGCGCGGCCGCCACCCCGGTGGAGGAGCCGGCCGTTCCGACGCAGGCGATGAAGTAGTCCGGGGCTCGGCCGTCGAGGTCCTTCACGATCTCCGGGCCGGTACCGTTCAGGTGCGCGTCGACGTTGAGCTCGTTGAAGTACTGGTCGGTGTGCAGGTAGCCGCCGCCCGACCCGGCGAGCCGGTGGTACATCTGGGTCAGCGGGTCGTCGGTGTCGGTGGGGTCGAGGCATTCGGCCTGCCCGGGCAGCTCGTCGATCTCCGCGCCCAGCAACAGCAGCAGGTCCTTGATCTCGGCGACCTTCATGCGGTTGGTGACGCTCTTGAAGGTGAGCCCGTGCATCCCGGCGATGACGGCGAGAGCCTTGGCCGTGTTGCCGCTCGACAACTCGACGACGGTGTCGCCGCGCTCAACGGCCTGGGTGAGCAGGGGGCGGGCCATGTTCCACGCGGCGCGGTCCTTCAGCGAGCCGAACGGGTTGAGCAGCTCCATCTTGGCGTACAGGTCGATGTTGCGCAGACCGTGCACGGCGGGGTCGATGCGCACCAGCGGAGTGTTGCCGATGGCCTCGGTCATGTTCTCGAACCTCATGGTGCCTCCGCACGATGGTGAACGGGCCAGTACTGCTCGTCGAGGCACCATCGCCACGCTCCGTCGTCGCGGTACAGCGCGACCTTGCGGCCGATCGGTTGGCGCAGCGCGTGCGTGGCGCTGAAGTCCATGAGGTAGCCGGCAGTGTTGACGAAGGCCAGCAGGTCGCCGGGGCGGGGCCGGGACGGCAGGAAGACCTTGCGTCGGGTGATGAGATCCGCTTCGAGACAGAGGTTGCCGAACAGGTAGACCCCCACCGGTCCCGGAGCGGCCGGGGTCGTGCGGTGCACGACGACCGGGTCCATCAGGACGCCGTGTTCCTCAAGGCTGACATCGCGTGCGTTGCAATCCAGGCGCACGATCGTGTCGCCGTTGGCCTCGTCACGTACCTCCAGAACGCTCGCCAGGACCAGGCCGCACTGGTCGAGCAGGGCCCGACCCGGCTCGACGTGCAGGTCGTACATGTTGTCCAACAACAATGTGCCGAGTGGACGGCGCTGCTCGGGCGCGGTTGTTCGCAGCAGCCGATCGAGATACGCGGGCCCGGAAACGGGCCGGTAAGCGGGGTACAGGTTCAGCGAGCCCCGCACGTGGCCACCCTCGGCGCGCAGCCCGTAACCGTGCCCGTTCCAGGTCAATGGCGCCCGACTGCCGAGCACCGCCTCGGTCAACGCGGAGGTGTACTGCTCCCACTGAGCGCCGTCAGCGAGGTAGTTAACGCCGAACCCACCGCCGATGTCCACTGACCATGGCCGCAGACCGCGGCGGCGGCACTCATCGAGCACGCCGAGGCAGCCCTCCAACGCGACAGCCTTTTCCGGCAGCCCGATCGTGTCGAGGTGAAATGCCACTCCGACCAGATCCAGGGCATCGGCGTGTTTCTCGATCACGTCGAGAACCTCGCTCGCCGCGGCGGCCGGCACCCCGAAGCGGCTGCGACGACTGCCGAGCTGCAGGCCTGTTGAGGTGAAGCCCGACAGGCGCGCCATCACCCGTACGCGCGGCAACGACCAATCCGTGACCACCGTGGCGAGCGCCGCCAACTCGCCGACCGAATCAGCGCTGACGGTGACTCCGGTGCGGGCGCACAGCCAGAGGAACTCCTCGTTCTTCGGCCCGGTCGCCATGATCCGTTGCGGCACGAAGCCAGCACCGAGCGCGTGCTGCAGCTCGGCGAGCGACGCCACGTCGATACCCGCGTCGGTGGCGGCTAGTTCGCGCACCAAGGCGCTGGATCGATTGGCCTTGTGCGCGTAATAGATCTGACCGGAGAGGCGATGGTCGGAAAAGACCGAACGGAATGCGGCGACGTTGTGCGCCAACTGCTGTGGCAAAATCACGCCGAGTGGAGATCCCAACGCGTCGGTTAATTGTGCCATTAACACGGTTTCGTCGAGCGCCGACCGCAGCGTCGGATCGATTCGCGGAGACAGGTAAAGGGGCAATGCGACTCCTCAGGTGAGTCGTGGCGCCACGGACGCCGCCACCCCTCTCGCCGAAAACCCTTCGTGACGACGGCCTGCTTCAACGTAACCGATGTTCCGACGCCCGCCAAGGGGTGGCAGCCGAGCGACTGGACGCCGCACCGCCATATATACGAGTGCGCATATATGGCAGCGGCCGTCAATGCACGAGTCGACCACCCAGCAAGCCCGAAGACCACGACGTAGAATCATTGTCTTCTTCTGCCGGCCCGGAGCACGCTTGATACCCGGTGCGGACGAGACCCGAGTCCGCAGTTCAGCCTTCGGCGCAGGCAGCGCAGATACCGAAGATCTCCATAGTGTGGTTGACGTCGGTGAAGCCGTGGCGGGCGGCCATCCGGTGAGCCCATTCGTCGACGCTTGGGCCGGTGACCTCGACAGTTCGGGCGCAGAGGCGACACACCAGGTGGTGATGTTGGGTATGGGTGCTGCACCGGCGGAACAACTGCTCACCGTTGGGCAGCCGCATACTGTCGATCTCGCCGCTGTCGACCAACGCCTGCAGGGTGCGGTAGACGGTGGTCAGGCCGACCGGCACCTCGCGGGCACGCAGGTCCGCATACAGCCGCTGCGCGCTGCGGAACTGGTCGGACTCCTCCAGTAGCGCCCTCACCTCGGCTCGCTGTCGGGTGTTGCGGCTGGCGCCGGGCGGTATGCCACTCATGGCCACGTTCCTCGGGTCCGCGTCGCTTCCTGTAGCGGCGTGGCAGCCTCGTCACCGAGGCCGCCACGCCTCCCCCTGATCCGCCCACCGGAGGTACCACGCTCCTCGACGGACCGACGAAATGATAACCAGTTCAGTTTGATGCAGGACTTTCCGCCCCCGCCGGCCACGCACGTCTCGCCGCCTTGTCGCTGGCGATGCGATCCGCCCTGCCCCGGGGGCAGAGGCCGGAGATGCTGGTGCCGGTCGAAGCGCGGCGCCTACGAGGAGTAGGCGCCGCGCCGATCGGATCCACTACGGCACACGCGTTCTACCGGGGCGGATGGTGACAGTAGGTCGGCAGATCAACTGAGGCGGGACGGGTCAGGGAAGGACTTCGAAGGTGAAGGTCTTGGCGCCTGAACTGACGGTGGCGCCGCTGGACGCGAGTTGGCCGGTGACTTCGAAGGTGACGGCGTAGGTGCCGGCGGCGTCGAAGCCCCAGTTGGCGTGGGCGTGGGTGTTGTAGTTGACGTTGAGGCTGTCCGGCAGGCCGTTCCCGCTGTCGAACAGCACGGTGGGGGTGCCACCAGAGACGGTGTAGATACTGAAGCCCGCGGGGCCGGAGACGCTGGTGAGCTTGAAGGTGACCCGGTTGTTCTGGAAGATGCCGCTGGGCACCTCGGTGGTGTTCCACCCGGCCCAGAGCAGCCCGGCGGTGCTGGACTGCGGCAGGACCCACGCCTGACCACCGGTGCCGAGGAAGGACCAGGCCGAGCCACCGGGCACGGTGATTTTGCCGGAGTTCGGCACCCGGAAGAGCACGTCGGCGGGGTTGCGTTCGACGCTGGTGGTGCCGGTTCCGTCCAGGACGTTGACGGTGAGCGCACCGGCAGCGTAGTCGACGTCGATCACGTCGACATGACCGCTGGAGAGCACCACCGGTGCCGCGGCGACGGGCGAAGCGGTGCCGACGAGCAGTGCGCCGGTCAGCAGGAGACCGGCGAAGAACCGGCTGCGGGTACGCATGGCGTTCACGCCTTGACCGTGAAGCGCAGCGTGGCGGGGGCGGAGGTCACCTGCTGGCCGGTGGCGGCCAGGGTGCCGGTGGCGCGCACGGTCACGCAGTAGGTGCCGGCCTTGTCGAACGCCCAGTTGGCGTGGGTGTGGTCACCGGCGGTCACCGTGACGGCATCCGGAAGCCCATCGCCGCTGTCAGCCAGGATGGTTGGCTGGCCGACAGCGTTCTCGGTGTAGATCGCGAGCTGGCCGGGACCGGTAACCGACTGCACGGACAACGTCAGCGCGTCGCCGGCGAAGACTCCGGCTTCGATCTCCTCGGCGGCGATGCCCGGCCAGATCAGGTTGGTGTTCTGGATCTGCGGCAGGACCCACACCTTTGACACGCCCGGGGTGCCCAGGAAGGCGAAGGCGGGGTCGGCGGGGACGGTGACCTTGGCTTGGCGCTTGACGATCAGCTTGACCTCGTCGGCGCCGTACTCGATGTCGTTGTCCTCGTCGTGGACGCCGACCTCCAGCGTGCCGGCCTCGTAGGCCACGTCGACGAGGTCGAGGTGGCCGGTGTCGAACACCACGGCAGACGTGGTGGCGGCCTGGGCGGGCAGGGCCGTGGCGACCAATGCCACGCCCAGGACACCCGACGCCAGCAAATGACGGATGGTGCTACGCACGAAGAGACTCCTCTCCCCGCGAAGGTCCCGAGTGGACCAACGCTTAATGGAAACGATAGTCGTTTTACTTTACTTGCGATAGGGCTGGACGAGGGTTCGGATGCGCGTCATCGCCGAGTTCCTGCCCGCCGGGGCGTCGCCACCGCCGGGTCAGGAGGCCGTGCCGCGGGGCGAACAGCCAGGCGGCCAGGAAGACAGCGGTGGCGACCAGGACGATGGTGCCGCCGACCGGCGTGTCGTAGCTCCAGGACAGGTACAGCCCGACAATCGCCGAGACGCCGCCGACCAGCGGGGCGAGCAGCATCATCACGCCGAGCCGGTCGGTGAGCAGACGGGCCGCCGCCGCGGGGGTGATCAGCAGGGCCAAGACGAGGATGTTGCCGATGGTCTGCAGGGAGATCACCACGGCCAGGGTGACCAGGACGTAGAGCACGATGTCGAGCCAGAAGACCGACAGGCCCATGGAGCGGGACATCTCCCGGTCCAGGCAGACCGCGACGAATTCCTTGTGCAGCGCGAGCACCAGGCCCAGGATGACCAGGCCGGTGCCACCGACGACGTAGAGGTCGCGGTCCGGGATACCGGTGATCGAGCCGAAGAGGAACTGCTGCAACGACCCGGCGTACCCGGGGGCCTGCGAGATGATCACGATGCCGAGGGCGAACGCGCCGACCAGGAAGACACCGATGATCGAATCCTCCTTGACCCGCCGGTTCTGCGAGAAGATCGCGATCAGCAGAGCGGTGGCGACACCGGCGACAGCGCCACCGAGCACCAGGCTGCCCTGCAGGACGAAGGCGACCGCGATGCCCGGGAAGACCGCGTGCGCCACGGCGTCGCCGATGAACGCCATGCCCCGCAAAACGACGTAGCAGCCGACGACGCCGCAGACGATGCTGGACATGACCGCGATCGCCAGCGCCTTGGGCAGGAACGCGAGGTCGGGGTTGAGCAGGTCGGCGAGGAAATCGGTGATCGACATCAGGTTGCCCTCACGAGCTTCAGCAGCGGGGAGGTTTCACTCACCCCGAAGGTCTTCGTCCACAGCTCGGCGTCCTGCAGGTCCGCCGGCTGCCCATCGGCGATGATCCGGCCGTTGAGCAGGACCAGACGGGTGCAGGAGTCGACCGCCGCGACGAGATCGTGAGTGGTCATCAGCACCGCCCGGTCCTCTGCCGCCAGGCTGATGAACAGGTCACCAAGCAGTTCCTGCGTGGGCATGTCGAGTCCGGTGAACGGCTCGTCCAGCAGCAGGATGCGCGGCGCGAGCGCGAGAGCTCGGGCGACCAGGACGCGTTGGCGTTGCCCGCCGGACAGCTCACCGACCGGCCGGCGACGCAAACCGGTCAGCTGTACGCGGTCCAGCGCGTCGCCGACTGCCCGCCAGTCGGCGACGCCAGGGCGGCGCAGCAAGCCGATGCGGCCGGTCCGGCCGCTCATCACGGCCTGTTCGACCGAGATGGGAAAGTCCCAGGTGAACTCGTGGCGCTGGGGGACGTAACCGATTTCGGACCGGCCGGGACGCGACGGCTTGCCCTCCACCGTCACGGTGCCGCCGCGGCTGCGAGTCAGTGCCAGGATGGCGCGGAGCAGGGTGGTCTTCCCGGCGCCGTTGGGCCCGAGCAGCCCGACCAACTCGCCTCGGTCCAGGTGCAGCCGGATGTCCCGCAGGACTGGCCGGCCGCCGAGGTCCACGTCCAACCCTTCGATGTCGAGTGCTCTCACCGCTGGCCCTCCGACAGTGCGGACGTGCGTTCCTGTTCGGCCCGGCGCTTCGCGCCGCGTCCGCGGAGCAGCAGGAGGACCAGCCCGACGGCGAGCAGGGCGGCCGCGCCTGCCAGCGCGATGAGCAGCAGTGACGTGGACGTGCCGGCAGGCTCGTCGGCTGCGGCCCGATCCTCGTCGGTTGCTGTCTGCCCTGCTGCTGCGGGGATGTCCGCGGTGGCGGCGAACGCCGCCTCGGCGCTCGTGGTGTCGCCCACGGCGAAGCGCAGCGTGCGGGTCGCCGAAACCGCCTCCCCGTTGATCAGGTCGGCCGACGCCCGGACCGCGACCAGGTAGACGCCGGGTGCGGTGAACACCCAGTTGGCGTGGGTGTGGGTGTTGACCTCGGCCCAGAAGGGCTGAGCGGTGGGTTCGGCGGAGCGCCAGAGCGGCTGAGGTGCGGCGAAGTTGCCCGACTGCAGGTAGGTGGTGAGGTTTCCCGGTCCCCGTACGCCGAGTAGGGTCAGGGTGACGCCACGGTCGATGGTCTGCATCACCCGGGGGTCCTGGGTATTCCAGCCGAGCCAGATGACGTTCTGGTTCTGGACCTGCGGCACCACGTACACCCGCTTGCCGGCGTCGACCCCGAGGAAGGCGTACGCCGGGTCGTCGGGAACGGTCTGCAGCGCGGCATCGGAGACCCGAATCAAGGCCTCGTCGGGGTCGCGCCACACCGGTCGTGCCTGCGTGCCGTCGTGGATCAGCACTGTCCACTGGTTGTCGACGTAGCGGGGGCCGATGTCGACGTGCCCGGTGGCGAGTTCCGCCCGGCCGGTGGCCAGGGGCTGATCGGCGGCGATCGACTGACCGAGGCCCGGTGTCGGCTCCTCGGCGCGGGCCGGGGTCTGCGTCGTGGCCAGCACGATGACCGTGGCCACCGCGCATCGCAGGATCGCGCTGATCGTACGGGGGCGGCGTCGCGCCCGTCCTGCCGTCACTGGCTCCTCCATCACTTGTCCGTCAGGCAGTCGTGCAGCGATTCGGCGTTGAACCGCATCATGTCCGCATACGTGGTGACGTCCCGGTCAAAGGTGTCGCCGTAGATCGCGCAGACCCGCAGCCCCTCTTCGCGGGCCACCTCGGTCAGGGTGGTGGATCGGGCCACCAGGTTGGGCTCCAGGAAGACCGCGGGGATCTTCAGGTTGCGGACCGTCTCGGTGAGCCGGCGGCGATCGGCGAGGCTCGGCTCGGTGGCGGGGTTGGGGGTGACGAAGCCAGAGATCTGGACCCCGTACGCCTGGCCCAGGTAGCCGAACGCGTCGTGGGTGCTGACCAGGTGACGTCGTGACGGCGGGATGGAAGCGATGGTGTCCCGGACCTGCGTGTCGAGCGTCTCCAGTTCCCGGATGTAGGCCGAGGCGTTCGTGCGGTAGTCCGTCGCGCCCTGCGGGTCGACGCCGATCAGGGTGTCTCGGATGAGCTCCACATAGGAGATGGCATTGCGGACGTTCTGCCACAGGTGCGGGTCGATCTCGCCGTGCACGTGCTTGCCGAGCACCGCCTGCGGAAGCTGATAGACCTGGGTGCCGGGTCGGCCGAGGAACCGGAACCTGCGATCACCGGGCACCTCCAGCAGCGCTTTGTTCGGCACCTCGATCACAGTGCTGGTCGGGTCGTACACCCGCTGGTTGGCTTCACCGCTGCCCTCCGGGTCGGCGAACAGGTAGAGCCGCCGCTCGTCGAGGTCGACGGTGACGTCGGCGTGGCCGGAGTTCAGCACCTCCGCGCCCGCCATGCCCGACACCGAGTGCGGGTCCACCCCGACGGCGAAGGTGAACACCTGCTCCCCCAGGGGAATGGGCGCGGTCTCGGGGGTCACCGCCAGCTGCGCCCGCATGCTCAGCCGGTAGACACCCGGCTTGGTGAACGCCCAGCTCATGTGGGTGTGGGCGTCGGGTGGCAGCGTGGCGGTGTCGTCCCGGTAGCCATTGGCGGGGTCGAACCCGTCGCCGGAGTCGACGTAGAACGACGGGTTGCCGAACGACTCGGTCAGGTACCCGAGCATCCGGCCCGGCCCGTCCGCGGCGGTCGCGGTGAGCAGCACGTCGGAGGCGCGGTTCGCGCCCTGCGCCGCACCGGTGCCGCGTACCCGCATGCCCAACCAGATGGTGTCCAGTGACACGTCCTCGACCAGCGGGATGATCTCCGCGGCGTACTTCACCGCGCCCTCGGCCAGCGAGATGTTCGGTACGCCGTCGCGCAGGTTCGCGTCCAGCGCCTTGATGACGGCCTGCTCCTCCAGGAGCAGGTAGTTGCTGAACGCGACGTCGGCGTAGACGACATCCCGGACGTCCCGCAGCGACGGCTCGTAGCTGTGCGGGTCGGCACCGTCCGGCACCAAGGAACTGACAGCTACCCGCTGCCCGCCGACGTTGCTCACCAGGTCCCGCAGGATGCCGGTGGTCGTGATGACCTGGACCCGGTCGTCGTTGGCGGTCAATGCCACCTCCGACCGGCAGCCGGCGATCAGCCCCACGATCAGCAGCGGCAGGATCGCCTGCCGCAGCCGTGACGCGACCAGCTGGCTCATGCGTCTGCCGTCGCGAGGCCGGCGCGGCGGCGACGGGCCAACAGCACCAGCAGCGCCCCGACGGCGACGAGAACCACGCCGGCCGCGCCGGCCGTCAACACCCAACCGGTGCCGGTGCGCGGGAGACGGCCAGCACCGCCCTGGTCTCCCCCGTCGTTGTCCCCGCCGCTCCCGGTGCCACTGCCGGAGCCGAAACCGCTGTTCGGGTCGGTGCTGTCGCCGACGGCGATGGTGAGCGTCTTCGTGTCGGTGACCGCCCTGCCGGCACTGGTGGTGCCGTTCATCTGCACGGCGAGGCGGTACAGGCCGGGCTTGCCGAACGCCCAGTTGCCGTGCGCGTGGGTGTTCAGCGGGACGCTCAGTTGCTGCGGGAACGCCTTGGCCGAGTCGAACAGCACGTCGGCCTTGCCGAACGAGCCGGTCAGAAACAGGGCGAACCGGCCGGGCCCGTTGACGCCCTTCAGCGTCCAGGTGACGTTGCCCTTGACCCCCGACACGACGGACTCGTGCTGGGTGTTCCAGCCGGGCCAGACGATGCCCGCCTGCTGGGACTGCGGCAGCAGCCACACGGCGTCGCCCTGCTTGCCGAGGAAGTCGGCGCCGGCCGGCACCGTGATCTTCGCGTTGTCCTTGACCTGCAGAACCACGTCGGCGGTCTCCCGCCAGACCGGAGGGCTGGTCCGGTCGTCCTTGATCCGGATCGTCCACTTGTCTCCGGACAGTTGGGGGCCCATGTCGACGTGCCCGTCGGCAATCACCTGGCGGGCACCCGTAGCGGTGGTGGCCGCCGCCTTCGCGGCCGCCGCCGGTGGGGCTGCGGCGGGTTTCGGCGCAGCCGCGGGTTTCGGGGCAGCCAGGGGCTTCGGCGCAGCCGGGGGCGCGGCGAGTGCGCGCGCTGCCGACTGCCCGTCGGGGCGAGTCGCCGGCTTGGCCAGAGCCGGCAGCGGCGCCTGCTCGACCGGGCTGATCGTGGGGACCCGCACCTTGTACGTCACCTCGGCGCCGACCTTCTCGCCGGAGCGCAGGGTGGCCGAGCCGGTCAAGGTCAGCCGGTAGTCACCGGCCGCGTCGAAGGCCCAGACCACGCCGCCGGTCCGTGTCGCCACCGGCAGCTGCACCGTCCGCTTCAGGCCCGGGCCGCTGCCGAAGAGCGGGGTCGCCGTGTCGAGACCGGACAGGGTGTACGCGGTGAACGTTCCCGGCCCCTCGACCGAGCGTACGGTGAGGGCCACCGTGTCGTCGGTGACGACGCCGGGGCGTACCTCGGTGGTGTCCAGCGCGGGGAACCCACTGTCGCCGGTGGACAGTGACCACACGGCGTGGCCCGGCGAACCGAGGAAGGCGAAGCTCTTCCCTGCCGGCACGCGACCGGCCAGCCCGCCGTCCGGGCCGAGCACCACCTCGGCCGGGTCGTGTCCGGCCGCGTCGCGGGACACCTGCGCGGCGTCGCGCAGCCGCAGCGACATCGAGTCGCCGCTCAGCGCGACGGACACCAGGTCCGCGCCGGCCGTGCTGACCGCGGCCGGTTCCGCGGCCGCCGGCACTCCCCCAGTGGCCAACGCCAGTACGGCTAGCGCAAGACCGGCGGCGCCGGTGCGCATCGTTCTCATCCTCATTGCCTGCTCCCCAGACGGCTTCGTAGTAGTTCATTGGCGTCGTGTCGCGCCGTGACGACATGACTGGCGGCGTTGACGCCGTCTGACGCGATCGAGAGGGCCGGGACGGCACGCTCTGTTCGGCACAGCCGTGTCATCGCTCGCCCTGCACCGTGTGATCGATGTCCGGCTGTCGGTCGTGGTGGCCCGGTTCACGATGATCAGCGTCCGGCACCGGTTGACCCGACCTAGCGCTGCCACCATCGCCCCGGGGGCCCGCATCGATCGCGGCAGGGACCGCGCCCTCTCGGCCATCCGAGGTCCGTTCGGTCTCCCGGCTGGCCTCGGCACGACCCTCCTCCCTGGCGGCGGCTACCGCCTGGGCGATCTGTCGAGACCGCCGTCGGCGGGCGGCGAGCAGCGCCCAGCCAACGAGGGCGAACAGGACCAGCAGGACCAGCTGCGGCCAGGGCACCGCCCAGAATGAGGCCCGCGCCGTGCCGACCACCGGCTGTGGGTCGAGGACCTGGTCGCCCACGGCGGCGGGCGTGACGACGGCGTTCACGGTCAGCCGGAACAGTGGCGGCACGCCCGTCATGCGTACCGTCGTGGTCAGTTCGCCGCCGGGCAGGATCTCCGGCAGGGCCGCCCCGTCGGTCGAGCGCCGACCGAGGCCGAACGGCCCGGCCGCGGCGAGCGTGGGCTGCCCGGTGAGCCGGACATTGCCGCTGTTGCGGACGGTGAACGTGGCGGTGAGCGTGCCACCGGCGAGGGGGTTGAGCGAGCCGCTGTGCCGTACCCGAAGGTCCTCAACGGTCAGCGCCGGTTGCAGCTCGCCAGTCACCCGCAGGTAGATCCGCGCGCCGACACGATGGTCGACGGCGACCTGGTTGGCCTGCGCGTCCACCGTCGTGGCTGCGAGCGAGGCGACGATCCCGCCGGCGTGATCCCCGGGCGTGGCGTTGTTCGGCACGGTGAGCGTGAACGGGATGTCCAGGCGGGACGTGGACGGAATGGTCACGGTGCCGCCGGTGAAACGGACCCAGGCGCCGACGTCGGTCGGCTGCTGACCACCGGCCAGCAGGTCGAACCCGCCCTGCGCGGTGGTGAACGCGTCGCTGGCGTACAGGTTGAGGGTCAGCGGGCGCGCCGAGTGGTTGGTGACTGCGACGTAGTCGGTCACTGTGGCACCGGGGTCGAGCTTGTAGGTGAACGCTGGCCGGCCGTTCGGGCCCTTCGCACCCGACGGCGCCACTCCCCACGTCACGGCAGACGTCACCGACGGCGCAGGAGGCGTGGGTGGTGCCGGGGCCGCGCCGAGCAGGACGAGGCCGGTGGCGATGGCGGCGAACAGGCGCATGGGTTCCGTTCCTGGTTATGAGGGTCAGTCGGGGTGGGCGGGTCGCGGCAACGGCCCGCCCACCCCGCGGCCGTCCGGTGGCACGGTTCAGCGCCGGGCCACCGGACGGGTTCGGGCGGTCAGATCGCGGTGAGGGTGAGGGTCGCGGAGTAGGTCCCCGCGGCCGTCTCGGTGGGCAGGCTCAGCCGCAGACCCGCACCCAATTGCGCGGTGCCCCGCCCGGCACCGCCCGGCGCCGCTCCCAGCACCGCACTGCTGCCCAGTCCGCCGCCGGCTCCGACGACGTACGGGGCAACCTGCGGACCAGCGACGACGCCCTGCCCGGAGCCCTGGGCGATCACCCGAGGGGTCCAGCCGAGGTAACCGGAGCTGAACGTCACACCGCTCGGCCCGGCGAAGTCCGCCGGGATCTGTCCGGAAGCGCTCCAGCCCGGTCGGCCGGCTCGGGTGTCCGTGACCGTGACCGGGCGGAGCTCACCGGTGCTCTCCCACCGGTCACCACCCGCGGTGAGCTGCGCGGGTGGCAGCACCACCGCACGGTCGTCCGGGTTGACACTGATCACCAGAGAACCCTGCGTCTCGTCGATCGACGCGGTGATCGTCTGCGAGGTGCCCGGATCCTGCGGCGGGAACGCCACCCACAGGGCCACCGGTTCGCTGGTCGCGACCACCTCGTGGGCGTCGCCGTACAGCTTGACCACGTACTCGCAGGCGTTCAGCTCCCGGGTGGCCGTGAACGAGTAGCTCGCACCCGCCTCACCCGCGATGATGGCCCAGTCGTCCGTGCCGGGGCACCTGCTGAACCAGTGGTAGTGGTCCAGCTCGGTCTGCGGTGTCTGCACCGCGTTGAGCGTCACCGTGTCGTTGGGCTGGTACTCATCGGCCATGCCGCTGATCGACAGGCTGACCTGTGGCCCACCGCCGGACAGCTCGCCGACGACGAATGAGTAGTCGACCGGCCCGGTACTGACCGTCGTGCCGCTGGCCAACGTCGCGTCGGCCTGGAACTTCAGCGTGTAGCTGCCCAGCGCGCCGAACGCCCAGTTCGAGTGCGCGTGGGTGTGCACCGGCACGTCGATCGCGTCCGGCAGACCGTCGTCGGAGCGGAACTTCATGATCGGACCGCCGAACGAGTCCTGCGTGAACAGCGTGACGGCACCCGGCCCTTGCACATCGACCAGGCTCAGCCGCACCTTGTTCCCCTCGAACACCCCCGTGTTCAGGGTCGTGGTGTTCCAACCCGGCCAGAGCAGATCCGGGTCCTGGGTCAACGGCAGGAGCCAGACCTGACTCCCCGCCGGCCCGAGGAAGGCGAACCGAGGATCGTCCGGTACGACCATCGCCGCCTCCGGCAGAACCTGGAACGTCACGTCCGCCGGGTCCCGCGTCACCGAAGGGCTGACCGTGTCGTCGTTGACCTTCAACGACAGCGCTCCACCCTCGTAGTGCACGTCGAGCGCGTCGGTGTGCCCCTTGGACAACACCACCTTCTCGGCCGCCGACGCAGCGGTCGGCGCCAGCACCGTGCCGGCGACCACCACCGCCCCGGCAACCAGGGCCGCGAAACCGCGAGCCCTCAGAATCGCATTCATACCTCCCCTTTCAGCACCGCGCGGATCTGCGCGCGGTGGTACATGTGGTGACATCACCAGGACGCCTTGCGCACTCCGGGCAGCTCGCCACGTAGTGCCAGCTCGCGGAACCGCACCCGGGACAACCCGAACCTGGTCAGCACCCCGCGCGGGCGGCCGTCAATCTGGTCGCGCGAGCGCAGCCGCACCGCACTGGAATCCCGGGGCAGCCGGCTCAACCGGCGCACCGCCTCGGCGCGTACCTCCGGGTCGCTGTCCGGATGGGTGACCAGCCGCTTCAGCTCCGCCCGCGTCTCGGCGTGCCGGGCTACCAGTTCCTCGCGGCGGGCCTGCCGATTGACCAGGCTCTTCTTGGCCATCAGCGGGCCTCGCGGAACTCGACGTGCCGGCGGACGACCGGGTCGTACTTGCGCAGGACCAACCGGTCCGGGTCGTTGCGGCGGTTCTTGCGGGTGACGTACGTGTAGCCGGTGCCGGCGGTGCTGCGCAGCCGCACGATCGGTCGCACATCGGTCTGGCGGGCCATCAGAGCTTCACCCCTCGGGCGCGCAGCTCGGCGACGACCTTCTCGATGCCCTTGCGGTCCACGGTCTTCAGCGCCTTCGTCGTCAGGGTGAGGCTGACCCATCGCCGTTGCGACGGCAGCCAGTAGCGGTGGTTCTGCAGGTTCGGGTTCCACCGACGGCGGGTGCGCCGGTGGGAGTGGGACACGGCGTTGCCGAAGCTCGGCTTCGCGCCGGTGACGTCACAACGTCGGGACACAGTGAACGCTCCCTTGCTCAGGTTGAAAGATAACGACAACGGTTTTCAGTTCTACATCACCCGTTCGGTCAGACCCACCCCGGGTCGTTGCCAACAACCTCAGCCGGAGCCTGTCGCGCCCCTGGGGACCGCCATTCACCTCGCCAGCCTCGTGTGGCTAGAATGACAATCGTTTTCAGTAACTGCCGAAGGAGTGCCATGTCGTCGTCACCGCAGGCCCCGACCCACGTCGTGACAACGGACGCTGATACCCGCCCCTCGTTGACGGTGCTGTCCGGGTTCTGGCCAGCGGCAACCTTCGCCGTCGCCCGGGCGCTGCTAGCCGCCGACGAGTCGCTGCTGCTGGTGCGGCACGACCTCACCGGGATCCGCGACGGCGTCGTGCGCCGGGTGGTGCGCTCCAGCTCAGGCATCATCGAGGACGAGCAGGTCAACCTGAGGCACGGCTGCATCTCCTGCACCCTGCGCGAAGACGTGCTGCCCACCCTCGTCCGACTCGCCCGCAACCATCCCGGCCGAGACCTGGTGCTGATGCTGCCCGAAGTGGTGGAGCCAGAGGCGGTCGCCGCCGCCTGCGCCCACTGCCTCGTCGACGGCGCACCAATCACGGAGCTCATCCGCGTCGACTCCTACGTCACCGTCCTCGACGCCGAACACCTGCTCGACGGCCTCGCCAGCACCGACGACCTCACCGCACTCGGCATCCAGGCCGCGGACGACGACGACCGCGCGCTCGCCGACGTCGTGGTCCGCCAGATCGAGTACGCCGACACCCTGCTGCTCTGGGGCCAGTCCCGAGAAGGCGCCTTCGACACCAGCCGGCTGTCGGTCCTGCTGCAGCGCATGGCGCCCTGGGCGGTGCACCTCCGCGTCGACGGTGACCTCGTCGACGCCAGCACGCTGACCCGCCAACTGCGTCACACCCACCGGCACCGACCGGAGACCCCCGGGCTACTCGCCCGCGGCCTGCAGGGCTACACGCTCGGCACACACGAGCCGGCATCCGACTGCGGCGTGGTCTCCGCCGTCTTCCGCGCCCGCCGCCCGTTCCACCCGCAACGCCTGCACGACGTCCTGGAAGACGTCAACGCCGAGATGATCCGCTCCCGAGGCCACCTCTGGCTGGCAAGCCAACCCGACACCGTGGTGGCCTGGGAATTCGCCGGCGGCGGCCTGGCCATGGGCTCGCTCGGACACTGGCTGGTGAGCCTGCCCGAGGACCGCTGGGAACACGTCGAAGACCAACGCCGCCTCGCCGCCGCCCTGGAGTGGGACCCCTACTACGGCGACCGCCACCAGCATCTGGTCTTCATCGGCCTCGACGTCGACCCCGTCGAGCTGCACAGCACCCTCGCCCGCTGCCTGCTCACCGACGCCGAACTCGCCGACGGCGAAGAAGCCTGGCGCACCTATCACGACCCGTTCGCCGGCTGCTTCCCCCTCCACACCGAGGAACTGGCCGACACCGATATCGACACTGAAGGAGCGCAACCCGAATGAAGCCCGGAATCCACCCCGACTACCGACCCGTCGTCTACCGCGACAAGAGCGCCGACTTCGCCTTCCTCACCCGCTCCACCGCAACCAGCGACCAAAGCATCGATTGGACCGACGGCAACACCTACCCCGTCATCGACGTCCAGATCTCCTCCGCCAGTCACCCCTTCTGGACCGGAAAGCAGCGCCTGCTCGACACCGCCGGCCGAGTTGAGAAGTTCCGCCAGAAGTACGCCCGCCGCGGACCCCAGAACACGTAACCATCTGGGGTGCTGGTCGACTGGACCGACCGGCGCCGCAACTGGTCGACGTCGAGCGGCACGACCGGGAGTGGTACCTAACGGTCGACCGCGACCTGGCAGCCCTCGGCAACTGGGCTCGCGGTCGACCGGCGGCGCCGGCGCCGGCGGGTCGCTTTCGCCATCGCCCGGTCGCGCCGCTGCGCTGACATCCCCACTGAGACAGCGGCCCTGCGGGGACGCTCGGCGCTCCGGCTGGCCGCGCCGAACACCCTCGCCGGGGGTCTGACGCCCACCGGGCATCGCCGCCCCGTCGTGGCGCTGCTGGTCGGACGCTGTGGGTCACCAGGACCACCTGGTCCGTCCGGACTCCTCAGCAAGGGCGCTGAGCAGCCCGGTGGTGATCGTCAATCATCCACCATGGGGTGATTGCGCGACATCGCTACGACGATCCTTCCGGATGCGCGACACCGGGTTTCAGCGCCGCGACGGTGACCCGGACCGCGGTGGTCAGGGTCAGACCGTTACCGGCTACCCGGGCGGGCCCGAGCGCTCGGGCGGCATCGGTAGTCGCGGCCTGGACACGGTCGGCCGGGATGTGCGGCAGCAACGCAACGCACGTGCGCCGTACGACCACATTCACGTCATCCAGTGGTCGACGTCGCGGAAGCGACTCTCGACCTCGTGCTCGGGTGACCGCAATGACGGCGCAGCCGGCTGCCGTCATGGTCGCGGTGATGGCTTCGTCGTCGGCGAACGGGGCCGGGGGCCAAGCAGCAGGTCGAGATTTCTCCGCCGGCAGGTGGGCCGCGAGGGCGTCCATGGCGGCGACGAAGACCGGGTCCTGGGCGGCGGAGGCGCTGACCCGGACGTCGACGTGGGTCAGGCCAGCGCGGGCGACGCGTCCGCGTAGCTGCTCGTCGGTGACGCGACCCGCGGCCAGGACGGCGTTGCGGCCAGCATGTCAGTGGCGCATCATGGTTCCCGATCGCTGCGCCACCGGGTGACGTCGTCCGAGGCCAGGGTCGTCGACATGATCAGACCTGAACCGAACCGGCATGGTCGTGTTCGTGCAGGTCGCTCAAATCCCAGCTGGGGAACGGGTCGGGCAGGGCCCGCCAAGCGTGCTGTCCGGCGGCGATCTCGGTGTCGGTGAGCAGGCAGGCGATCAGGGCGGCCCGCAGGCCCTGAGCGTCCAGGTCGATACCGATGAGGACGAGTTCCTGCTGCCGGTCCCCGAAGACCGGATGCCAGCGGGACTCCAACTCGAACCGCTCGTCGGGATCCTCGGGCCACTCTCCGGAGACCACGACGGGCACGCCGACCGGATCGCACCGGCCTGAAGGGCCGGCCTGCGACCACAGTGCCTGCACGTCCGGGCGGCTGGCCAGCCACAGGAATCCCTTCGACCGCACCACACCGAACACGTCCAGCCCGCCGGCCAACAGATCCCACAGTCGCTGCGGGTGCAGAGGCCGGTGGTCGCGGAAAACGATGCTGGAGATGCCGTACTCCTCGGTTTCCGGCACGTGCCCGCCGTTGAGCTCGGCGACCCAGCCCGGCGCCGTCTCGGCACGCTCCAGGTCGAAACGGCCCGTGTGCAGGATCTCGGCCGGGGCCACCCGGCCGTGCACGGCACGGACCTGTCGGGCGGCCGGATTCAGGCGGGTCAGCAGGGCCTCGACCACCGCCAGATCCTCCGGGGTGACCAGGTCGGTCTTGTTGACCACCAGCACGTCGGAGAATTCGATCTGGTCGACCAGCAGGTCGGAGATGCTCCGGTCGTCTCCTTCGTACGCGGCCAGCCCACGCGCCTCGAGGGTCTCCCCCGCCTCGATGCGGGCCAGCAGGCCCGCAGCGTCGACCACCGTCACGGTGGTGTCCAGCCGAGCCAGGTCGTCGAGGACCTGCCCGTCCTCCACACCGAAGGCGAACGTCGCGGCCACCGGCATCGGCTCGGAGATGCCGCTGGACTCGATCAACAAATAATCGAAGCGACCGAGCCGGGCCAGCCGGGCCACCTCGTCGAGCAGATCATCGCGCAACGTGCAGCAGATGCAACCGTTGGTCAGCTCGACCAGCCGTTCCTCCGTCCGCGACAATGCCCCGCCGTCACGCACCAACGCGGCGTCAATGTTGATCTCGCTCATGTCGTTGACGATCACCGCTACCCGCAGCCCATCACGGTTGGCCAGCACATGGTTGAGCAGGCTGGTCTTGCCCGCGCCGAGGAACCCGGACAGCACGGTCACCGGCAGCCGGCCCGTCACGGCTGATCCACCACCTGACGCCCCTTGTACAGGCCGCAGTGCGCACAGGCGCGGTGCGGCACCACCATCTCCTTGCGCGGACACGGGCAGGGCGTCAACTGCGGCACAGTCGCCTTCCACTGCGCGCGACGGTGGCGGGTGTTGGACCGGGACATCTTGCGCTTGGGCACGGCCATGACGGATCTCCTCACCGGGGTGTCAGCTAGATGCTAATGGTTCCCGTTTTCGGTTAGAGCTCGGGGGCCTGGAGACTCACCCCGCATGACCTTCCGGCTGGACACGCCGGCCCGGCGACCCGGCGGACGGACCAGTGGCGGTGGGGGCGGACCCGACGTGAAGAGGCCGTTGACCGGACAGAAATCTGTTGCTGGCTGCGCCCAGGCACGCCATGCGGACACCGAAGACCGCGAGGCAACCGCGGGTACCGCACTCCGCTGCGGACCCGCCCGACGGGTGGGCGGCCTCATCAGCGAGGCACGTTTGAGAGCACACCCAGACCTGTTGGCCGCAAGAGCTCTGGCCGGCCCCGTGGAAGCCGGCCGGCGCGGCGCCAGGATCGGACGCCGTCGACGCGACGCGGCCCTGGGTCACCCCATCTTGAGGCGCTTGGCTACCACGGACCAACCGGGGCCGGGTTCTTCCGGACTTCCCGCCCTGGCCGGCGTGAGGAAACGATCCGTCGATCGCTCAGCGAACGCACTCGGCACACGTGCCGAAGATCTCCAAGGTGTGACCGACGTCGACGAACCCGTGCTGTGCGGCAACCTGGTCGGCCCACCGCTCCACAGCCGGGCCGGCTACCTCGACCGTGCGCCCACAGTCTCGGCAGACTAGGTGGTGGTGGTGTTTGCTCTGGCTGCACCGGCGGAAGAGCTGTTCGCCGCCCGGTAGTCGAGTCGAATCGATCTCACCGGCATCCACCAGCAGCTGCAACGTCCGATAGACGGTGGTCAGGCCGACGCCCGCCTTACGCGCCAGCAGCATCTGGTGCAGTTGCTGCGCCGAGTGGAAGCCCTCCACCTCGCGCAACAGCGCCAGCACCTCTGCCCGCTGTCGGGTGTTCCGGGTCACATTCGGCATCGCCTGGTTCACCGTGGCCGCCATCCTCCCGTGATTTCGGGCGCCGCCGGCCTACCGCTTCCGGCACGTCGCCTCGCTGCCCATCGGACCATTATGCGTCGTCGCGCATGAACGCCGCCGCGCTGTCTCCCGACCCCACCTGTTTGCCGTTGCGGGGCAGTGCGGATCAGCCCGTGGCGGGAGGAGCGCGACCCACCGGAGCGCGGTAATGAAAACAGGAACGAGTGCCGATAGGGCAGCATAAGCGACAGGGCGGTAACGCCGATGGAACGCGGTCTCCGCAGGCGACCTGCTGGGCGTTGCCTGCGCGGCGTCGGCCCGTCCGGTGGAGTCGGTCCGCTCGACGTCACCAACGCCGTTCGCTCGGCATGACACCCGCGCCACCCTGCTGGCACGCGGCGGTCGATGAGCGAGGATTCGACGCCGAATTACCCGCGGCGTGACCATGGCCGATTGTGGTCAAGGAGCCGTCCTTCGAGGCCATGGCGGCCGACCTCGCCCTCACGCAATCTGAGCCGGCGCACCTCCGCCGCGCTCCTCGCACGCTGGACGTCCCGGCGACCCCGCTCGCTCTGCCCAACGGCGACGGCACCCTCGCGCCACGCCTGCCACCGCGAGGGCTCTTCGAGGGCCCTTTTCCCGGTTCTGGTCTGAGCGAAAAGAGACTGGGCAGGAAGCGGCAATTGCGCTGGCCGAGAGCTTCTGGCGCAGGCGATTAGCCCCTACAGTTTCGGGATGCCGACACACCGCGCTCGATACACTCACATCGCTGTTGATGGTGGTGAGCGAGCCAGAGGTCAAGGCACGCAGGTTGCTCTACGCCGACGCCAGTACGGGTAGGCGATCAAGCTGACGCCGTATCCACATGCCAGAGCAGAGAAGGGGGCGGCGTGGCCGCATCCGAGCCCACCACCTCGTCGAGCACCAGCACAGCCGCCGACGCGCCCGTCGACGCAGACGGCACGCCGCCAGGCCTCGACGTTGCTCAGCACGACCACGGTCACCGGCCCCCTTCTCTCTTCGCCGGCCGGATCGGCTCGGTCGAGATCCTCGCCGCCGTGCTGGTGCTGCTCATCTTCCTGCGCGACCCCCTGGCGGGGCTGCTGTCCGCGCCGTCGCTGGCGACCTGGACGACGGTGTTCGTCTCGGTGATGGTGCAGGCCGTGCCATTCCTCGTCTTCGGGGTGCTGCTCTCCGCCGTGATCGCGGTCTTCGTACCCCGCTCGTTCTGGGCCCGGGCCCTGCCGAAGCACCCCGCCCTCGCCGTGCCGGTCGCCAGCGCCGCCGGGGTGATCCTCCCCGGCTGCGAGTGCGGGGCCGTGCCGATCGCGGGCTCCCTGATCCGCCGCGGCGTCACACCGGCGGCGGCACTGGCGTTCCTGCTCGCCGCGCCGGCGATCAACCCGATCGTTCTCGTTGCCACGGCGGTGGCTTTTCCCAACAACCCCGAGATGGTCCTCGCCCGCGCGGTCGCCAGCCTCGTCGTCGCCATGATCATGGGCTGGCTCTGGCTGCGCCTGGGCCGCGCCAACTGGATCCGACTCCCGCGTCGGCCCGACCTGGACGGGCTCCGACGCGGGGAAGCGTTCTGGTCCGCCGTACGGCACGATGTCGCCCACGCCGGCGGGTTCCTCGTCATCGGCGCGATGGCCGCAGCCACCATCAACGTTGTCGTCCCCGAACAGTGGCTGCAGACCCTCGCCGACCAGCCGGTGCTGTCCGTGCTCGCCCTGGCCGGGCTCGCGGTCCTGCTGTCAATCTGCTCCGAGGCGGACGCGTTCGTCGCCGCCTCACTGTCGCAGTTCTCCCTCACCGCCCGGCTGGCCTTCCTGGTGGTCGGCCCGATGGTCGATTTGAAACTCATCTCCATGCAGGCCGGCATCTTCGGCCGTCGCTTCGCCGCCCGATTCGCGCCAGCCACCTTCACGGTCGCCGTCGCGGTCGCCGTCATCACCGGGATGGTGCTGCTATGAACCGGATGGCCCAAGCCTGCGTCATGATCTTCTTCGGAGCCGCAGTCCTGCGTGCCAGCGTCACGGACCTCTACCTGCGCTACGTCAAGGAAGGGCTGCGACCGTTCCTCATCGTCGCCAGCCTGCTGCTGATCGCCGCCGCAGTGATGACCCTCTGGTACGAGCTGCGTCCCCACGACGACACGCCTGAGGACCGGAACAGCCCGAACGACCCCGCCAGCGGGAATCGGCGGCAGAGCGCCGAGCAGAGCACGAGCGGGTCAACGACGGAAGATCTCCACGACGAACACGCCCACCACGAACCACGAGTCGCCTGGCTGCTTCTCCTTCCAGCCCTCGGCCTGCTGCTCGTAACCCCACCCGCCCTCGGCTCGTACGCCGCCGGCCAAGCCGGCACCGCACTGACCGCTGAGCAGGACTTCGACTACGACTACCCTCCGTTGCCTGCCGGCGATCCGGCGACGACCACAGTGTTCGACTACGCCGCCCGAGCCCTGTTCGACAAGGGCCAGTCGATCGGCAACCGCAGGGTCCAGCTCACCGGCTTCATCACCCCGGGACCCAACGGGCAACCGATCCTCGCCCGCATGATCCTGTCCTGCTGCGCCGCCGACGGCCGACCCGTCAAACTCGGCATGGCCGGCAACCCGCCCACCGGCCTAGCCAACGACACCTGGATCCAGGTCACCGGCCGCTACACCGACCGTGTCACCCACGACCCCATCAACGACGAAGAGATCCCCTATATCGACGTCGAATCCTGGCGACAGGTGACCGCCCCCAAGGACCCGTACGAGTAGTCGTCCCGCACCGCCGGGGACGACGCTGCGACGAGTACGGCCGCCGGAGCGCCGCAGACACTGCGCGCTCCGGTTAAAAAACCCGACGAGCACGTGCGAGCGAGATCGTCTTCCTACTAGCGCTACGAGAGCGGCCGCAGCCGCGCGGCCCCGCTAGGTTGCGCAGCGCGGGCGATCGGTCACCCGCCCGAGCCTTCTGCCGCGCCGTCGGGAGTGAAGGCGCCACCACCGGGACCGGTGTCCAGGTAGACATGTTGATGGCCTTGGCCGGCATCAATGTTGATCTGATCGAGCTGGGTGGCCGCGACGGACCAGGCGGCCGCCGCTTGAACTGCCTGCCGCTTCGCCAGTTCGGTCAGAACGGCCCGTTGAGTGGCCGGCCCGGTAACCGCGAGGAGATACGACTCGACCGCCAGGGACGCCTGCTCCACGGCGCTACGCAGCCCTCCACGCGCCACATTGGTTGCGGTAGTGCCCGACGGAGGGTCCGCGAACGGCTCCGCCGCCCGCAGCATGGTCTGTCGCCACTGCCGGGCCTGCTCGGGGCCTGGCTGCCCACTGGGGGGCGCGTCCGCCCGCAGGGCGGTGAGAATGGGAGAAATCTCCTCACGAAGACGGCGCGCCGTTGCCGTCAACTCGACTATCTGCTGACTGTCGCGCTTCGCCTCGGCCTCGCGAATGTCAGCGACAGCCGACTCGACGCCATCCGGTCGATTGGCCGTGTAACCGGCGGCGCCTCCCACCAGAACAGCCGCGAGCCCAATCGTCGCGACGACGACAGCGACACGCGCCATCCGGCGGCGGCTCGTGTCAGGAGCGGACAGCTGATAGGAGGGCTTACCGGTACGGCGCGACACGACATCCCCTTGCGTCGATGAAAGCCTGGACGCAGCCTAGTCCTCCCGTCCGATCCCAGTCGATACCCAGCATGGATCGTGCAACCGGTGCCCGCGACACAAGGCGGCCGGCACTGGTGTCGCGGCCCAGACGAACGCGGCTGAGCTCGAACTGGCGCTGACACGCACCCCCCGAGCTCGGATTGCATCACGTGGTGCAGGCGCCGCCTCGGCGGCCGTCATCCCTGGGGTGCGTGCCCGGGCACGGATCGCCCGTCGGGTGTGATTGCCATTGGGTGAGGTCCACCGCTCAGCGCGGCCAGGGCGGCGGCGACGGGCGCGAGGTCCGCCTTGATGTAGGTGGTGGTGGCGGGTCCGCGGCGGTCGGTGTGCCCGGTGGCAGCCACGCTCGGGCGTCCCGCCAACCGGTGGTCGCGGCCTGCCCATCATCGCCGCCCTCACCACCAACTGGGGCTTCTTCCCCTTCGGTGACGGCACAACCGTCTGGGCCGCAATCGAGGGCACCAATCAGTGATCTGTCGCTGAGCGTACTCACGGTGGGAGCGATCAACCATCGGCGGACGACCCGTCCCGACGTCGCGAAGAGGGCGGCAATGGCCGGCGGGCTCGGTGGAGAGCGCCGAACCAGGCAGGCGCCTCCCGGGACTCGTCGAAGGCACGCGCTATAACGACATCGGTCGATGAGTGCAACAGGATAGAGATCACGATCGTCAGGGCTACGAGGTGAAACACCTCGTCGCCGGCAGCAATGCCAGACTCCAGGACCAGCAGCCCGTAGACGACGGAGGCGAAACCCTTCGGCCCGAACCACATCGCCGCGGCTTGTTCCCTGGCGCCGAGGCCGGAACGTAGGAACGAGATCCACAACGCGACCGGTCGGGCCGCGAAGATGGCCAGCACCGCGAAGACCCAGCCGGTCCACGAGATCTCGCCCAGGAACCGTACCGAGATCAGCGCGCCGAAGACCAGCAGCGCGGCGAGTTTCAACAGCTCGGCGATGTTCTCGCCGAAATGCTCGAACGCCGCCCGTTCCCTCGGCCCGAACGTGGCCACGGTGATCCCGGCGGCGAACGCCGCCAGGAACAGGTTTCCGTGCGTGAGCTTGCCCAACGCCAACACCAACAGCCCGATCGCCACCCCGTTCAGCGGCGCGTACGCAGCGGACGCCGCAAGCCAACGGGTCCGTTCCAGAGCGATTGCCAACAGCGGCACCAGCACGCCGATGAGCAGGCCTACCGCAAGTTCGCTGGCAATCTTTGCCAGGTGCAGGTCATCCGAGCCTGCGGCCAGAGCCACCAGCAGGACCACGAACGGGAGGGCCAGCCCGTCGTTGACGCCGGACTCCACGTTGAGTAGATGCCGTAGGCGGGCCGGCACCTTGTCATTGCCCACCAGCGCCGCCGCGAACACCGGGTCGGTGGGAGCCAGGATTGCGCCGATCAGCAGCGCCTCCGGCCAGCCCAGGCCAGCCACGAAGTGGGCCAGTAGCGCCGTGATCAGCAGGGTGAGTGGCAGGCCCCAACCCAGCGCCCGACCGGGTAGCCGCCATGCCGAACGCAGGTCCGCCCACCCGACCCGCATCCCATCGGTGAAGAGCACCGCGAACAGGGCAAGCTCCGCGAGCTGCGCCACGATGGGGGAATCGGAATGCAGGTGCAGCAGCCCGGTGGTGTCCTCGCCGAGGATGAACCCGGCAACCAGGAACAGCGCCGCAGTGGACAGGATGGTGCGGTGAGCCAGCGCCGAGAGCAGCACCGCCACCAGGAGGACAACGGAAAACGACAACAACAGCATCGGTCACGCTCCACAGACGTACGTCATGAGGAAGTTGACCACATCGCGGCGTCCCAATACCTAGCCCGCATGGTCGAGCACGTCATCGAGGCTGCTGGCGTCACCAAGTCTGTTGCGGGGGATGACGCTGAGGCAGATGGTTCAGCATCACCACCGGACCCTCGGGGTCGATGGCGAGAAACTTCTTCAGATCCCGTCCGGTCGGGTGACGGGACATACTGGCCGGTGCCTACGCCGACCGGGGGTTATCGCGGACAGCCATCGTGGTGGTGCCGCTGGTCGAGCTCTTCTTAGCCTGCCAGAGCCAGCGGCCATCAAGCTCGACCTCGAGCGAAACTGAGAGTGGCGAACTATCGTGGCCGACGGCTGGCCGGGCCGACTGCCCGTCCAGGTGCAGGTCCGGGTTCCCGACGGTACGGAATCCACCTATTACCACTGCACGGCCGGTGCTGCATCGCTGGCCGGCGCCATTGGTGCGGGACTGGACCGTCCGCCGCGCCGAGTTGGACCTCACACCCGAGGGCGGGGACCGGGTGGCGGGCTGAGCCCGGCTCGGCGCTATCCTCGGCAGGAGGCACCGCCAGTGCCCGCGGCGGTGGGGCCCGCCGCCCCCGGCTGTCGGGGACAACCGCGGCGTAACGCCGCCAACGGTCCCTACCAGAGCCACGCTGACTGGTAGGAGTAGACCCGTGGGGCCCGATCAGCTGCCCACCAACCCCGACGTCGACCTGCGCGTAGCGCGGCAACGCGCCGAGCTGCGGCGCGGCACCCGCAGCCTGCTCGCCACCATCGCCGCCGGCGGCGTGCTCGGCGCCGTCGTCCGCTACGGACTCAGCGTGGCCTGGCCCCACGCCCCCGGCGAGTTCCCGTGGTCCACCTTCGTCACCAACGTCACCGGCTGTCTACTCATCGGCGTGCTCATGGTCCTGATCACCGAAGCGTGGACCGCGCACCGCCTGGTGCGTCCGTTCCTCGGCGTCGGAATCCTCGGCGGCTACACCACCTTCTCCACCTATGCCGTCGACATCCAACAGGCCGTCGCCGCCGGGCACCCTCGCATCGCGCTGGTCTACCTCGCCGGGACCCTCGCCGCCGCCCTCGCCGCGGTCTACACCGGCATCAATCTCACCCGCCTGGCCACCGGCTCGCGCCCCCGGCGAAAGGAGCACCGATGACACGGCAAGGCCCCGCCGCCCGCCTCACCATCTTCATCGGCGAGGACGACACCTGGCAGCACAAACCGCTCTACCACGAGATCGTGCACCGCGCCCACCGCGCCGGGTTGGCCGGCGCCAGCGTGCTGCGCGGCATCGAAGGGTACGGCGCCTCTTCCCGGGTGCACACCACCCGCATCCTGTCCCTGTCCGAGGACCTGCCCATCGCCGTGATCATCGTCGACACCGAGGACCGCATCCGCGAATTCCTGCCCCAGCTCGACGAACTGATCACCGAAGGACTGGTGATCCTCGACCCCGTCGAGGTCATCCGCTACACCGGCCGCAGCGCGCCATGACCGTCATCCTCCTCGCGCTCGGCGCCGCCTTCGGCGCACCCCTGCGCTACATGGTCGACCGCGCCGTGCAGGCCCGCCACGATTCCGTGTTCCCCTGGGGCACCTTCGCGGTCAACGTCATCGGCTCACTCATCCTCGGCGTGCTCATCGGCGGCGCCGCCCACAACGCGGTGCCCAGCCCACTGGTCACCCTGCTGGGCATCGGCCTGTGCGGGGCGCTGAGCACCTACTCCACCTTCGGCTACGAAACCATCCGGCTGTTCGAAGACGGTGCCCGTTTCTACTCGCTGTTCAACGCCGCTGTCAGCGTCGTCGCCGGACTCGGCGCCGCGTTCGTCGGGGTCAGCCTCGCCGAGGCGATCTGGGCCTGACCGGCTCTCCCTGAGCGGTGGGGCAACCCGGATGGCGAGTTCGCTGCTGGCCCATCGGTGTGCTACTCCGGCCGGTGTGGGCGACCAGGGTGGCGGTGCGGAAGTACGGGTTGCGGCCGAGCTACCCCGTCTCCGGCTCCCCGGTGATCCCGGACCGCGCGGCCCAGGCGTGCAGGGCGTCGTGGTCACCGGCCGCGTTCAGATTGAGCGCCGCTTCGATCAGCGCGAGGTGGGTGAAAGCCTGCGGGTAGTTGCCCAGGGCGGTGCCGTCGCCGGCGAGCTGTTCGGTATACAGACCGAGCGGTCCGGCGTACGACAGCAGCTGGTCGAACAGTGCGCGTGCCTCGTCGTGGTGTCGCTCATGTCGGTTGCCGCGGCACGCGTAACGCTGCGGACAGGCAGATCAGGGCGGCCATGCCTCTAGTTCTAGCCCAACATGTGGGCAAAACCGGTCAACAGGAAAATTTCAACCGGCTTTGCTCGTCCGGCCGTTCTACCCTCATGTTCACTGGAGGGGCTCTGCGGGTAACTGAGCCCATGCCGTCATTCGGTGGCACGGCCAGAGAACGCTTACCGAAGGCTGAGTCGAAGCGGCTGCACCGCCGAGTGTGGGACACAATCCAGCAGCGTCTGCAGAACAATCTGCTCGTGGCGGCGCAGGCGGGACTGGCCGCGACTCTGTCGTGGGTGGTGGCCCGGGAGGTGCTCAACAATCCCCAGCCGACGTTCGCTCCGGTCGCGGCGGTTGGTGTCATAGCCGCCGCGCTGGGCAACCGCTTCCGCCGCGCCATCGAGCTGATCGTCGGCGTGGTGCTCGGCATCGCGATCGGTGACCTGCTCATCATCCTGCTGGGCACCGGACCCCTGCAGACGGGAGTGATTGTCTTTCTGGCCGTCGCCACGGCGGCGGTCCTTCGCGGTAGCGGAGCGCTGCTGGTCCAGGCGGGGGTCACCGCGGCACTGGTCGCCACGCTCACTCCTACCGCGCCTGACCTGGAGTTGCCCCGGACGCTCAACGCGCTGGTCGGCGGGTTGGTCGGCCTGTTCGTGGTGCTGGTGCTGGCACCGCTGCACCCGCTGCGGGCTGTCCGTCGGGTCGCCGACCCGGCGCTGGACCGCTTCGCCCGCGAGATGACCGCTGCGGCGCGTGCCCTCGCCCGCGCCGACGCCGATCAGGCCGAAGAGGTGCTGGACCGGATGCGCAACGCCGAGCCGGACCTCGACCATCTCCTCGAGGTGGTCAGCGCGGCGGACGAGGTGGTGCGGCTCTCCCCGCCGTGGTGGAGACGGCGCCGGGTTGTCAACGCCTACCGTGATGGCGTCCAGCATATGGAGCGGGCGTTCCGTAACAGCCGGGGCCTAGTCCGCCGGATCAACACCGCTGTTCGGGACGAGGAACCGGTGCCGCCGGAACTGCCGGCAGGTATCGAACTCTTCGGCGAGGCCGTCCGACTGCTGAACCGTGAGTTCCTCGCCGCCCGAAAGCCGGTGCGGGCCCGGGAGCGGGCCCTCGCGGCGGCACGCGAGGCCGGCCGTGCCTACCGGCAGGGCCTGGGCTTCTCCGGGGGCATCGTGGCCTCCCAGCTGCGGGCCGTCGCGAGCGATCTGCTCCGGGCCACCGGCGTGTCCCGGGCGGAGGCCCGTCGACTGATTCGGCAGGCAGCCGACGGATGATGAAGCAGGCACGCGCGGGACAGGTCCACCCGTACGACGAGCACCGGCAGGCACATCCTCGCTGCGGCAGGCACCCCGACCGTCGTGGGGGCAGGTTACCCCTCGACAGCCTGGGTAGTCACCGGCATGGTTTCGTCGCCGCGAACCACCACCCGGAGCCGACGGTGACTCCCTGGTGGTGGGTCCCTCTGGTGGCCGTGCTCTGGCTGACCGTCGGCCTGCTCACCGCAGCTTGGTTCGTGATGCGGGCCGGCCATCGCCACCGGCTGTGGTACGTCGTCGGTGGGTTGCTTGGCCCGCTGTTCGTTCCGATCGCAGTGGAACGGGGACGGGCCGACGCGACAGTGGTCGACGTGGCCCACCGGCCGGCGGTCGAACAGGGCACGGGCCTCAGAGTAGCCGTCGGCGTGGACGGGTCACCCGATTCTGATCGGGCACTGCGCGCGATCGCCCGGGCCCTCAGCCGCACCGCCAGTGAGCTGGTGCTCGTCACGGTGACGAGCCCGGATCTGGTGGGCGAGGACGTCGGGGTGGCACAGCGAGCCGCCCGACGCATGCTTGAGGAGCGCGCCGAGGCGCTTCCTGAAGACTTGCCGCCGCCGACATCCGAGATCCTCAGCGGCCACCCGGTGGACGCGCTGCTGGCCGCCGCCGAGTCGCACGACGTCGATCTGCTGGTGGTCGGCCGGCACGGCCACGGGATGCGGGAGCGGCTGCTCGGCAGCGTGGCCGAGGAGTTGTCCCGCCGTTCCTCCCGCGCCCTGCTGCTCGGCAGCATGCCCGACCGGTGAAAGAGACGTTCGCCGTCAACTGGACGGGTGACGCACCACCGCGACGGGACACGGCGCGTGGTGCAGCAGGGAATGGCTGACGGAGCCGAGCAGCAGTCCGGCGAATCCGCCCCGGCCACGCGCTCCGACCACCACGAGTTGCGCGTCCCGGGCGGCGTCGAGCACCACGGCCGCAGGCTGTCCAGTATTGGCCAACCGTTCCACGGCAACGTCGGGATGGCGGCCGGAGTAGCGGTCCACGGACTCCGCCAGCAGCCGGGACGCTGCCCTGTCCGGCTCGCCGCTTCCAGGACCGCCGAGCGGGCCGGCGCTCGCGTAAACCGCCCGCACCGTTGCCTGCCGCCAGCTGGCCTCCTTCAGGGCAAAGGCGAGAGCGACATCCCCGTGCGGTGAGCCGTCCACTCCGACCACGACCGGCCCGCGTGCGACAGGTTCACCCCGTACGACGAGCACCGGGCAGGCGGCGTGCGGGGTGACCCCCACCGCCACCGAGCCGAGCAGCAGCCCGCTGAAACCGCCGAGGCCACGGTTACCCACCACGATCATCTCCGCCGTGCGCCCTTCTCTGATCAGCACCGGCGCGGCGGCACCATCCACCACCACGCCGGTCACGTCGATCTCGGGAGCCTGGGCGCGGGCTTGGTCGACCGCCCGCTGGACGATGCGGTTGGCCTCGTTGGCCAATCCAGCTTCCGGTGGGCCCGCCTCCGGCGGGCCGAGCGGCACGTTGAACAGTGGCCAGATGAAGGCGTGGACCACCCGCAGTGGCAGACCTCGCCAGCTCGCCTCCACGGCGGCCTGGCGTACCGCGCGATCCGCCTCTGCGGACCCGTCCGTACCGACGACGACCGACACGCGCTCGAGTTCCATCGACGCTCAGTCGCGGTGCGGCATCGGGAAGCCCGCCACCACAATCCCGTACAGCAGGTGGTCAGCGGTCAGGGCCAACTGTTCGTGGACGTCGGTCAACCGCTGGTCGATGCGCAGTGCGGGCGCGATACCCGCCTGGAAGACGGCCAGCAGGGCAATGCCGAAGAGCGGACCCACCCACAGCCGGTGTCGCAGGTGGGTGGGAAGCATTCCGAAGGCCACTCCGGCGCTAAGCCCGTACCCCCAATGTGCCACAGCCAGCAGAGCTGGGTGGTGACTGGGGTGGAATCGGTCAAGCAGTCCGGGTGCGAGTTTCTCCAGCACGGACTTGGGTGGGGAACTCTGCACCAGGTTCAGCGAGGTGGTTGCCTGCCGCAAGCCCGACATGGCCATCGCCGCGACCACTCCGCGCGTGCCGGTCCTCACCATCGTGCCCAGGTTGAACTCCAGCTTCATGGCCACTCCCGGACGGCAGGTGGAACGGACCCGGTGGCATACCCCCTGGCTGCGCCGGGAAACCAGGCAATCCGTGACTGCTCAGCGGCTACGGGCGCGGTTGCCCGGTCGCGAAGTTCTGGTGCACGCTGCTCTCGCCGGCGAGCGGGTACTCCTGGCCGTGGATGATGACGGTGACTGGTGGGGCTGCGGTGGGTAGTGCGTACACCGAGACGACCTGGTGGTCGCAGTGGATGCGCAGCCAGTGCCCGCGATAGCGCAGGTCGAAGTCGAGGTGGGTGAGGGTGTCCGGTAGTTGTGGGTGGAGGTGGAGCGCGTCGTCGCGGGTTTCCAGGCCGGTGTAGCAGCGCTGGAGGATGTCGGCGGTGCCCGCCATCGCGCCGAGGTGGATGCCCTGGCGGGTGGAACCTCCCTGGACGTCGGAAAGGTCGGTGGCGAGTGCGTCACGCAGGAGGTGCCAGGACTGGGTGCGGGCGGAGCGGGCGAGGACCCAGGAGTGCACCACACGGCTGAGGGTCGAGCCGTGGGTGGTCCGGGCGAGGTAGTGGTGGACGGTGGCCGGGATGGTCGCGGGGTCGAAGTCGTAGCCCAATCGGTGCAGGAGCCCGGTGACCTCTTCAGCGCTGAGTAGGTAGAACAGCATCAGGACGTCCGCCTGCTTCGACGTCTGGTAGCGGTTGGTGTGGTCGTCCTCGGCCTCGAGGATGAGATCGAGGCGGCCGACGTCGCCGTACCGGTCGCGATATGCGTCGAGGTCCAGCTCGTCGAGGTCGGCGAAGCCCTCGAACTGGCTGATCAGGCCGTTGGGCAGGAAGGGGACGTACAAGCGCCGGCTGAGGTCGTCCCAGCGGGCGACTTCTGAGTCGTTGACCCCCAGGCGCTGCCACAGGTCGTCGGTGTGGTGCGCGCCGAGGATCCGGTAGGCGTGGGCCGCCTTGGCGAGCGTCCAGGCGGTCATGATGTTGACGTAGGCGTTGTCGTCGATGCCTGATCCTGGACGGTCGGGGTAGCCGTCGTGGAATTCGTCCGGGCCCATCACTGCCCGGATGTGGTAGCGGTCCTCCTGAGGGTCGTGGTCGACGATGGCCGCCCAGAACCGGGCGACGTCCACGAGGAGTTCGGCGCCGTACGTGGCTAGGAAGTCGATGTCGTTGGTGGCCTGGTGGTATTGCCAGACGTTGTAGGCCACGGCCAGGTTGACGTGGTGCTGTCGCCGGGAGTTGTCGGGCATCCACCGCTGGGAGAGCGGGTTGTGGAACCAGCCGGGTGTCTCCTCGCGGCCGTCACTACCGCTCTGCCACGGAAACAGCGCGCCGCCCAGACCGCGGGCGCGAGCGAGTCTGCGGGCCTGGGGCAACCGGCGGTGCCGGTAGAGCAGCAGGGCCCGGGTCAGCTCGGGGGTACGCAGGTTGAGCAGTGGAAAGACGAACAACTCGTCCCAGAAGACGTGTCCCCGGTAGCCTTCGCCGTGCCACCCCCGTGCGGGCACGCCCGCGTCGGCGTCCGCCGTGTGCCCGGACAGTGTCTGCGCTACGTGAAACAGGTGCACGTTGAGGGCCCGCTGTTCGCGCACCAGGTCGCGGCCACCGATGCGGAGGTGGAAGCGTCGCCAGAGCTGTTCCCAGGCCAGGAGGTGGGCATTCCATAGGGCGGGGAACGGTGGCGCGGTTGCGATCTCGCCCAGCGCCGCGTCGAGCGGTTCGGAGATGGCTCGATCCCGGGACGTGAACAGGGCGACGGTCTTGTCGATCACGACCGGCGTTCCCAACGTCACGGCAAGGTGGACCTCCTGGCCGACATATCCGGGGCCGCTGAGCTGGTGGCGGGAAACCGGCTCGCCATGTTGGTAGAGGACGGTGCGGGCGGCCTCGGCGATCCGGATGCGCGACTGCGTCGTCCGTACGGTCAACCAGCAGGTGTCCCCCTGGTGTCCGGTGGCACAGTCGGTCAGGTGGTGCCGGGCCAACGCGCCGTACTCGGCGACGTTGTCGTTGGTGACGCGGGCGTCCAAGAGGCTACGGACGTGCAGCGGTCCCGACCAGTCCAGGGCGGTGAGGGTGGTACGGAGACAGGCCACGTGCGGACGATCCATCGAGACGATCCGCTCCTGGACGACGCGGGTGCGTCGACCGTGCGGGTCCCTGACCACGAGATCCCGCTGTTCCGTGCCCTGCCGCAGGTTGAGCGCCACGTGGTGGTGCGCGACGTGGAACACCGCGCGGGAGAACCAGGGCCCGTCCGGGTGGCGGAACGTCAACGGTAACCAGTTGGGTAGGTTGACCAGGCTCTCGTCGACCCGGCGGCGACCATCGACCTCGGAGGTCAGCCGGTTGTAGAGTCCGGCGAGGTAGGTGGCGGGATAGTGCACGCCGTCGGCGGTGGCCTCGGTCGCCGCGCCACGGGTCACCTGATAGCCGTTGCCCAGCGCCAGCAACGCCTCCCGGGTTCCCTCGTCGGCGGCCTCGAAGCCCTCGTAGCCCAGCAGCCACTCGTCCTCGGGCAGGCGACACAGCCCACACGGACGGTCAGCCGTCGTCGGATCCGGCGAGGTCACATCAGGTGCCGTCGTAGTCGCTTGTCGATCGCGACCACGGCTGCGGCGGCGACCCCGACCGCGAGGATGCGCAGCCAGACATCGCCGCCGATCGGCGCGGTGTTGAAGACGCTGTTCATGACCGGCAGGTAGGTGATAGCGAGTTGGGCGACGGCCTGCAGTGCTACACCGGCCAGGATCCACCGGTTGGCGAAGAAGCCGACGTGCCATGCCGAGTGGACCAGGGACCGGCAGCTGAACAGGTAGAACGTCTCCACCACGACGAAGAGGTTGAGTGCCGCGGTGCGTGCTTCGGCCACATCGGCACCTCGGTCCTGCTCCCATTGGAACAGCCACCAGGCACCAGCGACGAGCAGCGCGGCCACTAGCACGATGCGGACCACGAGAGCGCCGGTCAGCAATGGTCGACGGGGGTCACGCGGCGGTCGCCGCATGATGCCGGCCTCCTTCGGCTCGAAGGCGAGCATCAGGCCGAGCAGGACGGCGGTGGTCATGTTGATCCACAGAATCTGCGTCGGCAGCAGCGGCAGGGTGGCGCCGAGGACAATGGCCACGAAGATGACCAGTCCCTCACCGAGGTTGGTCGGCAACGTCCAGACAATGAACTTGGTGAGGTTGTCGAACACCCCGCGGCCCTCCTCGACCGCGGCCTCGATGGTGGCGAAGTCGTCGTCGGTGAGCACCATGTCGGCGGCCTCCTTGGCCACCTCGGTCCCGCTACGGGCCATGGCTATCCCGATGTTCGCCTGGCGCAGGGCCGGGGCGTCATTGACGCCGTCGCCGGTCACCGCGACCACGTGGCCGCGCTGCTGGAGCGTCTCGACCAAGCGCAGTTTCTGCTCCGGTGACACCCGGGCGAACACCGTGGCGCGGTCCACCGCCTCCGGGAACCGTTCGGCGGACAACGCCTCCAGGTCTCTGCCGGTGAGCACCTCCCCTTCGTGATCGTCGCCAATTACGCCGAGCTGGGTGGCGATGGCGGTGGCCGTCGCCGCATGATCCCCGGTGATCATCTTCACGCCGATACCGGCGGTGCGACAGGCCCGCACCGCAGGCGCGGCGGCGCTCCTGGGCGGATCCAGCATGGCCTGCAGGCCGGTCAGGCTCAGGGTGCCGGGCAAGTCCTCTTCGTCGAAGCCGGCGGACTCGCCAGCCGGACGCACGGCCGTCGCGAGGACCCGAAGTCCTCGGCCGGCCAGCTCCTCCGCCGCGCGGAGGACCGCCTCGGCGTCCAGCGGGCGACGGTTCCCGTCGGCGCCCATCTCGGTCCGGCACATCGACACGATCCGCTCCACGCTGCCCTTGACCAGCACGACCTCCCGCCCGGAGTCGCGTTCGCCATGCAGGGTGGCCATGTACTGCCGCTCAGAGCTGAAGGGGATCGTGGCGGTACGCGGACATTCGGCCTCGAACCGATCGCGGTCGATGCCACCCTTCCCGGCGGCCACCAACATCGCGCCTTCGGTCGGGTCTCCGGCGAGGATCCACTCGCCGTCCTCCTCGCGTAACCGGGCGTCGTTGCAGCCTGCACCCGCGAGTAGGGACCAGTGCAGCGACTGGGTGGTCGCCTGGCCGGCCGCGGCGCCCGAATCGTCCCGGATCTCCCCTTCAGCCCGATAGCCCGAACCGGTGACGGTGAACTCGCCGTCCGCCGTCCACACCGCCCGAACCGTCATCTGGTTCTCGGTCAGCGTGCCCGTCTTGTCGGAGCAGATGACCGTGGTGCTACCCAGTGTCTCGATCGCCGGCAGGCGGCGGATCACCGCCCGCCGCCGCGCCATCCGCGTCACTCCGATGGCCAACGTGATGGTGACCGCCGCCGGCAACCCCTCGGGGATTGCCCCCACCGCCAGAGCGATAGCGGCCGTGAAGGTGTCGGCCGCGTCCTGCCCACGCAGCACACCGACACCGAAGGTCACCCCGGCCAGGGCGAGGATGGCCACCGTCAGCACCTTGCTGAACCAGGCCAGCTTGCGCGTCAACGGAGTCGCCAGCGTCTCGGCCGCGCCCACCAACCGGTGGATCTGCCCCAACTCGGTCTGGGCACCGGTGGCCACCGTGACGCCGGTACCACTGCCCGCCGTCACGAGTGTGCCCGAATAGACCATGTTGCGCCGGTCCGCCACCTCGGTGATGTCCGGCAGTTCCGCCTCGTCCTTGGTCACCGGAACCGACTCACCGGTCAGCGCCGACTCGTCCACCCGCAATTCGGCAAGGCGGACCAGGCGCAGGTCGACCGGCACCTTGTCGCCCGCCTCCAGCACGATCAGATCGCCGGGGACCAGTTCGTCCGAAGAGATCATCCTCTCCCGCCCGTCGCGCACCACCCGCGCCTCGGTGCGCACCATCGACCGCAGGCTCTCCAGGGCGGATTCCGCCTTGGACTCCTGCACGTACCCGATCGCCGCGTTGACCAGCACGACACCGAAGATCACCGCCGAATCGACGTACTCGTCGAGGACCGCCGTGATCACCGCCGCCGCCACCAGCACGTAGATGAGCGGATGATGGAACTGTCGGAGAACCCGCCGCAGGACCCCGCCACCGCCGGCGGCAGGCAGCACGTTGCGTCCGTACCGCTCCAAACGGCGCGCGGCCTCGTCCCCGCTCAACCCACGGCGCGGGTCCGTCTCGAGCACGAGCACCACCTCGTGGGAGGCCATGGCATGGTGCCCGTCCCGGCGAAAAGTCCCAGTCGGCTCTCCAGAGCTCACCCTTACCTCGCCATGGGGGATCGGAACCCACGCCGCCTGCTCCGGAGCGGGTAAATCTGACCTTCGGGGCCGCCGAGCTGAGGCCGGGCAGTTGATGAAATCTTCGGCCAAGCCGACGGCGGTCGACCACGAAACCCCGAAACGGCGCGAAAGTCGTCGTCGGGCTCACCCCGCACGTCGTCTTCCTGCTGCGGGCCGACCGCCGGTGGATCAGGATCGGCACAGTACGTCCCGCACACCCGATCACTTCACGCCGGAGGTGTGGTGCCCCACCGCTGCCCCACCGCGGACACCTCAACCTGGGATCGGAAGATCGGTCAGCTGCTGTCGGAGCTGGAACGGCACCTGCCGTCGAGCATCTGCTAGCGTCGATGCGGTCGAGGCCGACAACATGGGGGAGGTTGTTGATGAGCCGTGCCCGCCCGCAGTCACAGTACGCGGTGGTGACAATGCCGGACTCGCATCCCTCCATCTGGCCGGACGCCGCTCCGCCGCCCCGCGGCTGGCGACGATCCGGGTTCGTAGGCAACAAGCAGCAGTGTCTCGACCACATCGCCTCGACCTGGCCGAGTTCCCGGCTCGACGTACTGCCGGCGCCCGACATGGCGAGCGTGCACGGCCTGTTCCACCACCACGCGCGAGCTCGTCCGCAGGCACCGGCGCTTCGCTGGCAGGGCAGCGAGACCTCCTACGGCGATCTGAATTCCGCCTCGGCCGGGCTGGCCTTGCGGCTGCGTGAAGCAGGGGTGCGGCCGGGCGACATCGTCCCCGTCCGGCTGGGTCGCTCACCGGGCCTGGTCGCCGCGCTACTGGCCGTGATGCGCAGCGGCGCCGCCTACGTCGCCGTACCAAAGGACTGGCCCGCAGACCGCTTGGCGGTGCTCTGCCAGAGGAGCCGTAGCACCGTCGCGGTCGACGATCGCTTCGACGAAACGCGGTGGCCGAGAACGGTCCAAACGGTGACGATCACACCGGATCTTGGCCCGGGTGCGGACAATCACCACACCGACGAAGGCGTCGAGGGCGCCGTCGCGTGCATCTTCTTCACTTCCGGCAGCACCGGCACGCCAAAGGGCGCCATCTGCCCGCACACCGCCCTCATCAATCTTCTCCACGAGCCGGCGTTCGCCTCATATGGGAAGGACACGGTCACGCTCCAGGCGGCGGCGCTGCCTTGGGACGCGTTCGCTCTCGAACTCTGGGGCGCCCTGCTCAACGGCGGCTGCTGCGTACTCGGCCCAGCGGGCCCACTCGGTCCCGACGAGTTGCGCACGGCAATTTGCCGGGACGGCGTCAACACGCTGTGGCTCACCAGTTCGTTGTTCAACGTCCTGCTCGACATCGATCTCGACTGCTTTCAGGGTGCTCGCACGGTGATGATCGGCGGCGAGCGGCTGTCGGCCGCGCATGTGCGCCGGTTTCGCCGGCGGTACCCGGACACGGTGCTGATCAATGGCTATGGCCCGGTGGAAGCCACCGTTTTCGCCACGACCCACCGCATCGACGATGTCGCGGACGGGTCGATCGAAATTCCGATTGGCAGGCCGGTGCCCGGCGCCACCCTGCGGATCCTCGACGAGGCGGGACGGGAGACACCGCCGGGGCACACGGGCGAGTTACACGTCAGCGGGCGCGGGCTGTGCCTCGGCTATCTACATGACCCACGGGAGACGGCGCTGCGGTTCGTGCCGGTCGATGACGGCGTCGCCTACCGCACCGGCGACCTCGTGAGCGTCAGCCAGGACGGCGTCCTGCACTACCTGGGACGAGCGGACCGACAGGTGAAGCTGCGCGGAGTGCGCATCGAGCCTGGCGAGGTCGAGGCCGCGCTACGAGACTGCCGCGGAATAGCGGATGCCGCGGTCGTGCGGCGCCTGGGCCCGCAGGGGCAGGTGGTGGACATATGTGCCTGGTACACGGGAGAGGCTTGGGAGCCGACCGCGTTGCGGCAGGAACTGCTTCGTCGACTCCCTCCCCCCCTGATACCAGGCGTCTTTTCCTACTTGGTGGAGTTGCCGCGCGGCGCATCGGGCAAGATCGACGTGCGCGAGCTCGAGCGACGTTCCGCACTTGCCGCAGCGAACGGGACGGACCCCTTGCCCGCGGGTGTCGACAAGGGCGACGACACCGAGCGGATGGTGCTGACCGCGATGGCCGAAGTGCTCGGTCAGGCGGTGACAGCCCGAAATTCGGACTTCTTCCACCTCGGCGGCACGTCACTGACCGCTATCGTCCTGGCCGGGCGTCTGTCTGCGGCCAGCGACCGGCGGATCACGGCTGCGGATGTGCTGCAGGCAGGGTCTGCCTCGGCACTGGCCGAAGCAGTGCGGACAGCCCCGGCGACGCCCCCGCCGCCCACGGACGAGCCCGCGGTCTCGGCAGGCCAGCGCAGGCTCTGGCTCGCCGATCAGATCGATCCGGGCAACCGCCACGTCAAGGTCCACCGGTTGTTCGAGATCGACGGGATCGTTGACGAACCGGCCCTCACGGCAGCCCTGGCCGATGTCGCCGAGGCTCACCCCGCCTTGCGGCACGGCATTGCCGATACGGACAAGGGTCTGGGGCTGCTCCCCCTCGCGCCCGCCGCAGCCGCTGTGCTGACCGTCGCCCCACCGATCGGCGCGGCGGCAGAACTGCTGGAGCGTCCACAGACCTGGGACGTGAGCACGACCGGCCCCACCATCCGCCTCTCCCTCGCGCAACTCCAAGGCCAGCGGGGTCGTTCCGCGCTGGCGCTGGTGGCACACCACGCGTTCATCGACGGCTGGTCGCTGAGGATCGTCCAGGAAGACCTCGCGGCCGCGTACCGCGCCCGAAGAAGCGGCAAGGTCCCCCGCCTTCCCTCCGAGGCCATCGGGTACGCGGCGTGGGCGAGTTCCACCCTCACCTCGGACGCGAGCGGGAGAAGGGCGTTCTGGCAGGAAAATCTCCGAGGCAGTACCGACCTCTCGTGGCCGGCGCCACGTCGCGCCGAGGACGCCGACCTGCTGTCGACGTGGCCGGTGGACCTCTCCCCCACCGTGCGGCGCTCCGCGCGCGAGCAACACACCACGATCAGCGCCATGTTGCTGGCCGCGGTCGCCGCCGCATTGCACGATGTCGCCGGGGTCACCGACCTCTGTGTGGCCGTTCCCGTCGCGCGTCGGGAGGACCCTGGAGTCACCCGAACCGTCGGCCTCTTCATGGACACGGTGCCGGTGCGGTTACGCCCACACAGCTCCGATCCCACCGACCTTGTGACCGAGGCCCACGACGCCCTGCTGAGCGCGCTGCGGCACGCGATGGCCTTCGACGACATCGTCGCCGCGGTCCAGCCCTCGCGCTCCGGACGTCCGACGCTCTGTCAGGTCGCCGTGCTACGCCACCTGCATCCGAACGCGACCTTGCACCTCGCTGGCGCCTCGGTGCGCACGCCGCCGCCGCCTCCCAGCGGAGGGATGTACGAGATGACCGTCGAATTCTGGCCCACTGCCGACGGCGGATGGAGCGGCTCGCTCCAGTGCCGTGCGGATGCGGTGCCGCCCGGTCTCGGCGACCGGATTCACCGGACGTTGACGGGGGCGCTGAAAGCCCTCGAACAAGTCAGCCGGCGCTGACCGTCCGCGCGGCGTCGACCCACCACTGCCGGCCCTCGTAGGGCAGGGTGTGGATGGGATCGTAGTAAGGATAGGTCTGCCGCAACGCCACCTCGTCGTCGCCGTCCAGTCGAGTCCGATAGTTCTTGGTCCAATAGGAGATGCCCCGGAGGCGGTCGTAGTCGGCCTGTTGGTGAACCCACCGCTTGCCCACGTACGGGACGTCGCAGACGATCCGCGGCGTACCGAATCCGGGCAGGTAGCCCATGATCGAGTGCTGCAACTCCTGGGCCTCGGCCAGCGAGAGGCGCCAGTGTTCGCTGCCCGGGATCATGTCGCACTGGTAAAAGTAGTAGGGCTCGATTCCCGCCTCATCGAGCAGTGCGAAACACAGGTCGAGCAGATCGCGCATCGAGTCGTTGACTCCCCGCATGAGCACGCCCTGATTGCGGATGTGACGCACCCCGGCGTCACGCATCGCCAGCACCGCCCGGGCCACGGCCGGCGTGACCGACTGCACCGAGTTGACGTGAGTGTGAATCGCCAGTCTGACGCCCCGCTCGTCGGCCGCCTTCGTGAGCCGGCGCATGGTCGTGACGGCCGCGTCCGAGGTCCAGTGCTGGGGCAGGCCGGCGAGCGCCTTCGAGGCCAGCCGGATGTCGCGCACGTTGTCCAGGTCGAGCAGCCGTGTGACGAAGTTCTCCAGGCGGTGCCACGGCAGGTTCGCCACATCGCCCCCGGACACGACGACGTCTCGCACCTCGGGATGCCGGCTCAGGTAGGCAACCATGTCGTCGAGGCGATCAGCCGGCTTCACGGTGAGCTTGGCTTTGACGACCACCGGTGTGGAGTTGCCGACCAGGTCCATGCGAGTGCAATGTCCACAATACTGTGGACAGGTCTCGAGCACCTCGGCCAGCACTTTGGTGGGATACCGGTGCGTCAGCCCCGGCGTGACCCACATATCCCGCTCGTGCAGTGAGTCCCGCGCCGCGTACGGGTGTGACGGGAAGTCATTTCGACGGTCGGAGAACACCGGCAGCATGTAACGCCGAACCGGGTCCGCGTAGAAGGCGTCGGTGAGACTGCCCACGCCGACCGGCGTGGCGCTCGGGCAGATCGTGTTGAGCATCTGAGGCGGCAATAGTATGGACATCGTCGCCGACTCGCGCTGATCGCGTGCGAGATCCGCGTACAGCTCGTCGGAGACCACGTCGCCGAGCACCGAACGCAACTGTCGCACATTGCGCACACAGTGAACCCGCTGCCACTGGACCGACGCCCACTCGGCAGCCGTAACGTCGCGCCAACCGGGGAATCTGCGCCAGTCGGGCTCGGAGAGCGGCCGGCGACGATATGCGTACGGCTGTTGCGGAATGCTCACGGCGTAAGCCCGTCCACTAACAACTTGCGATCCACCTTGCCGCTCGGCGTTCTCGGCAACTCGGACACCGTCTCTATTCGGGCCGGCACCATGTACTCGGGCAACGTCTCGCGCAGTACCGACACGATCTCACCCGGATCGAGCTCGCCGTCGCGTGGCACGACGAATGCCTGGAGATACCGGTCTTCGGCAAGGCTGCCGGCGACGGTCACCACCGCCTCGGCGACGCCCGGGAAAGACGCGATCGCCGTCTCGATTTCACCGAGTTCAACCCGGAAGCCCCGCACCTTCACCTGCCTATCCCGCCGGCCGAGGAACTCGAGCAGGCCGTCCTCTCCCACCCGGCCGAGATCACCGGTGCGGTACGCCCGCCCCGACGGGTCATCCGGATCCGGCACGTAGCTCCGCTCGGTCTGCTCCGGCAGGTTGAGGTAGCCCGGCCCGACACAGTCACCGGCAATCCACAGCTCACCGATCTCACCGACCGCGGCCACGCTACCGTCGTCACGCCGGACGTCGACCCGGCTGCCCGTGATCGCCGTCCCGATCGACGGAAGACTCGGCCACGACGCGACGTCTTCCGGCAGCGTGAACGATGTCGCGACGTGGGTCTCGGTCGTACCCCATTGGTTCACCAACCGGCAGTCAGGCAGGGCCGCGAACATCGCCCGGATCGTGCTGTTGCACTGCACCTGTTCGCCGGAGGTGAGAATCTCGCGCAGTGGGTGAGTTCGCGGTGACACCTCATCGGCGAAGACCGCCAACGCCTGGATCATGACGAATGGGATGAACAGCCGGTTGATGCGTTCCTCAGCGATGAGATCCCACAACAGTTGCGGGTCGAGCCGGTGCTCGTCGGTGCAGCAGACCACCGTGCCACCCTCGCCGAGCGTCGTCAGGATCTCCTGAAAGACGACATCGAACGACGCCGGGGAGAACTGCAACGTCCGCTCCCCTGCACCGCAGCGGCTGGCCGCCATCTGCCAGGCGATGAGGTTGGCGAGGTTTCCGTACTCGTACCGCACACCCTTGGGGCGGCCGGTGGATCCGGAGGTGTAGACGATGTAGGCGAGATCTTCATTCGCTGCGCTCACCCGGCCAGCCCCGCCGGCCGCGTACACCAGAGCACCGTCACGCGTCACCGCTGCCCGCAGGCCCAGACGTTGCGGGCTATCGTCGTGACCGATCACGAGGGAGACGGCCGCGTCGGCGCACATGTACCGCAGACGGTCGGCCGGATAGGACACGTCCAACGGCACGACGACACAACGCGCCCTAAGCGCTCCGACAAGGCTGCACACCAGGTCCAGAGAACGAGGCAGATGGACGCCGACGGTCGAGGTCGAACCGGCGCCAAGGCTCCCCAGCCTCTCGGCGATCGCGCCGGATCTGTCCCACAACTCCTGGTAGCTGAGGGACGTACCGAGAAATCGGCAGGCCTGAGCGTTGGGGGTGAGCCGCACCCGGTCGGCGACCGCGTGCAGCACCTCCGGCATGCTGCTGACCATCACCTGCTGCGGCTCAGCTGGGGGCATGGTCAGCCTCCCCCAGGTTCTGCACGCCGGACATCGTGGCGGCGGTGACAGCGTGGCGTACAGCACTGGCACCGACGGGCGGCCGGTCCCCGGCGCCGAACATCTCCAGACTGTCCTCGATACCAACGATCTCTGCGGTGATTGTCCGGTGCTGCTCCCAGGTGCCACGGTCCAAGTGGTAACGGTCGCTGAACACCCGTTCACCACGGACCGCGTTGACCTGCACGCCCCGGGCGACGAAGCCGAACTTCCGGCAGACCGCCTGAGAGGCGGTGTTGTCCTGACGGACCACCACGACAGCCTCCCGGGCGCCGAGGCCGGCGAAGCACAGCTCGAGCAACGCCGCTCGGGCTTGCAAGCCCAGTCCCTTGCCCTGGAAGCGCCGGCCGGACCATGACGTCAAGACGACCTCACGGGTGATCCCGAAATTCCTCGCCCCGACGCTCTGGCATCCGATGACCGTACCGTTGTGCACTACCGCCAGGTACAGCGTCCAATCCTCTGGCGACCAAGCGCCAAGCGCGGCCCAGGTCCGCTGCAGAACTCGACGGGCGACCGTCGCCGGCTCGCCGTCGGTCCACTGCGAGAAGAACGGCATGTAGGCGGGATCATGCACCCCCTCGACACCCCGGTCCGCCAGCGCGTCCAAGTCCTCAAGCGTCGGCCAGCGCAGTTCGAGTTCGGGCGTGCGCACCCGCAGCGACGATACCGGCCAGTACTTCAGCATCAGTTACTCCCTATGGTTGTTATCTCTGCTGCATCACGTCCTCGCAGCAGGGTGTCCAAGAGACCGGTGATTCCTGGTTTGTCGATGAGCCCGCGGTACGCAGCCAGACCGATGACATGACGGTCCCCCCAGGTAGCGACCAGTCCTCTGACAAGCGCGGCATTGGCGGGAGAGAACGGCCTCTCCGCGAGTTGGGCACGGACCAGTTCAGGCCCGGCACCCGGCTCCGCTGCACCGCTCTCTCTGTGGATCTCCAGCGACACCGCCGGGTCCGGTCTTTCGACCGCCGCCCATGATCGACCCCGCTGGGTGAAGTAGGTTCGTAGCACCGGATGAGCCCGTTGCAGCTCTGCGAAGTCCTGTTGCAGCGCCGCGACGTCGAGTGGACCTTCGATCTCGCTCACCGTCACCACGGTGTGTTCGACATTGGGCGTGGTCCGCACCAGGTCCAGAAAGAGCACCCGTTGCTCGGCTGCACTGAGCGGGCGCGCCGAATGCGCCACGTCGTCGTGCTCGACCTCCGGCGACCGGGACGAGCCGGGGGTCCGACTGAAGGCGTACCCGGGCAGGTGGATCCGCCGACCCGGCGCGCCCATCGACAGGTCCGCCGCCGCCCCTCGCACCCAGGCGGCCGCCACCTGCGCGGCCAGCTGGGCCGCTCGGGCGTCGATGTCGACCGGCACGATGACATGCCGCGGATCCGGATCCGGATCCGGATCCGGCACGGCAGGGGGCTCGTCGACCGCGTAGTTCTCGACGAGGCCGTCCGCGACCAGCCGCGACCAGCCGGCGACCCGATCGAGAGCCTCGTCGAAGCCAAGCTCCCCACAGATCACGGCGGCTGCGAACGCCCCGGCGCCGTGGCCGTTCGCATCGGCGGGGCACAATCCCCACGCCTGCAACTGCCGTGCCGCACCCACCTGGGCAGCGAACGCCGCCGGCAGCCACGACAGCATCGCCGCCGGGTCGCCGGGCCCCTCATCGAGCGCCTCCATCAGACTTACCGGCAGGCTCCCCGCGAGGCGCTCCTCGGCCTGTTGCAGACACCGTTGCACCTCCGGCGGTCGCGGGTCTGACGCCGCGGCCTCCGGTGGGGGGACCGCAGCCACCGACGGAAACATGAAGGTCGTCGGAACGTCGAATCCGGTTGTCACGTGACCGCTGGCCACGACCACATCCCGGCGTCTCGGCGCGCGCCCGTCGCCGGCCCGCAGGGCTTCGACGACCGCAGCGACGTCGTTGGCGACGATCGCGTACCGGTGGGTGAAGACCTCACGCCCGGTCGCCAGCGTCACCGCCACGTCCGACAGGCTGAGTCCGGCATGAGCGGCGAGGTGAGCGGCCATGCGTGCCCTGCTGGCCGCGAGCGCCTCGGACGTCCGTGCCGACAGGGCAACGATCCGATACGGTCGGTCCTGGGGTGCAGGTCCCATTCAGTGTGCCTCCTGCCGGTCCTGCAAGGCGTCCTGCTGGACGATGACGTGCGCGTTCGTTCCACCCACACCGAACGAGCTGACGCCGGCGACACGGAGACGGTCCTGGCTGTGCCAGGGCCTGCTCTCGGGAAGCAGGGTGAAACGGGATCCACGACGCAGTTCACCTATCGGGTTGCGCACATGCGGAGTCGCGGGGAGCAGGCCATGATGGACGGCGAGTACCGCCTTGATCAGACCAGCTACGCCCGAGGCGCTGTTGGTGTGACCGATCGACGCCTTGAGGCCGCCGATGGCCACGGTCCGCCCCTTCGGTCCGAGTGCCTCGACGAGCGCGGTGGCCTCAATCGCGTCGCCCAGGCGCGTGCCGGTGCCGTGCGGCTCGACGAACTCAACCTCGTCCGGTGCGATCCTCGCCGCTTCCAAGGCGCGCCTGATCACCCGTACCTGCCCGTCGACGCCGGGCGCCGAATACCCCACCCGGGCCCGGCCGTCGTTGTTCACCGCGCTGCCACGGATTATCGCGTACACGGGATCGCCGTCGCGGCGCGCGTCGCCAAGCCGGCGCAGCAGCACGGCACCGGCGCCGTCTCCACCAACGGTGCCGGATGCGGCCTCGTCGAACGGGCGGCAGTAGCCGTCCGCTGAGTAGATGTGGCCGGGCCAGGCCACATAGGAGCCGTCGGGCGGGTATTCGATGGAGGCTCCGCCGACGAGTGCATAGTCGCAATCTCCCTGTCGCAGGCTCCGGCAGGCCAGATGCACCCCGACCAGCGACGTGGAACAACCGGTGTCCACGAGAAGACTCTCGCCCTGCAGGTCAGCCCAGTAGGAGAACCGCGACGGCAGGAACGTCGCGTTCCGTCCGACGACGTCGTCGGCCCGGGCGGGCGGCTGCTCCGCGCCGTTGTCGAAGCTTTCCGACCACCGGTCACGCCCGGCGTAGAGGCTCGTTCGCGGCCCGATGTCAGACATCCGCAGACCGGCGTCCTCGACTGCTGCCCACAGGCACTCGTACAGGACACCGTGCCGCGGATCGACGTCGGCGGCATCCGCCGTTGAAAAGCCGAACAGTCCAGCGTCGAAAACGGGCCCCTCGGCCAGCATGCCCCACCGGCCCACGCGTGTGGCGCCGGCACCGAGGTCGGTGACTGTGGGACCGGGGGCATTGGTCAGGCAGTCCCGGCCCAAGCGCAGGTTGTCCCAGAACGCGGCCAGGTCCGCCGCCCCCGCGAACCGGCACCCCATGCCGATCACCGCAATGTCGGCGTCGCTCGGATCAGGTTGGTTTCGACGACGCGTCCCGGGCAGCTCCTGAATCTTGCTGCTGCCGACCGACTCGGCGCCGTGTCGACTCTGAGCGCGCACCGTGGTGTGGCGGAACAGATCAGCGAGGGTCATCGACCGCCCCGCACGCTTCTTCAGCGCCTGCTGCAACCGCAGCACGAGCAGCGAGTTGCCACCGACGTCGAAGAAGTTGTCGTCGTCGCCGAATGACTGATCCCCGAGCACGTCGCGCCAGGCGAGACGCACCGGAAGGACGTCCGCCGTGCTGTGGCCCAACTGGTGCGGCTCGGTGGGACCCGGTACAGCCACCGGGCTGGCGGACTCCTCAACCAACTCGAGTAGACCGGTCGCGGCGAGGCGGACCGCCGGCATGGGCGGTGCGTCCGGTGCGGCGGCGGCCAGCGACAGCTCACCGACGACCCCCACCGCACAGCGGTGTGCCGTAGACCCAAACCACGCCTTCAGCGCAGCCCCCGGCACCTGACGGCCGAGGACAGCCCGCCTGGTCGGCTCCTGCTGCCGGGTCACCTCCCACACTGTCGCCACCGTGGTCCCGTACGGGGTGTAGCCGAACCACAAGCCACCCGGGCCGCTCCACGAAACCGCCTCGTTGAGTTGGTTTCGCGGGACCGGAGCGCCGAAGATCCGGGTCTGACGCACACGTTGCAGCAGGGCCGGTTCCTCAGCCAGTACCCGACCAAGCAGGTTAGCGGGAAGGAACAGAACAGTGGCACCGCGCTGGGCGAGAACGCTGCTCAGTCCCCGCAACTCCGACGCCTCGGGAAGGCCGAGAGCAAGGACCCCTGCCCCGTGCTCGCGGGCGCATTCGGCGGCGAACATACGACCGACCGAGTCCGCCGCAAGATGGGCCACGACGTCACTTTGATCGACGGCAGTGAATGACGGACCGTGCTGGTGCGGGTCGTCGCCCTGGCCAAGGTTCTCGAGAAGCTGCCGGCAGGTCAGCTCGGGGTCGCGGCCGGCCTCATCGAGGAGAGTCTCCACCTGCTGAAGCAGATGGTCGATGGTGTCCTGCCGGTACCGGCTGGCGTCGTAGTCGATCCAGAGCGACATCGAGTCGGTGCCCTCGACCGCCGCCAGGGTCAGGTCGTACTTGGCCGTGTCGGGCAGGCATCGCACCACCCGCACTGTGGTGGCACCGAACTTCCAGATCATCGTCGGCTCTGTCACGTGCAGGAAGGCGATCTTCACCTGGCCCGCGCTGACGCCGTCGTCGTTGCGGATGGCGCGCAGCCGGGCGGCCGGTATCGCCGCATGGCCCATGGCATCGAGCACCTGGTTCCGCAGCCCGCCCGCATGTTCAGCGAACGACTGGGCGGCATCCCATCGTGAGCGGATTGGAAGCACCCGCGTGAAGAGACCAACCTCCTCATGGTCGTCCTCGCGCCCGTGGAAGGCCGTTCCGACGATGCCGTCGTCCGCGCCGCTCCAGGCGTGCAGCACCAGCGTCCAGGCCGCGAGAACCGTTACTGCGGGGCTCTCCCGTAGGTGCTGGCTGAGGCCGCGGAGTTGAGCCAGCCCGTCCGCCGTCAGCGGGCGCCACCGACCACCTGACGGTCCGGGACCTGATCCCGCCGGGTCGAGGTCAGGCGGCGGGTGCATCCACCGCCATCGCTTGGGGCTCAGCAGGTCGGCCCAGTATCTCTCGGCTGCACTAACGGTCTGCGGATCTGCCGACGGGACGGAGGTGACGCCGGCCGGGCGTCCCGCCTCATTCGGGCGGTCGAGCCGCGCTTTGTAGTAGTCGAGTAGGTCTCGGGCGAGGATCTCGACCGACCAGCCGTCAGCGACGATGTGATGCAGGGTGAGGACCATGACGGTCGTGCCTGAGTACTCCAGAAGGTCGGCACGGAACGCCGCCGCGGAGAGATCGAGTGGGCGCGTCCACAGCTCGGTGGCAGCCCGCGATGCGCTGTCAGCCGAGTACGGCTCCGGCATCGGCCGCCGGACGACAGTCACCTCAGGCGCTTCGGCGATCCGCCGGATGAGGTCGCCGTCGACCACCTCGAACCGGGTTCGCAGGGCGGGATGACGCCACTGCACGTCGTCGAGCGCCACTGCCAGCGTGGTGAGGTCCAACTTGCCGGACCACTGGAGAACCAGCGGCACATGGTAGCGGCCGGGCTCGGTGTTGCGCTGCTCGGCGAGCCAGACGTCGAGCTGCTCGTCGCTGGCCGCGGCTCCCGGCACCACCCCGGCGGAGTCAGCCCACACGGACATGGGCCCGCACCGCTTCCGTCAGCTCCCGTACCGTCTGATTCTCGAAGAGCAGTCGGGTGGGCAACCGTTGGCCCACCGCCCCGGACAGCTCCTTCATCACCGTCACCACTCGCATCGAGTGGCCGCCCAACGCGAAGAAACTGTCGTCGTCGGTGAAATCTGACCGGGCTAGGACCGCAGACCACGTCGCACGAATCAGAGCGGTGAGATCCGCAGTGTCACCCGTGGTCGTGGGTACCGGATCGGGCCGTCCCATCATCCTCACTCCTCCACCTCTGTCGACGATGTCGCTTACTACTTGTGCCAGACGCCCTCGGTCGCGGGGCGCAGTGTGATGTTCCGCGGCTGTTCCGGCCGCAGCAGCAGTCGACGCAAGGTTCGCCGGACGTCGGCGACATCCACCCCGCTCCGGTCGTCGGCGTAAACCTCCAGGTCGTAGCACCTGCCGCCCGTCTCGGTGACCGCGACGACCGTCCTCGCAGCTCGGACCCCCCGCATCGAAGAGATGACCTGTCGGACGGAGGGAAGCCACACCTTCTCTCCGTTGATGACCACCGAGTCCGACAGCCGGCCACGAAAGAACAGGTAGCCGTCATCGTCAACGTCGAAGGAGTCGCCGGTGGCGATGGTGTCCGCGGCGACCAGAGGGTCGGCCGTTCCCTCCGGCACCTTCCTGCGCAGGACCGTGTCCGAGCGGACCAGAAGCTCACCCGCGCCCGAGCCGACCGGCGACGGACGCAGGGAGACCTCGGTGCCCTGCAACGGCAGACCCACGGAGGCGAACCGCCGGGCTGGTTCCCGGTGCGCGGCCAGCGTCGAGACTCGTGGCCCGGCTTCGGTGAGCCCGTACGTCACGTAGACCTCGGGAGTCGCGGCGAGCAGCATGGGCAGGTGTACGGGCCGGAGGACGTCCCCACCGACCGTCAGCGCCCGCAGTGTCGCGGGCGGGCGGAAACCCGCCTCGGAAAGCTGCTCGACGGCACTCGGGGTCAGCGAGGACACGGTGACGCCATGCTCGGTCAGACTGTGCCGATACGCCGGGGGAGTGAACGGTGGCCCCGAGACGACCAGCCGTGACCCGGACACCACGGAGGCGAGCACCTGCGCGACGAGAGCGTACGAGTAATAGAGCGGCAGGTTGAGCAGCACCGTGTCGTCGGCGCGTTGCCCGACCGACGCGGCGTGACGTCGCGCGTTACGCAGCAACGCGGTGAAGTCGTGCAGGCATCCGGTCGTGATGCCCGAGGTCCCGGAGGTCAGCAGGATGACATGCCGCTCGGGATAGCGGATCGCCGCCGCAGTAGTCCAGACGAGGCATTCGGCATCGGCCAGCCGATGCTTGCGGGATCCATCGAGCAGCGCCGCCGGGGTACGCTTCGCGACCAACGCCGACGCGCCCAGACTCCTGGCGATCGCCGCGATCCGGTCAGGGCCTGCGGCCGGCGCGACCGGAACCGGGATCGCTCCGGCGCCGAGCAGAGCGAAGAAGACCGTGAGCATCGACAGGCCATTGGGCAGCGCCACCAAAACAGCCGATCCCGGTTCGACCGCGCAACGGTCCCACTCCGCGGCCACGTCCGGCAACGACGGCACCGTGCCGTCCCGATCGACATCGGTGACGGTGGCGAGGAAGCGCTCGATCCGGCCGGCCTCCAGGCCGACGATGGGCGTCACGTCTCCCGCTCCTGCTGGCGGTCGCTGACGACGACGCTCTCCGCCACGTCCTCCCCGGCGGCACTGACCTCGTGCGCCGTGACCACAACGTAGGCCGCAGCTTTCGAGACCAGCCACGCGCGGGCGATCGTGGCGGCGACACCAAGCCCGACCGCCGGATCGTTGACGAGGGTGAGGGTTGGACCGGTCAGGCGGTGCACCATGCAGACGAGACTTCCGGCGCTGCCCGGGCTCGCCCCCGTGAACCGCATCGGGGACACCCTGCCGGTAGCGCTGGACCGGCGCACCTCGCGCATGGTCTTGAGGGTGCACCGGGCGCTGACGAGGATGACCCCCACATCGTCCCGGGCCGTGAGAATCTGGTCGGCCCCCGCAGCCAGGGCCCGACTGACGGCCTCCGTCACGAGCCAGGAAACCGGATCGCCGTACATCAAGGGCAACTTGCCGCGCACCGCACCCGGCTCGCTGGCTCCGGCCTGTCCCCGCGACACCACGTGGAGACCAGTGACAGGAAGCGCTGACAGGGCGCTCATGTGGGCGCTCCGAACACGACGCAGGTGTTGAACCCGCCAAAGCCCAGCGTCACGCTCATTCCGGTGTCTCCGACGAACGTGCGCGGCTCTCCGACCGGCACGGGCAGCGTCAACTCGGGCACGACGTCCTCGAGACCGTGAACCGGCGGCACCCTCTGGCCCCGCAGCGCGAGCAGGACGGCTACCGCCTCCAATGCTCCGGTCGCACCCAGGGTGTGACCGAACGCGCCCTTGGTCGCGAACACGGTCGGAGCGACGGACTGTCCAGCGAAGATCTGCCGGTAACTGGCGGCTTCGGTCTCGTCGTTGGCCACCGTTCCAGACCCGTGTGCGTTGACCACCCCGACGTCGCTCGGTCCGCGGCCGGCCGACCGCAGAGCACGGTGGACGGCACGCACGACGCTCACCCCGGACGGATCCGGAGCGGCGGAGCTGACAGCGTCGTTGGCGGAACCGGCGCCGAGCAGGTAACCGTGGGCCCGGGCCCGGCGGTTGCGGGCGTGGGCTTCGGATTCCAGGACCAGAAAGGCCGATCCCTCACCGAGCAGCGTGCCATCGTGGCGGGTGTCGAAGGCACGCAACCGGGTTGGCGACATGGTGCCGAGCAACGAGTGCCCGATGCGTTTGCTCGGGGTGAGGATGTCCGCTGCTCCGCACAGGCAGATCTGCTCGACACCGGCCCTGATCAACTCAGCCCCGACCAGCAGGCTGTCCGATCCGGATGAGCAGGCGGTGCTCACCGCGATCGGTGGGACCGGCATGCCCAGCTCACCCGTGACATCAGCGCACCACTGATCGAGACTGCTGACGTCGCCCATGTCCAGGTGTGGTCCATAGCTGGTGCCGACAATCGGCCGCAGGCCGGGATGGGTCCGGCTGATCCCCGCGTCGGCCAGCGCCGCCAGCATGGTGTCCCGTGTCAGAGCATGCAGCCGGGCCGTCGGCGGCTCGTGCAGCGGCAGATCGGCAAGCGTGGCGGCACGGCTGTTTCGCACCGGGTGCTCCGATGGGACCACGTCGATTCCGGTCGCCCCGGACAGCAGCATGCCCCACACATCATCGAGATCCGACCCGAGTGCCGTCCGCCACGCCATCCCGGTGACCCACACCCGCCCGATGTCGGTCACCAGAACTGCCTTCCAAGATCCGCAGCTTTGACCCGCACCAAGGAGGCATTGAACGCCGCGACACGGACGCCATCCACCGTGGCGCGCCCGGAGAAGAAGAACGTGGTCCCCTGCAACCGCTCCTGGCGCACGGTGAAAATGACCTGATCACCGGGTACGACGATCTTGGTGAATCGGGACTTCATCGATCCGACCAGCGTCAGTTCGTCATCGGCGAGGCGTGTGGTGCTCAGCTGGAAGAGAATGATCCCGGACTGCGCGAACGCCTGGCTGAGGTGACTGGCCGGGAAGATCGCACGCTCGGGGAAATGGCCGGCGACGGCGTCCATGTTCCCGGAGACCATGAGGGTGCTGATCAAAAAGTCCCCGGGTTCGTATTCCAGGACCCGGTCGAGATAGAGCATCGGGTGCCGGTGACGCAACCAGTGCTTCAGCTCCGTGAACCCCATCGACTTGCGGGAGGCTCCGGCTGCGGCGTCCACGTTCTGTGCCGTCGACATTCACAGGCTCCTCAGTGCATCTCGGAGATGGGACGGCAACTGCTGCGCAGTCGCGGTTTCCCGGTTGACCACGCCGAACACCAGCAGCCCGGTGGCGACAGACACGCCGTCAGCGCCGTCGACCGTCCGGACCACCGTGCCGGAGAACCGGAAGTGCGCGGCACCGAGATGAGCCACGGCGACGTCGACCCGCAGGAGGTCCAAGAAGCGCGCGGGCGCCAGATAGCGCACGCGGCATTCGGTGATCACCAGGTCCAACCCATCGCGGGCGAGGGCATCCGGTCCGGTGCCCAGACAGGCGAGGTTCTCCAGCACAGCCGTCTCCAACAGCGATGGGTACCGTGCGAAGTGGACAACTCCGGAGGAGTCGGTGTCCACGTGTTCGACGCGTCGTTGCAGGGGTGTCATCGCCGTGTCCGCGCCCGCCAGCGTCATGAGAGTTCCTTGAGGAAGGTGCGCGACCCGTCGACGAGCCGGGTAACGATCGCCTCGATGTCAGCCTCGGTGGCGATCAACGGTGGCGCGACCCGCATGGTCGGGAAGACGTACGGCAGGTCGTTCGAGCGGCGGCCCGCACCCGCCATGAATTCCACGAACACCCCGCTGCGCACCATGCACTCACGGAAGCGACGAACTTGACCAGACGCCCGCTCGGTCAACTCGACGCCGTGCAGACTACCGACGCCTCGCGCCTGCAGATAGACCTCCGGAAACTCCTGGACCAGCTGTCGATCGAGAAGTTCCGCGAGTCGGACACCGACCGCCCGCGAGCGATCGAGCAGCCCTTCGGCGACGATGTGATCGACACCCTGACGGATCACCGCGCAGGTGATCGGCCGCAGGTCCGACGTGGCCACCGCCCCGGACGAACGGATTCCCAGCTCACGGCGTGCGATCACCAGCGAGGTCGAGATCACGCCCATGCCGAGGCTCTTGCCGATGACCGTGACATCCGTGGGCACGGGGCCCTGCTCATCGGCGGCCGCGAAGAACGTGCCGGTCTTGGCGAAGGTGAGCACCTCGTCGGCCACCAAGAGGCCGCCCCGCTGCCGACACTGCTCGGCAAGTTCGCGCAGATAGCCCCGTGGGGGGGTCAGGATGCCAGCGTCCCCCTGGACCGGTTCCATGACCACGGCAAGCAGCCGGTCACCGATACGCTCGAACGCTGACCGGGCTGCCTCGGGGTCGCCGAACGGGATGTGTTCGACACGGAGGCCGTATGGTGCGGAGGTGACCGTGGGCAGGCCGACCCGGTAGTGCCGGCGGTTCAACAGGGGTAGCAGCCCGCCCGTCCAGCCGTGCCACGCCCCTTCGAACGCCACGATCACGTCGCGGTTCTCGCGCCCGGGCAACGGACGGAGCCGGCGGCGGTCGAAACGTGACTCCAGCACGAGGCGCAGCGCGAGCTCCATACCCTCGGAGCCGGAGTTTCGACCGCTCACGTGGTACTCGTCGGCGGGAAATGCGTCAGCCCAGAGACCGCCGTCACCGAAGAGCCGTTCCAACATGCCCGATCGCTCTGCCGAGGCGACCTCGTCGGTGACGTAACCGGCCTCCTCAATTGCCCTGGTGACGGCGGAGACGACGACCTCCGACCCGGCGCCGAGACAGGCGCTGGCGTAACCGCCGCTGGCGTCGAGGACCTCGATCATCCGCCCGGCGGCGCTTCCCTCGATCTCCATGAACCGCTGCGTGATGCCCTTGGCGCCCAAGCAGCCGAACGGCAGCCGTCCACCATAGTGGTCCATCTGCATCCGACGGTCGAACCAGGATTCTGCGAGCATGGCGTGGACTGCCGGCTCAGGCGTCGGCGCCGCGAGCGGCCTGCAGCCGGCGGACCAACTCGGATACGGTACGGACGCTGGTGAAATTGCCCGGGGAAAACTCCTCGTCCGAGATCCGGATGCCGAATGTTTCCTCGCACTGGACCCGCAGCTCGACGAACCCGAGCGAGTCGAGCCCCATCACACTTCGCAAACTGTCATCAGCACCGATCTCTTTTTCCGGGATGTCGACGAACAGATCGTTCACCAGCAGTTTCCTGATCGAGTCGTGCAGCTCGTCCACGGTCAGTCCTCCAAAAGTCAGACACCGGCAACAACACGCGACAGGGCGCAAAGAGCAGCATTGGTAGCACGTGACGGCCCACCGACAGGCACAATTGCCTAAACGGCTTCAGCCCACACTGAAGAATCGGCAGATTTCTTGGCAGCATCCAGGATGCACAGGCCGAAGGGGCGCCGCGATTACGGCGCTCAGCTCACCACTGGATCAGGTTCGAGCAGAATTCTCACCAAGACCATATCAATCCCCGTTACCCCCGTCGACGCCTACCATCGAACTCTATCAAGGTTCCGATCGTCACGCAATGCATCGAAGTTGTTCACTCAAAGTGGACCTGACCTGCGGAAATGGCGACGACGGGCAATCGCTTACTATCACGCTGATCGGAACAAGCCCCAGGTCGACGAGGAATCTGTTCACCGGACCCACCGGCCCACATTCCCGGGACCTACATGCTGTAGCCGAGAAGCAGAAGAATCGGCGCGCGAGACAACACCAGACCGAGAGAATGACCCGCGACGCGGCCACCGGTCGGCCCGGCCCTGGCCTCCTCCTACCGGCACCACCGGCATACGCGCGTGAACATTCGACCCGGGCGCTCCGCGGGCATGGGCCCGTCGAGCCCACTGCCAGCGCCCGACTTTCAGCGCTGGCCGGTCAGCACCGCACCCCTGGGACACAGGAGACCCGAGTCCTCACTGAGGACCGCGCTCATCAGCGAGTACCGCTGTCTCCCCCGGTTCCTCGTCAGACTCACGCGCCATCGCCACGTGAGGACTGGTGCGCTCGTCGTAGGAGGTGAGGTCGGGGAGAAGCTTCGCGATAACGGCAACCGCGCCGACACAGAGCAGACCGCCGGACACGATCGCCGCCCGCAGGCCGATAAACTGAGCTGCCGCTCCGGCTCTGGCCTGCCCCAACGTGGGTCCGATGGAGAACGACAGCAACTCGATGCCGGCCAGGCGACCGCGGAGATGGTCAGGGATCGAGTGGTTCCAGATGGTCTGGCGAAAGATCCCGCTGACCATGTCCGCAGCACCGGCCACCATGAGGCAGGCCACCGCCGTCGCTGGATTGGGCGAGAACCCGAAACCCGCGATGGCAAGCCCCCAGAGCATGGCCGCGACAACAACCGCACGACCGTGGCGATGGACACGCCGGACCCACCCGCTTGTCAGGGTGACGAGCAGAGCTCCGACCGACGTCGCTGCGTACAGCAGACCCAGCGACCAGTCGGCGCCGAGGTCCTCAGCCACGAAGGGGTAGAGCGCCATGGGCATGGCCAGCAGCATCGCAGCGATGTCAACGACGTAGGTGCCGAGCAACTCCTTGCGGGAGAACGCATAGCGCACGCCGGCGGCGATGCTAGCCATACTGGGCCGTTCCCCTCCGACCGGCGGCGGAACGGCGCGCATCATGGACAGCAGGACCAGCGACATGACGAACGTAGCGGCGTCGATGGCGTAGGCGATCGGTAGACCAGCCTGCGTCACGAGCAGACCCCCGACGGTGGGGCCGACAATGGACCCGATTTGCCAGCGCATGCTCTGCAGCGCCACCGCACCCGATACCTCATCCCGCTTGACTAGCCGCGGTATCAGCGCGTTGAGCGACGGGCGCTGCAGGCCGTCCAGTGCCGCGATTCCGCCACCCACCAGATATAGCGGCCACACCGCTGGCTCCGGCTGGATTGCGTTCACCAGCAGCGCACAGCTGAGGATTGCCATCCCGACTTCACACAGCAGGATTAACCGCCTGCGGTCTACCGCATCCGCCAGCGCACCCCCCCAGAGCCCACAAATGACCATTGGAACGATCTCGACCGCACCCATGAGACCGACCGCGAGGTAGGATCCGGTGAGTTCCTTGATCTGAAAGGGAATAGCTACGTAGGTGATGAAGCTACCCAGCATGGTGATGACACCGCTGGCAATAAGTAACCGAAACTCGCGGTGGCGCAGTGGCCGCAGATCGGGAGTGAGGTCCTTAACGCGCCGGGTCCAGGAATTCTCGCTCACCATTTTTTCCGCATCGTCAAAGCTTCCCCCGTAAAAGCGGCGCGGGCCGCCACCCTGATCACGTATCAGTCAAAGACCAGCCACGGTAGACTACGGTGACGCGCGCCCATCCTCAAGGCATGCAGCGCCGGCAATTCGTAGCGTCACCGATGCCACCGCCAGCCGAGAATCTTATGGCCGGGGTCGCGTCGGGCCAGGATCGCCGCGGCGGCGACGGTCGTGGTTATCACAACCGGACATGGCCAGAGGAGGACGCCGGAACCAGCCGGTCGTCCCTCGCCGTCGCATGGCTCCATTACGCGATGATGATCCGACCGGTGCGGGGAGCAGTGATCGCCTGGCTCATCCGCACAGCGCGGCAACCACAGTGGCACCTACGGGGGCGAACCTCACGCCCTTCACAGGGGCGCCAGCTGGCAATGCCGCGTTGCTGAACCAGCACGCCACGTGCCGACGGCTAGCTTTGTCGCCACGCTGCGCCGCTTGGCGCTTGCGGTCAGCCGCATCGGCTGAGGGACGTCTCGCAACCCTGGCGTCTGTCTGTTGAGGATGGTCGGGCAGGATGCCTGGGTGCAGGTGATCACCGCAGCCCGCCCGGAATGGATCTTCCCGTTCACCGGGTTGCAGCCCGCCCAGTTCCGCGCGCTGGTCCGCTTGGTCGCCGAGCGTGGCGGTGACGGCATCGCCGACGGCCGGCCGGGCCAGCAATGGGCCCTCGACCTGCCGGATCGGGTGCTACTCGTGGCCGCTTACTGGCGGACGAACCTGGCGATGCGCCAGATCGGCCCGCTGTTCGGGGTGTCGCACTCCGCCGCGCACCGGGTCATCGACACCCTCGGCCCGCTGCTGGCCCTGGCGCCGGTGCGCAAGCGCCCGGTCGAGCAGATCGCGATCGTCGACGGCACGCTGATCCCCACCCGCGATCACCGCCTGGCCGCCCGGAGCAAGAACTACCGGTACTCAACGAACCCGCAGGTCGCCATCGACGCCAGCACCCGCCTGGTCATCGCCGTCGGCGACCCCCAGCCCGGCAACCGCAACGACACCATCGTCTACCGCACCTCCGGCATCCAGGAGAAGCTGGACGGGCGGCCGGTGATGGCCGACGGCGGCTACCGCGGCAACCCGCAGGTGATCATGCCGTACGGCAAGCCCACCGACGGCAACGACCTGCCGGATTGGAAGGAAGCCCGCAACGTCGAACACCGGACCGTCCGAGCGGGGGTTGAACACGCCCTGGCCAGGATGAAGTGCTTCAAGATCCCGCGCGACTACCGCCGCGCCGCCCACACATTGACCGACGCCGCTTCCGGCTTCGCTAACCTCCACAACATCATCCTCACCGGCTGACCACCGACCCCGGCTCGGGCAACGCCTTCACCCAGTTACGAGACGTCCCTTCTTGGCTGTCGTCGGTGGCCAACTGCTGCTCACGCCACCCTCGGCCGCGTTTTGGGAGCGCGTGACGTGGGACGGTGACCTTGCCGCTGGTTGGCGCCCAGACCCCAACCCCCAATCCCCCGTGCGCATCCTGCCGGGCGTCCGCTTCGGCCGTCCGTCGATCAAGGGCATCAGCACCGAAAGATCTGGGAGAACGGCATCCACCGCCGACTTGGCCCAATCGTGGCGCATCGTCCGCACCGCCGGCTTATCCCGCGCCGCGAGGGGCCCACAGTCGCACGCTGTGGGTCCCTCTTGCAGTACCGCGACCGCCCAAACGGCGGGCGATTGGTCAAACTCGGAGTGGGCTCGTCATTACTGAGACCTGCCCGTGTCACGCTTCCTGGTACCGAGGTATATCAACCACGGGAGAAGCGCAGTCGAGCCGATGAACAGGCTGGTGTCCAGAGGAAGTTTTCCTGTCGCCCACAGGAGCGGAGACATCGCCCAGATCAGGAAGCCCACCCCAGCAAGAATCCAGCCGAATCTGGTCACCAGTACCTGCTTTTTGCGAACATGCATCCACCCTCAACTCCCCAGCCAACCCATCCGGCTCTGGACGCGAAACGAGCACCTCGCCAGCCCCACCTCGCGGCCGCAGCCCCATATCCGGCCGCACCCCCAGACCAGCCCCAAGAGAGCCATCAACGGGTTCGGCGCCGTGATGACCGGCTTCGTGTTGATCCTGGTCCTGGCGACCAAGCTCACCCACGGTGCGTGGATCTCCATCGCCGCGATGGCACTCATCTACCTGATCATGGTGGGTATCCGCCGGCACTACACCGCCGTGTCGCAGGAATTGGCCCCGGCCGACGAACGCCCGATGCTACCGGCTCGCAACCAGGCCATCGTGCTGGTCAGCAAAGTGCACCAGCCGACCGTGCGGACGGTCGGCTACGCCCGGGCCACCCGCCCCGACGCGCTCACCGCAGTCACCGTCAACGTCGACGACAAGGACACCCGAGAGATTCTGGCCGAATGGGGACGCCGCGATATGGCGGCGCCGCTGACCGTGATCGACTCCCCGTACTGGGAGATCACACGACCGATCGTCGACTTCGTCAAATCGGTGCACCGCCAGTCACCCCGCGACGTGCCCACCGTGTTCATCCCCGAGTAGGTCGTCGGGCACTGGTGGGAGGCCCTGTTACACAACCAGAGCGCCCTGCGCATCAAGAGCCGGCTGCTGTTCGAACCCGGCGTCATGGTGACCAGCGTCCCGTGGCAGCTCGCCTCCACCGGCGCCAAAGGACCTGTCCCGCTACGACCGCGACCTGGCCCGTGGATCCGCCCGCGGACCCCGCTTCCACGCCCGCGAATCCGGACCCGACGGCGACGTCAACGGGCAATGAGGTCACGGCGTAGGTCGCGAGTGTACGGCTGGCGGAACGACGATCGACCCTGGCCAGGGAAGTGGCCGATGACTGACAACTGTGCGCCAACAGAGCGGTTCACCGACGAGGAGGCGCCGTTCCTGCGACACATGCGATTCGCACGGCTCCGGTCGGTGCGGCTGCCTACCCGAGGAGGCCGATTCCTTCGTCGGCGTCCCGGTACAAGCTGATGACACGTCCCCGCCGAAAGATAGAAGAGGAAGGACCAGTCGATCGGGATCCTGCTCGGGGGCGGGTCAGTGGGCGTTGGCGAACCGCTCGACGTCGCTGATCCTGCCCACGACGAGGACAATGTCGCCATACATCAGCACGTCATCCGGAGTGGCGTAGGTGAAGGCAGCGCCCCGTCCGTCGGCCTGCCGCTTGACCGACACGACAGTCACGCCGTACCGGCTGCGGAGTCGAGACTCGCGCAGCGGCACGCTGACGACATCCCGGGGAGGCTTGGTCTTGACCATGGCGTAGTCCTCGTCGACCTGAATATAGTCAAGGATGCGTCCGGTGAGTAGGTGAGCAACCCTCTCCCCCATGTCATGTTCGGGCAGCACCACATGGTGGGCGCCAACCCGTTCAAGAATCTTGCCGTGCTGGCGACTGATCGCCTTGGCCCAGATATCCGGGATCTCCAGGTCCACCAGCAGCGAGGTAGTCATGATGCTGGCCTGGACGTCGGTGCCGATCGCCACGACCACGCGGGGAAACTCCGGTACGCCGAGTTGCCGCAGCGCCTCGATGTCGGTGGTGTCGGCGGTCACCGCGTGCGGCAGTTGCCCCGCGAAGCTCTGTACCACCTTCGGACGGTGGTCGACGGCGAGTACCTCGGTGCCCTGCCGGTGCAGTTCCACGGCGAGCGCGCCGCCGAAACGGCCGAGCCCGACGACCACCACCATTTCTTCCGTGACGTCAGCCAACGATCGTCCTTTCCTCGGGAAGTTCGAACCGGCGGGTGCGCTCCCGCAGCGCGAGCGCGGAGGCGAGGGTCAGCGGCCCGGTCCGGCCCAGGAACATCAGCCCGACCAGGAGCAGCGCCGCGGCCGGCGGCAGGTCGGCGGTGATGCCGGTGGACAGGCCCACGGTGCCGAAGGCGGAGACCGCCTCGAACAGCACCCGGTCGAAACTGTGGGCGGTCAGGGACAGCAGGATGAACGTGGAGACCGTCACCGCGCCGATACCCAGCAGCGCGACGGTGAGTGCCTGGCGTTGGTTACTCACCGGAACCCGACGACGCCCGACGTTAACCTTGGGCTCGCCGCGCATCTCCGACCAGATGACGAACGCGAGCAGCCCGAAGGTGGTCACCTTGATGCCGCCGGCGGTGCCGGCGCTACCGCCGCCGATGAACATCAGCACATCGGTGGTGAACAGACTCTCCGGGCGCAGCGCAGACACGTCGATGCTGTTGAACCCGGCCGTGCGCGTGTTGACCGAGTAGAAAAAGCCGGCAAGCAGCTTGGCCGGGGCGTCCAGCCGGCCGAGCGTCGCCGGGTTCGAGTACTCGGCCAGGGTGAACACCGCCGTGCCGGCCGTCAGAAGCGTCACGGTGAGGAACACGGTGATGCGGGTCATCACCGACCACATCCCGGGCCGCCGCCAGTTCCGCGCCAGTTCGAACACCACCGGGAACCCGAGACCGCCGATGATGATCGCGGCCGCCACGGTCAGCGTCACCCAGGGGTCGGCGACGTAGCGGATCATGCTGTCGGTGTTGAGGGAGAAGCCGGCGTTGTTGAACGCTGACACCGCGTGGAACACCCCGTGATACACGGCACTCCCGAACGGCTCGTCGTAGCCGACCGCGAACCGGGCGGTCAGAACTACTGCTGCGACGGCCTCGCTGAGCAGGCTGAACAGCACGATGTTGCGCACCAGGCGGCGGATGTCACCCAGCCCGAGTGTCTTCGTCTCCACCTGCGCCAGCAACCTGCCCCGTAGGCCGAGCCGCCCGGCGAGCAGCACCGTGAACAAGGTTGCGAGGGTCATGATGCCCAACCCGCCGGCCTGGATCAGTGCCAGGATGACAATCTCGCCGAACCGGGACCAGTGCCCGCTGGTGTCCACGGTGACCAACCCGGTTACACACACCGCCGAGGTGGCGGTGAACACCGCGTCTACCACTGCGGCCCGCTGCCCCGACTCGGTAGCGGCCGGCAACGACAACAGCCCGGTGCCGACCGCGACCGCGGCGGCGAACCCACCCACGACGACCTGCGCCGGCTGTTGAAAGCGGGCCAGCACACCCAGCCGTAGCCGTCGACGCCACCCACGCATCCGGTTCCCCCACCCGTTGCCAAACCGATCACGCCCACAGGAAGCTCTCGTCCGCGGGCCGTAGCCCGACGACCCTAGCTTGACCGTATTCTGCCGTCACCGACGGCGGCTGGTCAGAAGGCGTCCGGACGCCGCAGGCGCTACTGCTCCGCGTTGCGATGCCAGATGTTCCGGGAGTACCCACGAAGATGGTCAACGGGGCCATGAGGAAGGCCGGGATCAGCGCCGCCGCGTCGTCGCCGAGGGACGGTTCTGGCCGGCGCATCCAGTAGCCGATGGACCTGGGTCGCGGGCGAAGCTGCCGCCAGGCTCGGCGGCGTCTCTTCCCGCTTGAGTCGGGGCGGTCGGGCCGAAGCCTGTCGCTGTCTCCTTCTGCGGGGTCGCATCGCATCTGGCTCCCGTAACGGCTGATGGCTCTACCTCTGGGCCTTCCACCGGTCGATCAGGGCCGGTAGCTCCTGCCACAGGTAGTTGTAGAAGTCCCGCATCTCGGCGAGGCGGCGACCAGCTGGGCTGTCCTCACCGGTGGCGGCGATGCCCTGCTCAGCGGCCTCCCGCATCACTTTCACCAGTTGGTTCTGTTCCGACATCAGGGTGGCCCAGGCGCCTTCGCGGAAGCGGAAGTGTTCCCGGCGGCTGCCGGGGGCGGGCACCTTCTCGATCAACCCGACTGAGGTGAGTGACTTCAACGCGGTCGATACGCTGCCCGAGCTGATGGTGAGCAGCTCCGTGATCTCACCTGCGGTCAGTGTGTCCCGCTCGGTGAACAGCAAGGCTGCCAGGACCCGTGCGGTCATGCGTTGCATTCCCCCTTGTGTGAGGGTCAAGGCGAGTCGCTCCGCCGGATCGCGCAAGGCTGACACTTCGGTCCTCCTGTCACTCATTTTGACGAAATCCTAACAGCTTCGAATCTTCAGAGATCTCTGAAGATTCGGTATCGTGGTGGTCATGGGAGACGTGATTCAGCTGGAGAAGCTGACCAAGACGTACGGAACCCGCCGGGGGCTGGTCGAGCTGGACCTGGCGGTGGCCGAGGGCGAGGTGTTCGGCTACCTCGGCCCGAACGGTGCCGGGAAGTCCACCACCATCCGGCTGCTGCTGGACCTCATCCGCCCGACGAGTGGCCAGGCCCGGCTGTTCGGCCGTGACCCCCGCGAGCACGCCGTCGAACTCCACCGCCGGATCGGCTACCTCGCCGGCGACTTCGTGGTCAACCCCCGCCAGCGGGTCGGCGAGTGCCTGGCGTTCCTGGCCGACCTGCGCGGCGGCGTACCCCGGGCGCGGATCGAGGAACTGGCCGCCCGCGTCGATCTCGACCTGACCGCCCGGATCAAGGCTCTGTCGAAGGGCAACCGGCAGAAGGTCGGCCTGGTCCAGGCGTTCATGCACCAACCAGAGCTTCTGATCCTCGACGAGCCGACCTCCGGACTCGACCCGCTCGTCCAACAGACGTTCCTCGACCTCGTCCGCGAGGCCAAGGCCGCCGGTCAGACCGTCTTCATGTCCTCGCACATCATGACCGAGGTCGAGGCGGTCGCCGACCGGGTCGGGATCATCCGGGAAGGCCGGCTCGTCGCCCTCGACACCGTCGCCCGGCTCCGCGACCACGCCCTACACCGGTTCGAGATCACCTTCACCGGCCCAGTCGACCGGGCCGCCTTCGCCACGCTATCCGGCATCTCCGACCTGACCATCGACGGCGCGACCGCCCGGTTCGCCCTGGCCACCGACCCAAACGAGTTGATCGCGGTCCTCGCCCGTCACCGGGTCGCCAGCCTGCTTGCCAGCGAACCCGATCTCGAAGAACTCTTCTTCGCCTACTACCAGCCCAGCGAGGCCAAGGAGTCCAGCCGTGCCTAGCGTCCTGACGAAGACCCTCTGGGACTCCCGCCGCAGCCTCGCCGGCTTCGCCGTCGGCACCGCCCTGGTCGGCACGATGTACGCCGGCTTCTACCCGCAGGTCGCCGGCGGGGCGATGGGCCAGGCCGTCGAAGGCTTCTCACCCGCCCTGCGCGAAGCCCTCAACATGGAAGACATCGCCAGTGCCGCCGGCTACCTCGGCTCCAGCGTCTTCGGCATCATCGTGCCCCTGATCGCCGTCATCTACGGCATCGCCACCGGCACTCGCGCCATCGCCGGCGACGAGGAAGCCGGCTATCTCGATCTCCTCCTCGCCCACCCGGTCGGCCGGACACGACTCCTGCTGCACCGCTGCGCCGCGCTCGCCATCGGCGCTGCCATCCTCGCCGGCCTCGTCCTGCTCGCCATGCTCGCCGTCCGCACCAGCGCCCAACTCGACACCATCAGCATCGCCCAGTTCGCCGCCCAGTCCGTGGCACTGGCACTGCTCGCCACCGTCTTCGGCACCATCGCCACCACCATCGGCGCCGCCACCGGCAGCCGCGCCGCCGCACTCGCCGGCAGCGCCGCCGTCGGCGTCCTCGCCTACGCCGCGAACACCTTCGCCACCCAGATCGGCGCCGACCGGCTCCGCTATCTCTCCCCGTTCCACTACTACATCGGCAACGAGCCGCTGCGTAACGGCTTCCAATGGGCCGACCTCGGCATCCTCGCCGCGGCCGTCGCCGTACTCGTCCTCATCGCCACCACCGTCTTCAACCGCCGCGACCTGACCAGCTGACCACCGCCGTCCCGCCCCGCCGACGACCGATCCGTCGGCGGGGCGGGCGCCGCCCCGCACCGGGTCGCCCGGCTCAGCCGGGACTTCCCGCCTGTGGGATCGGGCTTGCCGTCGCGAAAGTCCCCCTCCACTGCCCGCCGAGACCGAACGGCTCGACCTTCTGCGGCTCCCGTATCAGGTGGTCAGGCGGTGCCGGACAGGTCGCGTCGGCGGAACGCCGCCACGGCCGCCTGGGCGACCGCGGCGGCGAGCACGGTCAGGATGAGTACGGCGGCGATGCTGACCTTGTCGAGTGGGTACTCCCCGATATGTTCGAACGGCGACAGGCGTACGGCGCCGACGGGGATGTCGAGGATCGGTGCGAAGAAGCCGACGATCAGGGCGTATCCGAGGACTGCCCAGATCGCCGGCAGCAGCCGTGGCGTGGCCGCGTACAGGATGGCGGCGGCGGTGAGGACCAGCCAGACCGCCGGGGTGTGGGCGACGTGGCCGATGATGAGGTCGCCGATCAGTCCGGCGTCACCGGTGCTCACCGCCGCGCCGATCCCCATTCCGGTGCCGGCGACCAGCAGCAGCCAGGGCACGCCCGCGGCGGTGACGGCGAGGTGGCTGCCGATCCAGGCGCGGCGGCTGACGGCGGTCGCGAGGACGGGCTCGGTACGGCCGCCGGTTTCCTCGCCGCGTAGGGCGTGCACGGCGAGTACGGCGAAGATGGCGACGGTGAACGCCATGGTCAGGCCCATCAGCCCGAGGAAGCCGGCCAGCATGTCCTGCGAACCTCCCATCACCGCCACGAGATCTGCGGGGGCGTCGGCGAAGCCGTCGAGCATCGGCTGGGTGAACGATCCGTAGGCGAGGCCGCTGACGAGCAGGGCGGCGCTCCAACCGATGAGGCTGGCCCGTTGCAACCGGAAGGCGAGCGCGAGCGGGCCGGCCAGCCAGCCGGCGGCGCGGGGGGAGCCCGGGCGAGGCGGGATCAGGCCCGCACCGAAATCGCGGCGCGCCGACAGCGTGTAACCCACAGCGGCAGTCGCCGCCGCGAACGCCAACGAGATCACCAGTGGCCACCAGCGGTCGTGGACGTACGACGCGGTCTGCTGGGACCAGCCGATCGGCGACAGCCAGGACAACCACGAGGGACCACTACCCTGGACCGCTGCCATGTCCCCCAGGCCGCGCAGCAAGAACGCGGCGCCGAGGACGGCACCGGCGATGCCGCCAGCCGCCCGAGGGTACTCCGACAGCTGTGCGGTGACCGCCGCGACCGCCGCGAAGGCCAACGCCGCGGCGCCGATGGCGGCACCGAACAGCAGCGACCCGCCCACGCCGTAGCCACTGGCGGCCATCAGCACGCCGACCAGCAGCGCGACCAGCACGCCCATCGCGGCGGCGAGGGTCAGCGCGGCGGTGAGCTGGGCGTGCCGGCCGACGACGTTGGCGCGGACCAGTTCGGCCCGGCCGCTGCGCTCCTCCGCCCGGGTGTGCCGGACGACGGTGAGCAACCCCATCAGTCCGGCGCCGACGAACATGTAGAGCCCGTACTGGCCGGCGAGGAACCGCTCGATGGTCAACTCGTCGAACCCGAAACCAGGCCCGCCGAACAGGGCACCCGCCGGGCTGCCGGAAAACGCGCTCAGCCCTTCGAGGTCCTCCGGGCTCTGGACGACGCCACCGATCGCGGTCGAGTAGTAGGTCATCATCAGCGTCAGCCCGAGCGTCCACGCGGGGAATCGGATCCGGTCGCGCCGCAGCATGAGCCGCAGGAGCGTGCCGGTCCCGGTGAACATCGTCCTGTCGGAACTGGCGGAACGCGTCAGCCGGTCGACGGTCATGGTGGCCATCACGCCACCTCCCGGGCAGCGTCGTGACCGAGCCGATCGTCGTAATGGCGCAGCAGCAGTTGCTCGAGGGTCGGCGGGCGGGCGGTCAACCCGTGCACGCCGAGCTCGCCCAACTGCCGCACCACCGCGGCGAGGTGGTCGCCCTCGACCTCGAAACGGACATGGCCGTTCTCGGCCCGCAGGTCGTGTACGCCGGCCAGGCCGGCGAGCGCGTCGGCGGGACGATCGACGATCGCCTCGACCGAGGTGCGGGTCAGGTGACGCAGCTCGGCCAGCGAGCCGGTCTCCACGATCCGGCCCTGCCGGATGATCGAGATCTGGTCGGCGAGGACCTCGACCTGGGCAAGGATGTGACTGGACAGCAGGACGGTCCGGCCGGCGGCCTTGGCCTCGCGGATGCAGTCCTGGAACACCGCTTCCATCAGCGGGTCCAGCCCGGCGGTGGGCTCGTCGAGCAGGAGCAGCTCGACGTCGCTGGCCAGCGCGGCGATCAGGGCCACCTTCTGCCGGTTGCCCTTCGAGTACGTCCGGCCCTTCTTTCTCGGGTCCAGATCGAATCGTTCACACAGCTCGTCCCGCCGGGCCGGGTCGGTGCCGCCGCGGAGCCGGGTGAACAGGTCGATCGCCTCACCGCCGGTGAGGTTGGGCCACAGCTCCACGTCACCGGGCACGTAGGCGAGCCGGCGGTGCAGCGGCACCGCAGCCGTCCACGGGTCGCCGCCGAGCATGCGGACCCGGCCGGCGTCCGCCCGCAGCAGTCCGAGCAGGATCCTGATTGTAGTGGACTTGCCGGCGCCGTTGGGGCCGAGGAAGCCGTGCACGTGGCCGGTCTCGACCGTCAGGTCGAGACCGTTCAGCGCCTTCACCCGGCCGAAGGACTTGTCGAGGTGTTGGATGTCGATAGCAGCAGTCATGGTCGTATGTCCCGTTCGAAGGCAGCCCGGAGCAGTCTCTGGGCAACGTGTCGTCGGATGGTGAGAAGAAGCCCCGCGCGGGGGCGTGGTGATTACCGTGCGGCCGTGGCCGCGTCACCATCCGACGGCGGATCCGGGACATACATCAGGTAGTCGTCGAGCATCGACCGGTCGACCAGCAACCCCTGGCTGAACAGCTCCAGGGCGGGCAGGGTGATCTCCTCCACGTACCGTCGGAACAGCGTACGGAACGAGTCAGGCTCCGCAGTCGCGCCGTGCACGGTGAACCACAACACCATGCCACCCGCCGCCTGGTAGGCCAGGTAGCGCGTACGGGCAGCCCGGTCGCGGCTAGGCCGGACCACCCCGGCCGCCTCCCCCGCGGCCAGGTACTCCTCGGCGTCGGCGATCATTTGCTCGATCAGCGTCACCGCCAGGTCCCCGCCGGCCTGCAGGCTGCGCAGTAGATACCGCACCACCGGCGCGAACCGCTCGACCTCGGCCAGCTGCGCCATGAACATCGCCGCCGTGCCGTCGGTCAGCGCCTTCGTCTTCTGCTCGCGCATGACCGCCAAGGCGTACTCGTCGCAGACGCGACGCAGCCCGTCCTTCGAACCGAAGTGGTGCACGACCAGGCCGGCGGTCACCCCCGCATCCGCGGCGATCGACCGCAGCCCCGCGCGGAAGCCATCCCGGCCGAACCGCTCGATGGCAGCGTCGCGGATCCGATCAGCGGCCAGGACGTCGCCGTCCCGCCCACCGAAAACCGCGTCGGCCGATGCCATACCCAGACATTAAACACTCGTTCAATCCCGGCGCAACAGCGGAAGCGGCAGGGCCGCCCCGGGCATCTGGAATCGATGTCGGCTGAGATGTCTATCCAGCGAGGGCTGGGACCCGGCCGGGCCTGCTGATCGCGGTGGCCGCTGCGACGCCGGTGGCTGGCGTGAAGAAAGTGTGAAAATTTGGCCATTTACCGTCATGGTTGCGTCACGAACCCTGTCCTTGAGTTGGCGACGGCGTTGTCGTTGCCCGGCGGCCGAGAGGCGTCCGCGTCGAGCGAGTCCGGTTAGGGAGAGTCAGACGTGTCTGACGTCGTTTTCGTACTGCTGACGGTGGTGCTGTTCGCAGCGCTCGTCCTGGTGGTGAGGGGCGTAGAGAAGCTGTGACCGTCGTCAACGCCGTCGGCTTAGAGCTCCCAACTCTTTGAGTGGTGGAGTCTGCGCCAGCAGATGACGGCGCAGGCGAGGGTGAGGAACGCTTCGTGGATGTCGTCGCGGATCTCCCAGCGGGTCCGCAGGCGGCGGAACCAGCGCAGCAGAGCGATGTCTGCTCCACGACCCAGCGTCGGGTGCCGAGCCCGGAACCGTGCGGGACGCCGCGTCGGGCGATGACGGGTGTGATGCCGCGCGTCCGTAGCTCACGGCGGTACTTGTCGAAGTCGTAGCCGCGATCTGCATAGATCCGGTCAGGCCGTTGCCGAGGTCTGCCGCGGATGCCCTTGATCCGGGGGACCTTGTCGACCAGGGGCAGCAGTTGGGTGACGTCGTGACGGTTGCCGCCGGTCAGGGACGCGGCGAGGGGGATGCCGCCCGCGTCGGTGATGACGTGGTGTTTCGAGCCGGCTTGCGGCGGTCGACCGGGCTCGGACCGGTTTTGGACCGCCCTTGAGCGCCCGAACATGAGAGCCGTCGACCACCGCCCGCGACATGTCCAACTGCCCGGCGGCCCGTAGTCTGCCGAGCAACACCTCGTGCAGTTGCTGCCACACCCCGGCGTCGTTCCAGTCCCGCAACCTGCGCCAACACGTCATTCCAGAGCCGAAGCCCAGTTCCTGGGGCAGGTACTCCCACGGGATCGCGCAGTGAAGCACGAACAGGATTCCGCACAACACCTTGCGATCGTCGAGGGGCTTACGGCCTGGGAACCGGTGCCGCCGTGGCGGCCGGGGTGGCAGCAGCGGTTCGATCTCGGCCCAGAGTTCGTCCGAGACGATCCACGGGGAAGCCGAGCTTGCCGGCGATGTGGGCGAGGGACGCGGCGACGGCCTCGGGATCGTTGCTCTCGACGGTCATACCCTTGCCCTCGCGTACCTGCCGGTCCTCCAGCTCCGCAACGATGCCGCAGATCTGCTGGAAGACCAGCTCGTATCGACCAAGGTGTGGTTCCAGTGCCCCCGGCCGGGATGCCAGCAGATACGCGCCGGCACCCGCGCCCACCAGTACTCACGCGGGCCGTGGACGCCGGCGCCGGCGGACAGCTGGCACCGCGCCCGGGCCGGCAGGGCGGCGATCAGCTGGTCGGCGCGGGCAGCTCCCAACGTGGTGGTGATCATGTCGTCGTTGCGGCGGGCCGCGGCCACATAACCCACATCCCGGTGTTCCAACCAGACTCGCAGGGCTTTGGACTGGCCGTAGGCCTCGTCCATCGTCACCCATCCGCCTGGCACCCCAGCGTCCAACGCTCGGGCCAGCATCTGGCGGGACATCTGCCCTTTCGTGGCGAACTCGACCTCGTCCCGGTATCTCGGCGGCTCGAAAGGGTTCCCGGTCATCGGTCCACGACGCCGGGAGGTAGAGCGGCGGGTCGATCAGCATGTGGCCCTTCCCTGAGCGGTAAGCCAAAATGGCCCTGACCTGGCAGTTCGCCGTCCGACCAGCGGTGCCGGAATAACTCCCGCTGCACCCCGGCCGACCGCGTCCCCTCCTTCAGGAACCGGTGTCATCAACGATCAACACACCAGCCGGGTCGCCAAGGTGCTCGACGACGTAGTCCCGCACATCGTCGCGAACCGCGTCGACGTCCCAGTCCGCCGCCGCAACGACCTTTGCATCCCGTCCGGCGACACATCCCCGGCCTGCTCGGCCAAGGTCCAGCGGTTCTTCCGCCCGAGACCCGAGAGCAGCCCGCACAAGTACTGACGCATCCGCAGCCGCGGCTCCGACCGGCGAAGCCGGGACCCGATCCGCGCGTACAACCGGTCCGACTCCCCATGCCAACGATCAACGTCAACGTCCGTCACAGGCAGACCGACGAACCCGAGTTGACCTCGATTCGCCTACTGCCGTTGCAGTTACTAGGCCGTGTTTCGTAGGGCGTCGATGTTGGGGCGTGGCGGTGGTCGCTAATTGAAGAGGTCTCCGGTAGTTGGTTCAGCGACCAAGCTAGAA
>NZ_JBITJA010000014.1:0-151285 GCF_044459545.1 Micromonospora sp. NPDC050276 | reverse complement strand
CCTGCAGCAAATAAGACCAACGACTAAAGATCAACCAACCGAGGTGGTCCAGTTTCAGCCGGACCACGGTGGTCAGGTTTGGAGCGGCGTTGACAGCCAGGAGACACGACGAACACCACCAGCGGACCAAGGCCCACGGCTGGTCTGCCGACGCGCCTCTCGGCTCGGTTCGGCTGGCACCGTTTCTGTACTTGGCTGCTGTACTGCTGGCCTCGACAGCTCGACCTCCCTGGCCCATCCGAGGAACCGGCGGTGCAGCACGCCGGCCGGTCTCCAGGGCATGTCCTCGGTCGCCTGGACGAGGTAGGACCCGAGGTAGAGAGCCAGCGACACTGGGGCATCCGCATACTCCGCGCGCAGCTCGCGCTTCCGGGTCAGGCAAGGCCAGGGCAGGCCGCAGCCGCCGCAGTTCCAGATCGGCATGACCGGACCGTGGACGGTCACCGCACATTCGCCAGGAAGCGAGCGGTGATCGTCCGTGCCTGGCGGCTGGTCGCCCATTCGACCTGCCAGCACGGGTACGGCGTGAGCCTTGCCCACCACGTCCGGCAGCCGCTGCACATGCCGTCCAGCCCTCGGAGGTGCACCGAGGTGATCGCCTTCTGCTGCCCGTTACTCACTGCTCGCCTTCCTGCGGCCAGTGGCCACGATTGATCGGAATTCGGTGCTGGGCACGGCATGGCAGGTCGGCTCCGCAGCGGCAGATATGCCGCCGGAGCCGCCATGACCACACCGGCCGATGCCTGCGGGCGAGAGTCAGCGCGGTGGCCGAGAGGTATTCGTCATACGAGACGCGCCGCACGGACCCTCCCTCGTTCGAGCACGAGGGCGGCTCCCTGCCCTCGAAGCTGAGGGGGATGCGGCGACCAGGCGATATCCGCATCGCCGCCGCATCCCGTGAGCAAGAAGCTACGGTGGGCCGCGGAGCGGAATGGGTAAGGTTCCTACCCCTGGATCACGAGAGCAGCCCGACCTTGATCGCAAGGTCACGGAGGTCGTCACGCGTGGAACGTGGGCCGTCGAGCAGGTCCAAGGTGATCTGGCGGGCGTACCCGTTGAAGCGGATCGTCTCCGGGGCCGACTCGTACGCCTGCCGGAGAGTCATCACGGCCGCTTCCTTGTCGTCCTTGCCGTAGTGCGCCCGCGCGACCTCGATGAGATGGCGTGCCCGGCGCGGCCTCGACGGGATCGCCGCGGAATCATGACGGCGTGCCTGTCGTACCGCCTCACCGGACTTCTGCAACTCCACCGCCACGGTCACCGCATGAGCGCCCATGATGACCTGTGAGAACGACGTCTGCGGCTGATAGAAGCCCTGCGGCAGGCGCTGCGCCACCCGGTCCGCGCGATCCCAGTACCGCCAGGCCCGGCCTTCCTCACCAGCACGGGCGGCCGTGTAGGCAGCCTCGAAGTTCAACGCGCCCCAGAGCGCCAACAGGTTCGTGGTCCCGTCGACCGTGCGCGGCTCCAGCGCCGACAGGAGGTCCAGGGTCACCGCCATCGCGGTGTCCCAGTCACCGGCATCCCGATGCACCTGGCACAGAAACCATCCCGCGCACGCCACCGCCTCCGCGTCACCGGACTCCTGCGCCGCCACCATCGCACGGTCCGCGACCCGCCACAGCAACTCGGCAGCGGGTTGATAGGCGAGGAACATCTGCGTCAGCCCGAACGTCTCCGCCAACAGGGCCTGAGCCTGTCGACGCTCACCATCCTCGTACGCCAACGCGGCGCGCTGCGCGTCGCGCAGAAGGCCTGGCAACAACCCGCCCAGCACCGTACGGTGATCCGTCGCCTGATGGCGTGCCCGCCATGCCATCGCAAGCCGCTCGCTCAGGCTCGTCAACGACTCTGGGGAAGCCTCGTCGGAAATTGCGAAGCGGTTCACCGCGTCCCGAACCGACGCCAGCGCCGGATGCTCCGGCCCGTTGACCATGGCGGACCGGGCGCTCAACTCTCCGACCAAGGCAGACACCTCCACCTTGAGAGCACGCGCGATGCGATCCAGCATGGGAATGCGCGGCGGCAGGATGCGATCGGTCTCCACTGCCTTGACCCACTCGGCGCTACGCCCCACCAACCCCCCGAGCACCGCGCGGGTCTTTCCGGATCGCTCCCGGTAGACCTTCAGCCGCTGCCCGAAAGTCAACTCCGGTAAGGAATCCATCCCGGGACCTCCTCGCAGCGCGACGCACCGTCGGCGCCCAGGCCGCCGTGCCACCCAACGCTACCGGCCTGTCTGCCGCCTCATAACCCCTGACACGCCGCGCGCCGCCTCGGGCGACGATCCGCACTCCGCCGTCGGCGGCGATCCTCGTTCGGGCTCGTTGCTGGCACCGTTCCGGTCGCCGAGAGCGTCACCGATGGCTTGTGAGGACTTTCCGCACCCTGACGGACCCTCCGCGCGATTGACGATCCCGCGACAGGACAACGCGGGATGTGTCCATTGTCGCCGGCGGCGCCATCGGCTCCCGGGTAGGCCCGGCCCACAAGGATCAGTCCGGACTGACTGGTAACGGGCACCGGTTCCGAGTCACGTGTCTCCCAGATCTCTGGGATATCGGGGGCGTGATGATCTACCGAAGAATCCACGTATGCAGAAGAGACGATCGTTGTTGGCGGCGTTGTTGTTCGGAGCAACCGTGCTGGTGCCGGTGGCGTTGACTCCCTCGCCGGCCCTGGCCTACGTGGTGGACTGCTCGGCCACGGGTGGTCCCGGGCCACGGCCCGGGCTGCCGGGGGATGAGCCCGAGGAGCCACAGCAGGGACAGCAGATGACGCCGGAGGAGATGCGGGCTTTCGTGGCCAGCCACGAAAGCCCGAACGGTCTCGCCGGAAACCCGCACGTCTACGTCGACACCAAGGGACATCCGACCGTCGGGGTCGGCTTCAACCTCGACCGGCCCGACGCCCGTGAGCTACTTACCAAGATCGGGGCGAGCTACGACGCGGTTCGTGCCGGCACCCAGAATCTCACCCCGCACCAGATCGCGACCCTCTTCGAGGCCGATTTCGTCGCGGCGGCGGCCACCGTGCAGCGCTACATCTACAACTTCGACTCGCTGACCCCGTCGCGGCAGGCCGTACTCATCGACATGGCGTTCAACCTCGGGCCGGCCGGATTCCGGGGATTCCGCAACATGATCAACGCGGTCAACGTCGGCAACTGGGAGGCGGCCGCGCGGGCGATGAGCCAGTCGCTGTGGGCCACCCAGGTCGGAAACAGGGCCGTCCAGGACATCAAGCTCATGCGTCAGGGTGCGATGTGTCAGCCCGGTGACGCTCCGGCCGCTCCGCCGCCGGGCGGAAACCACGTCAACTACCCCGGCAACGTCTGGGCCATGCCGGACACCAGTGGCGCCACCGTCGGTGGAGGCTCGCCCACGCCCATCAGCTGCCGCATCAACCACATCGAGGTGTACTACGAGGGCCACTGGATCGACATCGCCGTTGTCAACTGCTACTGACCTCCGGTGACAACCGGGCGGGCGCCCATGGCCGCAGCGGCCACGAGGGCGTCCGCCCGGTCGGCGGTCAGCAGCATCGCCACGAACTCGCGGCGGCTGCGCACCCCGGCCTTGTCGAACACCGCCTTCAGATGGTCCTGCACGGTGTACGGCGAGACCAGCAGGGCGGCGGCGATCTCGGCCGTACTCAGGCCCCGTACCGCATACAGTGCGACCTGTGCCTCGCGGTCGGTGAAGCCGTACGCGGCGAAGGTGACCGGAATCAGCTCGGCTGGGCTGGCCGGTGTGATCACCACGGCGACGGGCGATCGCGTCGACCGACCGAGCAGCGAGGCGTGCAGTACGTGCCACCGACCGTCCGTGGTCCGGGCCCGCAGCGGTGGCTGCGGAACAGGTCGGCCGGCGACGACCGCGCGGGCGTGCTCGGCCGCCATGACGAACGGCAGCGGCACGCCGAACAGCACGGCGGTGTCACCGCAGAGCTGGCCGAGCAACTCCTCTGCCCGCTCGTCGGCGTGCAGCACCCGGTTGTTCGGCCCGACGACGAGCACCGCCGGTGCGTGGGCGGCCGCTCCGTCTGAAGTGATCGGCCCGGCCGCACCGGCCTCGGCTATGCTGCGCCGCAGCGCGGCACCGATCAACGGCGCCACAGCGTTCGCCAGCGCCAGTTCCTCGGGCCGGTAGTGGCCCCGGTCCGGCGCCCGCATGAACGCCGCGCAGCCCCACCGGCCGCCCCGGCTGTCGAAAACCGCGCGCAGCTCGTCGCCGTAGCCGGCCGGCCGGATCTGGTCGCGGTACCGCAGACTCCGGTCCGGTCGTCCCCCGGTGGCCCGGCTCAGCGTTTCCGCCGCCCGGCCACTGCGCCGGATCACCGGAAACGTCGCGATGTCGTCGCCCCACACTTCCAGCTCGACCGCCGCGTGGAAGTCCGACAGCCGCAGATCCGGACTGACGACCGAGGTGACCAACCCGGTGGCCGGGTCACTGTCGTGCCAGCAGACGCCGTCATAGCCCAGCACCGGGCGCAGCAGCGCGTCGGCACGGCCGTACACCGTAGTCGAGGGCAGACCGGACGAACAAAGTTCCGTAACCTCGGCCAGGACCCGCCGATGCCTCCGAGATAACCGCTGTGCTGTCCCGCGAGCCGGCATGCCGGGCAGCGTAGTCCCCGCCCACACATCCGTCCCAGTGCCCCAACGTCACTTGGCTTGTCTGTGCTGGTAGTGGGCTCGGCGGGCGCGGGCTTGGGATGTTCGTCGCCAGGTTGACCAGTGCAGGATGTGCTCCGGTGGGAGCGCCACGGCGAGGGCCTGGGCGCACCACGTCGCCTCGGGCAGGTAGAGCCGGCGGTCGATCAGCGCCCGAGCATGCGGGGTGACGTAGGCCAGGAACACGCCGACCTGGCTGTTCTCGACACGCCCGGCGGTGCCCGTGTATTGCCGCTGCAACCGACGGGGCACACGCCCTTCTTCAGCAAGCCGGTCTCGTCGGTGGCCAGCACGGCGTCGGGGTGGCCGAGCTGCTCGATCAGCCACGCCCGAACGTCGTCGCGGACGGTACGACAGCAGAAAGGCCACCTCCCGTTTCCGGGAAGTGGCCTTTGACCTGTCACCTTCCGCTGGCCTCGGCTTGATCTGAGCGCCGCGCCGGGCAGCACCGGCGACCCGGCGCTACCTCAGCCGACATTTTGCTCCTTTGCGGGCACTGTCTAGGTGCGCGTGCTCCACTGCTGATTCGCGCCGCCGTGGCACGCCCAGAGGTGAAGTTGTGTGCCGTTGGCCGTGCCGGAGCCGACGGCGTCGAGACACAACCCCGATTGGGCTCCGGTGATGGTGCCGTTGGAGTTCAGGTTCCACTGCTGATTGGCCTGGCCGTTGCAGTCCCAGATGATGACAGCGGTGCCGTTGCTGCTGCCTGCCCCGCTGGCGTCCAGGCACTTGTTGCCGTAGACGGTCAGGGTGCGGTTGGCGGTATGGGTCCAGCGCTGGTTGGTGCCGCCGTGACAGTCCCAGAGTTGGGCGCGAGCGCCGTTGCTCGTGCTCGAGTTGGGGATGTCGATGCATCGGCCGGACTGGCTCCCCGCGATCAGCACGTTCTGCCGGCCGGGCGGCGGGGTCGTTGGCGGGGGAGTGGTGGGCGGCACGTCCGACCCGAACTGGGTGAAGAACCTCCACACCTCCTGCTTGACCCAGCTCCGTGCGCCACTCTCACAGCCGGCACACCCATCCACTGGACCTTGCTGGTGGCCGCCGTCGAACGCGGCCCAGACCACCGGATATCCCGGCTGGCAGGAGTAGGCGGTGGTGATGTGGGTCAGGCTGCCTGCCCTCGGCTCGGGCGGGTTCTGCGCGGCGCAACCGTTGTTCCGGACGAACCTGTCGCGCAGCGACCGTCCGCTCGGGATGTTGTCGTTGATGCCGTGAATTCCCAGGTACGCCACGGGCTGGGTGCCGCCGCTGCATCCGCTGATCGGGCCCGGGGCCGCGATTGCCGCTACCGCACGGAACACCGTCGGTCGGGAGCACGCCAGCGAGTAGCTCATCGCGCCGCCGTAGCTGAATCCGACCGAGAAACGTTGGGTCGTGTCGACACAGAGGGCGTTATCGATTACGCGGATCATGTCGTCGGTGAAGGTCACGTCCTCACCGTTGGAGTTGCCCCAGCCGTTGTTGAGGCCCTGCGGGGCGACGAAGATCGTGGTGTTGTTCGACTGCGAGAGCATGCCGTAGTAGGCCCAGGCGGCCCCGTCGGTTCCGCCCGACGCGACCTGACTGGCGGTGCCGCCCAGCCAGTGGAACCCGAAGGCGAGCCGGTGGGCGTAGGTGTTGTTGTAGTTGTCGGGCAGCCGAAGGATGAAACTGCGGCTCTTCCCGCTGCTCTGGATGGTGTGGGTGCCGCTGTTCAGTCCGGGCGCCTTGCCGCAGCCGGCCGTGGTGGCTGCGGCGGCCGGTGCGACAGTCATGACGACGTACATGCCGACGGCGATCAGAACCATGACCGCCATGGCTGCCCCCAGCCAAGGGGCGGACAGTTTGCGAAGTGGCACAGCTAGGCCTCCTTGTGCATGAGCGGACATCGGTTGAACCGGTTTCCTCCCGGGTGCATCGCCGGGCTCAGCTCCGGCTCCATCGTTGGTTGGCCGTGCCGGTGCAGTCCCAGATCTGGATGCGCGTGCCGTTGGCCGTGCCGTTGCCGACCGTGTCCAGGCACCGGCCCGAACCAACTCCGGTGATCGAGCCGTCGGTGTTGAGTCGCCACTTCTGGTTGGACTGGCCGTTGCAGTCCCAAATGATCACCGAGCTGCCGTTCGTGGTGCTGGCGCCGTTGACGTCGAGGCACTTGCCGCCGAAGACGCGCAGCTCCTGGGCGGCGGTCGAGGTCCAGCTCTGGTTGCTCTGGCCGTGACAGTCCCAGATGATCGCCGCCGTGCCGTTGGTCTGCGCGGCGCCGTTGACGTCGAGGCACCGTCCGGAGGACGTGCTGCGCAGGGCCGACGTGCCGCTCGGTGGCGGGGTGGTCGGTGGCGGGGTGGGTTCGGTGCTACCGAACTGGGTGAAGAACCTCCACACCTCGCCCTTGGTCCAGGTCCTGGCTCCGCTGTCGCCACCGCCGTCCACCGGGCCGGGGGTGTGCCCGCCGTCGAAGGCGGCCCACACCACCGGATAGCCGGACCGGCAGCCGGAGTAGGTGGTGGTGATGTGGGTCAGGCTGCCTGCCCTCGGCTCGGGCGGGCTCTGTGCGGTGCACCCGTTGTTCCGCACGAACGTGTCACGCAGGGACCGTCCGGCGGAGACGTTGAGCACCGGGTCCCCGATGCCATGGATTCCCATGTACGCGACCGGCTGGGTGCCACCGCTGCACCCGCTGAGCTGCCCGCCGGAGTAGACCGCGACAGCGCGGAAGACACCTGGCCGGGAACAGGCCAGCGAATAGCTCATGCCTCCGCCGTAACTGAAGCCGAGCGCGAAGCGCTGCGTGGTGTCGACACAGAGGTCCGCCTCGATCACCCTGATCATGTCGTCGACGAAGGTGACGTCCTGGCCGCTGGGGTTGGCCCAGCCGTTGCCGTTGCCCTGGGGGGCGACGAAGATGGTGCTGTTGTTCGCCTGCTGTCGCAGCCCGTAGTAGGACCAGGCTGCTCCGTCGGCCCCACCGCCGTCGACGTCGTTGGCGGTGCCGCCGTTCCAGTGGAATCCAAAGATCAACCGGTACGGGTGGCTCCTGTCGTAGTTGTCAGGAATCCTCAGGATGAAACTACGGTTCTGGCCGCCGCTCTGGATGGACCGTTGGCCGCTGGTCAAGGTGGGCGCCTTGCCGCACCCGGCGGTCGCTGCGGCCGCGCCGATGTTCGCGGCCGACGCGGTGGTGCTCAGACCACCGGCCAGTGCCGTCGCGCTCACGGTCACGACGGCGGCCGCCGCCGTCGCGAGAAGACCAAGGATGGGTCTACGTCCTGTCATGAAGGGGCTCCCGCCACTCGCCACGAATTGAAAGGGGGTCCACGGCAACCCGGGCGCCGCCAAGACGTGCCACTGCACATCACCCCGTCGACCAGGTTCGCCGCGGACGAACCCCAGAAGACGCGATGTGCCTGGCGCCCGGCCGGCTCATCGACCCAGGTTCCCGCTACTGGTCTCGCCGCCCACGCAGGACCAGTCGGTCGTCGAACCGATGGAGGCCACGCGGCGTGCCCGAACGCCACGCGACCGATCGCCGGATCGGTGCCGGAGCACCCGGCTCGGCGTCGAATCGATTCGCCCCGACGCTAGATCGCGCAGTGAAAGATGTCAATGCCGTGTCCGGCGCGCTGCGGCCCGGATGGCCCGATCAGGCCCCGGTCAGGCCCGGTCAGGCGTCCTTGAGATCGGCCGCGCCGAAGGAGACCGCGAACCGTTTGCACCAGATGGAGACGCTCCGGAAGTCGCGTGGATCGACCGACGCCGGTAGCTCGTACACCTGGTTGCCCTTGTTGCCCTTGAGCCTTGCCAGCTCGACCCACTTGCCGTCATCGAACACCCGCCAGCCGGCCGTGCCGCGCAGGACGGGCTGGTCGGTCAGCCACACCCGCAGGTCCGGGCCGTTCGACGTGTTGAGGTCTCGAATGACGAGCTGGTGGCGTCCGTCGGCGAGCCGGTGCATCTCGGCACTGCCGGTCGTTTGGTGCTCATGGGTGACGAACTCGCCGACGGTCAGGATCTCGTTCCCCGCCGGGGTGGATGCCGAGGCCGTGGGGGCCGGCGTCGTGATCGCCGGGGTCGGGGTCGGGGTCGCCGGGGTCGGGGCGGCCGATGTCGTCGCTACGTCGGGAAGCGCGTCGTCGACGTAGGTGTCGGTGAACAGCTTCCACGGCTGGAACCAGTAGAGGGCCAGCATCGCCACGACGACGGCGCAGGCGAGACCGGCCCGAACCACCGGCGATCGGAACATCCGTTTTCCCACCCCCGCAGCGTACGGCCACGGTCGTCGTCGAACGGGCCGCGAACCCTTTCGGAACTCTTACGACGACGTACCTGCCAGAGCCTGGTCGCAGGGGCAGGTCCCCTGGTCCGCCGGCAACATGTGCACCGCGTCGCCGAGCAGGAGGCGCAGGCGGTCGATGTTGCGGGCGAAGACCGTGAACACCTCCTGCTGGGTCACGCCGTGACCAACCTCGACGCCCGAGTCGAGGTCGGTCACCAGTGACAACGCGGTGTAACACAGCGCCAGTTCGCGGGCCAGCACCGCCTCGGGGTGGCCGGTCATCCCGACGACCGACCAACCCTGCCGGCCGTACCACTGTGACTCGGCGCGGGTGGAGAATCGGGGCCCTTCGATGACGACCATGGTTCCACCATCGACCGGTTGCCAACCCGCGGCGCGGGCGGAGTCGAGGACCGTGGCCCGTCCGACCGGACAGTAGGGGTCGGCGAAGGGCACATGGACGACCTGGGGGAGTTGCCCGTCCGTGCCTGGCTGCCCGTCGTAGTAGGTCTGCTCGCGGCCGCTGGTCCGGTCGACCAATTGGTCCGGTACGACGAGGGTTCCGGGGCCCAGATCCGGGCGCAGGCCGCCCACGGCGCCCGGTGCGAGGACCTGGCGGACGCCGATCGCTCGCAGCGCCCACAGGTTGGCCCGGTAGTTGATCCGGTGTGGGGGAAGGGTGTGCCGGCGTCCGTGGCGAGGCAGGAACGCCACCGGCCGTCCGGCGAGGCTCCCGACGGACAGCGAGTCGCTCGGTGGTCCGTACGGTGTGTCGAGGGTGACCTCGGCGACGTCGTCGAGAAACTCGTAGAAGCCGGATCCGCCGATCACGCCGATCGGCGCGCGATCGGTCGTGCTGATCTCTCCTGCTGACATGGGTACCCCTTGTGGGCGAAGAGTGGAGAACGCGTGGGGCGGGCTCAGGGACGGTCGGTTCGTCGGGCCGTGCCGCGCCGGTCGACAGCGGCGGCGACGACCAGGACGACCACGATCGCGGCCCAGACGACAACCAGCCCGACGGCGAGCCCCAGCGGGTAGTTGCGGTCCGGCAGGCCCGGGTTCGGAGGTGCCGAGGGTGGTCGCCACAGCAGGGGCACCGCGATCAGCAGCAACGTGGCGCTGGCCAGCAGGCCCGCACCGATCCAGGCCCGGCGCATCCGGTTCGTCACCAGGCGGGCCAGCACCAGCCCGACCAGGCCGACCAGCGGTGCCACCAGGACGTCGTGCAGCACCGGGCCGCCGATCAGCCATGGCAGGGTGGTGCCGAGCTGGGGGAGGAGCAGCCAACCGCCGTACGCCGTGGCCGCGGCGCCGAGCACGAGCAGGAGCAGTCGGACGGCTCTCACCGCAGTACCTCCAGCCGGGCCACCCACTTGGTCTGGAGGACTCCCGGCCGGCTCGGAGCGATGAGTCGGCAGGGGTAACCGTGGTCGGGCGACAGCTGCTCGCCATTGATCCGCAGGGCGAGCAGGGTCAGCGGGTCGCGGGCATGGACCGCCGGGAGTGTGCTGGCCGCGTACAGGCCGTCGGTCTCCAGTGAGGTGACCCGGACCGGTCGGCCGGTCGGTGCGCCGGCCCGTCGGAGCAGCTCGACGACGGGCACGCCGGTCCAGTGGGCCGAGGCGCTCCAGCCCTCGACGCAGGCGATGGGTAGCTCCGCCGTGCGTTGTGGCAGGGCCGCCAGGTCGGCCAGGGACAGAGTGTCCCGCCCGCCCGGCCAGACGATCTCCAGTCGCCAGTCCGCTGGAACCACGATGTGCGCGGCGGCAGCCGTACGGTTGATCGGTATGCCCTGCGGGCCGGACGCGGAACGCCACGCCAGCGGCGACACCCGACGGAGCCATGGCACGGTGACCCCGGCGGTGGCCAGCACGGCGATGCCGGCGACGCCCGCCGACGCACGCAGGAACGCGCGTCTCTCGAACGAGTCGCGATCGTCGCTCGCCGGTGCCGCAGCCTCCACCGCTCTCGCGTGCCGCAGTGGTGTGTTCAGCGCCGCGCGGGCGACCGGGAGCTTCACCGCGACGTGCAGCAGTATCGCGCCGGCCACCAGCCAGGCGACCGCGTAGTGCGCCGTCGGGAAGAAGAATCCCCACGGGTACGACTGGGCGACGTTGAACAAGCCCGTGACCAGTTCGAAGAAGGCGGCGCAGACCAGTACCAGGACGGAGATCCGCTCCAGGGTGTGAGCGGACAACCGGATCGGCTGGCGCACGGGCGGGCGGACGAACAGTCGGGGGTAGACGCTCCACAGTTTGGCCAGCAGCAACGGGATCGCCGCGACACCGGATAGCACGTGGAGGCCCTGGGTGATCTGGTAGAGGTTGACCGGCCGGGTCGGCCAGGTGAACCAGCCCGGCGGGTGCTGGATGTAGTGGCTGAGCAGTCCGGTGCCGAAGCACAGCCCGAACGCCACCCCGAGCCAGAGGCCGAGCCGGGCGGCGACCAGTGGTGAGTGCGAGGGCGCGGCGAAGTCCTCGGGGGCGGGGATACGTGGCCGGCGGATCATGAGCGCGCCAGCTCGGCGAACCAGCGCGGACCGAACCGGAAATGGTCGGCGACCCGCAGGTCGGCGGCGGCGGCGGTACGGGCCACCGCCTCCGCCCCGACCCGCGCCCATCGAAACGCCGGTCCCCGCAGTGCCCCTTCGCCGGACGATCCGGACAGGACGTACGCCTGTCCCTGCCACAGCCCGGCTCCCGGGGGTTCCACCTCGACCACCAGCGTTCCGTCGGCCGCGATCAGGGAGCCGCACCGGCGCAGCAGTCGGACCGGGTCGCCACCGATGCCGATGTTGCCGTCGACGAGCAGGGCATGAGCCCACCTCCCCTCGCCGGGAAGTGGTTCGAAGACGTCCCGCCGCAGGGCGACCACGCCTCGGCCCTGGGTCAGACGTACCGCCTCGGCGGAGATGTCCACCCCCAGTGCCACGAGCCCGCGCTGAGCGAGTGCCCGGGTCAGCCGGCCGGGGCCGCAGCCGAGATCGATGGTGGGCCCGGTGCAGCGGGCGGCGAGAGACTCGATTGCCGGCTCGGGCGGGCCGTGCCAGCGTCGGACCGGCAACAGGTCACGTCGTCCGTCGGTGTGCACCAGCCAATACTCGGGCTGGGCCTGCGGCGATTCGGCGACTGGCGTACCGAAGGCGTCATGGTCGGCGGGCCACCCGCCGAGGCCGCCCAGTACCACAGCGAAGCCGTCGAGACTGATGGTCGATGTCACCGGGGGTATCCGTTCACCAGTTGGCCGCCGACCGACGCGACGGCATCCGCGAACCGCGTGCCGGGTAGGTCGGCCGCGACCGCCAACGCCGTCGACCAGTCGTCGACATCCGGCTGGACGGGCAGGACCGCCGGGCGGATGCCGTGCTGGCGCAGAGCGGCGAGGGTACGGCTCCCGGTGTCGCCGGCCGACATGGGGACCTCGCGTAACGCGCGCGCGTACGTCGGATCGCGGAACCCGAGCGCCCACCAGCCGCCGTCGAGCGCCGGCCCGAACACCGCCTCGTGCTCGGCGAGCAATTCCAGCCCGGTGGTGAGCAGGGCCGGCCGGATCTGCGGCGTGTCCATGCCGATCTGCAGCACCGGAAGGCCCGGAAACGCCGCAGCCGCGTCGGCGTGAGCGTTGGCGAGGCGGTCGGCGAACGAGCCGCCGCGCTGCGGGAGGAGGTGCCAGCCCGCCAGCGCGGCGCTCAGCTCGGTGCTGTACTCGGCATCGGCGAACCTGCCGGTGTGGGCCAGCACGGGAATGGTCGACGCGGTGGCGCGTACCGCCGCGAGGGTGTCCAACAGCGACGCCGCCGCGATCCGGGCGGCCTGCCGGGGATCAGCGGGCGGGCAGAGGCGCGTCTTGGCCAGCCCCGGGACCGGTGCCTTCGCGACCAGGAGCAGGACATTCACCGGCCACCACCGACGTCGGCGCGCAGCACTCCAGCGAAGTCCCGGGTCGCCCGCAGCGTGCCCCGGACCGAACCGGAGACCTTCGAGCTGGTGCCGGCGGCCCGGGGCGCGTACGCGACGTCGAACTCGACAATCCGCCAGCCCGCCTCGGCCGCCCGGAGCAGTAGTTCCAGGGGATAGCCGAACGCGCGGTCGTTGACCCCGAGCCCCAGTAGCGCCGCCCGGCGGGCCACCCGGACCGGGCTGATGTCGTACACCGGCACACCGCGACGGCGCAGCAGCGCCGCGACCAGCGTGTTCCCGACGCGGGCATGCCACGGCCAGGCAGCTGCCGAGACCGGGCGACGCCGCCCCACGGCGAGATCAGCCCGACCGTCGGATACCGCCGCGACGAGCCCGGACAACTGGGCTGGGTCGAACGAGCCGTCCGCGTCGAGGACGCAGACCAGGTCCGCGTCCGCCGCCAGTAGGCCGGCGTGCACGGCCGCGCCGTACCCGCGTCTCGGCTCGTGGACGACCTGGGCCCCGTGCTCGGCCGCGATGACCGGCGAACCGTCCGTGGAGCCGTTGTCGACCACGATGGCGCGGTAGCCGGGTGGCAGCCCGCTCAGTACGGCAGGCAGTGCGGCCGCCTCGTCCAGACACGGCAGCACCACGTCGATCGTTGTGTGCATACCGGTGACGCTAGGCCCGTCACGGGCCGTCCAGACCGCTGTGTCTCCTTACGAATCGCTTACCCGGCAACGGATCTTACGACTCCCTGACGTCTCACCGCCTGATCGTCGAATCCCTGGTCGAGGCTCGTATCGTCGGCCGTCACCATGACCATGATGACCCGGCCGGGACGACCCCGGTCCGCCGACCTGATCGTCCTCGGCACCGAGGTGGCGCTGCTCGCCGTTGCCGTCGCCGTCGGCGCACTGCTCAACCATCAGGGCGTGCGGCTGCATGCTGACGCGGCGCCGCTCTATGCCAGTTGGCAGCCCCATCTGGGCCCCGGCACCCCTGCGGCGCTTCTCGTCGCTGCGCTGTTCGTCTGGCGGGGCACACGCTGGGGAACCGACACGTCGTGGCCGCGGCTGCTGGTCGTCGGCTATCTCGCCGCGGTGCTCTGGACGCTGTCGCTGGCCCTGGTGGACGGCTGGTCCGCCGGGTTGACCGAGCGGCTCACCGTGCAGGCCGAGTACCTGCACGAGGTGCCTCGGGTGACGGATGTCGGCAGCATGCTGTCGGGCTTCGCCGACCGGATCCTCGACTTCCAGCCCGATTCGTGGTCCACCCACACCGCCGGTCATCCACCGGGAGCGCTGCTGCTCTTCGTCTGGTTGGAGCGGATCGGTCTGGGCGGCGGGACCGCCGCCGGGCTCGCCTGTGTGTTGCTCGGAGCCACGGTCTCGGTGTCGGTTCCGGCGACGTTGCGGGCACTCGGCGCCGAGGACGCGGCCCGGGCGGTGTGGCCGTTCCTGGTGCTCTTCCCGGGGGCGGTCTGGGTGGGCGCGTCCGCGGACGGGATCTTCGCCGCGGTGGTCGCGGCCGGGCTGGCGCTGCTGGTGGTGGGTGGCCGACCATCGGCCGCGCTCGGCGGACTGCTGCTCGGCTTCGCGCTCTACCTGTCGTACGGGTTCGTCCTGGTCGGGTTGCTCGCGGTGACCGTGGTGTTGCTCCGGGCGCGGGACCGCATTGGCGTGCTCCTGGTCGCGGCGACGGCGGTCGCGGCCGTCGTCGCCGCGTTCACCCTCGCCGGCTTCTGGTGGCTGGACGGCTATCACCTGGTGGCGCGTCGTTACTACCAGGGCTGGGCGGCGGAACGTCCCTACGGATACTGGATCTGGGCGAATCTCGCCGCCCTGTTGCTCTCGGCCGGCCCGGCGGTCGGGCCGGCGCTGCGGCGGGCGGTGGCCGCCGTGCCGATCCGATCGCCGCAACCACCGCTCGCGGCTACCCTCCGACAGCGGATCGCCAGCGTCGGACCCACGGTGTGGCTGCCCATCGCGGCGACGGCGGCCGTGCTCGCGGCGGACCTCTCCGGGCTCAGCAAGGCCGAGGTGGAGCGGATCTGGCTACCGTTCGCCGTCTGGCTGCTGGTCGCTGCCGCGCACCTGCCCCACGGTCACCGACGGTGGTGGCTGGCGGCCCAGGCCACGACGGCGCTCGCCGTCAACCACCTACTGTGGACGGTGTCGTGACCGATGCCGGATCCCGCATCACCGCGGTGGTGAAGTCGGCGATGCCGGCGGCGAAGCCGACGCGGGCGGTGAACCCAAGCAGCCGGGTGGCGCGGGTCGGATCGGCCACGACATGCCGGACATCCGCCGCCCGCCCGCCCCCGACCGTGACCGGCGATGGCCCGCCCATCGCCGACGCCAGCTCGTGGGCCAACTCGCCGACGGTGTGCGGTTCACCCGAGCAGACGTTGACCGGGACCAGGGCATCCGGTGCCGGTGTCGTGAGGGCCAGCAGGTTGGCCGTGGCTACGTCGGCCACGTGCACGAAGTCGCGCCGTTGCCGGCCGTCCTCCAGGACCCGGGGCGGTCGTCCGGCCGCCAGGGCCGACCGGAAGATCGAGGCGACCCCCGAATACGGGGTGTCGCGCGGCATTCGCGGACCGTAGACGTTGTGGTAGCGCAGGGCCCAGACCGATCCACCGGTCTGCCGGGCCCAGGCGCCGGCCAGGTGTTCCTGGGCCAGCTTGGTGGCGGCGTACGTGCTGTGCGGCTCCAGCGGCGCGTCCTCGGGCACGAGGCCGGGGGAGAGTGGCTGGTCGCAGCGAGGGCAGGTCGGCTCGTACCGGCCCTCGGCCAGGTCGGCGGCCCGGCGGCCGGCAGGCCGGACGATTCCGTGGGTGGGGCAGTGGTAGCGGCCCTCGCCGTAGACCACCATCGAACTGGCCAGCACCAGACGGCGTACTCCGGTGGCGTGCATCGCCGCGAGGAGGGTGGCCGTGCCGAGGTCGTTGTGCGCGGCGTACCGGGGGGCGTCGGCCGGGTCGATGCCGTGGCCGACCATGGCTGCCTGATGGCAGACCGCGTCCACCCCGGCCAGTAGCCGGGTCAACAGCTCGCTGTCGCGTACGTCGCCGACCACGAGGTGGTGCCGCTCGGTCCAGGGCGGTGGTGCCGCACCGTGCGCCTCGGGCAGCAGCGCGTCCACCGCCACCACCTCGTGCCCGTGTTCGGTGAGCAGGTCGGCGACGTGCGAGCCGATGAATCCGGCCGCACCAGTGACAAGTATCCGCATTCCGGTCACCGTATGACCTCGCGTACGCCCGGGCGGGTTTCCGCACCCAGCCGTAAGAACCCCACAAGATTTGCTGGTGTGGGCGGACCCGGTGCCTGGCTACGCTGGGCCGATGGACATCTGGGGGAGACGTTGACGGGGCGGGACGGGGAAGGTTCGTGACACAGCACGTGCTGGTGGTCGACGACGATCAGACCGTGAGCGACGTCATTCGCCGTTACCTCGAGAACGACGGCTTCCGGGTGAGTCTCGCGGCGGACGGCGCGGCGGCACTGGCGGCGGTGCAGCGGGAGACACCACACCTGGTCGTGCTCGACCTGATGCTGCCCCGGATCAGCGGCCTCGAGGTGTGCCGGGCGCTGCGGGTGCGGCCGGACGGCGTACCGATCGTCATGTTGACCGCGCGCGGTGACGAGGCCGACCGGATTCTCGGGTTGCAGCTCGGCGCTGACGACTACCTGACCAAACCCTTCTCCCCCCGGGAACTGGTGCTGCGGGTCCGTTCGGTGCTCCGTCGCGCCGGCGGTGTCACGCCGCCCGAGCGACCGGAGGCGCTGACCGACGACGATCTGGTGGTGCACACGACCTCGCGAACCGCCCGCCTCGCCGGTGCCGATCTGGCGCTGACGTTGCGCGAATTCGACCTGCTCGTCCACCTCATGCGGCATCCGTCCCGGGTTTTCGGCCGGGCCGAACTGCTGGAGCAGGTCTGGGGCTGGAACTTCGGGGACCACTCGACCGTGACCGTGCACGTACGCCGACTACGGGAAAAGATTGAGGCGAACCCGGCCGATCCGCGACGGATCGTGACGGTCTGGGGCGTCGGCTACCGTTACGAGCCGGCCAATGCGTGACGTACTCCTGATCTTCGCGATCGCTCTCGGTGCGGCCCTCGGCATCGGGCTCACCGGCGCGGCGCTGCTCCGCGCGCTTCGACGCAGCTCGATCACCGTGCACCTCAGCGTGCTGCTCACCACCACGGTGGTCGCCGTCGCCGTCGGGGTGATGGCGGTCGCGGAGGCGATGTTCCTCTCCGCGCACGACCTTGAGGTGGTCCTGATCACTGTCGCGGCGGCGGCGGTGGTCAGCCTCGCCGTCGCCGGGCACTTCGGCCGTCGACTGGCCCGCGCTGCGGTCTGGCGCGACCAGGCCCGGGAGCGGGAACGGCAACTGGAGAAGGGCCGGCGCGACCTGGTCGCCTGGGTCTCCCACGACCTGCGTACCCCGCTCGCCGGGCTGCGGGCCATGGCGGAGGCGCTGGAGGACCGGGTGGTTCGTGATCCGGACACGGTCGACGAGTACCACCGACGGATCCGCCTGGAGACCGACCGGATGACCCGACTCGTCGACGACCTCTTCGAGCTGTCCCGGATCAACGCGGGAGCGCTGCGGTTGTCGTTGACGGCGGTACCGCTCGGAGAGGTGGTCTCGGACGCGCTGGCCAGTGCCACCCCGTTGGCCGACGCTCGCCGGATCAAGCTGATCGCCAGCGAGTCGGGCTGGCCGACGGTCGCCGCGAGCGAACCGGAGCTGGCCCGGGTCGTGGCCAACCTGCTGCTCAACGCGGTCCGCTACACCCCGGACGACGGCACGGTACGCATCGCAGCCGGCCGAGCGGAGGACCACGCCTGGCTGTCGGTAGCCGACACCTGCGGCGGCATCCCTCCGGCCGACCTTCCCCGGCTGTTCGACATCGCGTTCCGTGGTGAACCGGCCCGCACGCCCGGCCCCGGCGGCGGTGGGGCCTCCGGAGGGCTCGGCCTGGCCATCGTTCATGGCCTGGTGGAGGCGCATGGAGGTCGGGTCGAGGTGCGCAACACTCCCGACGGCTGCCAGTTCATGGTCCGACTGGCCACCGCCTGACGCCACGAACGCTGCGGTGTCGGTTGGCGTGGTGGACGCCGGGGAGCGACTCTGGTCGATCCCTTGACACTGGTCGATGCGATCGCTAACACTTGTCCGCAACGCGAACTTAACGAGCCGAACACATTGCGCCCGTAGCAGCGTGACGCGCCACCGGCCTCTTGTGCGGGCACGTCCACCCGTTGCCACAACCACCGAAAACCTGAGTCTGATCGCGATCCATTGTTAACGCTAACATTGATGATCTTCCGAGAGGGGTGCGGCCCGTGTTTGCACGGCGTACGACAGCGGCATCCCTGCCGGGAGCATCGACGATGCGGTCACCCGCCCTCCTCGTGCTCTCCGCCGTGACCGCTGCGGCCCTCCTGGTGGTGGCCGACGGATCGGCGCATGCCGCCACGCTGCCGACCGGCGCGGTTTCGCTGGAGGCGGTCAACCAGGCCGGGCGGTACGTGCGGCACATCGACTATCTCGGTCAGCTCGATCCGGTGACCTCCAGCAGATCGACCGGATGGAGTTCAACACCGGTGGCACCATCCGCCCCGTCGTACCGACCCCGTAGCTGACTCGGATGCCACTGCGCGAAGGAGAAAGACACATGTCGAGAGTCCTCTCCCGGCTCGGCGCGGTTGCGGTCGCCACGCTGCTGCTGTTCACCACCTGGTCGGCGGCGACGCCGAAGGAGGCCGCCGCACTCGACCCGACCGTCGGCTACCTGATGGCGCACTTCACCGGCGAGTCGTCGACCGACCAGCAGATCTACCTCGCCCACAGCACCGACGGCCTGCGCTGGACGGACCTCAACAACGGGGGACTCGTGCTGCGGTCCACCGTCGGCACCCGTGGCGTCCGCGACCCCGCCCTGGTCCGCTCACCCGGCGGCGACCGGTACTGGATCATCGCCACGGATCTGTGCATCGGCTGCGGCCAGGACTGGTCGACCGCGATCAACAACGGCAGCCGCAACCTCGTCGTGTGGGAGTCCACCGACCTGGTCAACTGGTCGGCACCGTGGCTGTTGAACGTCGCTGGCGCGATTCCGGACGGACGCAACGCTTGGGCGCCGGAGGCGATCTGGAACCCGACCACCGGTGACTACGTCCTCTACTGGGCGACGAACGTCCCGCTCAACGGGGTGACCAAGCACCGCATCTACTACGCGCGCACCGCGGACTTCCGCAGCGTCAGCACGCCGCAGGCCTACATCAACCGGCCGGGGAACCAGGAGATCATCGACACCCAGATCGTCGAGGTGCCGGCCGGGGTGGGCGCCTACCGCTACGTCCGGGCCTCCCGGGACGGCCAGATCGCCATCGAAGGCAGCAACTCCATCCTCGGCACCTGGACCAGCCTGGGAAACCTCTCCGGCATCGGGCTGACCGGGGCGCAGGTCGAAGGCCCGATGTGGATGAAGATGAACACCCGCAACGAGTGGGTGCTCTACCTTGACCAGTACTCCAGCGGGCGCGGCTACCTGCCGGTACTGACCACCAACCCGTCGAGCCTGGGCAGCTACCGGCTGCCGGCGGCTGGCTCGTACACCATGGGTGGCACCAAGAAGCGGCACGGGTCGATCCTCAACCTGACCGCGCCCGAACAGAGCCGCGTGCTCGCCCGTTGGCCCAATACCGCGATCAACCGGATCCAGTCGTACAACTTCCAGGACCGGTACGTGCGGCACTACGACTACGACGCCCGCATCGACCCGAATGTCAGCCCCGCCCAGGACGGCCAGTGGCGGCTGGTGCCCGGTCTGGTCGGCTCCGGCACGGTCTCCATCCAATCGGTCAACTACCCGGGCCACTACCTGCGCCACTACGGGTACGACTTCCGGCTGGAGGCCAACGACGGCACCGCCACGTTCGCCGCCGATGCCACCTTCCGGCAGGTCGCCGGCCTTGCCAACTCCTCGTGGACGTCGTTCCAGTCCTACAGCCACCCCGACCGCTACATCCGGCACTACAGCTACCTGCTCCGACTCGACCCGATCCCCGATACGCAGAGCCGTGCCGACGCCACCTTCCGCGTGACCAGCTGAAGCTGGTTCCTGTTCAAGGAGTTCCGACTGTGGCCCTACATCGACGGGCGTTGTCCGCCCTGCTGGCCGCGCTGACGGTGATGGTTGGTGTGGTCGTCGTCGTGTCGTCGCCGGTCACTGCCGCGACCAGCCAGTTTCGGGGTATGAACTGGGCCGTGTTGGGGGATAACTTCAGCACGGGTCCGTTGGTTGTGCAGGGTCTGAGTTTGTCGGACAGTAACGCGACGGTGCGGGTCAAGGCCAATGCCCTTTACGACGAGATGGCTTCCAGCATGGGGGTCAACACGGTGCGGTTGCCCATCAACACTCACACGGTGGGGACGGCGTGGTGGGAGGCGTACCGGGGTGCTATCGATGCGGCGACGGCCCGGGGGTTCAAGGTCATCCTCGCCTATTGGGAGGACGGCGCCGCGTCCGGCGGCAGGATTACGAATCTCGCCGCGTGGAATGCGATGTGGTCCACGGTGACGAACGCGTACGGTTCGAACAGCAATGTCTACTTCGAGCCGATGAACGAGCCGCACGGGTACAGCTCGGCGGAGTGGCGTAACGTCGCGGCGAACTGGCTCAGTTACCACTACTCGGCGGTGCCCGGCCGGGTGCTGATTGGCGGGACCGGTTTCAGCCAGGACCTGCGCGACATCTGCACGGACAGCCGTTTCGCCTCGACGTTGCTGTCCTTCCACTATTACGCCTTTTTCTATGGCGCGATGACCTACGACGCCTTCCGCAGTCACATTCAGACCCGCCTGGGCACCTGCGCCTCCCGGGCGGTCGCGACCGAGTTCGGTGCGCCCATGAACGATGGCCGTAACTACGCCGACGCGGGTAGCACCGACAACTTCGTGCGCTACATCCGCGCGATGGCCCAGGTCATGCGGGACAACCAGATGGGCGGCACCTACTGGCCTGCTCTCGGCGGCAAGCCGGGCAGCATCGGCTACGACTGGTATTCGATGTTCTCCCTCAGCGGCGGTGGCACCGACCTCAATTTGACCGTCCGCAACACCTCCGGCGCGGACCGGATCCGGTATGCGTGGGGCGACACCGTCGACGGTGGCCCGACGACGCCTCCGCCGTCGACGGGAACGTTCTATCGGGTCACCGCGCGGCACAGCGGTAAGGCCATGGACGTCCAGTCACCGAACACGGACAACGGCGCGCGTGTGGGCCAGTACACGTACGGCGGCAACGCGTGGCAGCAGTGGCAGTTCCAGGACGCCGGCTCCGGCTACTGGCGCATGGTCAGCCGGCACAGCGGTAAGTGCCTGGACGTGGTGAACGCCTCGACCGCCGACGGTGCCGACCTCGTCCAGTACACCTGCGGCAGCGGCACCAACCAGCAGTTCCAACTGGTCACCACCGGCAGCTACGTCCAGCTCCGGGCACGACACAGCAACAAATGCGTGGACGTACCGGCCGCGTCGACCGCGGACGGGGCGATCCTCAAGCAGTATCCGTGCAACACCGGTGCCAACCAGCAGTGGTCGCGCACGGCCGTCTGACGACCGGTCGAGGATCGGCGGGCCCGCTTCGCGCTACCCGAGCGCGGCTTCCCCGAGCGGCGTACGCCGATAGCGGATCTCGTGCCGGTGCCGTTCCCCGGCGACGAACCCGGCGTCGCGCAGCACCGACAGGTGCTCGGACACCGTTCCGGCAGCCAGCGCGTGCCGGTGGGCCAGCGTCGTCGTGCTGGCCGGCTCGTCGAGGCTGAGGAGCAGCGCTGCGCGGGTCCGGCCGATCAACCGGCCGAGAGCCGTGTGCCTGTCGGTGCGGAGGGGCTGCCAGAGCGTGCCGAGCCCTCGCGCGGGATAGATCACGGTCGGCTGCCACGGCGGGTCCACGATGACCACGACCTGATCCCACTTGAAGACGCTGGGCACCAGGGCGAGCCCTTCGCCGCACAGGTCCCGCTGCTCGTCGTCGCCGTACTCGCGGGTCAGCACGCCGTTGGTCCACCGCAGGCGTGGATGCAGCTCGGCGAACAGCCGGTCCAGGCCGCCTTCGGCGAGCCGTCGGCTCTGGAAGCCCACATCCGCGTCGAGCAGCTCGCGTACCTGCGGCCAGACGGGCTCGACCAGAGCCCGCCACGCCCGCTCCACCAGGGAGACCAGCAGGGGGAGAAGGATGGCCGGGTCGCCCAGGAGTAGCCGGCCGGTCGCCGACTCGGCCGCCCCCGGGGTGTCCGCCAGCGACCGTCGTACCTCCGCGCGGACCCGATCATGGTCGGTGGCCGCCACGGCCGCCAACTCGTCCTCGAATCGGGCGTGTGGGCTGGTCGGGGGCCGCGAGAGGAAGTCGGGAGTGTAGCCACGACGCGGTTGCAGCAGGGTGATCGGCCGCAGGTCCAGCTCCCGGGTGTCGAGGGTGTCGAGCCAGCGACGGTGCGGGCCGATGCCTTCACGCGGGGAGAGCAGGCGCACCGCGGCCAGTGTCTCGAGCAGGGGAGAGATGGCGAAGCGGCAGCGCAGCAGATCGGCTGAGCCGAACCGCATCGTGATCGCCATCCGGCCACCTCCAGGAACGAAGATTCGGCCTGGGCCGAATGACTGGCGGCCACGGTATCAGGACGCGCAGAGTGTCCCGATCTGTACACCCGAGCACGAGGAGAAGGACGATGACCCCGAACGCCGACTGGGAGCAGCGCAGCGCGGACCTGTGGGCGGCCTTCAACGCGGCACCCGAGGACTGGGACGCGGAGGATTTCCGCGCGCGGGTCGGTGCCCTCGCCGACGAGTTGGGGCCGGAACATCCGGTCGCGGCATTCGAGCGGGCCTGCGCCTGGGACTCGACCGGTCATTCTGACCGGGCGGTGCCGCTCTACCGCAGGGCGCTGGAGCTGGGCATCGACGGCATCCGCCGACGCCGCACAGTGATCCAGATGTCCAGCTCACTGCGGAACATCGGGCAGGCCGAGGAGAGCGTCCGGCTGCTGACCGAGGAGCGCGAGCGCGGCTCCGACGAACTCGACGACGCGCTCAGCGCGACGCTCGCGCTGGCGTTGACGAGCGTCGGCCGGGAGCGGGAAGCAGTCTCGATCGCCGTCGGGGCGCTCGCCAAGCACCTGCCGCGCTACCAGCGGTCGATGGCGAACTACGCCCGGCTCCTGGTCGAGCCCCACTGATCCGCCGGGTGGCGGCCATGGAACGGTCACCGGCTGGGGAGCAGTTGGCCGCGCTCAATCGACTCGCTGGGCCAGCACCTGCCCCGGCCAGGAGCCGGACAGGAAGGTGTCGGTCGGGGTGAACCCGTGGCGTTCGTAGAACGCCACCAACTCACCGCCGCCGCCCGCCCAGCAGTCGACCCGTAGCAGTCGTACGCCAGCTCGCCGGGTCTCCTCCACGGCGTGTGCCAGCAGGGCCGACCCGAGGTTCCGGCCGGCGAAACGTCGGTCGGAGACCAGGAGGCGGACGTACCGCTCGGGTTCTCCCGCAGGCGCGATCGGTGCCCGCGGATCGGGGCCGGAGTCCAACACCAGGGCCGCGGCCGGCGTCCCGTCGAACTCCGCGATGTACGGAAGGTTCTTGGTCATGTACCGATCGACCAGCTCGGGCCCTCCGGGTTTCTCGGAGAACGGCGTCGTGCCCCATTGCTCGGTGTTGCCGCGAGCGTTCATCCAGAGCACCGCGGAGTCGAGCATGGCCAGTACGGCGGACGCGTCGGCCGGGCCGCCGCGTCTGATCCGTATGCCGCGGGTGCTGTCCTCCATGCCGGAACTCTAATGACATGGTCGGGTGGTCTGTCATCCGCGGCGAGGGCTGCGGCACCGGAAGCTGTCATGACATCAGGGAAGCTGCCAAGTCGCGGCGGGTGAGGGCAGCACGACGCGACGACCGTTCACCGGACCGCCCTCGGCGGTCCTACCGGTGCCGTACTCCTTGGCGTGCTTCCGCACGAAGACCGTCGGCAGCCCGGTCAGCTGTGACATCACCGTGGCGAGCGGGATGCCGCCCATCTCCATCCCCGCCAGCACATCGCACTCCGGCAGCAGGGCGACCATCGCTTCGGCGACGTCGCGCAACAGGTCTGGTTGCCCTTCGAACAGGTACTTGTCGAAGTACTCCTCGCTCACCAAGCCGCGTTATCGCCCCTCAAGGGTGCTGCCGCGCTCCGTCGCCCCCCGAGGCCGGCCGGAGTCGGTGAGGTCGATGCGCCAGTCGTTGCTGCGCATCAGGGAGCCGCTACCCGGCGGATATTCGAAGTCGCAGGGGCCGAGAAGAGTGAAGCCGAGGCGGCGGCAGAGAGCGTTGGAAGGGGCGTTCTCGACTGAGGGGAACGCGTGCAGGCTGTGGGGTGCGTCGGTGTGGCGGGCAACCTCGCGGACGATGGCGATCAGGGCCGTGCCCGCTGCGGAGGCGATGCCTCGGCCCTGGTAGGGCGGTAGGACGTTCCAGCCGGTCTCGTAAATCTGCTCACCCTGCCAGTCACGCCGGTGGTACGCGATGCTGCCGGCCATCTCGTCACCAAGCAGCACGGCGAACATGCAGCCGCGGCCAGTTGCCGGCATGGCAAGGTATCGGCGGTGCCGGGCAAGCAGTTGTTCCTCCGGCTCGGGACCGCCGACGTGTCGACGCATCTGTGGAGTGTTGATCCGGCGCAGGAGGTCGAGCGCGGATTCCGACCAGGGCTCAAGACGAACGTCCATAGCGCGCAGCCTGGCAGGACTCGGAATCATCAAGCACCTCATTTCGGACGAGAAGATCAGGTGCACGCGCATGCCGCGATCAGTACGGCTGATCTTGGTGCTGACGTGCCGCTATCATCCCCGGCATGGCGACGCGGCTTGTTCAGGTCAACATGAAGGCTCGGGACGACTCCGCGCTGGGCGGTTTCTGGGCGGAGGCGCTCGGCTGGGATGTCTCCAGCGAGGGACCCGGCGTGACCAACCTCGAACCCGAGGGCTTCGTCTACCCCGACCCCGTCGCTGTCTGTCTCGACCTCGTCGTTTCCGCAGAACCCAAGACGGTGAAGAACCGGGTGCACCTCGATCTTGCCACCACGTCGACGGCCCATCAGGCGGAGCTGGTCACGCGCCTGACGGATCGTGGTGCGACGCCAGTCGACGTAGGTCAGGGCGACGTGCCATGGACAGTGCTGGCCGACCCAGAGGGCAACGAGTTCTGCGTGCTGGAACCCCGATCGATGTATCGAGACACCGGACCGATCGCCGCGGTGGTCGTCGACTGCGCGGATGCCCGAGCCATGGCCCGCTTCTGGGGCGAGGCCATGGACTGGACCGTGCACGAGGTGACCGACCGGAGGGCGATGCTGCGCTCCGCCAAGGGTGTCGGCCCTTATCTGGAGTTCATTCGCACACCCGATGTGAAGGTCGGGTGGAACCGCGCCCATCTCGACGTCCGCCCATACCCGGGTGACGACCTGGACGCCGAGGCGACCAGACTGCGGGCTCTCGGCGCCACCGCCGTCGACCTGGGCGGCAGCGATGTCCCGTGGAGAGTGCTCGCCGACCCGGAGGGCAACGAGTTCTGCCTCCTCACCCCAAGCTGAACGGCCGCCGGCCGTTGACCACTGACTGGAGGCGCGTGTCGAATGGCTCGTACCACGTTGTACCTGGTCCGTCATGGCGAGCAGGGTCCGGATTCAGCCGGAGGTCTGTCGCCCCTTGGCTGCGAGCAGGCAGATCAGTTGGGCAAGCGGCTGAGCGCGGTGTCCTTCTCGGCGATCCATCACAGCCCGGTCATCCGCGCGGCCCAGACCGCCGAGATTGCCGGTGGACACCTCGCACGGGTTTCTCGACATGCCTGCGACTTCGTGACGGATCGAACGCCGGCGCCATCGGCCGAGCGGCGCGGTCGGTACCCGGACCGGTGGCTGCCCTGGTTGGACGGCGTGCCCAGCGATGAGCGAGATGAGGACGCGGTCGCGCTGCGAGCCGCTGTCGACCATTTCGGTGTCACCGGCGAGCAGGACCGGAACGAGCTGCTGATCACCCACAACTTCGTGATCGGCTGGTTCGTCCGGCACGTCCTTGACGCGCCCGAATGGCGGTGGATCGGCCTCAACCACGCCAACTGCGCAATCACCATCGTGCGGTGGGATTCCGATCGTCCGCCGACCCTGGTCAGCTTCAACGACACCGGGCACCTGTAACCCAACCATGGTCCCGCGGGCGGGGTACGTGGGCGCTCTCGCGACCAGCACCAGGTCTGACCACAACGGTGTCGTCGCGATGTTCTCCATCCGGAACTGACCGCTCGTCCTCCACTCAGCCGTCCGGGGTGAAGAGTCCTTGGATGCCGACGACGATCGCGATGAGACCGAAGATCGCAAGCAACAGACGCACGCCCGTCGCCCCATCCGACTGGTCGTCGCGCGGGGCGGGGCGTCCGGTCAGTCGGCCCCACAGCAAGGCGAGCCCGACACCGATCCCCACCACCTCGAAATGAAACACCCGGGGCCCGGACACCAGATGGACGATGAGGTAGTAGCCGCCGGTCACGAGCGCCACGAGGCCGACCACCCATGCGATCGGGGCCGCCCGACCGGCGAGGCGGCCCAGGTCGTCGCCGACCCGTGGCAGCAGCCGCAGCACAGCGACGGCGAGCAGAAAGCCACCAACGATGTTCGCGAGGTCGAGCAGCAAAGCCATGATCACGATTGGTCTCCGTCTATCGGCTGATCGGCCGGTGGGAGCGTACCCACGGGACCGGTCAGCTGAAACGGCTTGGGTCGCGCGGCCGGCGACGAGGTCGTCGGACATCAACGCCGCGTCCCGGTCATGCGAGAAGCCGTACTCGTTCAGCTCGCTCAATGACGGGTACGGTTTCGGTGATCGACAAGGATGGGTGTGTCGGCGGCACGTCGCCGCGGGCGGGAGCGGCCGTCCCGATGGCGACAGACCACGCGGAAGGGAGCAGGGGTGACGCAGCGGAGAGCATTGGTGGTTCGGGGCGGCTGGGAGGGGCACCAGCCGGTCAAGGCGACGGAGCTGTTCATTCCCTTCCTCGAACGCAGTGGCTATGCCGTTCGGGTGGAGGAGTCGACAGAGGTCTACGCCGATGCCGCTGAGATGGCCGAGACCGACCTCGTCGTGCAGTGCATGACGATGTCGCAGATCACCGCGGACCAGGTGGCGGGCCTCAGCGCGGCGGTCATCGCCGGTACGGGCTTCACCGGCTGGCACGGCGGCATCGTGGACTCGTTCCGGGCGTCATCCGAGTACCTGCATCTGGTGGGCGGCCAGTTCGCGACCCATCCGGGCAAGGAGCCGGGTGAGCGCCACGGTGGCGCGGAGGACAACTTTCTGCCGCACACGGTGCGCATCACCGATCTCGGCCGGGCGCATCCGATCACCGCGGACATCGAGGACTTCGACCTGGTCACCGAACAGTACTGGGTGCTGCACGACGACCTGATCGACGTACTGGCCGTCACCACCCACCCCACGCAGGCATGGCATCCGTGGCACCGGCCGGTCACCTCGCCGGCGATCTGGACCCGACTCTGGGGTGCCGGGCGCGTCGTCGTGACGACCCCGGGGCACAGCCTCGACGTGCTGGAGCACCCGAGCGTTCGTACCGTCATCGAGAGGGGGATGGTGTGGGCGACCCGCACCGCGTCGGCGTCGTAGGGCTCGGGGTCATCTCCCGCGCGTACCTGGACACACTCGCGAACCACCCCGCCCTGAGCATCGCCGCGGTGGCCGACCTGGACGCGTCCCGGTCAGCGGCGGTCGCGGCCACGATCCCCGGTGCCGAGGCGTTGAGCGTCGAGCGTCTGCTCGCCCGCCCAGACGTGCAGACGGTGCTCAACCTGACCATCCCGGCCGCGCACGCCGACATCTCACTCGGCGCCATCGACGCGGGCAGGAGCGTCTACGTCGAGAAGCCACTCGCCGTGACGTTTTCGGACGGCCGCTCGATTCTCGAACGGGCCGCAACCGCTGGCGTCCGCGTGGGGTGCGCTCCGGACACCGTCCTGGGCACGGGTACGCAGACGGCGCGGGCGGCGATCGACGATGGGCTCATCGGACGCCCGATGTCCGCGTCGGCGGTCATGGTCACTCCAGGGCACGAACGCTGGCATCCCAACCCCGACTTCTACTACGCCCCGGGTGGCGGCCCGTTGCTGGACATGGGGCCGTACTACATCTCGGCGCTCATCCACCTGCTCGGGCCGGTGCACGCGGTGAGTGGCGCCGCCAGCCGCCTGCGCGCCGAGCGGGTCATCGGCTCGGGCCCGCGCGCCGGACAGCGCATCCCGGTGGAGGTGGACACCCACGTGACCGGCGTGCTGGAGCACACCAGCGGTGCCCTCTCCACCCTCACCACGAGCTTCGACGGCGTCGCGACGACGGCCGCACCGATCGAGGTGCACGGGGAGACCGGCACGCTCGCCGTACCCGATCCGAACAACTTCGACGGGACGGCCCGCCTGTTCGCGCTCGGCGGCACCGAATGGCACGCTCTCGAACCACGGGCGGGCTACGCCGAGGCCTCCCGAGGCATCGGTCTGATCGACCTGGTCACGGCCGACGATCGGCGTCCGCCGCGCGCCAGCGGCGACCTGGCGCTGCACGTACTCGAAACGATGACCGCCCTGCTCCGGTCGGCGGCCGACGGTAAGCGGATCGAGCTGACGACGGTGGTGCAACGGCCCGCGCCGGTTCCGCTCACTGCGGCCGAGGCCTGGAAGGCGTAGGTCTGCGCGATGAATCCCCTTCGCCAGCTCACGATCGACCAGCTCCGGCAGCGGACGAGCCTCAAGTGGCGGGAGTACCCCGTTGACGTGCTGCCGCTCTGGGTGGCCGAGATGGACGTGCCGTTGGCCGAGCCGGTCGCGCGGGCGATCACCGAGGCCGTCGCGCGTGGCGACACCGGCTACCCCGCCGGTACGGCGTATCCGCAGGCGGTGGCGGAGTTCGCCCGGCGGCGGTGGGGTTGGCCCGGGCTGGTCGTGGAGCGCACCGCGCTGGTGCCCGACGTGATGCGCGGCGTCGTCGAGGCGCTGCGCCTGGTCACCGAGCCGGGGGACGCGGTGGTCGTCAACTGCCCGGTCTACCCGCCGTTCTACGGGGTCGTGGCGCACGCCGGCCGCCGGATCGTGGAGGCGCCGCTCGGCGCGGACCTGCGGATCGACCTCGGCACGCTGGAGGAGGCGTTCCGGCAGGCTCGGGCCGGTGGGCGGCCGGCGGCGTACCTGCTGTGCAGCCCCCACAACCCGACCGGCGTGGTGCATACCGCGGACGAGTTGACCGCCGTCGCCGGGCTGGCCGAGCGGCACGGGGTGCGGGTGGTCGCCGACGAGATCCACGCGCCGGTCATGGTTGGGGGAGCGCGGTTCGTGCCGTACCTCTCGGTGCCCGGCGCGGAGAACGGCCTGTCGCTGATGTCCGCCTCCAAGGGATGGAACCTGGCTGGCCTACGCGGCGGGCTCCTGGTCGCCGGGCCGGCCGCGGCCGGGGACGTCGCCCGCGTCCCGTTCGACGTCAGCGTCAGCACCAGCCACCTCGGCGTGATCGCCCACACGGCGGCCTTCCGCGACGGCGGCGAGTGGCTGGACGCCTTGTTGACCGGCCTGGACGACAACCGTCGGCTCCTCGCCGCGCTGCTCGCCGAGCACCTGCCGGGCATCCGCTACCAACCCGGGCAGGCCACCTATCTCGCCTGGCTCGACTGCCGCGCCCTGGGCCTCGGCGACGACCCGGCCGCCGTGTTCCTCGACCGCGGCCGCGTGGCGCTCAACCCCGGTACGACGTTCGGCACCGGTGGCGGCGGGCACGTCCGGCTCAATCTGGCCACCGCGCCAGAGGTGATCACCGAGGCGGTCCGGCGGATGGCCACCGCCGTGGCGTGACAGGCCACGGCGGCGTGGCGCTGGGGGTCGACGTCGCCCGCCGCTACGCGCTGTTCGCCCTGCGACCGGTGGCGGAAGCCTCGACGGTCTGACGCGCGCCGTGGACGGTGACCCCGGTCAGCCGGATGCTCCCCAGCGCCTCGGGGACATGCGGGTCGGTGGCGAGGATGCCGTCGTGGACGTCGAGGCCGAGCATGGTTCGGAGGAACAGCAGGGGTGCTCCGCTGGCCCAGGCTTGGGGGTTGCAGGCGGTGGGGTACGGCACGGGTCGGCGGCCGAGCGAGCGGTCGTACCCGGAGATGGCCTCGGGTAGCCGGTAATCGAAGTGGGAGGCGGCCTCCAACATCGCCATCGCGATGCGATTCGCCGCGTCGTGATGACCGTACCGGGCGAGTCCGGCGGCGATGATCGAATTGTCGTGCGGCCACACCGTGCCGAGGTGGTAGCCGATGGGGTTGTACCCCACCTCCGCGGTGGACAGGGTCCGCACGCCCCAGCCGCTGAACATCTGGTCGGACATCAACTGCCGGGCCACCGCGGCGGCACGGTCGGGCGGGACGATGCCGCTCCACAGCAGATGGCCCATGTTCGAGGTCATCGAGTCGATGGGGCGCTTGTCGGCGTCGAGCCCGATCGCGTAGTAGCCGCCGCGCTCGGGCAGCCAGTAGTCGCGGTTGAACCGCTCGCGCAGCTCGGCGGCCTCCGTCCGCAGACGTCGCGCCAGTGCGGGGTCGGCCCAGGGTCCGTCGGCGAGTTGCGCGGCGCGGAGCTTCGCGTCATAGGTGTAGCCCTGGATCTCACAGGTGGCGACCGGCAGCGAAGGGAGTCTGCTGTCGGCGAATTGGACACCGTCCGGTGAGTCGCGCCAGCAGTGGTTGCGCATACCTTCGGGAGATCGCGTGGCGTACTCGACGTAGCCGTCGCCGTCGCGGTCTCCGAAGTTGTCGATCCACCGCAGAGCCGCGTCGGCGTTCGGACGCAACCGCTGGATCAACGCGTCGTCGCCCGTCCACCGCCAGTACTCGGAGAGCAGAATGAGCCACAGTTGGGTGGTGTCGGCCGCCCCGAAGCACGGGCCGTACGGCATGATGCCGAGCTGCGTCAGCTCACCGGACCGGAACTCGTGCAGTATCTTTCCCGGCTCCTCGTCGCTGAAGTCGTCAACGATGCTGCCCTGGTGGGCGGCGAGCGTGACGAGCGCCCCTCGGGCGACGTCGGGCCCGCACGTGACGCTCTGGTAGGCGGTGATCAACGTGTCCCGTCCGAAGACCGCCAGGAACCAGGGCATGCCGGCGGCCAGCAGGACGACCTGCTCGCCTCGGATCTCCTTGGCGATCCGCATCGACACGAGATCGCTGGCCGACTTGTGGTACACGCTCTCGAGCAGTGCTGATTCGGCGCTCAGGTGCGGTTTGTTCGCCCTCCACCGCCACGTCGCGTCGTCGGCGCCGGGGTCGTGCTCCTCGCCGAAGCTGCGGCTGGCCGGCTGGTATTCCGTGCCCCGACAGTTCAGCAACACCCGCAGCTCGCAACCCCAGGTCTGACCTCGCCCCAGGTGTACGTCCCAGACCAGTGCGTCGCCCTCGACCCGATCGGCGCGCGGCTCGGCCTCGACGGTCGTGACGGCCGACCAGTGCGAGTTCTGGTAGGAGAAACGCAGGGCGGAGCCGTCCGATCGGTGGGTCCGCCGGATGTCGGTCAGCCTGCTCCGACCCGCGCCCTTGATCTCGAAGAGGTCGGCGAAATCCGCGCCGACGTCCAAGCGCAGCCGCACGGAGACCGGCTCGGTGCCGAAGTATTGCACCGTGATCCGCTCGTACATTCCGTCTCCGACGAACCGTTCCCGCCGCACGCCGATCCGGTTCGCCGCCAGGCCGTCGACCTCAGGGTTCGCGAGAAAGAAGGCCGCCGAGTACGGATCGACGGTGTTCGCGCTGAGGACAAGGGGTGCGCTCCCGTCGAGGGTCATCTCCCAACGACTGAGGTAGCGGGTGTCGTCGTGTACCAGACCGGCGATGGAGTCCGTTGGCACGTTTCCGGTTGGATCGGACAACATGAAGGTTCGGCCCTCAAAGATGCCGACAGCATCCGATCCCAATTCCGGCGGCATGTCGCGGTTGGCGCCACCGTGAGTTTTGTCGGATTGTTGGGTTGTCGACGAAGACCCGGACGGTGTCGACCGAGATTGCATGGCGCTCTCCCCCCGGTTGGCGGGGTAGAAACCCCGCCGTGCACCGCAGTCTAGGACTCGAAAAGATGACCTCGCTGCGATATCGAAGGGCACGCGTCACATGCGCGAGAGCCCAGGCTTTCATTCAGTGAAAGCGCCAGTTCCCCGGCGGGGACACCGCACGGGACGATCCGGCTCCATCGACGTTCGTCGGCATGGAGGTCCGGTCGCATGGCATTCGCCCGTAACCAGTGGTATGTGGCGGCCTACGGCAGCGAGGTGGGGCGAAGCCTGCTCGCCCGCACGGTGCTCGGTGAGCCGCTGGTGCTGTACCGCACCGTTGCGGGGAAGGCGGTGGCGCTCGCTGACCGCTGCGTGCACCGGCGCTTCCCGCTGTCGGAGAGCCGGCTCGACGGCGACACCGTCGTCTGCGGCTACCACGGCTTCACCTACGACCCGACCGGCGCGTGCGTCTTCGTACCCGGTCAACAGCGCATCCCGCGCACCGCGCGGGTGGTGTCGTTCCCGGTGGTGGAGCAGGACTCCTTCATCTGGGTTTGGATCGGCGACCTGGACGGGGCCGATCCGGCCGCGATCCCCCGTGCGCCGTGGCTTGCCGATCCGCGGTACGCCGTGGTGCGGGGCATGGCACCACTGAACGCCCGGTACGACCTGCTGGTGGACAACCTGCTGGACCTGTCCCACGAGACCTACCTGCACGGTGGTTACATCGGTACGCCCGAGGTGGCGAACACCCCGATCACCACCGAGGTGGACGAGGACCGGGGGATCGTCTACGTCAGTCGGCACATGGACGACGCCGAGTGCCCGCCGTTCTACGCCCGCTCGACCGGAATCCAGGGCCGGATCACCCGATGGCAGGACATCGAGTACCACCCGCCCTGCCTCTACCTCCTGCACAGCCGGATCGCGCCGCAGGGCGTCTATCCGCCGGCCGAGGGCGAGGACAGCGAGGCGTTCCACGCCGAGATCGTGTACGCCATCACCCCGTCGACCGCGCACACCACCTATGACTTCTGGGCCGTGGCGCGCGACTTCGCGATCGACGACGAGTCGGTCAGCGAGTACCTGCACCACAGCAACCACACGGTGGTCATGCAGGACGTGACGGCGCTCAACATCCTGGAGCAGGTGATCGCGACCGAGCCGGACAGGTATCAGGAGTTGAGCATCAACATCGACACCGGTGGCCTGGCCGCGCGGCGACTGCTGGCCCGGATGGTCGGGGCGGGGACGGTGGGAGTGGCGCGGTGAGGTCCGAAGGGGTGCGGTCCGGGGATCGGGTCTACCGGATCCACTGGGTGCCGGGCACCGACACCCTGCGCGGGATCTGCCACTGTGGGGCCGAGCGGGTCGCCGAGGAGCCGGCCGAGTTGTGGGAGTGGCTGCTCGCGCACCCGCAGGGTCATCAGGGTGCGGCCGTCCCGTCACCCCGTCCGCCGGTGCGGCCTTCGATGCGGGCGTGACCGTGGACGTGCTGTCCGGTGTGGAGCTGGTGGTCGTGGGCCGGGACCAGGTGGCGACGGGGGTCGTGGCGATCGGGCTGTGTCGCGCGGACGGCGGTGACCTGCCCGAGTGGATGCCGGGCGCGCACATCGACCTGGAGTTGGGCGCCGGGCTGGCCCGCCAGTACTCCCTCTGCGGTGACCCGGCGGACCGGTCCGTCCTGCGGATCGCGGTGCAGCGCGAGCCGAACGGACGCGGCGGTTCCCGGCTGGTACACGAGCGGCTCACCGTCGGCGCGACCGTCCGGGTGAGCGGACCCCGCAACACCTTCCCGCTGGTCGCCGCACGGCGGTACCTCTTCGTCGCCGGCGGCATCGGCATCACCCCCATCACCCCGATGGTCGCCGCCGCCGACGCCGCGGGCGCCGACTGGCGGCTGGTGTACGGGGGACGTAGCCGCGCCACCATGGCCTTCGCCACCACCCTGCGGGAGAAGTATGGCGATCGGGTCAGCCTGTACCCGCAGGACGAGACCGGGTTGCTCGATCTGGCCCGGTTGCTGGGCCGGCCCGATGCCGGGCTTGTCTACTGCTGCGGCCCGGAACCACTGGTCAGAGCGGTGGAGGAGCACTGTCGGGGCTGGCCGCCCGGCTGCCTGCACGTCGAGCGTTTCACCGCGTCGGCCGACACCGGCGGGCCGGAGACGACGATCGAGGTCGAACTCGCGCTCTCCGGGCGGACGGTGACCGTGCCGCCAGGTGTGTCGATCCTGCAGGCCGTGGAGGAGGCCGGCGTGCAGGTCCTGTCGTCCTGCCGGGAGGGCACCTGCGGCACCTGCGAGACGTCGGTGCTCGCCGGCGTGCCGGAGCATCGCGACAGCCTGCTCACCGCGCAGGAGCGGGCCGCCGGGGACACCATGATGATCTGTGTCTCGCGGGCCCGTACGCCCCGCCTCGTGCTGGAGCTGTGAGCGGCCGGCGCGGGCGGGGATGATGACGGGGTGCGCGCGCAACCGGGACGGTCGGTGACGAGCAAGGTGCTGGCGCTGCTCGACGCGTTCAGTCCGGTCACGCCGGCGCTGACGCTGAGCGAGCTGGCCCGTCGAACCGGGCTGCCACTGCCCACAGTGCACCGACGGGTCGCCGAACTGGTCGCGTGGGGAGCGCTGGAGCGCGGCGACGACGGGCGGTACCGGATCGGCTTGCGGCTGTGGGAGGTGGGCTCGCTCGCCCCGAGAGGTCTCGGGCTGCGGGAGTTGGCCCTGCCGGTCATGGAGGACCTGTACGAGGTGACCCACGAGAACGTCCAACTCGCCGTCCGGCAGGACCTCGAACTCGTCTTTATCGAACGGATCGCCGGGCGGCACGCGGTGCCCGTGCTCACCCGGGTGGGCGGGCGCTTCGCGCTGCACGCCACCGGCGTCGGGCTGGTCCTGCTCGCCCACGCGCCGGCCGAGATCCAGGAGCAGGTGCTGGCCGCACCGCTGGAGCGGTACACCGAACTGACCATTACCGACCCGAGGCGGCTACGCCGGTGCCTCGCCGACGTACGCCGGGTCGGGTACGCGGTCAGCGACCGCCAGGTCACCATGGACGCCCTCTCGGTGGCCGCGCCGATCCGCGTACCGGCGGGTGTGCTGGCGGCGATCTCCCTGGTGGTCGCCCACGACCGGGCGGACCCGGTCGCGCTGGCCCCACTGGTCCAGGCCGCGGGCCGGGTGATCTCCCGGGCGCTGCAACAGACTGCAGATCGTTGACGCCCGATCAAATTCTGCATTACGTTGCCGGTGCGCGTGTTACCCGGAGGTCCGGTACCGACGAGAGGGAGCACTCATGTCTCTGGACGGCAAGGTCGCCATCGTCACCGGGTCCGGGCGAGGTCTCGGCCTCGCCTACGCACAGGAGTTGGCGCGGCGGGGTGCCTCTGTCGTGGTGAACGACGTCGACGCCGAGAGCACCGCTGCCGCCGTGGCGGCGATCGAGGCGTCCGGTGGCCGGGCCGTCGCGGTGGTCGCGCCGGTCGGCCCGACCGAGACCGCGAAGGAACTCGTCAGTACGGCGGTCGGGCAGTTCGGGCGGCTGGACATCCTCGTCACCAACGCCGGTGTCCTACGCGACACCGTGCTGTGGAAGATGAGCGACGACGACTTCGACACCGTCATCACCGTGCACCTGCGCGGCACGTTCACCACCGTGCGTGAGGCGGTGCGGCACATGCGGCAGGCCGGCGAGGGCGGGCGGATCATCTGCGTCGGATCACCCACCGGGCAGCGGGGCACCTTCGGTCAGACCAACTACGCGGCCGCCAAGGCGGGCATCGTCGGCATGGTCCGGACCTGGGCACTGGAGCTCGAGCGGGCCGGCATCACCGCCAACACGGTCGTCCCGGTCGCCGCGACCGCGATGACCGCCACCGTCCCCTACTTCGCCGCGGCGGTGCGGGCCGAGGCGAGCGGCGAGCCGGTGCCCGCCTTCTTCCGACACGAGCTGGGGTTTGGCACGGCGGACGACGTGGCCGGGCTCGTCGCGTTCCTCGGCTCCGACGCGGCCGCCTCGGTGACCGGGCAGGTGATCGGCGTCGGCGGTGACCGCCTCCAGATCTGGACCCACCCGGAGGCGGCGTTGACCGCGCACCGCGAGGGCGGCTGGACCTACGACGCGCTGGTGGAAGCCTGGCCGACGACGTTCGCCGGGGCCGCGCAGAGCGTCGGTGAACGCTTCCCGCAGCTGCCCGAGGAATTCGCGTCCGCCGCGTCCTGACCTGCCCGCGCAGCCCCATGAAGGTTGGCCCCATGTACCAGCCCGCGATCGACCTCGACGACGTCACGGCGATCGACATGCACGTGCACATCGAGGTCGACGACCACGGTCACACCTCCCTGCCCGAGCCGCTGGTGGCGGCGGCGTCGGCGTACTTCAAGACGGACGGGCCACGGCCGGCGGTCGACGCGGTGGCCCAGTTCTACCGCGAGCGGAGCATGGCCGCCGTCGTCTTCACCGTGGACGCGGGTACGCAGCTGAGGCACCAGCCGTTGTCGAGCGTCGACATCGCCCGCGCGGCGGCCGAGCACGCCGACGTGCTCATCCCCTTCGGGTCGGTCGACCCGCGCACCGGGGAGGCCGCCCTCGAACTCGCCGCCCGACTGATCGACGAGGAGGGTGTCCGCGGCTTCAAGTTCCACCCCACCGTGCAGGGCTTCGACCCGAGCCACGACGAGTACGCGCCGCTGTGGGGCCTCCTGGAGCGGGCGGGTGTCCCGGCGCTCTTCCACACCGGGCAGACCGGCATCGGCGCGGGTACGCCAGGCGGCTACGGCCTGCGGCTCGGACTGTCGAATCCGATCCTGCTCGACCCGATCGCGGCCGACTTTCCCGACCTGCAGATCATCATGGCCCACCCGTCGGTGCCCTGGCAGGACGAGGCGCTGTCGGTGGCCACGCACAAGCACAACACCTGGATCGACCTGTCCGGCTGGAGTCCGAAGTACTTCCCGGCCGAGCTGGTCCGCTACGCCAACTCGGTGCTGAAGCGGCGGGTGCTCTTCGGCACCGACTACCCAATGCTCACCCCCGATCGGTGGCTGCGCGACGTGCGAGCGACCGACCTCAAGCCGGACGTCCTCCCCGGGATCCTGAAGGACAACGCGGCCCGCCTACTGGGTCTTGCCCGGTGACGACGAGAGGAAGCGCCATGACGACGACCATCATCTACGACCGGCTCGGTGACCTCGCCGGCACCGATCTCGGGCACACCGGGTACCGGACGGTCACCCAGGACCAGGTCGACCTGTTCGCCGACGCCACGGACGACCACCAGTGGATCCACGTCGACCCGGAACGGGCCAGGAACGGTCCGTTCGGCGCCCCGATCGCTCACGGCTTCCTCACCCTCTCGATGGCGGTTCCTTTCTGGACCGAGCTGCTCGAGGTCAAGGGCGTGACCACGAAGGTGAACTACGGTCTCGACAAGGTGCGCTTCCCCGCACCCGTCGTGGTCGGGGCGCGGGTGCGCATGCGGGCCACCGTCGTCGAGGTCGTCAAGGTTGCCGGTGGCTACCAGCTCGCTGTGGACCAGACGATCGAGATCGAGGGCGGGCCGAAGCCGGCGGTCGTCGCGCGAGGGCTGTACCGCTTCTACGCCTGAACCCGGGGGCAACCGTCGAGCCGGGTGCGCACACCACCTCCACCCCAGGAGTTTGCTGATGCATCAGCACGGAATCGGCGCCTGGCTGGCCAAACGCCGGCTCAAGTCCCCGGACCAGGTCGCCATCATCCACGGCGACGCGACCATGACGTACGGACAGTTCGCCGACGCCACGGACCGGATCTCGATGGTGCTGCGGGAGCGGGGCGTCGGCAAGGGTGACTCCGTCGCCTACCTGGGTGAGAACAGCCCCGACTTTCTCCAGGTCATGTTCGGGGTGGCCCAGCTCGGAGCCGTCTTCGTGCCGGTCAACACCCGGCTCGCGGCACCCGAGATCGCCTACGTCCTCGCGGACTGCGGCGCGCGGGTGCTGATCCACGACCCGGACTTCGCGGTGCCGGTAGCCTCCGCCATCCCGGCCGCCCGGACCCCGTACGTCATCGTCAACGGCGAGGGCACCGCGGACCGACCCGGGTTGGCCCGCCTGGCTCGGGCCGCCGGCGTCGGGTTCGGCGACCATGCCGACACCGTCCACCAGGATCCGGCGGCGATCATCTACACCTCGGGCACGACCGGCCGGGCCAAGGGCGCCGTGCTGACCCACGGCAACCTCACCTGGGTGGCGCTCAACTGTGTGGTCGACTACGACGTCGTATCCACCGATGTCGCACTCATGATCTCGCCCCTGTTCCACGTCGCCTCGCTCGGGATGGGCGCCCTGCCCGTCATCCTCAAGGGCGCCACGATGGTCGTCGAGAAGGGCTTCGAGCCGGGCCGCGCGCTCGCGCAGATCGAACGGCACGGGGTCACCATGCTCAGCGGCGTGCCGACCACCTACCAGTTGATGGCCGACCATCCCGCCTGGGCGTCGACCGACTTGTCGACGTTGACGAAGCTCACCTGCGGAGGTTCGGCGGTGCCGGTCCGCATCCTCAACGCCTACGAGGCGCGGGGCCTGTCGTTCTCGCAGGGCTACGGCATGACCGAGGCCGCGCCGGGCGTGACCGCGTTGCCGTCCGCGATGACCCGCGTCAAGCAGGGCAGCGTCGGTCTGCCGCACTTCTTCACCGACGTACGGATCACCGACCCGGCTGGCACGGTGGTGCCCACCGGCGGTATCGGCGAGATCGAGATTGCTGGGCCCAACGTGTTTCCCGGCTACCACGGGCTCTCGGAGGCGACCGCCGAGGCGTTCACCGCCGACGGATGGTTCCGCTCCGGCGACCTCGGTCACCTCGACGCCGACGGCTACCTCTACATCTCCGGCCGACTCAAGGACATGATCATTTCGGGGGGCGAGAACATCTACCCGCTCGAAGTCGAGCAGCTGCTTGTCGAGATCGACGGGGTGACCTCGGCGGTGGTCATCGGCGTACCGGACGAGCGCTGGGGGGAGGTGCCATGGGCGGTCGTGACCGTACGGGAGGGGACGTCGGTGGACACCGCCAGTGTCCGGGCGTTCCTCGACGGCAGGATCGCGCGCTACAAGCTGCCGAAGAACGTCGTCATCGTGGACGAACTGCCCCGGACCGCGTCGGGGAAGGTGCGCAAGGCCGACCTCAGGACCCGCTTCGGCGCCTAGCCGAAGTAGCCGAAGGCCGGGCCGCGACGAGTTCGGCGAACTCCGCAGCGGACGCCTCGGCCAGCTTGTCGTGCATCCGGCGGTAGGTCTCCGCCGATCTGGTGGCGGGCCACTGCGCGTCCATGAACTCGGCCGGCAGCCTCGGGTCGGCGCGCAGCAGCGCGAGCCAGTCGGCCACCAGCATCGTCCGTACGGTCAGCGCGCTCGGCGCCATCGCCAGCGCGGACGGGTCGCCCCACACCTCGATGAAGGCGAGGTGCGCGCGCCGGATCGCCTCGATGTCCCACGCCGCGCGCACGCTCTCGGCGATCGGGAAACCGGCGAGTTCGCGGGCGTGAAAGGCGATCACCGTGTTGGCCGCGAGGTCCTGCCGCAGCGGCTCCAACGACCCGGCGAGGTCGACCTCGCCGGGTGCGAGCCAGAGCCCGTCCCGCAGCGGCGCGAACCCCTCCCAGGTGAGGGTCGAGCGCAGTCGGTGCCGCAGCATCCGCTGACCCTCCGGGATCGAGAAGGTGACCAGGGTCCATCCGGTGCCCTGTGGGTCGAACGGCCGCGGCCCGCGAACGCGGTACGTTGCCTCGCGCAGCACCGCCACGCCGTGCTCGGTCAGCGAGAAGAGGGTTTCCCGACCACTCCTGCTGCGGGTCAGGATGCCGCTGTGCACGAGACGGTCGAGGGTCGCGCGGGTTGCCGGTGCGGCGACGTCCGCGCCCTCCAGCACGTTGATCAGGACACTCGCCCGGATCGGCCCGGTGGCGCCATCGACAACGTGCTCGCCGAAGAAGGCGAGCAACAGCTGCTTCGGCTGACGACTACCCACAGCCCTTCCCTTCGGCGAAATCGTTGGTCTGACCGCCGATCACGGTGCGGACCACGGGGCCACTGTCTGCCCGCGCTTGGCCCGCTGGATCTGGTCGTAGACGTGCGTCCGCAGTTGCGTGAAGCGGGGCAGGGCGCGGGTGGTGATTTGATCACGCGCCGGCGGCAGGTCGATCGCGAGGTCCTCCTGGACCCAGGTCGGCGAGGTGGACAATACTAAAACCCGCTGGCCCAGATACACCGACTCGTCGATGTCGTGGGTGACGAAGAGAACCGAGATGGTGCGGCTGGCGTGCAGCTCGCGGACCAGGTCCTCCAGGTCGGCCCGGGTCTGCGCGTCCACCGCGGCGAACGGTTCGTCCATGATCAAGACATCGGGCTGGTAGGCGATCGCCCGGGCGATCGCCACGCGCTGCTGCATTCCCCCGGAGAGCTGCCACGGGTGGCTGCGCGCGGCGTGCGCCAGGCCGACCACCTCGAGAGCGTCGACGACCAGCTTCTCCCGGGCCGCGCGGGGGAGCTTCTTGTGCCGCAGCGGAAGCTCGACGTTCGCGCGCACCGTCAGCCACGGGTAGAGGCTGCGACCGTACTCCTGGAACACGACGGCCATGGCGGGGCTGGGCCCGGTCACCGGTGAGCCGTCCATCTCGACCACGCCACTGGTGGGCCGCAGCAGGCCGGCGAGGCACTTCAGCAGGGTGGTCTTGCCGCACCCCGACGGCCCGACGATGCAGACGAGCTCGCCGGCATCCATCGTGAAGCTGATGTCCCGTCAGACCGGTCGCCCAGGACGTCAGGGTGCTGCCCAGCCGCCGCCAGAACGCGAGGTCGACGAGCTGCTCGAACAGCCGCGCCAGCACGTCCGTCACGTACGGCAGGTACTGCGGGTTGATCAGGCCCAACGTCGGGATCAGCTGCCAGACGACGAGGAACCCGGTCAGGCCGACGGCGCCCAGCATCGTCTTACGGAGGGAACGCAGGCGTCGGGGGGAAAGGACACGCATGTCACTCCCGTCGTCAGGCGGGTGGCGAGGCCCTCCCGGTCCGGGCCAGGGAGGGCGGGATCGCGCTGGCTACCGCTGCTGGATGAGACGGTCGAGGTTGGGCTGCTTGTCGAGCACCTTGTACTTCTGGGCGAGTTCGGCGAGCGTCTGCAGGCTCGACCGGTCGACCTCCCAACCGAAGGCCGGGAGCCGCACCGAATCGGCGACCGGCGGGGGCAGCTCCAGGTTGTCCTTGATGGCCTGCCGGAGAGCCGTCTCGTTGGCCGGGTCCTTGGCCCACTCCAGGGTCTTCTTCATCGCCGCCGAGAAGTCCTCGACCAGCTTGGCGTCCTTCTCCGTACGCTCCTTCGTGGCGATCGTGGTGAGGGTGGTCAGACCGGGCACCACCGCCTGGTAGGGCGCGACGATGAAGGTGTCGCCACGGGATTTCAGCTGCGTGACGAAGGGCTCCGGCACCCAGGCGGCGTCGATGTTGCCGGATTCGAGTTGGGCCGGCGCGTCCGGGAAGGCGACCTCGACGAACTTGATCGTGGACGGGTCACCGCCGTCCTTCTCGACCGCCGCCATGATCGTCACGTCGCCGGCGGCGCCCAGGCTGTTGACCGACACCCGTCTGCCGGCGAGGTCGGCCGGTCGCCTGATACCGGACTTCGCCGAGGCCACCACGGCGTTGATGTCGTCGCCGTCGGCGTACGAGGAGGCGTAGTTGCCGATGATGACGACGCCGAGATCCCGCAGGTCGGCGCGGAACGGGCCGAACGGCTGGCCGATCGCGAAGTCGATGTCACCGTTCATCAGCGCGGGAATGGCCTGCGCGCCGCCCTGGGCGGGCAGCACCTCGACCTGGAGCCCGCGTTCGGCGAAGATGCCCGCCTTGATGCCGCCCCACAGCGCGGCGGTCTCGGTGATGGGCAGCGCCGCAACCCGGACCTTGCGGAGATCGCCGGTGGTCTGTTCGGACGGGCTGGGCGCGTCGGAGTCGGTACATCCGGTGAGGGCGATCGCGGTAGCGGCGATCAGCCCGAGAGCCATGACCTTCTTCATGGACGAGGCCCTTCCTGGGCGGGGGTGGTGGGTGCGTCGGAAGTCGGCGGATGCCTCGGATCTGCAGGTGAACTACCGCTGCGTGGGGGCGCACGCCGCTGTGCTGGCCATGGTCAGTCACCCCGGCATCGAAAGTCAATAATTTCTGACGCCCGTCATGAATAAGTTGAACAACGCTCCCCGGTGGGGGCGACGCGCAGGCCCGCGTCAGACCTCGGGCAGGCCCACGTAGTTCTCGGACAGGCTCGTGGCGTAGGCGTTCGAGGTGGCGACGTACCTCAACGTGGCCGTTTGCAGCTTCGTCTCGTACGGGTCGTCGCGCTCCAGTCGGTGCAGCATGGAGGTCATCCACCAGGAGAAGTGCTGAGCCCGCCAGACCCGACGCAACGCGGTGGCCGAGTAGCTTTCCAGCAGGTCGCCGCGCCCCTCGTCGTACCACGCGGCGAAGGCGTCCCCGAGCAGCGCGACGTCGGCGAGGGCCAGGTTCATGCCCTTCGCGCCGGTGGGCGGAACGATGTGCACGGCGTCCCCGGCCAGAAACAACCGCTGCCACTGCATCGGCTCGACCACCAAGCTGCGCATCGGGGTGATGGACTTCTCCAGGATCGGTCCCTCGTTGAGCGACCATCCCGGCACCGTCTCCAACCGCGCCCGCAGCTCCGCCCAGATTCGCTCGTCCGGCCACGCGGCGAGGTCCTCGTCCGGCGCGACCTGTAGATACAACCGGGACAGCTCGGGGGAGCGCATGCTGTAGAGCGCGAAGCCCCGTTCGTGGTTGGCGTAGATGAGCTCCTCCACCGCCGGCGGTGCGGCGGCGAGGACACCCAACCAGGCAAAGGGGTACGTCCGTTCGTAGCTGGTGAGCACCCCCGCGGGCACCGTGCCGCGGCTCACCCCGTGGAACCCGTCACAGCCGGCCACGAAGTCGCAGTGCAGCTCTTCGTCGCGTCCCCCGCGTCGAAAGTGGATGGTCGGCGAGGCCGAGTCGAGACCGTCCAGGCGGACCGCGTCGGCCTCGAAGAGGATCGAGCCACCGGCCGCGAGCCGGGCGGCGATCAGGTCCTTGACCACTTCCTGCTGCCCGTAGACGGTGATCGCCCGCCCGGTCAGGTCTGTCATCGGCACCCGGTGCGACTCCCCGGCGAAGCGCAGCTCGATGCCCTCGTGCCGCAGCCCCTCCCGTTGCAGCCGTTCGCCCACGCCGCTGCGGCAGAGCAGGTCGACGGAGCCCTGTTCGAGGACCCCCGCCCGGAGCCGGTGCTCGACGTGGTCGCGGCTGCGGCTCTCCAGCACCACGGACTCGACTCCGCTCAGGTGCAGCAGGTGCGACAGCATGAGCCCCGCCGGCCCGGCCCCGACGATGCCGACCTGGGTACGCATTCCCGGCATGCTCCTCTCCTCCCGGCGTCAGAACGGGTACCGCGTGATGCTGCCCTGCACGGTGAGCCACTGGGTCTCGGTGAACGCCTCGACGTTCGCCGCGGGCCCGCCGAACCGGGAGCCGGTGCCGGACGCCCCGACCCCACCGAACGGTGCCACCGCCTCGTCGCTCACCGTCTGATCGTTGATGTGCACGATCCCGCTGGGGATCCGGTCGGCGAGGGCCATCGCCCGCATCACGTCGCGGCCCAGGATCCCCAGCGACAGGCCGTACTCGGTCTGCCGGGCCAGCTGCACGGCCTCGTCCTGGTCGGCGAAGGCGATCACCGGCGCGACCGGGCCGAAGACCTCCTGGGCGTACGCCGGGGTCGCGGGGGTGACGTCGGTGAGGACCGTCGGCCGATAGAACAGCCCGTCGTACGTGCCCCCGGCGGCCAGCCGGGCACCCGCGTCGACGCTCGCCGTGACCAGCGCATGGATCTTGTCGCGCTGGCGCTCGTCGATGATTGGCCCGAGCGCCACCTGCTCCTTCGCCGGGTCGCCGACCGGCAGGTGGTTCGCCTTCTCCGCCAGCCGTTCGACGTACCGCTCGGACAGGCTCTCGTGCACCAGGTGCCGGCCGGTGGTCATGCAGATCTGACCCTGGTGCAGGAACGACCCCCAGGCGCCGGCGGAGACCGCGAGGTCCAGATCGGCGTCGTCGAGCACGATCAGCGCCGAGTTGCCACCGAGTTCGAGGTGCGCACGTTTGAGGTGGCGTGCCGCCGCCTCGCCGACCATGCGGCCGGCAGCGGTCGACCCGGTGAAGCTGATCACCCGTACGTTCGGGTCTGCTACCAGCGCCTCGCCGACCTCGACCCCGCCGGGAAGGACGTGCAGCAGCCCGTCGGGTAGGCCGGCCTCCTCGAAGACCCGGGCGATCGAGACACCTCCGCAGACCGCCGTGCGCGGGTCGGGCTTGAGCACCACGGCGTTGCCCAGCGCCAGGGCCGGGGCGACGGAACGGGTGGCCAGGATGAGCGGGAAGTTGAACGGCGCGATGACCCCGACGACGCCGACGGGCAACCGGCGAGCCAGGCTGAGCCGCGGTTGTGCGCTCGGGATGATCTCGCCGAGCGGGTGCGAGGCCAGCGCCGCCGCCTCGTAGCATTCCTGCGCCGCGGTGTCCGTCTCGACGCCGGCCTTGGGTGGGACGGACCCGGCCTCCCGCACGATCCAGTCGCCGATCTCGGCGGCGTGCCGCTCGAACAGGTGCCCGGCCCGGCGCAGCACAGCGGCCCGCTCGGCGTACCCGGTGGCGGCCCAGTCGCGCTGCGCGGCGGCGGCACGGGCGCAGGCGCGCGTCACGTCCTCGGCGTTGGCCACGCCGACCTGGCCGATCTCCTCCCCGGTGGCGGGGGACCGCACGGGCGCCGTGCCGCCGGCCGGTTCCACCCAGCCGTCGCTGTGCAGGGTGCCCTGCCAGGTCGTGACGTCCAGCAGTGTCATGGCGGTCCTCCTCGGAGCGTGGGGGTGGTCGCAGGGTGACCGGGCCGATTTCCGCTCGCGAGCGGCCCGGGGGTGTTCGCTGACCGAACGGCCGTTCTCTCCATGAACGTTGGCACGCGGTCCGGCTCGCGTCAACGCATCGTCCAACGTGAGTGCCGAGCACTGTGGACGGCGGACCGGGCTGTCGTTGACGGATGTCGTTCCCCGTCGTACGTTCGAGATGAGTACGGCAGTCCGCATAGCGAACGGCGGGCGGCGGCACGGTTCGCGCAGGAGGCGGGGAGGCCCATGGCGAAGCTCGTCTCGCTGGCCGACGGTGTGGCAGGCCTGGTCCGCGACGGTGATGTGGTGGCCCTGGAAGGGTTCACCCACCTCATCCCGTTCGCCGCCGGTCACGAGATCATCCGGCAGGGACGGCAGGACCTGACCCTGGTGCGGATGACCCCCGACGTCATCTACGACCAGCTCATCGGCGCGGGGTGCGCCCGTCGCCTGGTCTTCTCCTGGGGCGGCAACCCGGGCGTGGGATCGCTGCACCGCTTCCGGGACGCCGTGCAGCACGCCTGGCCGCGTCCGCTGGAGCTGGAGGAGCACAGCCACGCCGGCATGGCGAACCGCTACGTCGCCGGGGCGTCCGGGCTGCCGTTCGCCGTCCTGCGCGGCTACACCGGCACCGACCTGCCGGGGCACACGGCGAACATTCAGCCCATCACCTGCCCCTTCACCGGTGAGACGCTCACCGCCGTCGCCGCCCTGCGGCCCGACGTGACAGTGGTGCACGCCCAACGCGCCGACCGCGACGGCAACGTGCAGATGTGGGGCATCACCGGAGTGCAGAAGGAGGCGGTGCTCGCCGCCCACCGGTCACTGGTCACCGTCGAGGAGATCGTGGACGAGTTGCAGCCGGTACCCGGGCAGGTCGTCCTGCCCGGCTGGGCGGTCACCGCGGTAGCCGAGGTGCCCGGCGGCGCGCATCCCTCCTATGCCCACGGCTACTCGGTCCGGGACAACGACTTCTACCGGGCCTGGGACGCCGTCAGCCGGCACCGTGACACCTTCCGCGGCTGGCTGGACGAGCACGTGCACAAGGCCGGTGCGGCGGCATGAGTCAGCACGGCGAGCGAGGGGAACGCGATGGCGGATTGGACCGCGGACGAGATGATGACCGTCGCCGCCGCGCGGCAACTGCGCGACGACACCGCCTGCTTCGTCGGGATCGGCCTGCCCAGCACGGCGGCGAACCTCGCCCGTGCCACCCACGCCCCGAACCTGGTGCTCATCTACGAGTCCGGGTGCCTCGGCGCCAAACCGGACCGGCTTCCGCTCTCCATCGGGGACGGCATCATCGCCGACACGGCTGACGCGGTCGTGTCGGTGCCCGAGGTGTTCAACTACTGGCTCCAACCCGGCCGGATCGACGTGGGCTTCCTCGGCGCCGCGCAACTCGACCGGTACGGCAACATCAACACCACGGTCGTCGGCGGCGACTACGACGCCCCGAAGGTCCGCCTGCCCGGCGCGGGTGGCGCCCCGGAGATCGCCGCCTCCTGCGGTGAGGTCGTGGTGATCGTCCGGCAGGACCTGCGGACGTTCACCGAACGGGTCGACTTCGTCACCTCGGTCGGGTACGGGGCGGGCCCGGGCGACCGGGAACGGCTCGGCCTACGGGGCGCAGGTCCCCGGGTGGTGATCACCGACCTCGGCGTCCTCGAACCCGACCCGGTCAACTGCGAACTCACGCTGACCCGCCTGCACCCCGGCGTGACCCGGGAGCAGGCGCGGGCGGCCACCGGCTGGGACCTCGCCGTCGCCGAGCGGTTGACCACGGGTGAGCCACCGACGCCGCACGAACTCGCGGTGCTGCGGGCGCTGGAAGCGACGAAGTCGGACGGGAGACGACCATGACCACTCAGGACACCCAGGTCAGCGGCGGTCTGGTGCTACCGCGGTACCGGCGCGACGACGTCGACGCCCACCCACCCCTGCTCAGTCCCGGCTACACGTCGACCGTGGTGCGGGCGCCGAGACACCCACTGACCTACCTGCCGCAGCGGCTGACCGAGGTCACCGGGCCGTTGCTGGGGGAGGGGCGGCTCGGCGCGCTCGACCACGACCTGACCCGCCAGCACGACGGTGAGCCGCAGGGACAGCGGATCATCGTGCACGGGCGGGTCCGCGACGGTGACGGCCGACCGGTACCCGGCACGCTGGTCGAGATCTGGCAGGCCAACGCCGCCGGCCGGTACCGCGACGCACGGGACACCTGGCCGGCGCCGCTCGACCCGAACTTCGAAGGGGTGGGGCGGACGCTCACCGACGATCAGGGGCGCTACCGGTTCATCACCGTGCAGCCCGGCGCCTACCCCTGGCGTAACCACGACAACGCCTGGCGGCCGGCGCACATCCACTTCTCCCTCTTCGGCCGCGCGTTCACCCAGCGGCTGGTGACGCAGATGTACTTCCCGGGCGACCCGCTGTTCTTCCAGGACCCGATCTTCAACTCGGTCCGTGATCCGAAGGCCCGGGAACGGATGATCGCCCGGTACGACCACGCCACCACGGCACCGGAGTGGGCGCTGGCGTACGAGTTCGACATCGTGCTGCGCGGCCGGGAGAGCACCCCCTTCGAGGACGAGGACGACGATGAGTGAGCTGTTGGGTGTCACGCCCGCGCAGACCGTCGGGCCGTACCTGCACATCGGCCTGCGCTGGCCCGACGGCCCGTTCGTCGTACCCGAGGGCACGCCGGGCGCGTTCTGGATCAGCGGCCGGGTCTTCGACGGCGCCGGGACGCCGGTGGTCGACGCGATGGTGGAGAGTTGGCAGGCCGACCCGGACGGCCGGTTCGACCATCCGGACGACCCGCGCGGAGCCCGGCCACCCGCGCTCGCCGGCTTCCGCGGATTCGGGCGGAGCGAGACCGACGGGCAGGGCTGGTACCGGCTGTTGACCGTCAAACCGGGTCCGCTGCCCGAGCCGGACGGCGGCACCGAAGCACCCCACCTGACCCTGTCGGTCTTCGGACGTGGGCTGCTGCACCGCCTCGTCACCCGGCTCTACTTCCCCGACGAGCCGGCGGCGAACGCCGCCGACCCCGTGCTGCGCAGCGTCGACGCCGACCGCCGGCGCACCCTGCTGGCGAGTCCCGCGGCCGACGGGTTCCGGTTCGACATCCACCTGCAGGGAGACCATGAGACCGTCTTCTTCGCCGTCTGACGGCCTGCTCGGCGGCCTCTCCGGCGCCCCGGACGTCGACGCGGAACTCACCGACCTGTCCCTGCTCCAGGCGATGCTCGACGTGCAGGCCGCGCTCGCCCGGGCCGCGACGGACGCCGGCATCATGCCCGCACCGGCAGCCGAGGCGATCGTCGAGCAGTGCCGCGTCGAGCGGTACGACCCGGCCGCGCTGGGCCGGGCCGCCGACGCCACCGGCAACCCGGTCGTCCCGCTGGTGCGTGAGCTGACCGCGGCCGTGCCGGAGCACGCCCGAGCCTGGGTGCACCTCGGAGCGACCAGTCAGGACGTCCTGGACACCGCGCTGGTCCTGCTGGCCACGCGGGCGCTCGGGCCGCTGGTGCGTCACCTCGACGCCGCGGTGGACGCCGCCGCCCAGCTGGCCGACGCCCACCGTGCGACCGTGATGGTCGCCCGAACGCTCGGCCAGCAGGCGGCACCCACCACGTTCGGGCTCAAGGCCGCGGGCTGGACGACCGGTCTGGTCGAGGCCCGGGACCGGCTGCGTCAGGCCCGCGCCGCGCAGCCAGCGCAGCTCGGTGGGGCGGTCGGCACCCTGGCCGCGTTCGGCCCGGCCGGTGTCGAGGTCGCCGAACGGTACGCGGCGCACCTGGGCCTTCCGTCCAGCCCGCTGCCCTGGCACACCCGTCGTCAGCCCTGGCTCGATCTGGCCGCCGCCCTCGGCGGGCTCCTCGTGGCCACCGGAAAGGTCGCGCTCGACGTGGGGCTGCTCGCCCAGAACGAGGTAGGCGAGGTCGCCGAGGGCGGCACCGGACGAGGCGGCTCGTCGGCGATGCCGCACAAGCGCAACCCGGTGGACTCGATCCTCGTCACCGCCGCGGCACGACGCGGTCCGGGTCTCGTCGCCACCCTGTTCGCCGCGGCGGTGCAGGAGCATGAGCGGGCCGCGGGTGCCTGGCACGCCGAGTGGGAGCCGCTGCTCGACCTGCTGCACCTGGCCGGTGGCGCGGCCGCCCGGTGCGCCCGGATGCTGGCCGGGCTGCAGGTCCGTCCGGAGCGGATGCGGGAGAACCTCGATGCGACCGGCGGACTTTTGCTCGCCGAGGCCGTCGCCGCGCGCTTGGCGCCCGCCGTCGGTCGCGGCGTCGCTCACGAACTGGTGACCCGCGCCGCCACCGCACCCTCGTTCCGCGCCGCGCTGCTCGCCGACCCGCAGATTCGCGCCCACCTGTCCGAGGTGGAGATAGTCGAGGCACTCGACCCGTACCGCTGGCTCGGCTCGGCCGGCCGGTTCGTCGACCACGCCCTCGCCGCCGTTCGGGGAGCGGGCGGATGACCTCCCGGTTGCATCTCACCGTCGACGGCCCGGCCGCCGCGCCGGTGCTGCTGCTCGGCAGCTCGCTCGGCACCGCCGCCGCGATGTGGCAACCCCAGGTCCCGGCGCTCGCCGATCGGTTCCGGGTCATCCGGTACGACCACCTGGGCCACGGTCGCTCGGCGGTGCCGCCCGGGCCGTACACGCTGGATCTGCTGGGCCGGGAGCTGCTGCGGACGCTGGACGAGCTCGACGTGCCGTGGGTCCACTACGCGGGGCTGTCCCTCGGCGGCATGGTGGGCATGTGGCTCGCCGCGCACGCACCCGAGCGGGTGCGACGGTTGGCGCTGCTCTGCACGTCGGCGGCGCTCGGCCCGCCCGCGCAGTGGCGGGAGCGAGCGGCGACGGTCCGGGCCGAGGGCCTGCCGGCGATCGCCGACGCGGTGGTGGCCCGGTGGTTCACCTCGGCCTTCGCCGTGGCGCGACCGGACGTGGTCGCCGCGCACCGGGCCATGCTGATCGCGACGCCCTCGGCCGGTTACGCCGCCTGCTGCGAGGCGATCGCCGCGATGGACCTCCGACCCGACCTCGGCCGGGTCGACGCGCCGACGTTGGTCATCGCCGGAGCGGATGACCCGGCGACCCCGGTGCCGCACGCCCACCGGATCGTCGAGCGCATCCCGGGGGCCCGGTTGGCCGTCGTCGACGCGGCGGCGCACCTGGCCAACGTCGAGCAACCCGAGCAGGTGGGTCGGCTCCTGCTGGAGCATTTCCGTGAGGGACGTGGGGACCGATGAACGACCGCGAGCGGCACGAGGCGGGCATGACGGTACGACGCGAGGTGCTGGGTGACGCGCACGTGGACCGCGCGGTGGCCGGCTCGGACGAGTTCACCGCCGACTTCCAGGACTTCATCACCCGATACGCCTGGGGGGAGGTGTGGAGCCGGCCGGGCCTCGATCGGCGTACCCGTAGCTGCGTCACCCTTGCCGTGCTCGCCACCCTGCACCACGACGAGGAGTTGGCGATGCATGTCCGAGCCGCGCTGCGCAACGGGCTCAGCCCGGCGGAGGTGGCGGAGGTTCTGCTCCAGGTCGGCGTCTACGCTGGTGTGCCGGCGGCGAACCGGGCGTTCAAGGTGGCCCGGGAGGCCCTGGGGCAGGAGGCCGGGTGAGGGTGCGCGAGGAGGCGGCGAGGTCGCCGGAGTTCGTTCAGTCGTTGGAGCGCGGGCTCGCGGTGATCCGGGCGTTCGACGGCGAACATCCGCAGCTCACGCTCAGTGAGGTGGCCAGGAGGACCGGGCTGACCCGGGCCGCGGCGCGCCGGTTCCTGCTCACCCTGGTCGAGCTGGGTTACGTGCACACCGACGGCCGGCTCTTCTCGCTGCGGGCGCGGATCCTCGAACTCGGCTACGCGTACCTGTCCAGCCTGAGCCTGCCCGAGGTCGCGCAGCGGCACATGGAGGCGCTGGTCGCGCAGGTGCACGAGTCCTGTTCGGTGTCGGTGCTCGACGGTGACGAGGTGGTCTACGTCGCCCGCGTGCCCACCAAGCGGATCATGACGGTGGGGATCAGCGTCGGCACCCGGTTCCCCGCGTACGCCACGTCCATGGGACGGGTGTTGCTCGCCGCGCAACCGGTGGACTGGTTGGACGACTACCTTGCCGCGGCGGAGCTTCGGCCGTTGACGCGGCGCACCGTCACCGACCCGGCCAAGCTGCGCACCGTCCTGACCAAGATCGCCGCCCAGGGGTACGCCATCGTGGATCAGGAATTGGAGGAGGGGCTGCGGTCGGTGGCCGCGCCGATCCACGGCGAGAACGGGTCGGTGATCGCGGCGGTGAACGTCTCCGCGCACGCCAGCCGGGGATCCTTCGAGATGATCCGTCGAGACCTGCTCCCACCGCTGCTGGCCGCCGCGAAGCGGATCGAGGAGGACATCCGGGCCGGCCTGAGCCGGACACCGGCGGCCGACGCCGACCCACCTCCCGCTCGGGCCCAGCTCAGCGCAGCGCCGCCACGCTGACAACCGGGGCTGGACGGCGCAGGTACCACTCGGCCACCGCGAGGTTGATCAACCAGCCGGCGACCACCAGCCCGGCCCGGACGTTCCCGTCGGGCTGTTCGCCGGTCGCGACGAAATACGGCGCGTGGGTGAACGCCTGGGTGCCGGCGCCGAGGCCGATGGCGTAGCCGCGCACCATCCACCTGCGGTGCCGGTCGATGTCCCGGCGGAGCACGGCGGCGAGACCGAGCAGGATCGAGCCGGCCATGGCCGAGCCGAAGACGAGCCGCATGACGGCGAGCACGTCGTTGTCATGGGCCGGCAGGTCGTACGCGAAGGCCATCCACAGGCCGGTGAACGCGACCGTCAGTCCGCAGGGGACGAGCACCCGGCCGGCACGGCGGTGCCAGCGGTGGCGGCGCAGACGGGGTACGAACTGGAACGCGCCGAGGATCGTGTACACCACCGCGCCCACGATGTGCAGCACCACCGGGAGCGGATCGGCGACGAAGCGTGCGTTCGCCGGGGTGACCTCCGGTCCGCTGCCCAACTCGGTGAGCCGCCCCGCCCCGGCGAGCATCGGTATCAGGCCCAGCAGGATCAACGCGGCCGGTAGCCGCCATTCGCGCATCGTCATGGTGTCGATGGTGGCCGTCGCACCCGCCCTCGCTCATCGGCACATGGGCCGCGATCGGGTTAGCCCATGGTCGCAGGCCGTCGTCGTACTTCCGCCGGTCACCAGTGCCTTCGGCGGCGGTTGGTCTCGTACGCCCACATCGCCACCTCGACCCGGTTACGTACCCCCAGCTTGGTCATGAGGCTGGTGACGTGCGACTTGACCGTGCTCAACGTGATGTAGAGCTCGTCGGCGATCTCCTGGTTGGTGCGTCCCCGCGCGACGGCGACCAGGACCTGTTCCTCCCGGTCGGTGAGCGCCTCGATGGGCTGCCTGCGCGGCGCGTCCGGATCCGCGTCGGCGAACGCCTTCAACAGCCGGGTGGTGACGCTCGGCGCGATCAGCGCGTCCCCGTTGGCGGCCGCGCGCACGGCCTGGCTGAGCAGGTCGGGACCGGCTTCCTTGAGCAGAAAGCCACGGGCGCCGGCCCGCAGCGCCGCGTACACGTACTCGTCGAGGTCGAAGGTGGTGATGACGACCACCGCGAGCGGGTCGGGGACCGTTGGCCCGGCGAGCGCCCGGGTGGCCTCGATGCCGTCCATGCCCGGCATCCGGATGTCGAACAGACACACGTCGGGGCGGAGCCGCCGGGCGAGTTCGACCGCCTGCCGGCCGTCGCCGGCCCCACCGACGACCTCGATGCCGGGCTGAGTGTTCAGGATGATGGTGAGCCCGGTGCGGACGATCTCCTGGTCGTCCGCCACGAGCACGCGGACCGTCACGCGCCGATCCCCACGCGCGGGAGCACGGCCGTCACGGTCCACCCACGGTCTGGATTGGGGCCGGCCTCGCAGCTGCCGCCGAGCAGATCGGCGCGCTCCATCATGCCCACCAGGCCGAAACGGGGCGAGCCGGTCGGTCGGGCGGTGCCGGCCTCGCCGTCGTCGCTGACCCGCAGTCGCACGGACGTGTCGTCGGCCGCGACGCTGACCTCGATGCGGGTGGCGTGGCGAGCGTGGCGACGGGCGTTGGTGACCGACTCCTGGGCCAGCCGGTAGAGCGCGGAGCCGACCGTGGGCGGAAGGTCGCCGAGGTCGCCGTGCAGATCGACGTCGACGGTCGGCCCGGTGCGGAACTGGCCGGCGAGCCGCTCTATGTCGGCGACCTGCGGGTTGGGCCCCAGGTCGGCGGGCTGGTCGCGGCGCAGGACGCGCACCATCGCGCGCATCTCGGCAAGCGCACGGGACGCCTCGGCCTCGATGGTGTGCAACGCCTCGACGGCGGCATCCGGCTGGCTGGCCGACGCGGCGATGCCGGCCTGGGCGCGGATCGCCATCGCCGACACGTGGTGGGCCACCGTGTCGTGCAGGTCACGGGCGAGCCGTTCGCGCTCCAACAGCTTCACCTGATCGAGCTCGCGCAGCCGGGCGGCGGCGCGGAAGCGGATCGCGGCGCCCAGCGTGGCGGCGGCGAACATCACCGCGAAGCCGGCAATCAACTCGCCACCGTCGATCGAGCCGACCGCACCGGCGGCGGTCACCTTGGCCACCACGAAGAACGAACCGAGCACGGCATCGCGGCCGGAGCCCCAGCGGAACAGCGCGTAGACCAGGAGGACCAGGAAGCTCGCCGTGAACAGCTGGCAGGGATCGCCGGGCAGCACGAACGGGGCGACGGTCGTGCCGCCGAACGCGATCACCACCATCGCCAGCGGCTTGGTCCGCCGCCAAAGGATCGTGGGCAGCAGCGCGAGCGCGACGACGACGCAGCCCACCCGCCACGGCAGATCGGGCCGGAAGATCCCCTCCAGCACGATCGCCGGTGCGAGGGCTGCGATCACCGCCCAGTCGCGCCACACCCGGGTCGGGGCGGGGGAGACACGCGGTTCGGCCAACACCGCGTGCAGGCGAGGGTGCATGGGACTCATCGTACGAACGGTGGTGCGACTTCAGATCGTCCCAAAGTACGACCGGGTGGCTTGATTGTTGGTCGACGGCCCGATTACGGAAGGTGAAGCTTGGCGCGGACGGCGGCGGCGTCCGGGTGCTTCAGGGCCGTGAAGATGTCCAGTGCCCGCTGCCAGTCGACCCGGGCGGAGGCGGGGTCGCCGAGCGCGTGGCGGGTGTCGCCGAGCCGGCTGAGGGTGTCCGCCTCACCCCAGCGGTCGCCGAGGTCGCGGGTCAGCTCAAGCGTGCGCTCGTAGCACTCCACGGCCCGGTCGTACTGGCCGAGGTGGTGGTGTGCGAAGCCGAGGCTGTCCCAGGTGGCGGCCTCGCCGGCGCGGTCGCCGAGCTGCTGGAGAAGGGTCAGCGCCTGCTCGCAGTACGCCAATGCCCGCAGGTGCTCGCCGAGTTGGGCATGGCACCAGCCGACCGCGTTGAGCGCGTCGGCCTCGGCCCTGCAATGACCGGCGGCCTGCGCCAGGATGAGGGTCCGTTTCGAGTGCTCCAGGGCCTTCGCCGGCTCACCCTGGCGGTCCCACAGCGCGGCGAGGTTCTGGTGCGTACGCGCCTCGCCTTCGGTGTCTCCACCGCGGACGTACAGGTCGAGGGCGCGTTCGAGGTGGCCTTGCGCGTCGGCGTACTGGCTGACCACCGTGTGCGCGCCGGCGAGGAAGCGGTGGGCGACCGCCTGCGCGACCGGGTCGCCGAGACGCTCGGCGGCGAGCAGGGCCGCCCGGCAGGTCTCGACGCGGTCGTGCCAGTGCCCCTGCCGGTCCAGGAACGTGTCGAGGGCCCGCCCCAGCCGCCACGCGTGTGCGTCGAAGCCCGCGTCGACGGCCCGCCGGAGGGCGGCGAGCAGGACCGGGTGCTCGGCGCTCAGCCAGGCCATCGCCTCCGCGTGGGTGGTCGGCCGCTCGGGCTGCACGCCGGCCGCGGGTGGGGTCATGAGGTGATCCACCGGGTCGCTGTGGGGGCGCAGCAGCTCGTCGGCGGCGTGGGTGGTGTGGGTGTAGTGGTCGAGCAGTCGGGTCGTGGCGGCCCCGCGATCCGGCTCGGGGTCGGTGTCGTCGCTGAGCTCGGCGGCGTATGCCCGCAACAGGTCGTGCGCGGTGAACCGGCCGGGGCGGTACTCGGTGAGCAGGTTCGCGCGGGTCAGCTCGGTCAGCAGTCGGCGGGTGGCAGCCGCCGGAAGACCGGCCAGGCTGGCCGCCGCGGGCACCGTGATGTCCGGGCCGGGGTGCAGGCCCAGCAGCCGGAACAGCCCGGCCGCCGGCGCGGTGAGCGCGGTGTACGACCAGGAGAACACCGCGCGCACCTCGCCGACCGCGTCACCCGCGTCCAGGACGCCGAACCGCCGACCGGCCGTCCCCAGCTCGGCGGCGAGGGTGGCCAGCGGGAAGCCGGACTGCTGGGCTCTGGCGGCGGCGATGCTCAAGGCCAGTGGTAGGCGGGCACACGCGGTGATGATGGCCTCGGCGGCCTCCGGCTCGGCGGCCACCCGCTCCACACCGAGCCGGTTGGTGAGCAGGTGACTGGCCGCGTCGCGGGTGAGCAGGCCGAGCGGGAGCGGGTGCGCGCTGTCGAGGCTGACCAGAGAGGTGAGCTGGTTGCGGCTCGTCACCAGGACCATGGTGGTGGGCGTGCCGGGCAGCAGCGGACGGACCTGTTCGGCGTCCCGGGCGTTGTCCAGCACGATGAGGATCCGCTTGCCGGCCAGCGCGCTGCGGTACAGGGCGGCCTGGGCGTCGAGGTCGGCGGGCACCCGGGCGGGCGGCACCCCGAGCGCGTCGAGAAAGCCGCGCAGTGCCGTGGCGGCGCTCAGTGCCTGCCCGCCCGGATCGAAGCCGCGCAGGTTCACGTAGAGCTGACCGTCGTCGAACCGGTCGGCGGTCCGGTGGGCCCAGTGCACGGCGAGAGCGGTCTTGCCCACCCCGGCGGTGCCCGAGATCGCGGCGACCACGACGGCGGTGGGCGCGGCGACGAGCTTGTCGAGACGGGCCAGCTCGTCGTCCCGGCCGGCGAGGCTGGCCACGTCGGCGGGCAATTGCCGGGGCAGCATCCGGTCCGGGGTGCGCGGCGCGCGGCGGCGGCTCTCCTCGATCCGGTCCCGAGCGGTGGCCAGCGCACCCTGCTCGACCGGCGTGGCACCGAGAAGTCGGGCCAGGACGTCCAGCCGGTCGGTGGGCGGCAGCGTCTTGCCGGTGAGGTATTCCGCGATCGCCGTGTGCGACCAACCGGTGCGGGCGGCCAGCTCCCGGTAGGTCAACTCACCGTCGCCCTGTTGGCGTGCGTGCCTGCGCCGCAACGCCCGCAACAGTCGAGCCAGGTCGGCGGACGTCTGCGCTCCGGCGGCATCCAGTGCCCTGCCCCCCACCGTCGACAATAGACGTCCGTCATTGTACGGCGGTGTACGGAATCCCGGCCAGAGGTCGGATCGGTCGGCGATCCTGCTCGGGTGCAGAGCGCACTGATCGAACCATTGGAGGTCATGTGTCCGTACATCTCAAGCCTCTGGTCCTGGCCCTGACCGTGCTCGCGGCGACGCTCACCGTCCCGGCGGCGGCCGCGTCGGCGGCGCCCGACGCGGCCATCTGTAAGACGAAGGCGGCCTGCGCCGACGGCGGCCTGCGCGCGACGTCGTCGGGCGGCTCGGCCCGCACCACCGGTGACATCACCACCAACGCGATCCCGGTGCCTCCGCCGGCCGGGTTCCCGCCAGGCACCCCCTGCTATCGCGAGGAGGTCTCCGAGGAGGTCTACGAGACCGCCACCTACACCACCATCTACGAGTTGTACTTCCAGGCGAGCGTCTGCCTGTTCTCCAACGAGATCGTGCTGTACGGCCTGGACACCTCCCTCTCCTTCCCCAACGACGTGCAGGACCCCCGACTGACCTCGATGCAGTTCGTCGTGCGGGACCGGATCGTCACCTACAGCCCGACCGAGAAGGACGGCTACTCCGAGCTGTGGGTGACCTTCTGCCCCGACCCGGCGCAGCCGAGCACCTGCCAGCGGTACCTGCACCGGCTGGGTCTCATCTTCAACCCCGCCTGGGTCTACCCGTTCTCGGTGTTCCAGCGGCTGAGCTGACGGTGCGCGTGGCGTCCCTCCTCCCGTGATTGATCAGGGTGCCTCTCGGGTCCTGCGGCCCGGGGTGCCCTGATCGCCGGGTGGCGCGCCGGTTGCCAGCCTGGACCGTACGGTGACTGCGGCCCGGCTCGACCGGCACGGCAAGATCGTGCTGGAGTTGGACCACGCCGAGGCTCGCCGCTCACCATCACGCGCTTCGTGCAGGGGCGGCTGTCGAACCCGGATGTCCCTTGAGATGACCACGACCTATCCGGAACTGTTCGCCGCATCGGTGCCGATCTGCGGCGTCGTCCAGCCGCTCGACGGGGTGGGCCCGCCGTTGATTACCGACGCGGAGCTGGCCAACATTCACACCGACCTGGCTGGTCACCTCGCGCGACGACGACACCGTGCCACCCGAGACCAACACGATCCACGCCCACGACCTCATCCCCGGATCGCTGATCAGCCTGTACGACCAGGTCGTCTGGAACGGCTACCGGTTCCCCGGCCACTGGTCGTGGATCTACGTGGCCCGCAACGACCCGAGCGTCCACGGCACCCACATCTGGCAGTGGATAGCCCGCCGCCGTCGGTGATCTGCCGCCCGAGTCATGCGAGCAGGTCGCGCCGATGGCATCGGCCGGCGAGGATCACTGCTTGCGGCGTAGCTCGCGGAACACGCCGTGCCGGCGCAGAGCCCACGCGAGACGCCGGACGCGCGGGTGCCACACGACCAGCACCGCCGCCCGCCGGATAAGGCCGAACCGGTTGTCGCTCATCTGGTTCTCGATCGCCTGCCAGATCAGCTCGCGCACCTTGGCGTTGGCCAGCACCGCACGCACCTCACGGCGCACCGCAGGATCCTCGGCCGCCGAGACGATGGCGGCAACCTGGCCCGGCCGGTCCGCGAGCGGCTCCACCGCCGCCGCGACGAGTGGCCCGCGTACCTCGTCCTGCTCCAGCAGCAGCAACACCGCTTCCCGAATCTCAACCGTGTCCAAGCCGGACCGGAGCAGGTCGAGCAGGCTGCGCTCCACCTCGTGGTCGTGATCCGGAACGGACAGCGTCGCCAGCAGCCCCGCGACCTCATCGAGATCGACGACCTGTCGCACCCCGGCGCGGAACTCCGGCAACTCCCACGCGACGTACAGAGCCTTGACGAGATTGCGATTCATGAGCCACCCGCTACCCGGTAGCGCCAGCCGGCGAAACCCGGCGCCCGGGTCACGGCCCCGACCCCGGTCGTGACCGAGGCACGAGCGGCCGCCCGAACCCGGGCGGCCGCTCGTCAGCGGATCAACACCACGTCAGCGTCGAGTTGATCCGGGTGACGTTGCTGATCGTGTTGTTCGCTCCACCGCAGGGGCTCTGGGTGATGTTGGTGCCGCTGACGGTGAGATTCTGGAACCGGATGCCGGAGGAGATCGGAAACTCGGTCCGCGCCGCGATCCGCACCTCGCCGCCGCCGGTGACCGTGCCGGACACCCCGGCGATGACGACGTTGTAGCAGTTCTCCACCAGGATCGAGTTGTTCCCCGTGTTCGAGATCGTGACCCGGTCGATGACCGCGCCGCCGGACTCGGACACGCAGAAGATCCCCCGGCCACCACCGGACGCGAGCACGGTGCCGACCCGGATGTTGGTCGGGTACGAGTTGCCCACCCGGCCGTTGCGGTTGGCCATCCGGAACGCCGCGTACCCGGTGCCGGTCCCGGCGCCCTGCGCGTCGACCGTGCCGACCGTGGCGTTGATCGTGTCGTTGAGCAGAAGGCCGGAGTCCCGGGTGTTCCGCGCCGTGACCGTGCCGATCGTCAGACCGTCCACGCCGTACGTCTCCACCCCGTGTGTGCCGGTCCCCGACACGTACACGTTGTCGATGCGGACGTTGCGCACCTTGACCGCTCGATCTCCACCGTGGTTGTCGATGCGTACGCCCAGGCCGGCGGAGAGCCGCATGTCGAGCTGCCCGAGGCTCAGGTTGTTCACGTTCCGCATGAAGATTCCGTACAGCGGCGAACCGGTCAGCGTGAGGTTCTGCACCTCGACGTCGGTGGTTCCCCGCGAGTACACCGGTGCCTGGTCGCCCGAGCCCGACCCGGTCACGTTGATCGTGCCGCACACGGCCAGGGTCGTGTACGACGGCAGCGACAACCGCGACCCCGCGCTCATCGAACCCGAGCCGCGCACCACCACCCGCTGCTTCGACGTCCGGCCCGCCGACAGCGAGTTGACCGCCGCCTGCATCGCCGCCAACATGTCCGAACCCGAGTACACCGTTGACGAGCCGTTACGGGCCGTCCAGGTGCTCCCGCTCAGTACGGCCTCGGCGTTGGTCGACCCGCTGCCGCAACCGGTGGTCGGTGGTGTGCTGCCGCCACCCACCGCGACCAGCTGCCACTGCTGGTTGGTGCCGTTGAGGTCGGCGTACTGACTGATCCGGCCGCCGTCGGCGGTGGACCGCTCCCAGACCTCGAGTGCCTTCGCGGAGTGGCGGTTGATCAGCCGGACGTGGCCGCCGTCGGAATCGAGAACCTGGAACTGCTGGTTGGTGCCGTTGAGGTCGGACCACTGGCGGAAGTCGGCGCCGTCGGCGGTGTTCCACTCCCACAGGTCGACGACCTTGCCGCTGTGTCGCGCCTTGAGCCGGTAGTAGCCGCCGCCGGAGGAGACGAACTGGAACTGTTGCCACGCGCCGTCATTGCGGGACCACTGCTGGATCACGGCACCGTCCGCCGTCGAGGTGTCCCGGACGTCGAGGACCTTGCCGCTGTTTCGGTTGACCAGGACGTAGTAGGCGTTGGTGTCGATGCTCGCGGCCGCTGCCGGCGGTGCGTCGACCAGAACCACAGCGGCCGCGCCGAGCAGTGTGGTGATGATGGCGAGTGCCAGGCCCCTACGCCGGTCGCGACGGAACGACCCGCCGCCGGACGGTCTTCTCGTGCTGGTGAAGGGCATCGATCCTCCTGGCTGGATGGGCTGCGGGCGAGCCTGGACGGGGGTCGGCGACCGCGGGCGCCTCTGGGCGGCTACTCCAGATGGAAGGTGGCCGAGCCGCGGTCGGCGGTCGAACCGACTGCCTCCACGAAGAGCAGTCCGTCGCGGTGGCGCACATGGCGGCCCGGGTAGTTCTGCGACTCCAGGGAGATCCCGGCACTGTCGGCCAGGCCGGATTGGCGACGGAAGCTCGCATCGCCACCGAAGAGGGCCGAGCCGTCGTTCTTCTCGACGTACAGGGCGAAGCCCCGGTGGCGCAGGTAGTACCCGGGGAAGTTGGTCGACTCCAGCGACACTGATCCACCGCCGGCGAGGCCGGTGACGATGCGGAACTGGGAGTCGGCCAGGTTGGTCACGTTCGGCTCGATCCGCGCCCGGTAATCGTAGTGCCGGATGTAGCTGCTGCTCCGATCATGTGACCGCAGCCGAACCGGGGTGGCACCGTCGGGCACCGGGATGCCGAAGTTCGGGGTGCCGTCGGCGTTCCAGTACACCTTCTGTAGCCGGGTGCGTCGGTTCGGATCGTTGAGCGGGTCGCCGCTGATGTCGCGGTAGTTGCGGTCGTGATAGACGAGGATGTCGCTCTGCCCGTCCTCGGAGACGGTGAACGAGTTGTGGCCCGGGCCGTACTGGCTGGTGGCCGCGTTGCTGACGAACACGGGGCTGGGACTCTTGCTCCAGGCGGCGGCGTCGAGCAGGTTCGCGCTGGCGGAGGCGCTCAGCATCCCGAGGCAGTAGTTGGCGTCCGTGGCGCTGGCCGAGTAGGTCAGGAAGATCCGGCCGTTGCGTTGCAGCACCGCCGGGCCCTCGGCAACCCGGTAACCCCGGGTCTCCCAGTCGTACGTCGGCACCACGAGCCGGGTCACGGTGCCGGTGATCTGCCAAGGGTTGGCACCCATCCGGGCGAGGTAGACGTTGGAGTTGGTGGAGATTCCTGGCTCCTGCTGTGCCCAGGTCAGATAGCGCACCCCGTTGGCGACGAACGTCGAGGCGTCCAGGCTGAAGGTGTCCCAGGGGGTGGTGATCCGGCCGCGTTCGGTCCACGGACCGGTAAGCGGATTCGCGCTGCTGCTCTCCAGCACGTACATCCGGATCCGCCACACGTCGTCGGTCCGGCCGGCGGCGAAGTAGACGTACCACCGGTTGTTGATGAAATGGATCTCGGGTGCCCAGATGTGGGCGCCCATCTCTCCGCTGGTGTGTCGGCTCCAGATCGTCGTCTCGGCCGCCGTCGCCAGCCCCTGGAGGGTGGTCGCCCGGCGCAGCACGATCCGGTCGTACTGCGGCACGGTGGCGGTCAGGTAGTAGTAGCCGTCGGTGTGCCGGAAGATGTGCGGGTCGGCCCGCTGGGTCACCAACGGGTTGGTGTAGTTGACCGCCGGTGCCGCGTGTGCCGGCCCGGCCGCCGGTAGGGCGGCGGACACGGCGAGCAGCACCAGCACCGCGGCCAACACCGACCGCACACGCCGAGGGCCACCTCGGCCGGCAGCCTTCCAGGGCACGGCTCGGGCGGTGACCGGGTGGCTTCGACGTGGCAGCGGCATCTGTCCTCCGCGAGATTGGGAACGGCCATTGACCAGCACCCGTAACACCGCCGCGACGCCGTAGTCGATCCGATTGACGGCGCTGAGTTGGGAATGTGTCGGTGGCGTTGCATCCAGGTGGCGGACTTATGTTGGCGTTAACATCGATACATGTCAAGGTGTGGTGGGTGGCCGCCCACCCGGCAGCATCGGTGGCGGCGGCCGTCCGCGTACCGGGAGGTAGTGTCCTCGGCGTGGTACGGCGGTGGATTCTGGCGATCCTGATGGCGGCGTGTGGCGTGCTCGTGGCGGTGGCCCAGCTGACGGCCGGTCTGCCCGCCGTCGGCGGCGTCGAGTTGGTGGTCTTCCTGGTGCTGGCGCTGCTGCTGTCGCCGTGGGCCTTTCCCCGCTCGGTGGGCGCTGCCGAAGCGCGACGGGCCAGCGCGGCGGACGGCCGGCCGATCGTGTACTGGCGTCCCGGCTGTCGCTACTGCCTTCAGCTCCGGTTTTCCCTTGGCCGGCTCGCCCGGCGGGCGCACTGGGTGGACATCTGGCAGGACCCCGCTGCTGCTGCCGCCGTCCGGGCGGTAGCCGACGGCAACGAGACCGTGCCCACCGTCGTGCTCGGCGATCAGGCTGTGGTGAACCCCGACCGAGCGTGGTTCCGCGAGCAGCTCCGCTCGCCCTGACCCGGCGACACCCTCATCTCACCGGGCTGCCGGCGCGGTAGACGGCGAGCAGCCGGCGCAGCGCCGTGCCGCCCGGATGTCCGCGTTCCCTGGCGACCACCGGTCATGGCCTGACCATCGCATCGCCACCGGGCTCAGGGCCTCCCTCGCCAGAGTGATATCGCTGCGGCAGCGGTCGGTCAGGCGAACGGGTGTGGGTCGAAGCTGATGCCACCCCGGTCGGCCATCCGGAGCACGCGGTTGCCGTAGCGCGGAGGTTTGCGCAGGTAGAGGGTGTAGGACGACGCCTGGAACCGGAGGTCCATGTCGCGCCCCTCCAGGTGCCACAGGGGATCCGACGAGCGCGCGGCGGCCCCCCGATGCAAGCCCTTCAGCTCCAGCGGCAGGCACACCGAGTGCAGATTGCCGACGATGCCCCAGACGCTGTCGAAGATCAGTGTCGCCGGCGCTACCCAGAATCGAACATCTCGCATGGGCCCCGAGTCGATCCGGCTGACGATGTAGTCGAGGTCGAAATGCAGTCGCAAGGCCGACGGCGCGGTGGGGTCGACGTCGTCCCACTCCTGGAACTCCTCCGGAGTCAGGCCCTCTGGTGGGCCCTCGTCGTCGGTGACGGCAAGTGCGTGAATTCGACAGTAGTCCCACGGTGTCTCCGCCAAATCCTGATCCGTCAGGGTGGCCCTCGGGAGACCGGATTCAGGGTGCACATCTGTCGTCATGAATCGATTATCGCCACGCACGCGTCCAGCGCTAGACGTCTTTCGGCCGGCGCTCGCCGGCCACCGTGGCGACCAGGACGGATCGGCCACGCCGGAGCAATCGAGCGCTGCCACGCATGGTCGGGCTCCCAAGGATGGTACGGGTTGGTTCGCTTGGACAGCCTTTGCCAAGTTGATCAACTCTGCGTGATCGGCGACGGTCGCCTCAAGGAATGCTCAAATTCGATCGACGTGGACCACTGGAGCCGCGAACGCACATACGCTCACCGAACCCGGTTCGCCGGCAATCACCCGTCGTCAGTAGAAGGAGGGGGAATGCGGCGTATCCAACGGCGCATCGCGCTTCTCGCGCTGCCCGCCCTGGTGGGTAGCATCCTCGTGACCACCGGACCCGCGGGCGCGGATCCCACCCGGCCGCCGGCCGCCGCCGGCCGATCCTCGGATGAGAACCCAGAGTCGGTACGCCTCATCCACTTCAGGATGACCGGCGCCGACATGCTGGACAAGGTGGCCGCCGCCGGCTTCGACCTCGAACACGGCCTCCGGCGCGTGCCGAACGGCATCGAAGGCGAGGCGGTGGTCACCGCCGAGCAGGTCGATGAACTTACGGCGATGGGCGTCGAGGTGCTCGGCGACGACGCGGGCTTCGCGTGGAGCGACAAGGCCGACGGCGGTATCGGCATCGCCGCCGCCCGGACGGTCCAGCCGGCGAACCACGAGGCGACGGTACGCGTCGTCCGCGCCGACTGGTTCACCACCAAGGGTCAGGGCTTCCTCTACGTGGAGGCGCGCACCACCGAGGGTCAGCAGGCGGACCCGATCGTCGGGATGGAGGTGGAGAACGACTCCGGCAAGGGCACGCCGTTCGGCTTCGCCCGGACGATGAGCCGGTTCGTCGACTCCGGGCAGTACATGTTCCACCGAAACCTGTTCAAGCTGGACGTACGCCCCAACAAGATCCAGGTGACCAGTTCCACCGGTGGTGTCACCACCGGTGTCGTCTCCAACTGGCTGGAGGACGCCCCGCCGCCGCTGACGGCGAACCCGTCCTACAAGTCGGACTTCGTGGACGGCTACCAGCACCCGCAGCAGCTCTACAGTCGTGCCAAGGAGATCGCCCGCCAGTACCCGGACATCGCCGAGATCATCTATCTGCCGAACCAGACGAACGGGTACCAGCGCAAGGCGCAGGCCCAGATCGGCGGCACCGGGCAGGCGGCGGTCGTGGTCAGCTCGGCCGCGTGGGGCCACGAGGGTGGCAACGACATCACGGTGGACTTCGTGGACCGGCCGGACCCGGGCCTCCCGCTGGCGGTGGAGGTCGTGGGCAAGGCGGTCCGCGTCCTGCTCGCCACGGACGCCTCCGGTGCCCCGGCGAGCACGGCCACCGAGGTGGCCGAGGCGCTGCGGACCCGATCTGCCGGGCTCATCGACCGAGCGCACCCCTACCGCACCAACGAGGGCACCGGGATCGTCGCGCCGACGGCCGGCCCGGTCGCGCTGACCGACTTCCTCGACCAGAAACGCGCCGGCGCGCCGGCGGGTGAGGTGCCGCGAGGCCCGGCCACGATTCCGGTCCTGCGGATCGGCAAGCACCGTGACGGCAAGAAGCCCGGTGTCCTGATCCAGGCGCAGGACCACGCCCGGGAGTGGGTGCCGGCGACGACGAGCCTGGAGTCCGCCGAACGTCTGGTGCACAACTACCGGTCCGATCGGGAGACGAAGAGGATCGTCGAGAACACCGACGTCTTCTTCATCCTGTCGAACAACCCGGACGGGGCGAACTACAGCTTCTACAACTTCGCCTCCCAGCGCCGGAACATGACCAACCACTGCCCGGACGCGAACGCCGACCCGGGTCGACGCAACTCCTGGGGCGTCGACCTGAACCGGAACTACCGGGTCGGGTCGGGGCACGACGGCTACGCGGGCGCGTCGACCAGCTGTGTCAGCGACACCTACCAAGGGCCGGAGGAGCTGTCCGAGCCCGAGGCGAAGAACATCATCTGGCTCGTCGAGAAGTACCAGAACATCAAGTTCATGATGTCGGTGCACTCCAACGGCGGCCAGCTCTTCTGGCAGCCCGGCGCCTACATCGCGGACGGCCGGATCACCACGCCGCGCCCGCCGCTGGGTGACGAGGCGTTCTACTGGCAGTCGGCCGCTCGGATCCTGTCGCAGGTCAAGGCGTACCGGGAGACCGTCGTCACGCCGGAGAACGTCGGCGGGTCGTCGGACGTCCTCTACTCTTCGGCGGGCAACGTGCGGGAGGACCTGTACCACACCTACGGGATCTACGCGTTCGGCTGGGAGGTCGGCGGCTCCGTCTACAACCCGGCCACCGGCGACTGGCAGGGCGGCTCGTTCCAACCGGAATGGGTGGGCAACCCCGACCTCGTCAGCGGCCACGCCGAGACGATGGAGTACGCCAACGGGATCATGGAGATGTTCCGGGTCGCGGCGGACTGGGGGAGGGACAACAAGAACCCCACGTCCCGGCTCAACCCCGGCGCGGGACGCTACCCAGGGCCCGTCGACGTGCGCTTCGAGACCAACGAGCCGGCCACCATCTACTATACGACGGACGGCAGCCGACCCACCCTCGAATCACCCCGCTACGCGGCGACCGAGTTCCGTGAGCCGGGGCAGGTGTTCCACGTGACCGAGACGACGACGTTCCGCTGGTTCTCGGTCGACAGCGCCGGCAACATCGAGAGGAACTACGACCCGACGAGGAACGACCGGCGCGACAACTACCGTACGGCGACGATCAGGATCGCCAAGAGGTAGCCCGCCCACCGGTGGGACGTTGCCCCGTCAGCGCGGCCCGCCCGCGCTGACGGGGCGACCGGCTCGGCTGCCGTGCACCTCCAGCTCCCAGAGCGAGTAGCCGTACGCGGGCAGGGCCCGCTGGGTACCGTGGACGCGCAGGTAGCGGCCGGTGGCCGAGATGGCGACGTCATCCACGCCGCCGTCGCCGGTCTGCGAGGGTCAATCCCTCGGGATCGTCAGGATCGCCTCAGGATCGGTGCGCGGAGACGAGCTGCACGGCCGCGTCGCCGTCGGGTGCGGTGTAGCGGGCCACCCAACCTAGGTTGAACGCCTCGGTGCTCAAACCGAGAAAGTCGGTGTAGAAGCCCTTGGCGGCGCTGATGTCCGCCACCGAAAGGTTGGGCAGAATGCGGATGACGCGCATGCGGACCTCCAGCTCGACGTGTGGAATTCCGTGATTATCCGCCTGACACAGCATTCGCCATGGTGGATCCTGGCGCGGTGACCGCCGATGACATGAGCGATGCCGAGAACTGGACCGGCGGGTTCTACGAGCTGATCCTGATCCTCGGGGCAGCCGATGATGCCCGACTCGACCGGGCTGTGGGTGCCTTGTGGAGGGCGGCTGACGTCCGTGCGTGCCGCGCCGGGGCCGACCTGGTCGAGGTGATCCCCGGCGCGGACGCCTTCACGGTGGACGGGCACCTGCGCGGGACGCTCACTGTGCCGACCGGTGGGCGGGTGGTGTGTGGCAGTTACACGACCAGGTACGAGGGCACCGACAGTCTGTCGCTCTACCTTCCGCTCGGTGCCCTCGGCCGGGTGGACGACAGGATCGGCGGTTACCCCTTCGACCAGCGCAGCGGCGTCGAGTCGCTGGTTTGGCGTGCCCCGCTCGACCGTTGGCTGGCCGACATCGCCGTCGCGGTGTACGACGACGTGCCGTTCCACCTCGCCCTCATCGGCTTCGAGGTCGACGATGAGGCTGACATCACCGCCGGCACGGCGTACGCCGCCCGCCTGATACCGGGGGCCGACGGCATGGTTTACCACGAGGCGACCAGCTGAGCTGTCGACGAGGGTGCGACTCGACCTATCGCGGACTCTCCTCTCCGGTGACCCGCACCGGTCTGTTCTCTGCGCTGACTGTCACGGCCGTACGACGCGACCGTCGGTCCCCGGGGTTGCACCGCCCGGTCGAGGTGGTCAGTCGGTACCGGTGCCGGAGAGGATCTGCATCGCGTGGCGTTCCCGGTCGGCGAGTTCGCTGAGGAGCGCCGAGGCGCGAATGAGTTGCTTCGGGTCGCCGGTCTCACCGGCGGCCGCGATGTGCTGGGAGACCTCGGTCCACAACGGCGCGATCTCGGCGTACATCTGGTGGCCGAGGCGGAGGTTGACGTCGTCGACGAACGTGGCGCTCTCGGCGAGGAAGTCGCGGTACATGGCGCGGAACAAGGCGCCGCCGGTCCCGCCGCGCTCCATCAGCGTCGCGGCCAGTGGGAGGTCCCGCGATGGGTCGGTGGAGCGGTCGAGCCATCGCGCCACCTGTCGAGCCGCCTTGCCGATGCCCCGGTGGCCGAGGTTGGCGATGGGCGGGTTGAGGAAGGCGTCCGCGTTGCCGCGGATGCTCGCCCGGATGGCGTCGCCCAGGTCGGGCCGGTCGCTCGGGCCGGCGACGGTGTACGCGAGGTTGCGCGCGGTCATCGGTCCGCGTTCGTTGCGGGCCCGTTCCAGGCTCGTCAGCGTGGTCGTCACGGCACCGCCCTGCTGTGCGGTGTCGATCAGGTAGGCGTGGGTGTCGTCGTAGCCGTACAGCGCGGCGAAGTGACCCCCGAAGTGGACCTTCGTGGTGAAGTAGTCCAGGTGGTAGGAGTCCAGTTGCAGGCCGACCGGGCGTCCGGTGGCGAGGGTGGCGACCACGTTCTGCCACGCCCTACGGGGTGAGGTGGTCTCCTGGATCCGCAGCGTCAGGCCCAGTCGGTCGGCTACGGTCCGGGTGATTGTGGCCGGCTTGGTGCGGCCGCCGAGGAACGGAAAGTCCATGTTCTTGGCATCCCAGTAGACGAAACCCAGACCTTCGCCGAGCCCGAACAGCATGGGTTCGGACAGGTCGAGGCCCTCGTGGCGCAGTAGGGCGCCGAGTGTGGTGGTCTCACAGTGCTGACCGGCGGGGTACGCCACGTTCTCGATGATCATCAAGCTTCCGGTTCTGGTGGTCGGGGCGGGTTGGCCGTGCCGAAGGAGTCAGCTCAGCGCGGCCGCCTTGCGGAGCAGGACCGAGCGCTCGCGGTGGTTGCCGCACAACCGTGTTGGCCATCATGGCCGCGTTCGTCTCGTCGATGCCCCGCATGATCAGCAGGTACTTCGACATCGCGTTCTCCTCGTCCGTGGGACCGCCTCCCGACCCCAACATCCCCAGGTCGAACGGGCAACCCGCGGATAGACACGGTCCCGAAACCTTTCCCTGCCCCGCGATCTTGCGCTTGCTGTCCCGACACAAGGGGCATCCCGCCCGTATCGACAACCGAAGCTGCAAGATCGGCGCGGCGGGGGCTGGGTTGAAGAAAGCGGTGGGTATCAATGGCTTGGGGGTGGGCGCTGCCGGGGTTCGGGTGGCCGGGTCGTCGGCGGCTGACGGGTCACACCCCGAGCCGGGCATTTGGTCGTACGCGCGACCGGTCGCGGTGGCGCACCGAGGGCGCGCCACCGCCTCACCTCCACCCAGCTCGATGGCAGAAGGACCTTTCATGACGATTTTCCGTGCCCGCCCCGCCCCGACCCTGGCGGTCGTGGACGGGGGCGGTCAGCGGCGCCCCGCCATGGTGATGAATGCAGTCGAGGGTGTGACCCGAAACCTGGGTCACACCCTCGACTGCGTCGGCGTCGGCCTGAGCGGGCGGTGGCCGGAGCGCAGGCCGACGTCCGCTGCGGGCGGGCGCACCGCACCCCCTGCCTGCCAGGCCGCGGCGGGGCTGCTGATATGTTCCCGACCATGAAAACCGTTTTCACTAAGGCGAGCCTGTGCCTGGTGCTCGCCGTCGCCGGCTGCTCCGACGGCGGAGCCGCCGCACCGTCCGCGCAGGGCCACCTGGCCACCCCGGTCCACCTGACCAACTGCGGACTGCCGGTCACCGTCACCGCGCCGCCCCAGCGAGCGATCGCACTGGAACAGAACGCCACCGAGATCATGCTCAGCCTCGGTCTCGCCGATCGGATGGCCGGTACCAGCTACCAGACCGACCCGGTGCTGCCCGACCTGCGCCCCGGGTACGAGACGGTGCCGGTCCTGGCCAAGCTCTACCCGTCACGAGAGGCGGTCCGGGCGGCGAACCCGGACTTCGTCTACTCGACCTACACCTCCGCGTACGCGCCGGACGCCGCGGGCTCGCGCGCCGACCTGGCCACGCTCGGCGTACCGGCGTACCTCTCCGAGTTCGCCTGCGAGAAGCCGACCGACGCCACCCAGACGGTCACCTTCGACGGGATCTTCGATGAGATCCGCGACATCGCCAGCGTCTTCGGCGTCCCGGAGCGGGCCGACAAGCTTATCCACGACCAGCAGAGTCGGTTGGACGCCGCCCGAGGTGCGGCGCCGACGGTCACGCCGAGCGCCGGCCCGTCACTCCTCTGGTACTACTCCGGAACGAGCACCCCGTACGTGGCCGGGCACGGCGGCGTTCCAGACGCGATCAGCTCGCTGCTGGGCGCCCGCAACACGTTCACCGATGCCGGCCAGAAGTGGCCCGCCGGCAACTGGGAGGAGATCGCCAAACGCAACCCGGAGGTGATCGTGTTGGCCGATCTGACCAGAGGCGGCGACGGCGACAGCGCCCAATCGAAGATCGACTTCTTGCGCCGTAACCCGGTGACGTCGAAGCTGGACGCGGTGGTCGCCGGACGGTTCGTCACCGTGCCCGGCTCGTCGATGGATCCGTCGATCCGCAGCGTCCAGGCGGCGGAACTGGTCGGCGCCAACCTGCACGGGACCACCCGATGACCCCGCCGGCCGGCAGCGAGGCCGCCGCGCTGGATCAGTCGGTCGCCCGGCGCCTGCTCGCACTCTGGAACCACCAGCAGTCCGCCTACGTGGCCCACCGCGACCTGCGGTTCGACGCGATGGCCGACGTGCTGCGGCTGCACTGCCCGGACGACCTCGCGATCCTCGATCTGGCTTGCGGCCCCGGTGCGATCAGCGACCGGGTACTGGCCCAGTTCCCGCGCGCCACCGCCGTCGCGGTCGACTACGACCCGATCCTGCTGGAGGTCGCGCGGCGTGCTTTGGACCGGTACACCGCACGGGTCGACGTCCACGACGTCGACTTGGTGGCCGACGGCTGGGAGGAGGCGCTGACCGGACGGCGGGTCGACGCCGTGCTCACCTCGACGGCCCTGCACTGGCTCGCGCCGGAGCAACTGCTGCGGGTCTACACCACAGTGGCGCGGCTGCTGCCCGCCGGTGGTGTGCTGCTCAACGCCGACCACCTCCGCTACGACGAATCGGCGCCCACCCTGCGCGACATCGCCAATCGGCACGACGCGCAGGTGCAGCAGGAGACATTCGCTGCCGGAGCGCTCACCTACTCCGCCTGGTACGCCGAGGCGGCCCGACACCCGCAACTGGCCGGGCTGGCTGCCCAGCGGGAACGGCGGTTCGCCGACCGGCCGCCGCAGGCCCCAGCCGCACTGGAATTTCACCTGGCTGCCCTTCGCGCGGCCGGGTTCGCCGAGGTCGGCACGGTCTGGCAGTACCTCGACGACTACGTGGTGTTCGCCCGCCGATGAACCCGCGAGTCGCCCGATCCCTCGCCTCGGCGAGCGGCCCGCACGCGTCGACGCGACGGGACTCGCCACCCCCCACCGGCATTTCGAGAGACGGCCGGTACGTCCTTCCGTTGGCCCTGCTCCTGCTCCTGGTCACCATCGCGGCGGCGGTAAGCGTTGGCTCGGCCGATCTGCCGGTCGACAGCGTTCTGCGCGCGGTGGCCAGTCATGTGGGCCTGCCGGTCCAGCCCCTACCGGCGTTGCCGGACAGCATCGTGTGGGATCTCCGGCTGCCCCGGGTGCTGTTGGCCGCGCTGGTCGGTGCCGGTCTGGCGGTGTGCGGAGCGGTGCTCCAGGCGCTCACGCGTAACCCGCTGGCCGACCCGTTCCTGCTCGGCGTCTCGTCCGGCGCCTCCACCGGAGCGGTGGCGGTGCTGGTACTCGGCATTCGGATCGGGGCCGGCCCGGTCGACCTGACCACCGGCGCGTTCGTCGGCAGCATGGCCGCGTTTGGTGCGGTGCTGTTGCTGGCCGGCCGGCGGGCCGGCGAGCCGACCCGGATCGTTCTCGCCGGGGTGGCCGTCTCGCAGCTCTTCAGCGCGGTGACCAGCTTGATCGTGATCTCCGACGCGCACACCCAGGACACCCGTAGTGTGACGTTCTGGCTGCTCGGTTCGCTGACGGCGGCCTCCTGGCCGGCGGTGACGCTGAGCGCCGTGGTTGTCGGCGTCGGCCTGCTGGTCTGCTGGGCCAGTGCGACGGCGCTGGACGCGTTCGCGTTCGGCACCGATACCGCCCGCTCACTCGGCTTCTCTCCCGGGCGCACCCGGCTGCTGCTGTTCACCGTCACCGCCCTGGTGGCAGCCGCGCTGGTCGCGGCGAGCGGGGCCATCGGTTTCGTCGGGTTGACCGTGCCACACGCCGTCCGGTTCCTGTTCGGCTCCCGGCATCGCACGTTGCTGCCCGCCTGCGCGGTGATCGGCGCGATCTTCCTGATCTGGGCGGACACCGTGGCGCGGACCGTCTTCTCGCCACAGGAGCTGCCGGTGGGCGTGCTCACCGCGCTGCTCGGGGTGCCGGTGTTCGCGCTGGTCATGCGACGCCGGACGGGTACGCCGTGATCGCGCCGGGTACCGCCGGCCGGGCAGTGGGCGGCAGTGGTCGGGCGACCGGCGGCGACCGGTTCCCGGCGGGAGCGTCACCGGTGCGGCTGCACGCGGACGGGATCGGGTGGGGCGTGGCCGGCGTACGGATCCTGGCCGGAGTGGCGCTCTCCGCCGAACCGGGCGCCACGGTCGGGCTGCTCGGGCCGAACGGCTCCGGCAAATCCAGCCTGCTGCGGCTACTGGCCAGGCTGGCGCGGCCGGAGTCCGGGCGGGTGCTGCTCGACGACGTCGCGGTGGACGCGATACCCCGGCGTGCGCTGGCTCGGCGGATCGCGGTGGTCACCCAACAGGTGGCCACCGACGTGGAGATGTCCGCACTGGAGGTGGTTCTGCTGGGCCGAACCCCGTACCGGCCACGTCTTGCCGGGGTCGGCGCCGCGGATCTGGACCTGGCGCGGCGCGCGCTCGCCGAGGCGGGCCTGGCCGGGTTCGAGCAGCGGCGCTGGTCCAGCCTCTCCGGTGGTGAGCGGCAGCGGGTGGACCTGGCCCGCGCTCTGGTGCAGGAACCGGATCTGCTGTTGCTCGACGAGCCGACCAACCATCTGGACATCCGGCATCAGCTGGAGTTGCTGCGGTTCCTCGCCGAGTCGGCCAGCACCGTCGTGGTGACCCTGCACGATCTCAATCTGGCCGCGCAGTACTGCGACCGGTTGGTGCTTCTGTACGGCGGGCGGGTGGTCGCGGCGGGTACGCCCGTCGAGGTTCTCACCACCGGCCGGATCGAGCAGGTCTACCAGGTGTGTGCGGACGTCGACGTCGCCGCTGACGGCCGGCCCCGGATCTGGTACCGCAGCCAGGCGAGGTAGGCGGACGAGGCGCGGCCCTGGACACCGGGGCACCCAGCTCCGCACCCCGCACGGGAGGATGTCTGGACACTGTCTGGTCTGCGCGGTGGTAGAGAGACGATGGACCGTACGTTGACCGGCATCCTGGACGCGGCTGCGAACGGGCTCTTTCCGCCACCGGACGGCGGGACCACAGTGGTACCACAGCCGAGCCACCGCGACGCCGGAGTCATCGCCTTCACCGGACACTCGGGCACTGTGGGCCAAACCGTGATCGACAGGAGGTTTCCGCGATCACGCCCGGGGGCATCCCGGCGGATGACGTCAGCCGCCCGCTACCCCTGATCGAGGAGAGCAACATGTCGGTCCAGGCATTTCTCTACGTTGTCGCCGTCATCCTGATCGTGCTCGCTGCTCTGCCGCTGCCCACGAGGGGTGTCTCGCTCGCGCTTCTGGGTGCCGCCTGTGCTCTGCTCGCCTACGCCTGGCCGGTGATCACCGACTGACCTTCCCGTGAGCCGCCGTCGGTGCGGCCGGCGGCCGGCAGCCAGAGCGCGATCGGGCTGCCGGCCGCCGGCTGTTTCCCCCTGACGGGGGTCTGGCTACGCCGGTGGCTCGACCGCCTCGACGAGCAGCTGGAGCACATGCCGGTACGGCTGGCCGGTCGCCCGGCTCATGCCCATCTCGCAGGTGCGGTTGCAGGAGGCGTACGCGTCGTAGTCGTGCTGATTGATCTCGGCCGCCTGCGTCCCGGTGGCGCCGGCCGTGACCTCGGGGTGCAGCAGCCCCCGGTCCCCGGCGAAGGCGCAGCACCCCCAGCTGTCCGGCACGGTGACGGTGTCGGCGACCGCCTGGGCCACCGTGCGCAGGTCGTCGATGCCGCCCAGGTGCACGGTGGAGCAGGTGGGGTGCAGGGCCAGTGAGCCCAGTCGCCGGGGCTGCGGCAGCGCCGGCAGGAGGTGCTCGGCGGTGAAGGTCACGCTGTCGACGAAGCGCAGCGCGCCGTACCGTGCCTGGTTCTCCGCGGCCAGCGCGGCGGTGAGCTGTGTCAGCCCGTGCGTGCAGGACGACGCGTCGCACACGATGGGCAGGCGGCCCTCGTCGCTGGCCGCCCAGAGCGCGGCGAGGGTCCGCTCGGCCATCTCGCGGTGGCCGGCGGGGTAGCCCTTGGACTGCCACGGCGTTCCGCAGCACAGGCCCGCCGCGCCGGCCGGTACGACGAGCGGCACCCCCGCCAGTTCGCAGAGGCGCAGGAAGGCCGCCGCTGAACCGCCGCGCGGGCCGTCCTCGGGTGCGAAGAGGCTGCCGACGCAGGCCGCGAAGAACACCGCCTGGGCGTCCGGCGCGCTGCGGGGGGTGGGCCGGGGAGCGCCGGCGCGTGGCATGTCGTCGCTCCACCGGGGCATGAGTTCGGTGCCGCCGAGCCCACGGATCACCCCGGTCGCGGCGCGCGTCAGCGGCGTCGGTACGGCGTGCGCGGCGGTCAGTCCCACCCGGACGCCCGCTACGGCGGCCTGCCAGTGCCGGGCGGCGGTGCGGGCGGTGCGCTGGGCGCGAGGGGAGTGTCGCTCGGCGCGCAGCCGCTTCATCGCCGCTCCGGTGTCGATGCCGACCGGGCAGGCGGTGACGCAGAGGCTGTCCGCGGCGCAGCTGTCCACCGCGGCGTACGCGTAGTCGGCGGTCAGCTCCCGGCGGCGCGCCTCGTCGCCGGCGGCGGTGGCGAGGGCGATCTGCCGTTGCAGGACGATGCGCTGCCGGGGGGTGGTGGTGACGTCGGCGGTGGGGCAGACCGGCTCGCAGTAGCCACACTCGACGCAGGCGTCCAGCTCGGGGTCGACCGTCGGCACGGCTTTGAGCTGCCGCAGGTGCACGGTCGGGTCGTCGTTGAGCAGCACGCCGGGGTTGAGCAGACCGCTCGGGTCGCACATCCGTTTCAGCTCGCGCATCACGTCGTACAGCTCGTCGCCGTACTGCCGGCGGACGAAGGGCGCCATGGCCCGGCCGGTGCCGTGCTCCGCCTTCAGGGTTCCCCCCTCGGCCAGCACGAGGTCGACCATGTCGTCGGTGAACCGGGCGTAGCGGTCGATCTCGGCCGGGGTGTCGAAGGACTGGGTCAGCATGAAGTGCAGGTTGCCGTCGCGGGCGTGTCCGAAGATCACCGCGTCCGGGTAGCCGTGCCGGTCGAACAGGCGGATCAGCCCGTCGCAGGTGCCGGTAAGCCGTGGCATCGGCACGGCGACGTCCTCCAGCAGGGCCGTGGTGCCGGGCGGGCGGGCCCCGGCGACGGCGGTGTAGAGGCCCTTGCGCAGATGCCAGAGCTTGGCCCGTTCGCGCGGGTCGCGGGTCAGCTCGGTGCCGGTGACCGCGGGCAGCCGGTCGAGCACTCCTCGGGCGTCGGCCAGCGTCGCGGCCAGCCGCTCCGCACTCTCCTCGGTGAACTCCACCAGCAGCGCGGCGTGGCCGGCGACCGTCAACCCGCGCAGGGCGGGGCTCGCACCCGGGTCACGCTGGCTGACTCGCAGCGCGGCAGCGTCGAGCAGTTCGGCGGTACGGGCGCCGGCGGCGAGCAGGGCGGGCAGCGCGTCGGTGGCGTCGGTGAGGCCGGGCAGGATCAGCAGGCCGGTGGCGGCGTGGTCGTGGATCTCGACGGTACGGAAGACGGCCTCGGCCACGAAACCGAGCGTGCCCTCGCTACCGATCATCAGGTGGGCGAGCATGTCGACCGGGCTGCTGTGGTCGAGCAGCGAGTTCAGCCCGTACCCCATGGTGTTCTTCATCGCGAACAGCCGCTCGATGGTGGCGCGCGACTGCGGTGCCGAGCGCACGCGGTCGCGCAGCCGCAGCAGCCCGGCGTGCAGCTCCGGTTCGTCGGCCCGCAGCCGGTCGTCGGCGTCGCGCGCACCGGAGTCGACGACCGTGCCGGACGGGAGGACGAAGCGCAGCGACTCCATGGTGCGGTACGCGTTGTCGGTGGTGCCGCAGGTCATCCCGCTGGAATTGTTGGCCACCATCCCGCCCACCGTGCAGGCGCTCTCGCTGGCCGGGTCCGGGCCGAGCCGGCGTCGGTAGCGGGCCAGCCGGGCGTTGGCCTGGCGGATCGTCAGGCCCGGCTGGAGCCGGATGCGGCGGCCGTCGTCGAGGACCTCGGCGTGCCGCCAGTCGGTGCGGACGTCGACCAGCACGCCCGCGCCGCCGGCCTGCCCGGCGAGGCTGGTGCCGCCACCACGCAGGGTCAGCGGCACGCCGGCCTCCCGGGCGCCGGCCATCAGCGCGCCCACCTCGGCCGCCGAGGCGGCGCGGACGACGGCCTGCGGCTCGAACAGGTACGGCGAGGCGTCGTGCGCGGCCGCCAGTCTCCGGGGCAGCTCGGCGCTGGCCCGGGTCGGGTCATCGAGGCGCGAGCGCAGCAGTTCGGCAACTTCGCGGGCGCGGACGTCGGCCGCGGTCGGCGCGGGTACGGCGGTGCTCATGGGCGATCCTCCCGGGAGGGTGGTCAGTCGGCCACCGGAGACGCGGCGATCAGCAGTCGGCGGGGAGCGTGATCGACCGGCGCGGGCAGCCGTAGCGGCTCGCGACCGGGGGTGATGCTGCCGAGCACGGAGGCGTGCCGCGCGCCGGTGCCCGATCGCAGGGTGCCCGGCAGCCCGTGCACGGTCAGGTAGCCCAGCAGTGCGAAGGCCAGCGCCTCCTTGGCGTCCGACGCGATGCCCAGGTCGTTGCTGGAGGACAGGTCGACATCCGGCAGCTCGTCGGCGAGCATGCGCATCAGCGTCGGGTTGTGCGCGCCGCCGCCGGAGACGACGAGCCGGGTGACGCCGTGGTCGCGGCAGGCGTCGGCCACCGTGACCGCGGTCAGCCGGGTGAGCGTGGCCAGCACGTCCCGCGGATCCGGCGTGGGCGCGTCGGCGAGCGCGGTGAACAGGTAGGGCCCGTGGAACAGCTCCTTCCCGGTGCTCTTCGGGCCGGGTAGCCGGTAGTACGGCTCGTCCAGCAGCCGTCGCAGCAGATCCGGGTTCACCTGCCCGGCAGCCGCCCCGCGCCCGTCCCGGTCGTACTCCTCGGTGCCCCTGCTGAAGTGGCGCACGGCGGCGTCGAGCAGCGCGTTGGCCGGCCCGGTGTCGAAGGCGAGCGGGTCGGCGTCGGGCGCGACGACGGTGATGTTGGCGATGCCACCCAGGTTCAGGGCGGCCGGGACACCGGGCAGGCCACCCAGCAGCAGCGCGTCGAAGAGGGCGACCAGGGGAGCGCCCTGGCCGCCGGCGGCGACGTCGCGGCTGCGCAGGTCGGACACGACCGGTAGTCCGGTGGCCTCCGCTATCCAGGCCGGCTGACCCAGCTGGAGGGTGCCCCGCACCACACCACCCTCGACCCAGTGGTGCATGGTCTGCCCGTGCGAGACGAGCAGGTCGGCGTGGCCGTCGCACAGCTCCGCGAGGGCCCGCACGCCGGCCTCGGCGAAGGCCTGGCCGATGCCGGTGTCCAGCACGCAGATCGCCTCGGTGGTGGTCGCCGCGGGCGGCAGCGCGGCGGCGATCCCGCCGCGCAACTGCTCCGGGTACGGGTGGCTGAGCCGGCCCAGCGGGCGCATCCGCAGGGTGTCGCCGCTCAGGTCGAACTCGGCGGCGGCGGCTTCGATGCCGTCGTAGGAGGTTCCGGACATCAGGCCGATCACTCGCATCACGTCCTCCTTCACACCCGGCCGACCGCCGCCGCCTCGTCGTCGACCTCGTCGGTGCGTCCATGGTCGTACGGCGTCTCCGGGGCCGGGTGGAACCGGCTGGACACCGCGCCGACGACCAGGGTGATCAGGACGCCGATCGGCACCAGCCACTGCGCGGCGATGGCGGTGGCGGTGGTGGTCCCGGCCGTCGTCACATCGATCTTGACGTAGCGGACGATGTAGGTCATCACGGCCACGGTGACCAGGAAGGCGATCACCGCGTCGACCTGGTTGGCCCGCTTGACCAGACGGCCGAGCAGGAAGGCCCCGAGCAGCGCCCCGTAGGTGTAGCCGGCGATGGTCAGACCGGTCAGGTAGACATTTCCGGTGCTGGAGCTGAACGCGCAGGCGAAGACCGCCATCAGCACCGCCCAGACCAGAGTCATCACCCGGGCGAGCCGGAGCATCACGTCGTCGGACGGCACCTTCCGGAAGAAGCTGTGGATGAAGTCGGCGACGGTGGAGTTCGACATCGAGTTCAGCGCCGACGACAGCGAACCCATCGCGGCGCCGAGGATGCCGGCCACCAGCAGACCCGAGATGCCCACCGGCAGGGCGTGCAGGATGAAGCTCGGGTAGAGGTTGTCGCTGCTGGCCAGGCCCAGCTCCTTGAAGGTCTGACCCTTGTTGTACGACCACAGCAGCGCGCCGACCAGAGAGAACGCGGCGAACTGGATCACCACGAAGATGCCCGAGGAGATCATCGCCTGCTGACCCTCGCGCAGTGTGCGGGTGGACAGGATGCGCTGGACGATCAGCTGGTCCGACCCGTGGCTGGCCATCGCGAAGATCGCACCACCGATGATCGCGGTCGGCAGGGCGAACGGGCTGGTGAGCACGTGCGCGAGCGTGAAGTTGGTGTCGAAGAGCTGGAACTTGCCGGCGTCCAGCGCCTGCGAGTAGCCGTCGAAGCCGACGGCGTGGCTGAGCACCGCGATGGCCAGGATCGCCCCACCGAGGTAGAGCCCCATCTGGATGGCATCGGTCCAGATGACCGCCTTGATGCCACCGAGGTAGGTGTAGATCACCGTGATCAGCGTGAGCACGATGATGATGGCCTGGTAGCCGACATTCAGCCCGAACTCGTCCAGGAGCAGCTTGATGGGGATGGCCGAGGCGAACAGCCGTACCCCCTCGGCGAGTAGGCGGGTGAAGACGAACGTCACCGACGCCAGACCCTGAAGTTTCAGGCCAAACCGTTCACCGAGGTACTGGTAGGCGCTGACGAAGCCACCCCGCTTGTAGAGCGGGATGAGCACCGCGGCCACGATGACCCGGCCGATGACGTAGCCCAGCGCCAGCTCGACGTTGCCGAAGCCCTGACCGCTGTAGGCGCCGCCGGGAACACTGATCACGGTCAGGACGCTGGTCTCGGTGGCGACCACGGAGAACGAGACGGTCCACCAGGGCAGCCGACCCTCGCCCACGAAGTAGTCCTTGGCGGACTTCTGTTTACCGGACAGGCGCAGTCCGACGATGGCGATCACCACGAGGTACAGCACGATCACGACGAGGTCGAGTTGACGCACGGCTCGCTCCCAACCAGCGGTTGTCAATAAGTGACGTTGGCCAAGGGTAACGCGAAACTTTTTGCCACCACCCGTCCGGGCTGGTTACGCTGTGGTTTCAGCCTGCTGATACGGGGATTGTTCGCAGCTGCGTCTCGGCCTGGCCGTCGCGAGGGCGCGCTCGACGTCGACCGCACCGGCGAGCGGCCGCCCCGCCGGCCGGCGACGAACACCAGCGAGAGGAACGAGCACCCCGTGAACCTCAGCACCCTCGGCACCGAGACCCGCAACGACAAGACCAGCGACCTCGACCGGATGTCTCCCACCGAGTTGCTTCTCGCGATGAACGACGAGGACCAGACCGTCGCCGAGGCCGTCCGCCGGGCCGTGCCCGACATCGCGGCCGCCGTCGACGTGATCGTGGCGTCGCTACGCCAGGGTGGACGGTTGATCTACCTCGGTGCCGGCACCAGCGGCCGGATCGGCATGCTCGACGCCGTCGAGATCCCACCAACCTTCGGCACCACACCCGACCGGGTGGTCGGCCTGCTCGCCGGCGGGGCGCGCGCCTTCGGCGTCGCCGTCGAGGGCGCGGAGGACGACCCGACCCGCGCCGTCGCCGACCTCGACGCGGTCGGCCTGACCGCCCGCGACACGGTGGTCGGGCTCGCCGCCAGCGGCCGTACCCCGTACGTGGTCGGCGGGTTGGATCACGCCCGGGCGAGCGGAGCGGCGACCGTCTCGGTGGCCTGCAACCAGGATGCGGTGATCAGCCGGCACGCCGACGTCGCCATCGAGGTGCCCACCGGCCCCGAGGTGCTCACCGGCTCCACCCGGCTCAAGGCCGGCACCGCCGAGAAACTGGTCTGTAACATGCTCTCCACCGCCACGATGGCCCGGCTCGGCAAGGTCTACGGCAACCTGATGGTGGACATGAACGCCACCAACGAGAAGCTGGTCGACCGGGCTCGGCGGATCGTCGCCGAGGCCGCCGACACCGATCTCGACACCGCCGCACGGGCGCTCGCGGCGGCGCACGGGCACGCCAAGACGGCCATCGTGCTGCTGCTGGCGAACTGCACCGCCGAGGAGGCCGCGGCCCGGCTGCGCGATGCCGACGACGACGTCCGGGCAGCCGTCGCGGCCTGACCCACCGGGGGCGGCGACGATCTGTCTGCGGCCCGGAATGGGCCAGGCACGACGAAGCGCCCCGTTCGTTGCGGACGGGGCGCTTCGTGGTGTCAGTCGAGCTGTGTGTCGGGAACCCCGTGGTCCCCGTCCGCGTCGACGCCGGTCGCGCTGGCCAGCTCGATCCGGGGGGATCGGTCCGGCGGGAGGTGGGCGAAGTCGGCGATGACCACGACGTCCACCTCCCCGTCGATCATCGTCTGCTCGACGGTCTCCCATGGTGCCCGCATGATTCCTGCGAATCGGTAGGAGTGTCGGCGAAGGTGCGTGAGACACCTCGCGACGGCGTGCTCCGACGGCTCGATGTGGGCGGGGATCCAGATGACGGCTATCTCCATGAACCTCTCCTGATCAACGTCGTGGACGCGGGTGAGTGATCAGGAGTTGTCGAGGAGGGGGAGGGCCCCGCTCCACCGGTCTGCTGGCAGCGCGCCGATCGACGACGGTGACGGTGAGGCCTGGGTGTAGCGGCGAGGTGGGCGGCTGAGCTTCAGCTGTCCAGGTTGGTGGATCGCCGCCGCTGGCGCCGACGCCGGTTGGTGCGGACGCGAGCGTCAGCACGAACGCCGGTGGCCCCGGCGCGGGACGGGCCGGCGGGCTGGGCCGCTCTCCGGTGCCGGCGGTCATCGCCGCCCGCACCTGATCCGGCAGCCGGCCAGCGGACGTGCCGTGGGCGCCGTCCCGGGACGGCGTCGCCGGCACGGACATCTCCGGTACCGGCGAGGGCCGCGAGGCGACGCGCGCGGATGCCGAGGTGGACGGTGCCGCTGTGGCCCGCGGCGGCCGGACCGGCCGGCTTGGTGCGCCGGTGTGGGGCTTGGCCGACGGCATCGGCACCGCAACGGCCGTCGGTAGGGGCCGTGGGTCCGTCGACGGCAGGGGCGGTGGATCCGTCGACGGCAGAGGCAGCGGGTCCGTGGACGGTAGGGGCAGCGGATCCGGTAGGGGCAGGGGAACGGCCCCGGTCGGCAGGGGCAGGGGGACGGTCAGCCGCGCCTCGACCACGTCGGCCGACGCCACCTCCACGACCTTCGGCGAGGTGGCGACCTCCACCAGTTGGAGACGCGACGGCGTGTCGGCGTGGGCGGGGCTGGCGCCAAGGAGCGCGCCGAGCGCCATCGCGCCGAGCGCCGTTCCCTCCATGCGCGGGTTCTTGCCCCGGGAAACCGGGAACTACACCTTCCATCGATATCGCGGCGTCCCGCCCGACCGTTGCGTGGCGTCACACCCGGGCTTCGGCGGGTGTCGGCGTGGCGTCGAGCGGCAGGTCGCGCAGCCCGCGGACCGGCGTCGACAGGTAGATGATTGGGGACAGCACGGTGAGCGCTCCGAAGAAGAACAGAGTGGTGCGGGCACCGAGCGGCCCGGCCAGGATGCCGGCGAGCAGGCCGCCGACCGGGATGGCACCCCAGGAGACGAACTTGACCGTGGCGATCACCCGGGACAAGAGTTCCGGCGGGCTGGCGAGCATCCGGTACGTGCGGGTGGTCACGCTGAGCACCACTGTGGAGCTGGCGAAGATGAGGTTCCCGACGGCGAACGCCAGGAATGCGGCGGTGCCGGTGCCCAGCGGGATGATGAGCGCGCCAGCCACACCGACGAAGGCCGCGATGATCAGGCCGCGGGCGGTGCCGAACCGGTCGGTGAAGCGGGTCGTCAGCGCGGCGCCGATGAGCGCGCCGAGGCCGTCGACGGCGATCAACAGCCCGACCATTACCGGCGATGCGTGCAGCTCGCGCATGAGGTAGAACGGGAAGAGGGCCAGCATCGCGCCGTTGACGAAGTTCGTCGCGGTGGCGTCCCACATGGCCGGTCCGATGATCGGGTGCCGGAGCACGAAGTGCCAGCCCTCACGGATCATCGTGACCATCGGTGGCCGATCCGCCGGTCGCTGCACCCGCCGGGCCGGCAGGGTGCGCAGCAATACGGCGGAGAGCAGGTAGCTGACGGCGTCCACGAACAGCGTCGGCACCGCACCCAGCAGCTGCACCGCGAAACCACCCAGGGACGGCCCGCCCAGCGCGGTGGCGGCGTGTGTGCCAGAGGTGAGGCTGTTGCGGGCCTGCAACTGGGCGGCCGGCACGATCTCCGGCAGGAAGGTCTGGTTCGCCACGTCGAACAGCACGTTGGCGAAGCTCACCACCAGGGCGACCGCGATCAGCTGGGCCACCGTCAGCAGGTCGAACCACCAGGCCAGGGGCACCGACGCGATGGCGAGGGCCCGGACCAGATCCAGGCCGACCTGCATGCCGCGCAGCGGCATCCGCTGCACGATGACCCCCGCCGGCAGGCTGATCAGGAGGTACGCCAGATAGCTCGCCGCCGTGATCAGACCCATCTCGAGGGCCGACGCGTGGAGGACGGTCAGTGCGGTCAGCGGTAGGGCCAGCGCGCCGACCGCCGAGCCGAGGTGGCTGGTCGTGCCGGCGACCCACCACCGCCAGAACGTAGTAAGTCCCATAATGGAACTCACTATAGGGTCGGGCGGAAGACGGCGTCGACCCCGCCGCCACGGGCTCGGCCGAGAAAGGTGGTGCCTAGCGCGCTCGGCGGACATCTCGCTGATCCAGCTCGGCGCGAACGGCGACGTGCAGCCGGGGGAGGTCGGGTAGTCCTTGCTCGATCACATCGCGGACGTGACTGCGGGAGGAGACGTTTCACCCTCGCCTGAGGGGTATCCAGGCGTACCAGTGCGACCGGCGGTGAACAGCTTCACGGAGTGAGGGAGCGCTATCATGCCTGATCCACAGCCCACCATCGTTCTCGTGCACGGCGCGTTCGCCGAGTCGGCGAGCTGGAACGGTGTGCTCGAGCGGCTGGGCGCCGCGTACGACTCGGTGGCCGTCGCGAACCCGCTGCGGAGCGTCGCAGGAGACGCCGCGTACGCGCGGGATGTCGTGCGGGGGATCGGCGGTCCGGTCGTCCTCGTCGGTCACTCCTACGGCGGCATGGTGATCACGCAGGCCGCCGCCGGTGACACCTCGGTACGGGCCCTCGTGTATGTCAACGCCTTCGCCCCGGACACCGGCGAGTCGGCGATGACGCTGTCCGCGAAGTTCCCCGGCAGCACCCTCGCCGACACGCTGGTGCAGTACCCGGTGTCGACCGGCGGGAACGAGGTGGCGATCGGGCAGGACCAGTACCACGCACAGTTTTGCGCGGACGCGTCGGACGACATGGCCGCGCTGATGGCGCGGACCCAGCGGCCGATCACCGAACAGGGCCTGGGCGACACGCTCACCGGCGATCCCGCGTGGCGATCGCTGCCCAGCTGGTTCGTGTTCGGCGACGCCGACAAGAACATTCCGGTCGCCGCGCACCGGTTCATGGCCGAGCGGGCCAACCCTCGGGGGCAGCGTGAGGTCGTCGGCGGTTCGCACGCGATGGCGGTGGCCCGGCCGGGCGAGGTTGCCGAGACGATCATCGAGGCGGTTCGGGCCGTGACCTGACGCTCCGGACGGACCGCTGACCGGGTTGGACCGGCGACGTGAGGTCGCCGGCCCAACCCGTCTGCCCAGCGGGACTAGGTCGGGTCGACCTCCGACCACAGGTGGTCGCGGGCGAAGATCGTGAACAGCTGGCCCGCCGTCATCCCGTCGTGCGCGCCGGGAACCTGGGTCTTCGCGGCGGCGTACCCCCGAGTTGCGGTCCGCCTTGACGGTCGCGCCTTGCTTGATCGCGGGCCGGCCGGCGGCGGCAGCGGGCGTGGGGACGACGGCCCCCGCACCGATTGTCATGAACGCGAGAATCGAGATGGCACGCCTGATCCGGCGTCTTCCGGTCGTTCCCCTCATGCGCGAAGACTCCTCTGTGGTCGCTCGTCGCGGTCTGGTCCGGACACTGGCAGTTGAGGGCTTCGATGTAGCTAAATCGAATTAGCATCCGGAAGTCTGGCGGCGTACACCTTTCGATGTCAAGGGTGCCCAGGGCCGAGGCTGGCGCGCGACTCGATGGTGCGCTGCCGGCAGCCTGCGGGTTTTCCCAGCTCGCCGCGGCACGGGTGGCAAGGTGATGTCCATGGACAGGAAGCACGTCGACGATTGGCTCGCCGCCTACGAGCGGCTCTGGCGGACGCCGGGCACGGACGGGCTGGTCACGATCTTCACCGAGGACGCGAGCTACCAGCAGGGGCCGTACTGGACGCCCGTGGTCGGCCTTCCGGCCATCGCCGGGATGTGGGAGAAGCAGCGTCGGGGTCCCGACGAGGTGTTCGAGATGACCACGGAGATCGTCGCGGTCGACGGCGACACCGCCGTGTCGCGCCAGGAGGTCCGCTACGGCGACCCGGTCGACCAGGAGTACCGCGACCTGTGGGTCATGCGGTTCGCCAGCGACGGACGGTGCCGGTCGTTCGAGGAGTGGCCGTTCTGGCCGGGACAGCAATCGGCCAACCCACCCGACGGCTCGTGACCTGACCGGCCTGCCAGCACGACCGCCGCATCGCTCCCGCGCCCGTCCCTGGTGTGCTCCGTCACGGAGCAGGGGATGGTCAGCAGTTGGGGCACCGCGAGGTGGCTGCTACAGTCGAGATTGTTGCGGCCGCAAATTTATCAGCGGCAACTACTTTCCTGGGAAGGATGCCTCCGATGACCAAGCTCTCCGTCATCTACTACTCGTCCACCGGCACCCTGCACGCCATGGCCAAGCGCCTCGCCGAGGCTGGCGAGAAGGCGGGCGCCGAGGTGCGGCTGCGGCAGGTTCCGGAGCTTGCCCCGGCGGAGGCCATCGCCTCCAACGCCGCCTGGAGCCAGCACTTCGACGCCACCAAGAACGAGCCGAAGGCGACCGCCGACGACATCGTCTGGGCGGACGCGGTGCTGTTCGGCACGCCCACCCGTTACGGCAACGTCGCCAGCCAGCTCAAGCAGTTCATCGACACGCTCGGCCCGCAGTGGGCGCAGGGGCTGCTCGCCGACAAGGTGTACGCCGGCTTCACCGCGTCGATGACCGCGCACGGCGGCCAGGAGTCGACCCTGCTCGCGCTCTACAACACCATCCACCACTTCGGCGGTCTGGTCGTCGCCCCGGGCTACACCGACCCGCTGAAGTTCGCCGACGGCAACCCGTACGGCGTCTCGCACGTCACCGGCGGAAGCAACGACGCCCCGCTGGGCGACGCTCAGTTCGCTGCCCTCGACCACATGGCCGAGCGGGTCGTCAAGATCGCTGGCAAGCTCAGCGCCTGAGCGGGCTGCCGCCGTATTGGATGTCCGCACTGACCCGGTGCGCGGCTGGCCAGGGGCCGGTCTCCCGCGAAGGGAGGCCGGCCCCTTGGCCCTCACACCACGATCGCGGCGATGGCGGCATGCGGCCGGTGTTGGTCGTCGCTCGGCCGTGGTAAGCGTTCGACCTCCTGGAAACCGGCGTGGGTGAGTCGCTCGGAGAACTCGTCGACCGGCCACCGGTAGGCGGTCACGACCTTGTGGTCGAAGGCGCCGACCTCGTCGGCGGAGAAGATGCCCAGGACCAAACGTCCGGCAGGGGCCAGCACCCGCCGGAACTCCTTGAGCACGCCGTCGAGCTCCTGTGGCGGCAGATGGATCAACGAGTACCAGGCCAGGATGCCGTCGATGGATTCGTCGGGGACGTCGAGGCGTTCCAATGACCCGAGCTGAAAGTCGACGTTCGGGTGGGCCGCCCGCGCATGCGCGAGGAAGTCGGGGACCAGGTCGATCCCCGTTGCGTCGACGCCCAGCGCCCGAAGGTGGCCGGTGATGTGGCCAGGTCCGCAGCCCAGATCGAGCACCGGTCCGGTTCGACCCGTCAGGTGTCGCTCGATGAAGGCGAGGTCGTCCGGGTGCACCTGTTGGCTGGTGCCGAACAGGCTGATGTACAGCTCCGCGACGGACGTGTAAGCCTGCCGCACCGTGTCCGTTTCCATCGCGGCAATATACGGGCCAGTGGAGCTTGTTGAGGCGGCCTACCGTGACGGTCATGACACGTCGAGCCACGCTGGCCGGCATTTCCGCGGGTCTGCTCCTGCTGGGTTGCTCGGTCGGCGCGCGGCCGGAGAGCGAACCCCGATCCGAACCCGAATCCACGGTGGCGGTCGCCAGCGCCGATGCCGCAGCGACCGGTCTGCTGCGGGCGGGCACGGCGTTCGTCAACCAGACGAGTTTTCGCAGCGACGCCGATCTCGCCAGTCAGATCACGTCGCTGTCGCACACCGACAACGTCAACAAGCGCTTGAACGCCACGGTTTCGATGCCGGGTGGGGTCCTCGAGATCCGGATGATCGACGACGACGTCTACATGAAGACCGGTGCGCTCCTGCGGGGCGTGGGCGACGGGTGGATGCTCCTCGACCCGACCCGGGTGCCGCCGAACTTCGCCCTGAGCTTCGCGCCGGGCAGGAACGACTCCGGCGGCTCGGGCCGCCTCATCGACGCGATCGTCGCCGCGCGAGTGGACGGCCCTCGGATCACCGGGACGATCGACGCGACCCGGGTCGTCCCCGGTAACGGGATCAGCTTCCGTCCCGGTCCCGGTGGTGTCTTCCCGGACAGTGCACGCCGCCACGCGTTCCGGGCGACGCTGGACGCCGAGGGCCGGCTGGTCAGCTTCCTGATGCCGGAGGCCAGCGGGTTGCCGAACGCCTCCCTGCGCTACAGCGACTTCGGCGCGACCGTCACCGTGGTTCGGCCGCCCGGAGCGGTCGCTGCGCCCGACGCCCGCTACCCCCAGCTCGGTCTGGGCGGAGGCGAGTAGCGTCATTTGCCACCCGTGGCTAATGTGGTTAGCCTAAAGCTAATCACACTAGCTAACCTTGGAGGGCGTCATGATCGAATACCTGGACCGTGCCGGGAATGGCCTCGCCTACGAGGTGACCGGGGAGGGCCCACTGGTCGTCCTGGCGCACGGCATGGGCGACAGCCGACACTCCTACCGATTCCTCGCCCCCGCCCTGGTCGACGCCGGCTACCGGGTCGCCAACGTCGATATCCGCGGCTGCGGCGACTCCAGCCTCGGCTGGGACGGCTACAGCCGTACCGACATCGCGGGTGACCTCGTCGCCGTCGTGCGCCACCTCGGCGGTCCGGCCGTGATCATCGGGCAGTCGATCAGCGGCGGCGCCGCGACCATCGCGGCCGCCACCGCGCCCGAGCTGATCGCCGGCGTCATCGAGCTGGCGCCGTTCACCCGGGCACAGTCCTTGGACCTTGGCGGGTTGGTGCGCGTGAAGCGCTTCCGGGCCGGCTACCTCCAACTGGCGCAGGTGCTCCTGCGGGGCAACGTGGCGAACTGGCGCAAGTACCTCGACGTGGCGTTCCCCGCCAAGCCCGCCGACTGGCACAGCGAGCTGGCGCGTATCGAGGCCAAGATGAGTGAGCCCGGCCGGATGAAGGTCCTCCAGGCGATGGCCAAGACCAGCCCCAGCGACGCCGGTAAGCAGCTGCCCAACGTCACCTGCCCGGTCCTGGTGATCCAGGGCAGTGCCGACCCCGACTGGGCCGACCCGCGGGCCGAGGGCGAGCGCATCATCGCCGACCTGCCGCGAGGGCTGGGCGAACTGGCCGTCATCGAGGGCGCGGGCCACTACCCGCACGTCCAGACGCCCGACGAGGTCCTCGCCCTGGCCCTGCCCTTCCTCGCCCGGACGCTGACCAATGCCTAAGGCCCGGCTCACCCCAGCGTCGATCACCGAAGCCGCTGCCGCGCTGGTCGATGAGGTCGGCTTCGACAACCTCAGCATGGGGTTGCTCGCCGAGCGCCTCGGGATCAAGACGCCCTCGCTCTACAAGCACGTCACCGGCCAGGCTGAGGTGGCGCACCGGATCGCCATCCTGGCCATGACGGAGGCCGGTGATGTCATCCGTGACGCCATTCAGGGCCGGTCCGGCAGCGATGCCCTCGCCGCGGGCGCCCAGGCGATGCGGACGTACGTGCGGGAACACCCCGGTCGATACGCGGCGGCCAATGCCGCCCGCCCGACCGGCCCCGACGACCCGTTCATCCCGGTCAGCGGGCGGGTGCTCGCCTCCTGGGCGGCCATGCTGAGCGGGTACGGGCTGGGCCCCGGCCAGGAGATCCACGCCATGCGGATGCTGCGCAGCGTCGTGCACGGGTTCGCCACCCTGGAAGTGGCCGGTGGGTTCCAGATCGACGCGGCCGTCGACGAGAGCTTCAACTGGATGGTCACCTTCATCGATCGTGGCCTTCGCGCCGGCGTCACCGATGGCACCGCCGTGGCCCGCTGACACCGGGTCGCGTCGACCCCACCTGGCGCTGGCAACCCTGCCGGGCCGCTGACGGTGCGGGTGGCCGCAACCCTCAGGCATTCCACCCATCGTCATCCTCCGTGGTTGCCGTTCCGAGGCGGACATGAACGTGTCGAGATCAGGATGAAAGGCGGCAATCGGCGTGTTGCCCGGCGATCGGGTCGCCTGATCGTGTCGCCACCGTGCGAGGATTTTCGGCGTGGCAGAGACCGCTTTGACGCTGATCGAGATCCGCGCGCGGATCGACGAGCTGGACGGTGAGCTGGTCGGGCTGCTCGCCCGGCGGGAGGCGCTGGTCCGGCAGGCGGCCCCGCTCAAGAGCGACGGCCAGGCGGTCCGTGCGCCGGACCGGGTGGCGCAGGTGGTGGCCCGGGTCCGCGCGTTGGCCAGCGAGGCCGGCGCCGATCCGGATCTGATCGAACGGATCTACCGGGGCATGATCCAGGCATTCATCGACATGGAGACCGACGAGCACTACCGGAGCACCGGCGGGTCGGCCCCGAGTAGGCGGTGATCGCCCGAACGTGCGCAGTCAGGTCGCGGAGCGGGCGTCGGCGTCCGGGCTCGCCGAGGGCGGCGGCGCGTAGCCAAGCTCGTAGGAGATCTTGTTGGCGGTCGCCAGGAGCAGCGGAAGGTTACCCTTCAGCTGGTCGAGGCTTGCGATGACCTCGATCGCCGTGATCGAGGCGGCGGCGATGACCTGCCCTCGCGAATCCCTGATCGGCGCGGCCACGCACATGACGTAGGCGTCGTGCTCCCCATTGTCGGCGGCCCAGCCACGTTCCTGGATGCGGGCCAGTTCCGCTTCGAGGGCGTCGTGGTCGGTGAAGGTGGTGTCGGTGAATCTCTCGAAGACGACGTGGGAGAGAAGGCGGTCGCGTTCCTCGCGGGGCAGGTAGGCCAGGATGGTCTTGCCCACCGCGCTCGCGTAGATCGAAACAGCTCGCCCCACCCGCGATGGCAGCTTGACGGAGTCGAACGCCGGGCTGTCCACCTTGTCGATATAGATGATCTCGTCGCCGGTCAGCTGTGCCAGGTGTACGGTGTGGCCGGTCTCGCGTTGCAGCGCACGAAGGTGTGCGGCGGCGGGCTGGCGGAGGTCCATCGAGCCGAGCGCGAGCTCGGACAACTCGATCAGGCCGCTGCCGAGCACGTAGGTGCCCGCGCCGGTCCGGCGGACGAAGCGCGCGGACTCCAGTGTCTGCAGGATGCGCAGGGCTGTGGACTTGTGGACGCCGAGCACGTCCGCAGCCTCGGTAAGGGACAGCGGGTGCTCCGCGGATCGACGGATGAGGTCGATCGCGCGGCGAATCGATTGCGCCAAGGCTGTGTCTCCCTTCGCGCGACGGGCAGCGCCGTCGCTGTCATTGCACATTATGCAATATAGATGACGCTATACGCAATTGCCACTTGACACCGTTGCACATGGCGCTACGATCGTTGCAATTTCATATGCTTGACGCCAACTCGTAACAGTGGAGTAACGATGGGTAATCAGCGCTCTCACTTCGGCATCGCCAGGGCGACATGTGCCCTCGGCTTGGTTGCCACTCTCTTGACCGGTTGCGGCTCGGACGGCGATTCCGGTGACGGCGTCACCAAACTGACCTTCGCCGCCTCGACCTTCGGCGACCCGGGCCGCGGGCCCCTGCTGACGAAGTGGCTCGATGAGTTCAATCAGAGCCAGACCAAGGTGCAGGTGTCTGCCGCAGCGGTGCCGTACCCGACCTTCGGCCAGACCGTGCTCACGCAGATGGGCAGCGGCAAGGGCCCCGACCTCGTCCGCTTCGACATGCCCGAGTTCGAGGCAGCCTCGGACGCCGGCCTCGTCGCGCCGCTGGACAAGATCATCGACGCCAGCAAGTACGACCTGCTCAAGCAGCCGGACCAGTTCATGGTCCACGACGGTGTCCGGCACGGCGTCATCTTCGAGGCGTCGAACTACGCGATGTTCTACAACGCTGACCTGATCCCGACGCCGCCCACCACCTACGAGCAGTTCACCTCCACCGCGAAGTCGCTGACCAAGGGCGACGTCTTCGGCCTGGCGTTCCGCCAGACGGAGGCCGAGGAGGCCGGTGTCTGGCAGGACATCTTCAACTACGTCTACGGCTTCGGCGGCGCGTGGTCCGACGGCAAGAACCTGACCATCAACTCGCCGGAGAACCTCAAGGGCCTGCAGGCGTACAAGGACCTGTACGACGCGAACGTGATCCCGCGCGGAGCGGACGCGGCGACGTTCCGGCGGATGTTCGCCGAGGGTAAGGTCGGGATGGAGCTCAACAACGGCGGCTACGTGACCGCCACGCGCGGCCAGAACGCGAAGCTGAACTTCAACGTCGCACCTATCCCGTTCCCGGTCCGCAAGCAGGGCGCGATCCTCGCACCCATCGTGATCAACGAGGCGAGCGAGGGCAAGGAGGAGGCCGGCACCTTCATCAAGTGGGCGCTGGAGCCGCAGAACCAGGTCAAGCTGCAGGAGATCCTCGGCGCGAGCAGCGTCGCCACCACCACGCAGCGCAGCGCGGAAGCGCTCAAGGCGACCCCGTTCCTCCCCGTCTTCGACGGACTCACCGAGACCAGCCTGCCGCAGATCGTGCTGGGGTTCGAGGCCAAGACGCCGGACATCCGCAAGGTGGTCGTGCAGAACGTGGTCGCGGCCCTGCAGGGCAAGGCCGACCTCAAGTCGGCGCTGGATCGTGCCCAGCAGCAGGCGACCGAACTGGTCCGCTGACCGCTCGACGGCGACGCTGCCGGCGCGACGACCCGTGCGCCGGCAGCGTCCTTCCCCCCGAAGGATCAACCCGATGACTGTGGTCGAGCAGACCGGAGCACCGAAGACAACACCCCCAGGCCAGCCCCGGCGTCGGCGCAGCCCGCTCGGTAGCAAGTGGACGCCGTACCTGTTCCTGGCACCCGCCGCCCTGTTCATCCTCGTCTTCCAGGCGGTACCCCTCGTTCAGGAGGTGTACCTCAGCTTCACCAGGACGAGGCTGCTCAACCCCACTCGCAGCGAATGGGTCGGGCTCGACAACTTCAACCGGATCTTCGGCGACCCCGAGTTCCACCGCACCCTGCTGATCACCTTCGTCTACGTGATCACCTGTGTCGTTGTCGCGATCGGAGCCGGGCTGGTCGTCGCGCTCCTGCTCAACAAGAAGTTTCGAGGCCGTGGCGTGGCACGGGCGCTGGTGACCGTTCCCTGGGCCGCTCCGGGTATCGCGGTCGCGCTCATCGCCACCTGGATGCTCAACGCGCAGTACGGCATCGTGAACCGCCTCCTCGACGCCGTGGGACTCGGTGTGCCCGGTGGTGCCATCCTGGACAGTCCGCGCTACGCGCTCCCGGCGGTGCTCGCCACGACCATCTGGCAGCTGTTCCCGTTCACCTCCGTGGTGCTGCTCTCCGCGCTGCAGTCCGTTCCGCAGGACCTCAACGAGGCCGCGACCGTGGACGGCGCCGGACGGTGGGCCACCTTCCGTGCCGTCACCTGGCAGGTCATCAAGCCGACCGTGGGTCTGCTGGCCCTGCTGATGACGATCTGGTCGCTGCGGCGCTTCGAGCTGATCTGGCTGATGACCAAGGGCGGGCCGGTCGGCGCGACCGAGACGCTCGTCATCGACCTCTACTCGCAGGCGTTCGACTCGAAGGAACTCGGATCGGCGGCGGCCATCGGAATGGTCGGCGTCGTCATCTCGCTCATCGTCATCATCGGCAGCCGCCTGGTCGCCCGTGCCGTGGAGAAGGGGGACGTCCGATGAGGCGCTTCCGTTTCGGTGTCACCGCACGGATCGTCGCCGTGCTCGTCGTGCTGGGCGTCGCGGTGTTTCCGCTGTACTGGATGTTCGTCACGGCGCTGTCCAGCAACAGCGACCTCTTCGCCGATCAGCCCCGGCTCACGCCGGACCTCGGCGAGTTCGGGGTCTTCGTCGACGCGCTGGCCGAGGGCAAGGCGGCCGGGTGGCTGCTCAACAGCCTGATCATCGCCGTGGGCACGATGGTCGTCTCCGTCGGCCTGGGCATCCCGCTCGGCTACGCGCTGTCCCGGTTCTCGTTCTGGGGCAAGGCCGTGCTGACCGTCGTGCTGCTGTTCACGCAGATGCTTCCCGAGGCGCTCATGGTGGTCCCGCTGTTCGCGCTGTTCCGCCGTTTCGAGCTGCTCGACTCGCTGACCGGCCTCGTCCTGGTGAACTCCGCCTTCGTCCTGCCGATCGTCGCGCTGATCCTCAAGGGCGCGATCGACGGCATCCCGAAGGAGCTGGAGGAAGCCGCGCGCGCCGACGGCGCCCGACCGTTCACCACCCTGACCCGCATCAACGTGCCGCTCATCGCGCCGTCGATCGCGGCCACCGCGGTCATCGCCTTCTTCCACGCCTGGAACGAGTACGTGTTCGCGGTGACGTTCATCTTCAACCCCGATCTGCAGCCCGCCTCCGTCGGCATCGCGAACTTCATCGGCGAACTGGGTACCCCGATCCAGACGGTGATGGCCGTCGCCTTCCTGTTCACACTGCCTGCCGTCGCCTTCTACCTGTTGGTCCAGAAGTACGTGGTCTCCGGCATGACCGCCGGTGCGGTGAAGGGTTGAGCCGAAAGATGAAGATCGTCTCTGTCGACACACTGGTCGTCGACTTCTACCGTACGAACCTCGTCATCGTGCGCGTCCACACCGACGAGGGGATCGTCGGGCTCGGTGAGGCCACCTTGGAGGGCAAGGAACGCGCCGTCCAGGGTGCCATCGCCGAGCTGGCCGAGGCGGTGGTGGGCCAGGATCCCACCAGCATCTCGAAGATCCTCTACGAGACCGCGCGGGACTGGTACTGGCGCGGAGGGCCGGTCATCATGACCGCCTTGAGTTCGCTGGAGATGGCCCTCTGGGACATCTCGGCGCGCGAGCTCGGCGTACCGGTCTCCCGGCTGCTCGGCGGTGCGACCCGGGACCGCGTCCGCGCGTACGCCAATGGTTGGTTCTCCGGGGCCGTCACGCCGGAGGACTACGCGACCGCCGCGCTCCGGACGGTGAAGTCCGGCTTCCGGGGCTTCAAGTGGGACCCGTTCGAGAACTACGACCTCACCATCACGACCACGCAGTTGGACCGGGTGCTCGCCCAGATCGACGCGGTCCGCGCAGCGGTGGGCCGCGAGGTCGAGTTGTTCGTCGAGGGGCATGGCCGCTTCGACGTCCGGCACGCCATCAAGGTCGCGAAGGAGATCGCCCAGTTCGATCCGGTGTGGTTCGAGGAGCCCTGCCCGCCGGACAATCTCGACGCGCTCGTCGACATCCGTCGCGCGTCGCCGGTGCCGATCGCGGCGGGGGAGCGGTGGTACGGCCGACAGGGCTTTGCGCCGGCGCTGGCCCGCCAGGCGGTCGACTTCGTCCAGCCCGACGTCACGCACGCCGGCGGCATCGCCGAGCTGGCCTTCATCTCGACGCTCGCCGCGACCAGCTACGTGGGCTTCGCGCCGCACAACCCGAGCGGTCCACTGAGCACGGCCGCGACGCTGCAACTCGGGGCGACGCTACCCAACTTCCGGTACCTGGAGATCATGGCGACGGACGTGCCCTGGCGGCCCGAGATCACCAACGAGCGGTTGGTGCTGACCGACGACGGCGACATCCTCATCCCGACCGGGGTCGGCCTGGGCATCGAGGTCGATCTCGCCGCGATCGAGCAGCATCCGTTCACACCGCACCCGCTGCGGATGTTCCAGGACGCCGTCTACGACATCCGTCCCCGCGACGAGCGGTCCTTCTTCAATCTGGAGAGCGACTCATGACGGTGCCACGGCCCCGAGCAGGGGCCGCGGGTGGGGACTGGGTCGGGACCGCCGCCGAGGCGTTGCCGGACGACGCCGACAGCGTCCTCATCGGCCGGATCTGGGATCCCTCCGGCGACGGCCCCTCGCCCGTGACCGTCCGCGGCGGTGAGGTCATCGACATCAGCCATCGCTTCCCGACCGTCCGGGACATCTGCGAGCTGCCCGATCCCGCCGCGACGGTGGCCGGGCTCGACGGGACGCCGGTGGGCGACTTCGGGGACATCCTGGCCAACACGGCAGCCGCGACCCGGGACCGTACCCGGCCCTGGTTGCTCGCTCCGGTCGACCTCCAGGCGCTCAAGGCCGCCGGCGTGACCTTCCCGATCTCGATGATCGAACGCGTGATCGAGGAACGGGCACGGGGAGACCTGGCGCTCGCGGCGGACATCCGGCACCGCATGCTCGCCGACGTCGGCGTCGACCTGCACAGCCTGGAAGCCGGCTCGGCCGAGGCGGATCGGCTCAAGAGTCTGCTGGTCGCCGAGGGCATGTGGAGTCAGTACCTGGAGGTGGGCATCGGTCCGGACGCCGAGATTTTCACCAAGGGTCAGATCCTCTCCGCCGTCGGCACGGGTGTCCCGGTCGGCGTGCTCGCCGCATCGACCTGGAACAACCCGGAACCCGAGGTCACTCTCATCGTCCAGTCCAGCGGTCGGATCATCGGCGCCACCCTCGGCAACGACGTGAACCTGCGCGACATCGAGGGCCGCTCGGCGCTTCTGCTTCCCCTGGCGAAGGACAACAACGCCTCCTGCGCCCTCGGCCCGCTGATCCGGCTCTTCGACGACCGGTTCGGCATGGACCGGGTACGCGAACTCGAGGTCCGCCTGGAGGTGCACGGCGAGGACGGCTTCCACCTGGAGGCGGTCTCGGAGATGACGCAGATGTCGCGCGACCCGCAGGAGTTGGTGCGGCAGCTGATCGGACCGCACCACCGTTATCCCGACGGCGCCGCCCTGATGCTCGGCACCATGTTCGCGCCCATCCAGGACCGGGACCGCCCCGGCGAGGGCTTCACCCACAAGGTCGACGACGTGGTGCGGATCAGCTGTCCGGCGCTCGGCACCCTGGTCAATCGGGTGCGGCATGCGGAGGAGTGCGAGCCCTGGCACTTCGGCGTCCGCGATCTCATGGGCAATCTGGTGAGGAGAGGACTGCTGTGAACGTGGTCAGCACGGTCGATCCACGCGACGGTCAGCGTCGCGCGACGGATCTCACCGAGACCGACGAGTCTCGGCTGGCGGTGATCGCCGGTCAGGCATCCCGGGCGGCGCAGTGGTTGGCCGACCGGGGGAGGCTTGGCCGCGCGGAGTTGCTGGACGCGATCGCCGCGTCGCTGGAGTCCCGTCGGGTGGACCTGGTCGCTGCCGCCGAGGCGGAGACCGGTCTGAGCGACGCGCGGCTGGACGGGGAACTCACCCGGGCGGCGGTCCAGTTCCGGATGTTCGGCGAGGTGCTGCGCGACGGAGCGTACGTCGAGGCGGCCATCGACCACGCCGCCGACACACCACTGGGACGTGGCCCGGACCTGCGACGGATGCTCGTACCCCTCGGACCGGTCGCGGTCTTCGGGGCCAGCAACTTCCCGTTCGCCTTCTCGGTCGCCGGTGGTGACACCGCCGCCGCGCTCGCCGCCGGTTGTCCGACGATCCTGAAGGCTCACCCGTCACACCCGCTGACCTCGCACGCCTCCGCCGCCGCGATCGAGTCGGCCGTCCGCGACCTCGGCGGGCCCGAGGGTGTCATCGCGACCGTGTACGGGGAGCAGGCCGGTCGTTCGCTGGTGCGCCACCCGGTGATCCGCGCGGCCGCGCTGACGGGCTCCGTCGGCGCCGCCCGCGCCATCCAGGCGGCCATCGACGAGCGTCCCGATCCCATTCCCCTGTACGCCGAACTGAGCAGCGTGAACCCGATCGTCGTCCTACCCGACGCGGCCACCGACCGGGGTGACCAGATCGCCGAAGGGTTGTTCGGCTCCTTCACGAACTCGGGCGGGCAGCTGTGCACCAAGCCCGGCCTGGCGTTCATCCCGGCGGGCTCCGGTGGCGACCGCCTGGTCGACGCGCTGCGGGTACGGGTCGCCTCCTCGGGCGGCACGGTTCTGCTCAACGAACGCATCCGGGACGCGTACGAGAACCGGGCCACGGAGTTCGAGCGGGCCGGCGCTCGGGTCTCGGCGCGGCCCCAGGTCGACCCCGGCGTGGGCTTCACCGTCGCGCCGACTCTCCTGGAGGTCGGCCTGTCGGGACTGACCGCGGAGATCGCCGACGAGTGCTTCGGCCCGCTCATGGTCGTGGTCCGCTACGACGACGCCGCCGACCTCGATGCCGCGCTGGCCGCCGTCCCGCCGTCGCTGACCGGATCGCTGCATCGCGGGCCGGGCGATGACGCCGACGTCGTGCGCCGACTGGTCGACGTGCTCGCCGCCCGCGCCGGTCGGATCGTCTTCGACGGCTATCCCACCGGTGTCCGCGTGTCGTGGGCCCAGCACCACGGTGGGCCATGGCCGTCGACCAACGCCGTGCACACGTCGGTGGGTGCCACGTCGATCCGCCGGTTCCTCCGCCCGCTGGCGTGGCAGGACGCCCCGACCTGGGTGCTTCCCGAGGAGTTGCGAGACGAGTACGCCGCCATTCCCCGACGCGTCGATGGGAGGTTGCAGCCGGCGACGCAATAGCCACGTCGGCACGTACCCACACGCGCGTTTCCTGACGGCGTGCGACGGGCGCGCGAATTCATTGACGAATTGGTTCGACAGGGAATTCGCGCGCCCGGCGTGTCGGGGTCGCTGAATCGCGCCCAAATCCTTTCACCGCAATTCCGGGGACTGATCTGCAAAAGCCATCTTGACCGTCAATGCGATTCATGGTTCTGTTTTCGACAGGGAACGATGTTAGCGCTCGCACAGCTGCATCGCTCGTTACTGGTATCCCTTCACCTCACCATCGAATGGTCGGTCGACCGCTGGGTGCGGTCTGACCACACACCGAAGAGGGAGCAGGACCATGCCCGTCGCACCACCCCGTCCCCTGCTGCCGGCACGGACACGCCGGCTGATGCTCACGCTGCTCGCCGCCCTCACCGTCACGGCCGCCACGGTCGCCGCGCCGGCGGCGTCGGCCGCACCACCCGCACCGCTGGGCCCGACCGTCACCCGCACCGACAAACCCCCGACCGGCTACACCGTCACCTTCCGGTACCGGGCACCGGAGGACGTCCAGCAGGTGCACATCTACGGCGACTGGTTCTACTCCCGACCGGAGAACATCGCCTGCCAGGACTGCGGCGACGCCCGGCCGCCCGCCGAGTGGCAGCCCGGAGACGTGGCGGCCACCCCGTGGCACACCCAGGCCATGCGGAAGGGCCCCGACGGGGTGTGGACCTTCACCACCCCGCTGCCGGCGGGCACCTTCCGCTACGCCTTCACCCACGACTGCGCCAACGAACTCGCCACCGGCTGCGCGCTGCACGACGACCCGGCCAACCGGTGGCAGATCCAACCGCAGTACCCGGGGGCGCCCGGTGCCGTACGGAGCACGATCTACGTCCCGGCCAGCAAGAAGTTCCCGACGTACGACACCGGCTACCAGGCGCCGGTCGCCAGGGTCGGCCGGCTGGAGTCCCGGCGGTACACCTCGCCGCTGTCGACCAATCCGGCGGGAGTGCACGACATCGTCGTCTACCTGCCGCACGGCTACGACCCCAACCGGGCCATCCCGTACCCGACCCTCTACCTGAGCCACGGCAGCGGTGACCACTCGACGGCCTGGACGATGCAGGGCGTTGCCCACCTCATCCTGGAGAACGCGATCAAGGACCGTGCGGCGCAGCCCATGGTGATCGTGTCCACCGACTTCAACGGCCTGCCCGGCGGCAACGAGGGCTTCGTCAACGAGCTGCGCAACAACATCTTCCCGTTCGTCGAGCAGAACTACCACGTCTCGACCCGGCCGCAGGACCGCGCGTTCGCCGGCTTCTCCGCCGGTGGCAGCCGGGCGTACACCATCATGTACAACCACACCGACCTGTTCGGCTACCACGCGGCCTGGAGTGCGGGCGGCCCGGCCGCCACCCAGGCGCAGATCGACAGCATGAAGGCGGTGGCCGGCGGCATCATGATCGGCACCGGGCTCCAGGACCGGCTGGGCAACATCGCCGAGAACTCGCAGCGCAACGCCGCCGCCCTGCGGGCCGCCGGCGTCGAGCTGGACGAGTACAACGTGCCGGGCGTGCACACCTGGCACGTCTGGCGTCCGCTGCTGAACCACTACCTGCGGGCGCTGGCGTTCCGGGCCACCACGACCGACCTCGACGTCACCACGTCGCCGGCAGGCGGGTCGCACCGCACGAAGGTCACCGCCACCGCGACGGTCGGCGCGGTGAGCACCAGCACGGTGGCACCTGCCGGCACTGTCGTCTTCTACGCGGGCGACACGCACCTCGGGTCGGCTCCGGTGCGGCACGGCGTGGCCCGGCTGACGAAGACCGTCCAGGGTGAGCTGACGGCGCCGGTGGTCGCCCGCTACCAGGGCGACAAGTTCTTCAGCGAGTCCCAGAGCGCACCCGTCGACGCCCGGTAGGCCGGGCTCGACCCGTATTCCCTGTGGTGGGGACACCCCGGCCGCGCACACCCTGGCTCTACCAGGGGGTGCGCGGCCGGAGTGGTCTACGGGGTCAGGTCGGCGGCCCGCAGCCGCAGCATGGTCCAGGACGCGGGTGGCAGGGTCAGCTGGACGCTGGCGTCGGCGCCGCGTGCCGTGCCGTTGGGGCGCGGCGCGGCGTGGTCCGGACCGTCCGCCGTGTTCTTGGCGTGCAGGTCGGTCCCGCCGACGGTGACGCACTCGATGATGTCGGTCACCTGCGCGCCGGAGACGTCGATGGTCACCTCGGCCGGCGTGGTGGTGACGCGGTTGACCAGGAACACGGTCATCTCGCCGGTGCTGTCGTCCCAGGTGGAGACCGCGTCGACCGCGTCCACCTCACCGTAGCGGTCGGTGCTCGTGGTGCTGCCCTCGCGGAGCACGTCCAGGACGGCGCCCTGGGCGTGCCGGGCCGTACGGGCGAAGGGGTGGAAAATGGTCTGACGCCAGGCCGAGCCCCCGGTTTCGGTCATGATCGGTGCGATGACGTTGACCAGTTGGGCCTGGCACGCCGCGGTCACCCGGTCGCTGTGCCGCAACAGGCTGATGAGCAGGCCACCGACGACGACGGCGTCGGCCACGCTGTAGTGATCCTCCAGCAGTGGCGGCGCTACCGGCCAGTCCTCGCCGCTCGGCGGAGTGGACGGGGCGGCGGACTGGTACCAGACGTTCCACTCGTCGAACGCGATCATGATCTTCTTGGTGGACCTGCGGATCGCCCCGACCGAGTCGGCGATGGCGGTCACGGCGTCGATGTACCGGTCCATGTCCTCGGCCGAGGCGAGGAAGCTGGCCAGGTCGTCGTCCACCGGCTGGTAGTAGGCGTGCAGCGAGATCAGGTCGACATCGTCGTACGCCTCGGTCAGCACGTCCCGTTCCCAGCTGCCGAAGGTCGGCATGCCGAGGTGCGACGAGCCGCAGGCGACGAGTTCGAGATCGGGGTCGAAGCGGCGCATGGCCTTCGCGGTCTGCGCCGCGAGACGCCCGTACTCGGTCGCGCTCCGCTGGCCCACCTGCCACGGACCGTCCATCTCGTTGCCCAGGCACCACAGCTTGATCCCGTACGGGTCGGTCGCCCCGTTGGCGCGGCGCTGGTCGGCGAGGTGACTCCCGCCGCGGTGATTGGCGTACTCCAACAGGTCGATGGCCTCGGCGGTGCCGCGGGTGCCGAGGTTGATCGCCATGATCGGGTCGACGCCCGCCTTGCGGACCCAGCGCATGAACTCGTCGAGCCCGAACGCGTTGGTCTCCAGGCTGTGCCAGGCGAGGTCGAGCCGGGCCGGCCGTTGGTCGACTGGGCCGACGCCGTCCTCCCAGCGGTAGGACGAGACGAAGTTTCCGCCCGGATAGCGCACCGTGGTGACGCCCAACTCGCGGACCAGCGCGAGGACGTCGCCGCGGAAGCCGTCGGCGTCGGCGGTGGGGTGCCCCGGCTCGTAGATTCCGTTGTAGACACAGCGGCCCAGGTGCTCCACGAACGAGCCGAAGAGCCGACGCGGCACCGGTGCGACGCGTCGGCGGGGGTCCAGGGTCAAGCGGGCCTCGAGGTGGGTGTTCAGGGCTGGCTCCCTTCGTGCGGGGTCCGACGCGGAGAACTCTGCCGGGCGCCGGGACCGAGGGGTGGTGGGGGCAGTGTGAGCTCTGGACAGCGTGGTCGCCTTCGATTACGTTGTCGATCTATGTAAACGTTACCGATTACGTTTACGTAAGGGAACACGGCATCTGGATCAAAGTTGTCGCTGGCCCGGCCCCCACGCCATGCCGCCGCAGCTGGCCGGGTGTCTCGCTCTCACGCTTCTGGCGGGTGATTGGGGTGACCGGGTGACCACTGTTGAGCCGGAGATCGAGGCGACCTACGCCGACGCGACCGCGCCCGTCGACGAACGGGTGGCGGACCTGCTGGCCCGGATGACCCGCGAGGAGAAGCTCGCGCAGCTGGGCAGTACGTGGGCGTTCACCCTCCTGGAGGGTGGACGGTTCGCGGCGGAGCGGGCCCGGCCGATCCTTCGACACGGCCTGGGGCACGTGACCCGCGTCGCGGGCGCGACCAGCCTGAAGGCGGCGCAGGTGGCGCGGGCCGCCAACGCGATCCAGCGCTTCCTGGTGACCGAGACCCGACTGGGCATCCCGGCGATCGTGCACGAGGAGGTCTGCTCGGGAGTGATGGCCCGCGAGGCGACCATCTTCCCGCAGGCGATCGGCGTCGCGAGCACCTGGGCGCCGGAGCTCAACCGACAGCTCGCGGACGCCGTTCGCGCGCAGATGCGTGCCATGGGAAGCCACCAGGGGCTCTCGCCGGTGCTGGACGTGGTGCGGGACCCGCGGTGGGGCCGCACGGAGGAGACCTACGGCGAGGATCCGTACCTGGTGTCCCGGATGGGGGTGGCGTTCGTCCGGGGCCTGCAGGGCGCCGACCTGACCGACGGAGTCCTCGCCACGGCCAAGCACTTCGTCGGCTACGGGGCGTCCGAGGGCGGGCTGAACTGGGCGCCGGCCCAGCTGCCACCGCGTCTGCTGCGCGAGGTCTACCTGTACCCGTTCGAGGCGGCCGTCCGCGAGGGTGGGCTCCAGTCGGTGATGGCCGGCTACCACGAGCTGGACGGGGTCCCGTGCCACGCCAACCGGGAGCTTCTCGCCGACGTCCTGCGGGGGCAGTGGGGCTTCGCGGGCAGCGTGGTCTCCGACTACTTCGCCGTCAACGACCTTCACTCGTACCACCACTTCGCCCCGGACCAGCAGCAGGCGGCGGCGGTGGGCCTCGACGCCGGAGTGGACGTCGAGCTGCCGGCGACCGACGCGTACGCGGACGCCCTCACCCGCGCCCTGGATGCCGGCGAGGTCAGCGAGGCTCGACTCGACGAAGCGGTCTCGCGGGTGCTGCGGCACAAGTTCGAGCTCGGGCTCTTCGAGAACCCGTACGTCGACGAGGACGCGGTCGGCACGACGGCGGAGGCCGAGCGGCACCGGAGCGTCGCGCTGGAGATCGCCCGTCGCAGTCTCGTCCTGCTCAAGAACGACGGCGTCCTGCCGCTGCTCGGGGCTGCCGGAACGGTCGCCCTCATCGGCCCGAACGCCGACGACGCCCGCCACCTGCTCGGTGACTACTCGTTCGCGGCCCACATCGAGGCACTGGTGGAGGCCCGTAAGCGCAAGGGCCTGCTCGGCGAGATGATGACGATCCCGGACGATCTGGAGATCGACGAGAGCACCGACGGTGTGCCCACGGTGCGGGACGAGCTCGCGGCGCGGCTGGGCGAACGGTTGCGCTTCGCCCCGGGCTGCGACGTGCTCGATCCGTCCACCGAGGGGTTCGCCGAGGCGGTCGCGGTCGCCGCGGCGGCCGACGTCGCGGTGCTGGTCCTCGGGGACCGCTCGGGGCTGACGCCCGGTGCCACCACGGGCGAGTCGCGCGACCGGTCCAGTCTGGACCTGCCGGGAGTGCAGGAGGAACTGGTCCGTGCCGTGGTCGCCACCGGCACGCCCGTCGTGGCGGTGCTCGTCGCCGGCCGACCCGTCGGCAGCGACTTCCTGCACGAGGAGTGTGCCGCGGTGCTGATGGCCTGGCTGCCGGGGGAGACCGGGGCGCAGGCGATCGCCGAGGTCCTTCTCGGTGAGGTGAACCCGAGCGGAAAGCTGCCGATCTCGTACCCCCGTAGCGTGGGCCAGATCCCCGTCTTCTACGGCCACAAGGTGTCCGGCGGACGGTCGCACTGGCACGGCGACTACGTGGATTCGCCGGTCAGCCCGCGATACGTCTTCGGCCACGGCCTCGGCTACTCCTCGTTCGCGCTCGACGACGCCACCGTGGAGAGCGCGGAGGTCCGCGCCGGAGACAGCGTCGGTGTCCAGGTCACGGTCACCAACACCGGGCAGCGGGCCGGGGAGGAGGTCGTGCAGCTCTACGTTCGCGACCCGCAGGCGACGGTCACCCGACCGGTGCTCGAACTGAAGGCCTTCGCCCGGGTCGCGGCCGCCGCCGGCCAGCGGGTGGCGGTGCGGTTCGAGCTACCCACCGGCCAGCTCGGTTTCTACGACCGGGCCATGGCCTACGCGGTGGAACCCGGGCAGATCGAGGTGTACGTCGGCTGCTCGTCGAACGACCGTGTCCACGCCGGTACCTTCGTCATCGGTGCGGACGCGGGCCGGCCGCCGCAGAAGGCCTTTACCGGGAGCACCGAAGTTCGGGGGCTGTGAGCGCTCACAGCCGTAGGGAATGGTTCCTTACGGAGAGTGCCGTCCCGTTGTCAACGGGTCGAGCCATTGGTGGAACCACGCTCCACTTTGATCGCCGGAAAAGTCGGTCGACCACATCCGTGTTGACGGCGACCGACGGTGCGCCGGGCCCTTGCGATCATCCAGATAGGACCTCCTTTTCGGCGCTCCGACGAGGGCGAGAAGGTCTTGTGTTCGTAATCGTTGTCGGTTACGTTGGCAACATCCTGGAAACGTAACCGATAACGATTGCAGTCCAGAGAGAGCGGCATGATCGAAGTCAATGCGCCGGTAACAATGAGTGATGTCGCCCGGGCCGCCGGCGTTTCCACCGCCACCGTCTCGCGCGTGGTCAACGGGCATTACGGCGTCAGTGCCCGCACGATCGCTCAGGTGCGTTCCGCCATCGAGCAGCTCGGCTACGAGTCGAGTCTGGTGGCCACGAGCCTCCGGCGCAGCCGCACCAATGTCCTGGGCCTCGTCGCGCACAGCTTCCAGTCGTACACGGCGGAGGTGCTCAAGGGCGTCATGAAGGCGTTGAGCCGGTCGGGCTTCGACCTGATCATCTACGCCAACAGCGACCTCTACGGCTCGTATTCGGAGGGCTGGGAGCAGCGGCACCTGACCCGCCTGTCCGGCACCCTCACCGATGGCTGCATCGTCGTCACGCCCTGGGGTGAGGTGCGCAGCCGGACGCCGGTCGTGGCCATCGACCCGGTGCGGGGCTCGACGGCGCCCTCGGTGATGGCCGACAACCTCGCCGGCGCCACCACCGCCGTCGAGCACCTGCTCGGCCTGGGCCACCGGCGCATCGGGTTCATCGCCGGCCGCGACAGCCTGGCTTCGGCCTGGTCGCGGGAGGAGGGCTACCGGGCCGCGCTGACCGACGCCGGCGTCCCGGTCGACCCGACGCTGATCGGCCGGGGGGATTTCAACCCCGAGTCGGCAACTCCGTTGGCGCGTGTCCTGCTGCAACGACCGGACCCGCCGACGGCGATCTTCGCGGCCAGTGACGGGATGGCCCTCAAGGTTCTGGAGGTCGCCAGGGAGCTGGGGTTCTCCGTGCCCGGCGACCTGTCCGTCGTCGGGTTCGACAACATTCCGGAGTCGGCGTTGACCGAGCCGGGCCTGACCACTGTGGACCAGTCGATGTATCAGCTCGGGTACGAAGCCGCCCGGATGTTGAAGTCACTGGTGACCGGCGAGTGGGACGAGCCCCGCCAGATCGTGCTTCCGACCAGCCTCGTGGTCCGCAGCTCGACCGCACCACCGACGAGCGCGGCACGACCATGACATCTGTCCACGGGCGCCAGCGCGGCCCGCTTCCGACAAAGCGAGCAGGGTTGGTGCACCCGTGGCAGGAGCCGGAAGGAGGTGCACGCAACACGCACGGCGAGATCCACCGATGAGTTGAGCCGGTCAGTCGGGTCGCATCCGCTGCCGGCACATGAAAGGAGTGGAGCGTGACAACCGAACAGTATCACGGGCGCTTACGCCGTTCAGGCGTACGCCGGCTCTCGGCAGCGTTCACCGCCGGAGTCATCGCCATGGCAGCGGCCCTGCTCGCGCCGCAACCAGCGGCGGCGGACACGCCGTGGCTGAGCGTCTCGGCGGACCGCTACGCCTCGTTCGCCGTTCCGGCCGCGTACGTCCAGGAAAAGCTGGGCACCGTCTCGCAGGTCGTCGTCGAAGGCAACTTCGGCCCGTCCGCCTCCTGGTCGGAATTCGGTCTGACTCGCCGGGGCGACGTGTGGTCGGGTGTTCTCGGCGCACTGGAGCCCGGGCTGTACCAATACCAGCTCACCGCCGACGACACCAAGACCATCAAGGACCCGACGAACAGCACCAGCGTCGCGTCCAACCCGCTGCGGAGCACGTTCCTCGTCGCGGGCGACTCGGCGCGGTGGCTGGTCGACGCCCAGCCCGGCTCCGGTGGAGCGATCGAGACGCTGACCTACCGCACCAGGAACGGTCAGCGGTCGGCTCTGGTCTGGACCCCGCCGGGATACGCGGCCAAGGGCGCGAAGGGTTACCCCGCGCTCTTCCTGCAGTCGGGTGACGGGGTGGCCGCCACCGACTGGCTCGACCTCGGTCGATCCAAGCAGATCCTCGACAACCTCTCGGCCGCTGGCGCCATCCGGCCGATGGTGGTGGTGATCAACGATGCGAACGGCTCGGACGACAAGCAGTTGACGGACCTCCGCAAGGCGGTCGCCGACAACTACCGGGTCCTTCGCGACCCGGCCCACCAGGCGATCGCGGGTGTGTCCGACGGCGCGACCGAGGCGGTACGCGGCGCGCTCACCAAGCCGGGTCAGTTCGGCTACGTCGGCTGGTTCTCGGGCACCTCGGCCCCGGCTATCGACCGGAAGGGCGCCAAGGCGATCAACCGTGGCGTCAAGATGCTGCGGCTGTACACGGGGAACGTGACCGATCCCGCGTACAACCCCACCTACCGCTTGATGAAGGCGTTGGGCCGCGCCGACGTCCGGTTCGAGTTCGACGGCGTCAACCCGGACGGTGGGGCGAACTGGACCACCTGGCAGGAGAACCTCGTCGACTTCCTGCCGCGACTGTTCGGGCCCGTGCGGGACGACGGGCCCAGCCCCGGTCACCAGCGGCTGAAGGGGGAGTTCGCTCCACCGCCGGCCGGCACCACCCCGACGCCCTTCGTCACCGAGGACGGGTTCGTCACCTTCGAGACCACCACCGCGTTCAAGGACGCCCAGCACGTCACGGTCTGGGCGAACGTGGCGCCGGGCGGTAGTTGGCTGCGTCTGCCGCTGACCCGCGACGGCGACCGCTGGCGGGCGACCGTGGGTCCGCTGAAGCCCTGGTTCTACTACTACCGGCTGATCGTGGACCGGGTCGCGGTCAAGGACGCCTCGAACCCGACGAGAGTCACCTCCGAACCGATGTGGAGCACCTTCCTCATCCCGGGGCCGGGTGCCCGACTGCTCTCGGACGTGCCCGCCGGTCGCGGCGGGAAGGTCGAGAGCATGACCTACCCGAGCACGGTGGCCGGCCAGGACCGGACCGCGCTGGTGTGGACCCCACCGGGGTACGACCCGGGCCGGGCGCAGCCGTACCCCGTTCTCTATCTCCAGCACGGCAGCGGCCAGAGCTACACGGACTGGGTAGAAATGGGCCGCGCCAAGCAGATCCTCGACCATCAGTTCCTCGACGGCGACCTCACGCCGATGGTGGTGGTGATGGGCAACGGCAACTCGTCGAACTTCAACCAGGAGCTGCGGGAGAACATCGTTCCGACGGCCCGTGCCCGCTACCACATCTCCAGCGATCCGTCGCAGCAGGCCCTCGCCGGCCTGTCGATGGGCGGCGGGCAGGCGCTGGGTGTGCTGCGCGCCTACCCGGGCGAGTTCGCCTACGTGGCAGCCCTGTCGGCCGGGTTCGGCAGCGGCACCGGCGTCGACGTCGAGGCGATCAACAACGGCACCACGATGCTGCGCCTGTACGTCGGTGACCGGACCGACTTCGTGTACCCGAGCTTCATGGCGTCACTGACCACGTTGAACAACCTCGGTATCCGCTACGAGTTCGACGGGGTGACCCCCGGGCCGCACGGCTGGGACGTGTGGCAGAAGAACCTCATCGACCTGGCGCCGCGCCTGTTCAAGCGCTAGGAGCCTTCGCCGGCGACGCCACCGGGAGCAGGGATTCCTGCCCCGGTGGCGGCCGCCAGCGTATGGATGCTGTGCACCGCCATCGCCGAAGGGAACCATCTCAATGAAGAGAAGACGGATACTCGCCACGGTAGCCATGCTCGTGGCGGGGAGTGGCCTCGTCGCCTGCTCGTCCGACGAGGGTGGCAGCGACGCGAGCAACTGCACGAACACCATCACCAAGCAGAACGTGCCGGTCGTGACGATGTGGGGCTGGTACCCCAACATGCAGCTCGTCGTCGACAACTTCAACAAGCAGCACGATGACGTGCAGGTCTGCTGGACCAACGTCGGCCAGGGTGGCGACGAGTACGACAAGTTCCAGACCGCCATCTCGGCGGGCACCGGGGCCCCTGATGTGATCATGGTCGAGGCGGACCGGATCCCGACCTTCCAGATCCAGGGCGCGCTCGTCGACATCAAGCAGTACGGCTACGACGCGGTGAAGGCCAACTACAGCGAGGGCGCCTGGAAGGACGTGTCGGTCGGTGACAAGGTCTACGGCGTCCCGGTCGACGGCGGCCCGATGGGCATGATCTACCGGAAGGACATCTTCGAGAAGTACAAGGTCACTCCGCCGAAGACCTGGGCCGAGTACGAGCAGACCGCGCAGAAGGTGAAGGACGCCGGTGGTCCGCTCTTCGGTGACCTCGGCGCGAACGTTCCTGCGGTCCTGATGGCGCTGCAGATCCAGAAGGGTGCCACGCCCTTCACCTACGACCCCGCGCAGCCGAAGGCGATCGGTGTGAAGCTCAACGACCAGGCGTCCAAGGACGTGCTGGACTACTGGGGCGGCCTGGCCAAGAAGGGGCTGGTCGGTACGCAGGACCAGTTCACCCCGGAGTACATCTCCGGCGTGATCAACGGGAACTACGCGACGTACATCTCGGCGGCGTGGGCGCCCGGCTACCTCACCGGCGCGGGCGTGGGTAAGGGGCAGGACACCGGCAAGTTCGCGGTGGCGCCGCTGCCGCAGTGGGATCCGGCCAACCCGGTGCAGGTGAACTGGGGTGGGTCGGCCTTCTCGGTGACCAAGCAGGCGAAGAAGCCGGAGCTGGCGGCGAAGGCCGCCTACGGGCTCTACGCCGACAAGGAGTCGCTCACCGACGGCTGGACCAACCAGATCATCTTCCCGCTGAACCTCACGGCGCTCAAGGACCCCGCGTTCGCCGACCTGAAGGTGGCGTTCTTCGACGGTCAGCAGGCGAACAAGGAGGTCTACCTTCCCGCCGCCGACGCCTACAAGGGCGTCGCGTACGCCCCCTTCGGTCAGTACTACCTCGACGCCATGACGAAACAGGTCAGCGAGATCATCAAAGGCTCGGTCACCGGTTCACAGGCTGCTGACCGGGTCCAGGAGGACGTGGCGAAGTACGCCAAGGAACAAGGTTTCACCGTTCAGTGACCGGACGGGTGGGCCGCGCCGGCACTGGGCGGCCCACCCTCCACCCCCAGCGTCCACGTCCCGGAGACCAAGATGACACTCCTGACCGAGAAGCGCGCACCGCGTCCTCAGCATGAGACGCGCAAGATCCGTGGCAAGGTGCACCTCCGCGAACACCTGATGGGGTGGCTCTTCGTCGGGCCGTTCGGGGTGGTGTTCCTGGCGTTCCTCATCGCGCCGCTGGCGTACGCGTTGTACCTCAGTCTCTTCCAGAAGAAGCTGATCGGCGGTACCAGCTTCGTTCTCTTCGACAACTACGTGAAGGCGTTCACCGACCCGAGCTTCCTGTCCGGGGCGTGGTTCGTCATCCGATTCTCGCTCGTCTCGATCCCGGTGCAGATCATCATCGCGCTCGTGATGGCTCTGATCCTGGACTCGGTGACCACAGTGTTCGCGCGCTTCTCCCGCCTCATGATCTTTCTTCCGTACGCGATCCCGACCGTCATCGGAGCGGTGATGTGGGGGTTCCTCTACAGCAAGGGATTCGGCCCGCTCACCGACATCTTCGGGCTGTTCGGCGCCACCGCACCCGACTTCCTGAGCAGCGACCTGATCTTCTACGGCCTGCTCAACGTGGTCACCTGGCAGTGGGCCGGCTACTACATGATCATCCTGTACGCGGCGTTGCAGGGCGTCGATCCGACGCTCTACGAGGCGGCCCGGATGGACGGCGCCGGGCGGTGGCAGGTCGCGACGCGGATCAAGATCCCGCTGATCGCGCCGGCGCTGATCCTGATCCTGGTCTTCTCGCTCATCGGCACCCTGCAGTTCTTCAACGAACCGCAGATCCTGCGATACCTCGCCGCGGGCACGATCGGGTCGGACTTCACCCCCAACATGTACGCGTACCAACAGGCGTTCTCTCTCGCCAACTTCAACTACGGGTCCGCCATCTCCTTCGCCCTCGGCGGGATCGTGTTCATCTGCGTGTACGCCTTCCTGTTCTTCACCCGCAAGCGGAGGAGTTTCCTCTGATGACCGAGCACACCAGCGTCCGCGCAGGCGCCCGCCGACCGCAGCGCTACCTCCCTCTGCAGATCCTCCTCGGCTTCCTGGTGATCTACTTCCTCGTACCGTTCTGGTGGGTCATCGTCAACAGCTCGAAGGACGCGCCGGGCCTGTTCGGCGGTGGTAACACCCTCTGGTTCACCGACCAGATCGACTACCTCGGCAACCTCCGGCAGCTCTTCACCTACGACGGTGGCATCTACCTCCGGTGGATCCTCAACTCCACGCTGTACGCCATCGCCGGCGGAATCGGCGCCACGGTCCTGGCGGTCATGGCCGGCTACGGGTTCGCCAAGTACCGGTTCGCCGCCCGACGCTTCAGCTTCGCCATCGTGCTCGGCGCGTTGATGGTGCCGGCCACCGCTCTGGTCATCCCGACCTTCATCATGTTCTCCCGGCTCGGCCTGACCAACACGGTGTGGGCGGTGATCCTCCCGTCGCTGCTCAACCCGTTCGGCGTCTACCTGATGCACGTGTACGCGCGCGACGCGGTGCCCGACGAGCTTCTGGACGCGGCGCGGGTCGACGGTGCGGGAGAGCTACGGACGTTCATTCAGATCGCTCTTCCGCTGATGCGTCCCGCGGTGGTCACCGTGCTGCTCCTGTCGGCGGTGGCGTCCTGGAACAACTACTTCCTGCCGCTGGCCATGCTCTCCGACAACCGGCTCTTCCCGGTGACCGTCGGCCTCGGCCTCTGGCAGGGGATCGCGTCCGCCAACAACGCGGGAACCACCTCGCTGTGGAGCCTCATCATCCTGGGCTCGCTGCTGTCCGTGATCCCGCTGATCATCGCGTTCTTCAGCCTGCAACGACACTGGCGCGGCGGGCTGTCGGTCGGAGGTCTCCGCTAGCCCGTAACCAATCCACCACACGCATTGATCGCCGCAGAGGACGCGGCCGGACGGATGACAGGAAGGTGTGCTGATGTCGACGACGGATCGAGCGCCGCGCAGCGGGCAGTGGTTCGGTGCGGAGGGCCGCAACGGGTTCATCCATCGGTCCTGGATGCGCAACCAGGGGTTCGCGGACGACGTCTTCGACGGTCGTCCGGTGATCGGCATCGCCACCACCTGGTCGGAGCTGACCCCCTGCAACGCCCACCTACGGGACCTGGCCGAGTCGGTCAAGCGGGGCGTGTGGGAGAGCGGCGGCCTGCCGCTGGAGTTCCCGGCGATGAGCCTGGGTGAGCCGCTGATGCGACCCACGACCATGCTCTACCGCAATCTGCTGGCGATGGAGTTGGAGGAGTCGGTTCGCGCCAACCCGCTCGACGGCGTGGTCCTGCTCTCCGGCTGCGACAAGACCACACCCGGCCTGCTGATGGGAGCGGCGAGCGTCGACCTGCCGACCCTGATGATGACCGGCGGTCCGATGCTCAACGGCAAGTTCCGGGGCCAGGACATCGGCTCGGGCACGGTGGTCTGGCGTTTCACCGAGGAGATGCGGGCCGGGCGGATGACCGCGGCCGACTGCTCCGAGGCGGAGGTCGGCATGTCCCGCAGCCGGGGTCACTGCATGACCATGGGCACGGCCTCCACGATGGCCTGCGTGACCGAGGCGCTGGGCGTGCAACTGCCGGGGGCCGCCGCTGTGCCGGCGGTCGACTCCCGGCGGTACGCGCTCGCGCAGGCCGCCGGACGGCGGATCGTCGCCATGGTCGAACAGGACCAACGGCTGTCCTCGGTGCTCACCAGGCAGGCGTTCGAGAACGCCATCCGGGTCAACGCCGCGATCGGCGGGTCCACCAACGCGGTCGTCCACCTGCTCGCCATCGCCGGACGCCTCGGCGTCCCCCTGTCGTTGGAGGACTTCGACACCCTCACCGCCGACGTGCCCATGCTGGTCAACCTCATGCCGTCCGGGGCGTACCTGATGGAGGACTTCGCCTACGCGGGCGGCCTGCCGGTGGTGATGAAGGAGCTCGCCCCGCTGCTGCACATGGACCACGTCACCGTCAGCGGCAGGAGTGTGGCGGACAACGTCGGGGGCGCCCAGTGCTGGAACCGGGACGTCATCGGCACCCTGGAGGAGCCGTTCCAGCCCGTCGGTTCGGGCACCGTGGTGCTGCGCGGGTCGCTCGCGCCGTCCGGGGCGGTGCTGAAGGTCTCCGCCGCCTCCGCCCAGCTCCTCACGCACACCGGCCCGGCACTCGTCTTCGACCGGATCGAGGACTACGTCGTCGCCGCCGACGACCCGGACCTCGACGTCACCCCCGACACGGTGATCGTCGTCCGTAACGCCGGACCACGGGGCTACCCCGGCTTCCCGGAGGTGGGCAACGTGCCCATGCCACGGCGGTTGCTCGCCGATGGCATCACGGACATGGTGCGCATCTCCGACGCGCGCATGAGCGGCACCGGGTACGGCACCTGCATCCTGCACGTGGCACCGGAGGCGTCCGTCGGTGGCCCGCTCGCCCTGGTACGCACCGGTGACCTGGTCTCCGTCGATGTTCCGACGCGCCGCCTGGACCTGCTGGTCGACGACGCGGAACTCGCCCAGCGCCGCTCCACCTGGCAGCCGCCGAAGCCGGTGGCCCACCGGGGTTGGGTGCGGCTGTACAGCGAACACGTTTTGCAGGCCGACAGCGGCGCGGACCTGGACTTTCTCGTCGGTGGCAGCGGCAGCGCGGTGCCCCGTCACTCACACTGACGGCCACGGACGGACGAGGCCCACGAGGAACTGATCCCATGGAAGAACGGACGGGCCGCCAGTGCGAGTTCCCGCAAGGGCCGCTGTGACAGCGGCCGACCGGCCACCGGTCATGGCCGATGTCGCTCGCCTCGCGGGCGTGTCACACCAGACGGTGTCCCGGGTCATCAACGGTGCGCCCAGCATCAGGCGCGAGACGCGGGAGCGGGTCCTCGAGGCCATTCGACGACTCGACTACCGCCCCAACACGGCCGCCCGTGCGCTGGTTCGCGGACGGTCCGGGATGATCGGCATCATCGGCACGGCCAGGACACTGTTCGGTCCGACGAGCATCCATCGCAGCGTCGAGGACGCCGCCCGCGCGGCCGGCTACTTCGCCACCTCGGTGAGCCTTTCCGAGGTGACGGTACGGGCGCTCAGCGACGCCACCGAACACCTCATGCGCGTCGGCGTCGAGGGCGTCGTGATGATCGCCGGCAACGACGAGGCGCTCGAGGTGGTGCGGATGACACGCTCGGGCGTGCCCTTCGTCGTCGTGGAGGGCGATCTGTCCAGGGCCAGCGTGACCGTCGGCGTCGACCAGGTGCTCGGCGCCCGGATGGCCACCGAACACCTCCTCGACCTGGGGCATCGGGAGATCGTGCACGTGAGCGGCCCGCTCAACTGGGCGGAGGCCCGCGCCCGCCTCGAAGGTTGGCGTCAGGCGATGAACGCGGCGGGCCTGCGCCCGCCGGAGCCGGTCGAGGGCGACTGGCGAGCGCCCAGCGGCTACGCCGCCGGGCTGCGGATCAGGGCGATGCGTGCCACGACGGCGGTGTTCGCCGCCAACGACCAGATGGCCATCGGCGTGCTGCGCGCGCTGCACGAACGCGGCCGGCGGGTGCCACAGGACGTCTCCGTCGTCGGATTCGACGACGTCCCCGAAGCGCCCTACCTCATCCCGCCGTTGACGACGATCCAGCAGGATTTCGACGCCGTCGGTCGACGGGCCATCACGGCCGTCACCCAGGCCATCGACGACACGGTGCCGCAGCGCCTGCCACTAGTTGTCCCCAAGCTCGTGGTGCGCCAGAGCACGGCACCGCCGACGGGGGCCACCAACGCCCTCTCGGGCGCTGACTGATCCCGCACCTGTCGGTCCAGTGGTCCGCACGTCATTTCACCGAAATTCGGCTAGCTGTCAGGTTCTGTCCGATGCGTGCTTCTCTTCCCTCGCAAGGCTCAGGGCATGACTGTTTCCACTGCTGGACTGTCCGGATTGCGCCGCGCCGGTGCGCTCGCTGCCGCCACGCTGGCCGCGGTGGCGCTTGGTGTCGTTCCGGGTGCCCGCGCCGACGCCGCCGGCGGCATCCTGCCAATCGGCGATGCCGACCTGACGGAGGTCACCACCAGCCGGGCCCTGGCCGACGGTGTGACCCTGACCCGCATCGTCCGTGGCACCGAGCCCGCGCCATCCGACCAGATCAACACCACCAGTCGAGGCCCGTGGGTGGTCAACGTGCTCACCATCGACCCGCGTCGGGCCCGCGGGCACCTGAAGGCGACGTACGGCCCGAACCTCGGCCAGGTCGAGAAGACCACCGATCTCGTTCGTGACGCCGGCGCCCTGGCCGGCGTCAATGCCTCGTTCTTCACCTTCACCGCCAGTCCGCTCTACCCCGGTGACCCGGTGGGCCTGGGCCTGTACGGCGGGAAGCTGCTCAGTGAACCCACCACCGAGCCCGGCGAAGTCAACTTCGTCGTCGACGCCAACAACAACCGCGCACTCACCGGAAAGCTCACCTGGTCGGGCAGCGTCCGAAACCGGCAGACCCGCGCGGTACTGCCACTGGAGTTCATCAACCACCCGCCGGTCATCCCAGCCGGCTGTACCGCCCTGACCGACCAGAGTGCGTGTACCGAACCAGGTGACGTCGTCCAGTTCACCTCCGAGTTCGACTCGGCCACTCCGACGGGCCTCGGCGTGGAGGTCGTCCTCAATCGGCTCGGCTGCGTGGTGCGGACCGCGACGAGCCGCGGCACCACCCTCGCCGCGGGCCAGACCTCGTTGCAGGCCACCGGGCGGGACGCGGGCGCGCTGCTCAAGGTGGCCGGCCGGGGATGCCTGGACCTGACCTCGACCCTTGCCGACCAGCAGGGGCGGCGACTCCCGCTGCGCCCCGGCCTGTTTGGCGTGAACGGGCGGTACCGGTTGACGGCGGACGGTCAGATCGTCGTGCCCGACGGCGGATCGGACAGCTTCTTCGCGCGCAACCCACGTACCATCGCCGGCACCACCCGGGAGGGGAAGGTCGTGCTCGCGACCATCGACGGCCGACAGACCACGAGCGTCGGCACCACACTGGACGAGACGGCCGCCGTCGCCCAGGCACTCGGTATGACCGACGCGGTCAACCTCGACGGCGGCGGCTCTACCGCCATGGCCGCCGAGGGCACGCTGGTCAACCACCCGAGCGGTGCCGAGCGGGCCGTTGGCGACGCGCTCGTCTACGTCGAAGGCCGGTACCACGGCGGGAAGTAACCGTCGCCGCCGATCCGTCCCCGTCTCCGCACCGGTTGCGGAGGACCCGGGAGAGGGAGTCGGCGCGCGCTGCCCGATGGTGATCATGGGGCGGAACACGCGCCCGCTGCCGAGCGGGTGCCCCAGCGTGTGGCTGGGGCACCCGCGGCGCTGGACGAGCCACGGTGGATGGCTGGCGGCGTTGGCGTTCTGCGAGGTGAGGTCACCGCCCGCAGGTGCCGCATTGCCTTCGAGTGCGCAGGTGGTAGTCGGCGGACGCGACGAGCAGGCCCAGCCCCATGACGAGGTACGCCGACATCGCCACCCACAGGAACGCGTCGGAGAACTCGCTGTACGAGCCCGACGTCACCTGCACGATCCCCATACCGAAGTAGGCCACGATGCCCGCGCCGAGCCCGAAGCCGGGCACCAGCAGCAGCGGACGAGGAATCGCGTGACCGGCGAGCAGCGGCACCCAACCCGGCCAGACCTCACCCCAGCGGTGCACCAGCGCCAACGGCAGCAGCACTCCCGCCAACACCAGACCGATCTCCAACCCGGTCAGGGCGGCGGTTCGGTCAAGGCGGTCGAACCCCACCACGAACTGGGCCGCGAAGCGGGTCACGAGGCCGGCTACCGTGGCGTACGCCGCCCAGAGTGCCCAGCGCGCGGAGGCTGAGCGTCGTGCACCCGGTTGTCCGGTACGGCAGCAGGCCGGACAGTCGCCCCGGGTGCGCCGCTGATAGCGCGCGGTGGCCAGAGCGAGCAGGACCGCTCCGGTGACACAACCGAGCCGACTGACGAACGCCACCAGGTCGAAGTTGGGGCCGACGGTGAACAGCAGGAAACCCACCAGCTCCGGCAGCAGGATCGCGGCCGCCGCGACGAGCGCCCCGGCGACCGCCCAGGCGGCCCCGGCAAGTGCCGGCCGCCACGTCGCCACCCGGTCCAGGGCAATCGCCAGCAGTCCTGCGGCCGCGCACAACGCCACCGACCGCCACCCGGTGAAAGCGAGCAGGTCCAACCCGAGCCGCCCGAACTCCGGAGCATCGCCGACCGTCCAGGCCAGACGTACGCCCCCGTATGCCACGGCCCAGCCGAGCATTGCGTACGTCAGGCCGTGGACGCTCCGACCGACGATCGATGCCGATGTCGTCATGCACCCGATCCTCCCGGCGTCCCGCGGGTGCCGTACCCCGCTGCCAGGGGACGTCACTCCCTCGCGGGAGGGACCTGCCGGACGGTGCCGGTGCTGCCGGCTGCCTGTTCGTGCGCCCGGTTCAGGATTGCCTCCGCCTCCCGGCGCGCGGCGCTCACCGTCTGCTCGGCGTCGAGCTTCGCAGCCCTGAGAAGGTCGTCGGCCTGCTCCTCGGCGATTTGGAGGATCTGCTCCACCCGGGGTCCCAGGTGGGCGAATGTGGGTCTGTCGGCGTTCGGCCGCTGTCGTTCGGTGACGCCCGCTGTGCCCGTCGCCGTTCGGTCGCCGGCCAGCTCGTCACGGTTGGCCAGGCCGTCCCCCACCAGATCGGACCCTGCCCTACCGATCAGGTAGAGCCCGATGCCGAGTGCGGCGACCGCGGCTCCGGACCAGACCGCGGCCAGCCCGAGGGATGGACCGACCGCGACACCGACGCCCAGCCCGAAGAGGACTGCCGCGGTCTTGACCGGCCTTCGCATGGGTCCTCCTCAGGTGGTGCGGAAACGAGGGCTGGCGGTTCCAGCATGACGACCGGGTCAACCGGGCTCGGTCCGTTGTGGAGTGACCGGGTGTGGTGTGGATGCCAGGTCTTCTATACCGTGGCACGGTCACGGGAGGTCACTTCCTTGACTGGGCTGTCCCGCGATGACGTCGCGTACGCGTTCGATATGGGGGTTCGTCGTGACCATGGAATCGCCGACGGCCGGCCAATCCGAGGCTGGTGAGGCTGGTACGCAGCAGAAGATCGACACGTCGGTCCCGCATTCGGCGCGGATCTGGAACTACTGGCTCGGCGGCAAGGACAACTTCGCGGTCGACCGCGAGGCAGGAGACCAGTATCGCCAGGTCTTCCCCGGCGTCGTCGATGTCGCGCGGGCGTCCCGACAGTTCCTGGTCCGCTCGATCATGTTCCTCACCGCCGACGCGGGCGTCCGCCAGTTCCTCGACGTCGGCACCGGGCTGCCGACCGCCAACAACACCCACGAGGTGGCGCAACGGATCGCGCCGGACGCGCGGATCGTCTACGTCGACAGCGACCCGCTGGTGCTGGTGCACGCCCGCGCATTGCTGATCGGCACGGCCGAGGGCAGGACCGCCTACATCGACGGCGACCTACACGACCCGGCCTCGGTGATCGCCGAGGCAGGCAAGACGCTCGACTTCGAGCAGCCGATCGGTCTCATTCTCAGCGGCGTCATGGGCCACGTGCCCGACTACGAGACGGCCCGGTCCATCACGCGGCGGCTGCTGGCGGCGCTGCCCAGCGGCAGCTACCTCTCCCTCAACGACGGCACGAGCCTGATCAGCGCCGAGATGCGGCAGGCGCAGGACGACTACAACGACAGCGGGGCGACGCCGTACACCCTGCGCTCGCCCGACGAGATCGCCGGCTTCTTCGACGGTCTGGAGCTGGTCGAGCCCGGCGTCGTGCCGTGCCCGCAGTGGCGACGCGACGACGCGGTCGACACGCCCGCCGACATCGACGCGTTCGGCGGAGTGGGCCGCAAGCGCTGACGCTTCTTCGTACGGCTCGCCGTCGGCCCGGTGTGCGGCATCGTCGAATCACCCCGCACGTGAGCGCCCCCGACCTGATGATGTCAGGACGGGCGTCGCGGGTTGGGAGGGCGATCAGGAGTGGCCGATCAGATGTCGGGAACCGTCGTGCTCACCGGAGGGACCAGCGGGATCGGTGCGGCGGCGGCACGGCGCATCGCCACCTCCGCCGAACGGTTGTTGCTGCATGGGCCAGAGCCACAGTCGGCCGTGCAGCCGCTGATCGACGAGCTTCGAGGCATCGGTCGGGCCGAACTGGTGTACGCCCAGGCCGACTTCGACCGACTCGACGATGTCGTCGCCCTGAGCCGTATGGTGGCGGAGGCGGCCGAGCGGGTCGACATCCTCATCAACAACGCGGGCCGCCCCGGTGCCAGGAGCCGTCGGTGCAGCACGGATGGTTATGAAGCGACGCTGCAGACCAACTATCTGGCAGCTGTCCTGCTCACCGAGCGGCTCCTGCCGTATGTTCCGGCTGGGGGACGGGTGGTGCACGTGTCGTCGGCGACCCATCTATCCGCCCGCCTCGACCTCGACGACCTGCAGTTTCGGCACGGCTACGAGCCGGCCGCCGCGTACGCCCGGTCCAAGCTTGCCCTGGTGGCCCACGCTGCGCGGCAGGCCAGGTACTACCGACCCGGCATCGTCAGCGTCCACCCGGGGGTGGTCAGCACCCGTCTGCTGCACGCGATGTTCGCGATTCAGGGTCAGGACGCGTCGCACGGTGCCGCGAACCTCATCCACGCCGCCGTCGATCCGGCTGTGCCCAGTGGCGCCTACCTGGACGAGGGGCGGGTCGCCGAGCCGGCCGAGCAGGCCCGCGTGCCGAGCTTCCAGGACGACCTCCACCGGCGGACCATGGCGCTGCTGACACCCTGGCTCGGCGACTCGTCGTCGCGGTCGGCCCCCGCGTGAGCGCCGGGTCGCATCCGGTAGCCCTGTTGTGCTGCCCGGCTGGCCACCGGGTGCGTCTTGTCCGGGTCATCCGGACGGTAGCGTTGAGGGGTGAGTGAGCCTGAGCGGCTGAATGCCCGTGAGCAGCGTGCGTGGTTCGGCTTCCTGACGATGCAGGAGGATGTTCGGCGTCACCTGAACCGCCAGTTGCTCCGGGAGGCGGGGATCTCGCTTGCGGATTTCGCCGTTCTGAGCACCCTGCGCCGCGCGCCGGACGGGCCGATGCGGGTCTTTGAACTGCGGGAAGCCCTCAGGTGGGAGAAGACCCGTCTCATCCACCAGATTTCGCGCATGATCCGACGCGGGCTGGTGGAGCGCCAGAGCTGCACCGAGGACCGTCGTGGCACTGACGTGGCCCTTACCGAGGAGGGGCGATCGGTGATCGACAGGGCCACCCCTCTGCACCTTCGGTACGTGCGTCAACTCTTCCTGGACGTTCTCAGTCCCCGTCAACTCGACACCCTGGCCGTCGTGTCCGAGGCCGTGCTGGACAACCTCGAGGACGAACCCCTCGAGGACTGAGGTGACGGTTCCAGCCCCGTGCCATTAGGGTGACGTGTCATTTAATCGTTGTTCCGAGGAACGCGGCAGGTGATCGCTTTGCTCTGAACTGGATGCCACGTCACCTTCCTCCCCGACCGAGCTGGCCCCGTACGCCGGTCGCCGAATACGGGACATCTGGGCACGTTTCCCATCCTGCGGTACGGATAACCAGCCCGAAGGCGTCGCGACATCTCCTCGGTCGGACTCCGCTCAGGGTGGCCATTCTTTGGGTCAACTAGGTGATGTGTCACCAGCCACAAAAGGGTGACGCATCACCTTGTGATGACTACGTTTGGCCACGGCGCCCGCACTCCCGGTCGTTTCGGGGGTGCCACCAAGCGCCCTCCACACCATGCGGAGGGCTCCTAGAAAGGATCGTTGTCATGGAACGCATCTGGCTCGTCACCGGAGCAGGCTCCGGCCTCGGTCGGGAAATCGCCCGGGCGGCGCTCGCCGCCGGGGACACCGTGGTGTTGAGCGATCGCCGTACGGCGGGGGCTGAGGAAGTTGTCGCCGCCTTCCCGGACCGCTCCCGCACCCTGGAACTCGACGTGACAGACCCGCAGCGGGTCGCTGCGGCCGTCGATGAGGTCGTTGGCCAGTACGGTCGGATCGACGTGCTCGTCAACGCCGCAGGGCGGGGTCACATCGGTGCGGTGGAGGAGACCACCGACGCCGAGATCCGGTCCCTCATGGAGCTGATCTTCTTCGGCCCCGCAGCCCTGACCAGAGCGGTCCTGCCGCACATGCGTAAGCAGGCAGGAGGCGCGATCGTCCAGGTCAGCAGTCTCGGCGGACAGTTGTCAGTCCCCGGGATGTCCGCGTATTCGGCGGGCAAGTTCGCGCTGGAAGGCTTCTCCGTCGCCCTCGCGCAGGAGGTCAACCCGCTCGGAATCAAGGTGCTGATTCCGCAGCCGGGACCGATGCGCACCAACTTCGCCGGGGCTGCGATCAGCGAGTCGGCCCACATCGCCGCGTACGACGGCACGGTCCGCAAGCTGCGCGATCACGTGAACGAGGTCGGCGGCAAGGAGGCGGGCGACCCGGTGAAGATCGCGGAGGCGATCCTGACCGCGTTGGCCGCCGAGAACACGCCCCTCCGGCTGCCGATGGGCAACGAGACCCTGGACCGTCTCAACGCCGTCGCCAAGCAGACGCAGGACGAGCGGGCCACCTGGGAAGCCGTCAGCCGCGGCACCGACTTCGCCGAATGAGATCACCCGCGCCCCTGGCGTGGGAGAAAGGAATTCGCAATGGATCGCGTACGGGGAAAGACAGCAGTCGTCACCGGCGGCGCGCTGGGAATGGGCGCTGCCACCGTCCGCCGGCTGGTGGGCGAGGGCGCGAACGTGGTGATCGCCGACGTGAAGGTCGCTGAGGCCGACGCGCTCGCCGCGGAGCTCGGACCGACGGCCGTGGTCGAGGAACTCGACGTCCGGTCACCGGATCAGTGGGCGGCCCTCGTCCAGCGCACGGAGGCGCGGTTCGGGTCTGTCGACATTCTGGTCAACAACGCCGGCATCGCCGACCCCGCCGCACTGGAGGACTGGGACGTCGCACGGCTGCAGCGCACGCTGGACGTGAACCTGATCGGTGTCTTCAATGGCATCCAGGCCGTGGTCCCGGCGATGAAGCGGGCTGGCGGTGGTTCGATCGTCAACATCGGCTCCGTCGGTGCCCTGCAGGGAGTGCCGAGAATGTCCGGCTACGTCGTCTCCAAGTGGGCGGTCCGTGGCCTGACCAAGACCGCCGCGCTGGAGCTGGGTGCACACGGGATCCGAGTGAACGCCGTCCATCCTGGCCAGATCAACACGCCAATGACCAACGGTGTCACCTTCGACACCAGGAATGTGGCGCTCGGTCGGGTTGGTGAACCCGACGACATCGCCAGGATCGTGCTCTTCTTCGCCAGCGACGACTCGCAGTTCGTCACGGGCAGCGAGGTGGCCGGTGACGGCGGACAGATCGCCGGGCAGGCCGACTATCAGGGCTTGCCCCAGTAGCGGACGGGGCGAGTCCGTTTGGGCGCGGAGCGCGACCGCGGACACCGGTGCCGAAACATGTGGCGCCGAGGCCGCCGAACGCCGACGGCGCCCTCCAGGCCGAGGCGGCGTCCATCCGGCGGGGCTGAGTTACTGGGCCGGTTGGTCGGTCGGCGGGAGGACGCTCTGCACCGCCACGCAGGGGTCGGTGGCCGGTGCGGCGGCGTGGATCGCCTCGGCGGCGCGGGAGGCGAGGTCGCGAAAGACACCGCGCTGCTTCTCGGGCAGCCCGCCCAGCACGTGGTCCTCAGCGTGGGCGACCCGTCGCTCGGCCTCGGCGAGCGTCTGACGCCCGCGTTCGGTGGCCACGATCCGCCAGGCCCGCCGGTCCTGGGGATCACGCTTGCGCTCGATGAGACCGGCGTCCTCCAGGTCGTCGATGACGTACGTCAGAACGCTGCGGTCGATGGCCAGACGGGCGGCAAGGGCGCCCTGCGTGGGCACCTCGTCATGGACGACGACGGCCAGAATGTGGTAGCCCCGGCTGCCGTGCGGCACGTCCTTGAGTAGCTCCTCGACGTGCTCGTGCCAGCGGCGCAGCACCATGCCCAGAGACCAGCCGAAGTTCGAACCGCGCTTGCGGTCGGCCGGCAGTTCGCAGGGGTCGGTCACGGACATATCCCGATGCTAGTTGGCGGCATGTTGATCATCAGGGAGCATCGTGCCGACCCAGGAATGATTGGCCCGGCGAACATGTTGTCAGACAAACGATAGGCACAGCACATAATAAGTTGACCAAACGATCGTGTGGATGGTGAAAGCAATGTCGGATTACGGGCACGAACTCCGGTTTGGGTCGTTCCTGACACCGAGCGTGCACGACCCGGACCGGGTGGTGGCGCTGGCCGAGCTGACCGAGGCGGCCGGGCTGGACCTCGCCACCTTCCAGGACCACCCCTACAACGCGGAGTTCCTCGACACCTGGACCCTGCTGAGCTGGGTTGCCGCCCGCACCGAACGGCTACGGATCTCGGGCAACGTCCTCAGTCTGCCGCTGCGCCCGCCGGCCGTGCTGGCCCGGGCCGCCGCGAGCCTGGACCGGTTGTCGCACGGCCGTTTCGAACTGGGCCTCGGCGCTGGCGCGTTCTGGGACGGGATCGAGGGCATGGGAGCGCGTCGGCTCACCCCCGGGCAGGGGGTCGCGGCGCTGCGGGAAGCGATCGACATCCTGCGCGGCGTCTGGGACGACACCGCCGCCGGGCCACTGCGGCGCGACGGGGAGTACTACCCGGTTCCCGGCATGCAGCGCGGCCCCGCGCCGGCACACGACATCGACATCTGGCTCGGCGCGTACCAGCCGAAGATGCTGGCCCTGACCGGCCAGAAGGCCAACGGCTGGCTCCCGACGCTGGAGTACCTGCGATCGCCGGACCGGGTGACCGCCAACCGGCTCATCGACGAGGCGGCCATCGCCGCGGGCCGGGAGCCCCGGGAGATCCGACGGCTGCTCAACCTGTTCAAGGTAGACGTCTCGTCGCGCAGTCGCGGTTTCCTGCAAGGGCCGGCCGAGCAGTGGGTCGACCAACTCCTTCCGCTCGTCCTCGAGGAGGGGTTCAGCACCTTCCTGATCGGACGCGACGACCCACGCCTGATCCAGACCCTCGGGCAGGAGATCGCCCCCGCGCTGCGGGAGGCGGTCGCCAAGGAGCGCACGGGGAGTGTGGTCGGCACCGGACGGGTCCGGCCGAGCGTCGCGCTGGCCGAGCGGCATCCGGGCGTCGACTACGACGCGCTGCCCACGTCCCTGGCCAGCAGGTCCGTCGAGCCCGGTGACCCGGAGTACGAGGACGTCCGCCACACCTACAGCTGGCACGGATCGCCGGCCCTGGTGATCCGGCCGCAGACGGCCGCCGAAGTGATCGACGCCGTGTCGTACGCCCGGACGCAGGACGTTCCCCTGTCGGTGCGCAGCGGCGGGCACGGCATCAGCGGCCGGTCGACGAACGACGGGGGAGTCGTCATCGACATGTCGAGGATGAACAAGGTCGAGGTGCTCGACCGGTCGACCCGTCGGGTGCGGCTGGAGCCGGGTGCCCGGTGGGGTGACGTGGCCCAGGCGCTCGCCCCGTACGGCCTGGCCATGAGCTCGGGCGACTACGGTGACGTGGGCGTCGGCGGTCTCGCCACCACCGCCGGAGTCGGCTACCTGGCGCGCAAGCACGGTCTGACCATCGACCACGTCGTCGCCGCCGAAATCGTCACCGCGGATGGCCGCCTGCTCCGCGTCGACGAGGAGCAGCACCCCGACCTGTTCTGGGCCATCCGCGGCGCCGGTGGGAACTTCGGTGTGGTCACCGCGCTCGAGCTGGAGGCGTACGAGGTCGGCAACGTCGTCTACGCGCAGCTGGTCGCGGACGCGACCGACACCGCCCAGCTGTTGCGCCGTTGGGGCAACCTCGTCGAGGACGCGCCACGGGAGTTGACGAGCTTCCTCTCGCTCTTTCCCGGCCGCCGTGGCAACCCACCGATGGCCCAGGTCACCCTCGTCTACGCCGGTGACGACGTCGAGGCGGCGCAGTCCGCCCTGAGCCCGTTCCTGGAGATCGGGCCGATTCTCGATCAGCAGGCGCAGCTCGTGCCGTACCCGGCGATCGTCGTACCGCCTGGCAATCAGCATCGGGGACAAGGGCTGCACGACACCCGCAGCGGGCTGTTGCACCACGTCACACCGCAGGCGGCCGACCTCATGGACAACATGATCCATTCCGGTGATGTGATGATCATGCAGTTCCGGTCGGTCGGTGGGGCGGTCAACGACGTCGCCCGAGATGCGACGGCGTACCCGCACCGGGAGCAGAACTTCTCGGTGCTCGCCGCCACCGTCCCGGACCGCAGGCCCCAGCTCGACAAGCTCTGGGCCGAGCTGTACCCGCACCTCGACGGCATGTACCTCAGCTTCGAGAGCGACACCGATCCGGCCCGACTGCTGGATGCCTGGCCCGAGCCCACCCTTGGCCGGCTGCGCGCCATCAAGGCCACCTACGACCCGGACAACGTCTTCAACCGGAACTTCCCGATCCCACCGGCCGGGCAAGTCGACTAGAGGGCGCCGGAGAGGTACTCGCGGCGACGCTGCGGTTCGAACTTCTCGATCGCGTATCGCAGCATGACCCGTGGCATGACCCGGTAGCGGCGGACGAGGAACTCCTCCTCCGCCGCTCTGTCCCGGTTGCCCACCTCGCGCAGCATCCAGCCCACCGCCTTCCGGACGAGGTCGTGCGGGTCGTGCAGGAGCCGGTCGCCGAGTCGGAAGGTCCACTCGAAGTCACCGGCCTTGATGAAGGCGAAGGTCGCCATGATGGCGATGCGCCGGTCCCACACGAGGCTCGACTCGGCCAACCGATCCAGCACGCTCCGGTCCCTGTCGATCAGCCAGGGGCCGACGATGTACGGCGCGGACGAGTCCACCAGGTCCCAGTTGTTGATGTGGTCGGTGTTGGCCAGGATGGTGTCGAAGACCTGGCCCCGTTGCTGCTCGTCGCCCTTGTTGAACTTTCGGACCAGGATGAACAGCGAGGTCAACCTCTCCTCGTGCGCACCGCCGGTGAGCAGCCTCGTTGTCTCGGCCAGTGAAAGGTCGCGCCAGTACCGGCCGGCCACCTTGCGCTGGTCGGGCACGGAGACACCGAGGGCCCGATCGCCCTCGCCGTACCCATCGGCGACCATCTGGAGGAAGCGACTCGATGCCTCGGCTCGACGTGGATCGGCGAGGCTGGCGAGTTCCCGACGCACGTCGTCGCTGGTGGCCATGACGGTCCACGCTATACCGACCCGGGGTGTGGGTGGGTGAGGCGGAGGTGAGGAACCAGACGTGCGGCGGACGTCGACCGAGAAGAATTCAGTGCCATGCACCCCGACCAGCCATCCAACCGAGGCGTTGGCCGAGTTGGGCCGCGTGAGACCGTCTTCGACGACCTGCTTCGTCGCATCGCCGACCTTGCCAAGGAGGCACGGCCTAGCGGCGAGAACCTGTCGCGCCGTGAAGATCGGACCCACGTCGAATCGTCGATCGACCGGGACCAGGTTGTTCGTCGCGAGTGCGACCCCCTGGTCCCAGCCGATCGGCCGATCAGCAGTTCTCGGTGGTGTACTGGACCCACGGGTTGAGGTACGCCCCGCTGATGAAGCCGGACCCACCGGTGCTGAAGCGCGCGTGCCACCAGACGGCGATGCCGTTGACCGTGTCCCCGCCCGTGGCGCAGTCCAGGTACGCCGTGACCCCGCGATTCACCTGGCCATAGGCGGTGCAGGACGTGTGCGGCCCGGTACGGTAACGGACACCGTCTGCCGTCACCACGGCTGTACGGCTGCTCCGGTCCGACCAGCCCTGCCCACAGGCCGCCGACGCCGGCGTCGTGGGCACAACGTAGGTCACCGCCGCCGCGAGCACCGCGATACCTGCCAGCCGAGCACTCATTCGTCGCGTGGTCATCTGTCTCCCTCCACAAAGGTGACTTTCGCCCAGCATATATCGATAGGTGTGCTCAAGCCTGTCGATTCTCGTAGACATCGGGCTACGGACAGCGCCGACGTCATGGTCTGGTCCATCTTCCGACGCCAGCACCAAGCCGCCCTGTCGCGCGCTCACGGACTGCCCTGTGGGCGGCCTCAGGCCGTCCTCGAGAGCTCGTGCGGCATTCGAGAGTCAGCGGATCGTCAGCGAACGCCGTACGTATGGCGACTCTCGATCATGCTCGGGGCACGACCGCTCCGTCTGGCCACGCGGTACGGCACTCGCTGCTACCTTAGCGATCAGCTGTTGTTCTGGATCCAGGGCGCTTCCTCGATGGTGGAGGGGGTGCATACGTTGTCGCCGGGGGACCGACGACAGGTCTGAAAACGAATTCGGCTGCCCTTGTCGCCGTAGTAATTGTTGCTGGCGGACTCGTAATAATCCTTGTTGCACCTGCCCCAGCTCGGGGCGCTCAAATTGTTGTTGCACTCGCCGTGACGGTATGGCCGCCACGTGGAGCCGTCCTTGAGCCAGTTCTCCCAGTAGATGAAGGTCTGGCTTCCATCGGCGAAGCTGTCCTGGATACGCCAGACGTCGCCGTACCTGGTGAAGCAGCCCTTTGCGGTCATGACCCATCCGACGGTCGGAACGAGCGCCCAACTCTCCGAACAGGACTCGCCGCCTGAATCATAGGTGAAGGTAGAGATGTCGTCCTCGAACGGCTTCGCGAAATCTGCGGCCAGGGCGGGACTCTGTCCGCCCAGCAGAATGGCGAGGACTGCCGCCGTAATGGCAAATGCTCTCTTCACGTGCACCTCCGTCTCATCGTTCGCGCTATCTCGTCGCGAACTCACTCATCATCGGTAGGGGCGGTGATCCCGGCAACGACACCGAACGACTTCGAACAATTCCGAACGGTCCCCGAACGCGCGTACGCCCGACGTGCGGCCCGGTTGGCCTGGGCCGGCGGGATCGGCTGATCTTCGACTTTCGGGGCCGCTCTTTGTGGGAGTCGCTTGCTGCCCTTCCCGACCAGCCGAGCTGGCTGCGCAAGCGAGTACTAGGGCTGAGCGGCGACGGAGGGGTCGAGAGGGTGCCGTGCCTGTGTGGCACAGCGGGGAAGTCGTGAAGCCACGCCGCTTCGTGGCGTACCGGCCGGTGTCGACGCGTCGTCCCGTTCGAGGTGCCGCAGCACCCCGGCGACGGTAAGCACACGAAGGACGAACGGCGAGAGGGCGCGAAGCGTCAGCCGGCCGCCCCCGTAGGCGGCCAGCTGCCCATGCGTTGATCCGGCAGGCCGCCGGGGGACAGCGGTCGGAGTGGGGGAATCTGGTCGGTCATATGCTGCCTCCGCCCTCGACGAGGGTCCGATGACGATGCGCGGGTGTGAGTGCCTGACCCACGGGTAGGGCTGACTCATGCTGACGCGAGCGGTGCGGCAAGGACTGGCGGCCGGTTTGGCCGGAGCGGTGGTGATGACCGCCGCGGAGAAGGTCGAACAGCGGGTGACCGGCCGTCCCGACTCCTACGTGCCGGCCCGTGTGCTGGCCAGGCTGACCGGACTGCCGGAATCGTCCGGACAGCAGCCGCGGTGGCAGAACCTGGCGATGCACTACGGACAGGGCGCGCTGGTCGGGGTGTTGCGCAGCGTCATGGCGCAGGCCGGGCTGCGCGGCGCCTGGGCTTCGACGATGTTCACGGCGCTGCGCTTGACCAACGACCAGATCCTGGAGAACGCCATCGCGCGTTGCACAAGTTCATCTACGCGTTCGCCACCGGAGCGGTGGCCGACGCGCTCGCCGCTCGTGACGGCGCGGGCCCGGGGCAGCGGCACGCGGCGCTGCGCCCCGGTCGCCACGCAGATGTCGGTCCACTGCCCCGGGCGGCAGTAGTCCGGGCCTAGATGATCGATTCCAAGGGGTGTGGGGCAGCGAATAGGCACGAGGGCATCCATGATCGGCGTTGCCTAGGCAACGAGACCATGGAGGCCACGCGCACGTCGATCTGGACACCCTCGCGACCGCACTGTCCGTCAGGATCGACGACGAGTTGAAGGCGTGCCCGCAGCTCATCCCGTGGCGGCCGAAGGTCGGGATCGCCGGCTACAACAAGCGCCTGCGGCGTCTGAGCACCCAGTTGGCCCCTGTCGCCGCGGTCCTGGCCATCGACACCGACCGGTGGCAGCACCCGATCCGGATCGCCGGCTCCACCCCGGTGCCGTGCGGCACGTCCCGGGAGACGGTCCTACGCTCCGACCTGGCCGGTTGGGCCGGCTACGGCTACTGCGCCTCGCACTCCCGGCTGGTCTGGGGTCTGCGGCTGTACCTGGTCACCACCGTGCACGGCAAGGGCTACCGCGACCGTGACACCGAAGCCTGGCTCAACGACAGCGGTATCACCCTCGTGCGACCCGCGTACCGCACCGAACCGGCACGCCTTGGCCGTGGCCTGCTGCGGGCCGTACGGCAGAGCATCGAATCGGTCAACCAGACCTTCAAAAGCCAACTCAACCTCGAACAACACGGCGGCCGCACCATCACCGGCGTCGCCGTCCGGATCCTGCAACGTGTCCTGGCCCTGACCGCCGCGATATGGCACAACTGGCACACCGGCCAACCGATCATGCGATCCCTAACCGCGTACGACCACTGACCCCTTGGAATCGATCATCTAGGGCTTGTCCTGCCGGTCAGTGATCAAATGTCGCCACCGTTGGGCTTGCCCTCGCTCCGAGGCCTGATCTGGTAGATCGTCTGGCGTGACGCAAGTGCACTGACAGACGAAGAGTGGGAGTTCATCGGGCCGTACCTGCCGATCGGCGAGTACGGCCCGCACCCCGCCGCCGACCGCAAGCGCACGCGGCCCGAAGCCGTCGCCGGGGACAAGGCCTGTTCGTCCCGCGGCAGTCGCACCCACCTGCGCAGACGGGGCATCAAGGCCGTCCGAGGCATCGCAATCCGCTACGACAGGACCCGGGAGGCTATCTCGGCGGCCTCCACCTGCGTGCCTGGGTGATCTGGATTCAAGAACTCACCCGGACAACCCGTTGATCACAATAGGATGCAGCAGCGATCGGCGGTGGGCGAGGGCAGACGATGACGCAGGTGGACACGGCGGAACCCGGGCAGGGCGACGCCGGCGGCCGGGATACCGGCGCCGGGACTTGGCGCGCGCGCATCCGCCGGGCGATACGCGCAGCCTCCCGGCCGCGCCCCTGGAAAAGCGGCCTGGTGCTCGCGGCGCTGGCGCTGCTGCTCGGCCTGATCCTGCTGCTGCACGCGCAGATCACGGACCGCCGGGGCCTCGGCAGCCTGGTGGAGACCTTCCTGCCGTGGTTCGGCCTGTTCATCCCCGTACTGCTGATCGGGGCGCTGTGGCGTCGTTCCGCCTCTGCGGTGGCCGCGCTGCTGCTGCCGGCCGTGGTGTGGCTGAACCTCTTCGGCGGGCTGCTCGGCGACAAGTCCCGCCCGGGCGGCGACCTCACCGTGGCCGAGCAAAACGTCAACGCCGACAACCCCGACCCGGCCGGCACCGCCCGCGACCTGGCCGCCTCCGGTGCGCACGTGCTGGCCCTGGTGGAGCTGACCCCGCAGGCCACGGGCACGTACCAGAAGGAGCTGGCGGAGGCGTATCCGTACCACACGGTGCAGGGCACGGTCGGGCTGTGGAGCAAGCTGCCGCTGTCGGACACTCAGCCGGTAGACATCCAGATGGACGCCGGCCCGCTCGCGGCCACCAAGCCGGCCGACATCAAGATGGCCTACAACCGGGCGCTGCGCGCCACGGTAACCACGGACCAGGGAACCCTTGCGGTGTATGTGGCCCACCTGGGGTCCGTACGGGTGAATCCCAGGGCGGGCTTCTCGACGGCCCACCGGGACAGAAACGCGCAGGCGCTCGGCGAGGCCATCGCCGCCGAGCGGAACGAGCGGGTGGTGCTGCTCGGCGACCTGAACGGCACCATGGACGACCGCGTGTTCGCCAGCATCACCTCGCAGTTGCGCTCGGCCCACGGCGAGGCCGGGAAAGGCTTCGGCTTCACCTGGCCGGCGACGTTCCCGGTGGTGCGGATCGACCAGATCCTGGTCCGCGGCGTGAAGCCGGAGAGGTCCTGGGTGCTGCCGGCCACCGGCGGCGACCACCTGCCGGTCGCGGCCACCATCAGCTGGTGAACACCGCATGGAGCTCCGATTCCGTCTCGGGATCCGTCCTGTGCTGCTCAGCAACTCACAACGCTCGGCAACGGAGTCGGGCCGAGATATGCCCTCGAGGGATCGACGCAGGCTCCTTCACTTCCAAGGTCGCTCACACCTCCGACACCTGGGGACGAAAGACCTTGCGGTACGCGCCCGGCGTGACGCCGAGGAGTTGTCCGAACTGGAAACGGAAGGTGCTCGTCGTAGGCAATCCGGTCCGATCGACGATCCGATCGACGGTGTGGTCGGTGGTTCCAAGCAGCTCCTGCGCGTGACGGATGCGCACCCCCGACACCCATTGCATCGGGCTCTGCCCTGTCTCGTCCTTGAATCGACGCGTCAGCGTACGCACAGTCATGCCGGTCGCGGCGGCGATGTCCGCGAGGGTGAGGTCACGGTACGGGTTTACTGCCGCTGCGGCCGCGATGCTGATCGCATTCATCTTGCCTGGTCAGACACGCGTCGTCCACGCGCTAGACACGGGCGCGGACGACGCCGGCGAGTCGGTGCCAGACGGGATCGCACGCCGACTCGGGATGCTGAGGGGCGTGTTCAACCTGCGCTGGGCGATCGTCGTCGTCCTCATGGTCTACCGTCCTGGCTCCACCACGGGCGTCGGACTGTGAGCCCGCGTCGCATCCTGCAGATCGTCGGCACGGTAGAGTTCGCCACCCTCGTGCTGACGCCTCGATCCCACGTTGGCGCTATCCCTGAGCTGTGACGAGGAACGGCGGCGCGACGACGAAGATCCGGTTCGCGCGGGCGCGCTTGGCCTGCCAGCTTCCAATTCGGTGATCCGTTGCAGCGGTTGTCACTCGGCCCCAAGGCCGATGGCCTCGGGCAAGCGCTACGCCGTCATCAGTTTCGAGAGCGTTCTCGACCGGCCGTGACGAGGGACTTCGTTTGGGTGGCTGCCGCCGAATCGGCGCATACGACGGGTGGCCGGTTTCCGTCGTAGGCTGCTCCCGCACGTGACGGACAGGAGGCTGAGGTGGCCGAGACGACGGTGGCCGAGGTGCTGGCCGAGTTGGCCGAGCTCGAGGACCCGAAGATGCGCGAGGTGAACGAGAAACACGGTGACGATCACGGCGTGAACCTCGGCAAGCTGCGTGCGCTCGCGAAGCGGCTGAAGACGCAGCAGGAACTCGCGTGTCAGCTGTGGGCGACGGGTGACACCGCGGCGAGACTGCTGGCGATTTTGATCTGCCGCCCGAAGGCGTTCGAGCGTGACGAGTTGGACGTCATGTTGCGCGAGGCGCGCACGCCCAAGGTGCACGACTGGCTCGTGAACTACGTGGTGAAGAAGAATCCGCACTCCGAGGAGCTGCGCCGGGCGTGGTTCGCCGATCCGGACCCGGTGGTTGCCAGTGCCGGCTGGGCGCTGACCACCGAACGCGTGGCGAAGAAGCCCGAGGGCCTCGACCTCGCTGGACTGCTCGACGTCATCGAGGCCGAGATGAAAGACGCCCCGGATCGCCTGCAGTGGGCGATGAACCACTGCCTGGCTCAGATCGGGATCGAGCACCCCGAGCACCGCGCCCGGGCAATCGACATCGGTGAGCGCCTGGAGGTGCTCAAGAACTACCCGACTCCCCCGGGCTGCACGTCGCCGTTCGCGCCCATCTGGATCACCGAAATGGTGCGCCGACAGCACGTCAAGTAGGAAGGCCGGCCCTCACGCTCGTGCCGCCACTTCCCCAGACGCTGCCATCCCGATGCCTCTGCGAAGGTCAAGGGGCGAAGTCGGCGCGTAGGGCGGTGCAAACGTCACGGTCGACGGCAGCAGTCGATCGTCATCGTCGCCGGAGCGGGAGGAGCACCGCAAGCAGCCAGACCGTGACCACCGCGACCGCCACCGCGACGCGTTGTCATGACCACCTCTGCATCCCCGCTCGTCCAGCTTCTCATCACGGCGAGCATGTCGGCCTGCTGGCCGACGCGGGCACGCCCTGGACGCACCCGACTCTCGGCGCCGGACACGCGGCTGGATAGCAGGTCGCGCAGACTCCGACCACTGTCCATGGCCGGAGCACTAAACTCGTGATGACTGAGGGTAGCGGCACAAAGACCTTTCGTGACCGCTCCAGGTCCTTCGGAGCAGACCTCCTAACAGCAGGCGCAGAGGGGAAGAACGACGTGGCTCATGACGTTCCGGCGGGTGAAGTTGACGAACTGAAGTTCATCAATCCGAAGGGTCTCTACGATCCTCGGCCGAACGCCTACTCGCATCTTGCGGTATTCCCGGCCGGCTGGCGAATGATCCTTCCGGCAGGACAAGGCGGCGAGACTGAGGACGGCGGTCTGGCGGAGAACTTCGGGACGCAGCTCAGACAAGCGCTGGCGAACACGGCGACTGTGCTCGCCGCCGCCGGTGCCACCATGTCGGACGTAGCGAAGTTCAACCTCCTCGTCGTTGACCACAACGAGGAGAAGTTTGGGATGGTGAGGCAGGAGTTCGATCGCGTATGGGGTGACCGGAAGCCGGCATGGACTCTGATCCCGGTGCCCGCCCTGGCGCTGGACGGAATGCTGATTGAGATCGACGTTATCGCTGTGGTGCCGCAGTAAGCCGGATCCCAGTACTGTCGATCACCGACGGCTAACCTCGCACGTGCAGGCCGAAGCCCTTGCGGCCCGGCACTTCCAGGCCCTCCTTCAACCGCAGCGACGGGATCTCGTAGTCACCGAAGTTTTGGCGCCGGAACGGAATCGGCTCGGTCGTCTCCAGCGACAGCAGCCGCTCCTTCCATGCCTTCGCGGCGTCCTCAAAGTCGCCGCCGGTGATCTTGTCGGTGCCGTACAGCACGAACGGCGGCAGCACCTCCACGCCCGGGTAGTACAGGATCCCGTGGTGGATCGGGAACAGCAGGTCCTCGATCGGGCCGTTGATCCCGCGATCGGTGTAGTGGGACTCCGGGCCCCCGACGGTCACCGACAGGATCGCCCGCCGCCCCTGCAGCGTCCCCTCACCGAAACGCTCGCCGTACCGGGTCTCGTCGTGCACCCCGACGCCGTACGCGAAGCGGAAGGAGAACACCCGGTCCACCCAGCCTTTGAGGATCGCCGGCATCGTGTACCACCACATCGGGAACTGGAAGACCACCGTGTCGGCCCACAGCAGCTTCTCCTGCTCGGCCGCCACGTCGGGCGTGAGCGCGCCGGCGTCGGTCGCCCCGCCCGAACTTGGTATCACCTGCAGCGGACTCGTAGCGTGCGCGCCGAAGTCCGCCGCGTCCACCACGGCCTTCCAGTTCATCGCGTACAGGTCGCTCACCCGCACCTCGTGCCCGGCGGCTTCGAGCGTGGAAACGGCGAGGTCCTTCAGCGAGCCGTTGAGCGAACGCGGCTCGGGGTGGGCGTAAACGATGAGGGTCTTCATGGCTGTTCCCTTCAACAAGGTGTGTCGCCATGGATGCTCGGCCGCCGGTGGCCGCGTCATTCAGGGGCGGCTCTTCCATCGGACGGGACTTCCTGGTAACGGCAGGACCACCTTCACGGGCGTTACCCGAGCCATACTGGGTGCATGGACGATCTCGCGGGCTTTCTGCGCACCCGGCGCTCCCGCATCGACCCTTCCGCCGTCGGCATCCCCACCGACAGCCGTCGCCGCGTCGAAGGGCTGCGTCGCGAAGAGGTCGCGCACCTGTCCGGGGTCAGCGTCGACTACTACGTACGCCTGGAGCAGGGCCGCGCCACCCAGCCCTCCGAACACGTCCTCGACGCGCTCGTCCGCGTTCTCCGCCTCGACGAGACCGAACGCGGGCACCTGTACCGGCTCGCCCGGCAGCGGCGCCGCCGCGCAAAGTCGCCCAGCGGGCGCCTGCGGCCGGAACTGCTGCGCGTACTCGACCTGGTCACCGACGCGCCCGCCCTGATCATGGACCACCGGCTGGACGTGACCGCCGGGAACCGCCTCGCCAGGCTCCTCTACGGCCGGGAGATGCCGGGCTTGAACACCGCTCGGCACATCTTCCTCGAGGAGGCCGAGCGTGGCCTGTACGCCGACTGGGAGAAATGCACCCTCGACGTGGTCGGGCACCTGCGCCTAGCGGCCGGGAAGTACCCCGACGACCGACGCCTGGCCTCGCTTATCGGCGAGCTGGCGATGGGCAGCGAGCGCTTCCGCCGCCTCTGGGCCCGCGCGGACGTGAGCGCCCGCACACATGGACGCAAGGCGTACCGGCACCCGCTGGTCGGACTACTGGACCTGCACCAGGAGAACTTCGTACTGCCGGATGAATCAGGCATGGAACTGCTAGTCCTGTCGGCGGCATCGGGGAGCTCTACCGAAGACGGGCTACGCCTGCTGAGCGCGCTTAGTAGTGACGGGAATTCCACAGGGAAAGGCTCACGGGTAACGAATGCGTCATGAGCCGCAACAAGCCGTTGCAGCGGCGATTCTGGTTGACCGGGTATTTTCGCGGATGCGTTTGGCAGTGTGCTGTCCTGTCCTGCTACGAGTCGGCCCGGACCAGGCCGCGGGCGAAGGCGGTGCAGGCGCTGGCGGCCGTGCTCGGCGTTGACGTGCTTCAGCTGCTTGCTGCCCGGAACACCGGTCACGCCGGTCACGTTGCGCGCGCCTCTGGGCTGACCCGGGACGACATCGGTGCCGCGCTGGCATCAGCCGCAGCCTCTAGATGATCGATTCCAAGGGGTGTGGGGCAGCGAATAGGCACGAGGGCATCCATGATCGGCGTTGCCTAGGCAACGAGGCCATGGAGGCCACGTGCACGTCGATCTGGACACCCTCGCGACCGCACTGTCCGTCAGGATCGACGACGAGTTGAAGGCGTGCCCGCAGCTCATCCCGTGGCGGCCGAAGGTCGGGATCGCCGGCTACAACAAGCGCCTGCGGCGTCTGAGCACCCAGTTGGCCCATGTCGCCGCGGTCCTGGCCACCGACACCGACCGGTGGCAGCACCCGATCCGGATCGCCGACTCCACCCCGGTGCCGTGCGGCACGTCCCGGGAGACGGACCTACGCTCCGACCTGGCCGGCTGGGCCGGCTACGGCTACTGCGCCTCGCACTCCCGGCTGTTCTGGGGTCTGCGGCTGCACCTGGTCACCACCGTGCACGGCAAGGGCTACCGCGACCGCGACACCGAAGCCTGGCTCAACGACAGCGGTATCACCCTCGTGCGACCCGCGTACCGCACCGAACCGGCACGCCCTGGCCGTGGCCTGCTGCGGGCCGTACGGCAGAGCATCGAATCGGTCAACCAGACCTTCAAAAGCCAACTCAACCTCGAACTGCACGGCGGACGCAGCATCGAAGGCGTCGCGGCACGCGTCGCGCAACGCCTCCTCGCAATGACCGCCGCGATCTGGCACAACCGGACCACCGGCCAACCCGTGACCAGGTCCTTGATCGCCTACGACCACTGACCAGGCTTCGGACTTACTCGTCTAGGTGTAGGCCCGGAAACTGCGGGTGGGGCCGTGGGGTGCTTAGCTGCACAGATGATCACACCCGTTCCCCTCGGTACCTGGCCGACGCCGTTGGAGGCCGCGCCGCGGCTCGCCGCCCGGCTGGGGCTGGCCGAGTTCTGGTTCAAGCGTGATGACCTCAACGGCCTCGGCGGGGGCGGCAACAAGGTCCGTAAGCTCCGGTACACCTGCGCGCAGGCGATCGCCGCCGGCGCCAACACCGTGATCACCTCGGGAGCGCCGCAGAGCAACCATGCCCGGCTCACCGCGGCGGCGTCCGCGCGGCTCGGCCTCTCCTGCGTGCTGGTGCTCGCCGGCCCGCCCCCGGAGAGCCGGCGAGGCAACCTGCTGCTCGACGGGCTCGCCGGCGCGGAGATCGTCTGGGCCGGTGAACGCCCGCTCGTCGACGTGGTGGCGGCCGAGGCGGCGCGACGATCGGCGTACGTCATTCCGTTCGGTGGCACCTCGACCGCGTCGATCCAGGGTTATGTGGACTGTGCTCGGGAGTTGCGGGACCAGCTGCCGACCATCGACGGGGTTGAGGTCGTGGTGGCGCTCGGCTCCGGCGGGACGATGGCCGGCCTGGTGCGGGAGTTGGGCGCGCAGCGGGTGGTCGGCGTGGATGTCGGCGCCGTGCCGGACCCCCGGGCGACCGTCGCCGGGCTGCTCGTCGGTGAGGTCGAGCCGGATGCACTGCGGATCGACGGCACTCAGGTCGGTGCCGGCTACCGCACGCTGACCGAGGCCGCCCGGGCGGCACTGGAGCTGACCGCGCGTACGGAGGGGGTCTTCCTCGACCCGACGTACACCGGTCGGGCGATGGCGGCGCTGCTGGCCGGTAGCTTCCCGCGTGGCGACCGGGTCGTCTTCCTGCACACCGGCGGGCTACCGGGGCTCTTCGGCCACCCCGAGCTGTACTCGTGGTAGCCGATCCCGAGGACGTCCGTCTCGACACCTGCGGTGACCAGGGCGACCTCCGGCTCCAGGCGGTACGGAACCTCGGGCGTGGTGTGCAGGCCGATCCCTTCTCACACGAGTCGGACCTCGTGTTCGCCGATGCCGTTCGACCAGCTGAGCCGGCGGCGCGGGACGCCGGCTCTCCCCGGGCGGGCGCGCCCGGCGGCGGACCGCGCGGATCCGGCCGAACTGGCATGCGAGCGCGCTCGCCGGGTACGCCGCCGTGGCTCTGGGCCGACGGAACGCCCGGGCCGGACCGCTTTCCGTGCAGCCGAGGAGCACCGACATGCCGATCGCAGGGCGAGCCCGACTCTCGCCGACGGTCTCCCTGGTGCTGCTGGCGTCGATCCTCGTGTCGTTTCTGGCCGCGTCGGCGGCCCCGACCCCGCTCTACGGCATCTACCAGGAACGCTGGCACTTCTCGCCGGTGACGACCACGGTGGTGTTCGCCGTCTACGCCCTCGCGGTGCTGGGGTCGCTGCTCACCTTCGGCAGGTTGTCCGACCACGTCGGTCGGCGGCCGGTGCTGGCCGTCGCGATCGCGGTGCAGATGCTCTCGCTGGTCGTCTTCGTCTTCGCCAACGGTGTACCCGCCCTGTTGGTGGCCCGCCTCGTGCAGGGGCTCGCGGCCGGCGCCGCCACCGGCGCCGTCGGTGCCGCCATGCTCGACATCAACCGCAGCCGAGGCACGCTCGCGAACTCGATCGCCCCGGGTATCGGCACCGGAAGCGGTGCCCTGCTCTCGGCGCTGCTCATCCAGTTCCTGCCCGCGCCGACGCGGCTGGTGTACGTCGTCCTTCTCGTGATCCTGCTGATCCAGGGCGTCGGGGTCGCGTTGATGCCGGAGACGGTCACGCCGATGGCCGGGGCGCGACGCAGTCTGCGGCCGGACATCACGCTGCCCCGTTCGGTGCGCCAACCGGTCCTGGTCGTCGTCCCGGTGCTGTTCGCGATCTGGGCGCTGGCCGGGTTCTTCGGCGCGCTCGGCCCGGCGCTCGTCCGCAGCCTGATGAACACGTCGATCGTGGTCGGCGGGCTGGTCCTCTTCGTCTTCGCCGTCTTCGGGTCGATCGCCGTTCTGGTGCAGCGCAACACCGCCGCGCGGACGGTGATCCTGACCGGGATCGTCGCGCTCATCCTGGGCATGATCGTCACACTGGTGTCGGTCATGGCGCAGTCCGTCCCGGGTTTCTTCGTCGGCCTCGCGCTCGGGGGCGTCGGCTTCGGCAGCGGCTTCCAGGGCAGCCTCAAGACGGTCATGCCGTTGGTCGAGGCGCACCAACGCGCCAGCGTGCTCTCCGTGCTCTACGTCGTCTGCTACGTCGGCTTCGGTCTCCCCACGGTGATCGCCGGTTTCCTCGTCGTCTACGCCGGGGGCCTGCCCCGGACCGCCGACGAGTACTCCGTCGCCGTCATCCTCCTGGCCCTGGTCGCCCTCTTCGGGGTGCGCAGGGCCACCAGGATGGCATCGGGCTGATGCCGGGAAGCCGGCGCCGAGCAGGGACGCAAGCAGTAGCGTGGTGATCAGGAGGGGGGCGGCGATGAGCCCGAAGGTTGCTCAGCGCGACGCGAGTGCGACGTCGCGCATCGAGAGCCTCGACGTGAAGCTCGAGGTGATCGTCATCCCGGTGTCGGACGTGGACCGTGCGAAGGCGTTCTACGAACGGCTCGGGTGGCGGCTCGACCAGACCCCACCGGGGATCGTCCAGTTGACGCCGCACGGTTCCGCGTGCTCCGTACAGTTCGGCCCCGGGCTCACGTCCGCGGCACCCGGTTCGGCCATGGCGTACCTGATCGTGTCCGACATCGAGGCGGCGCGCGACACCCTGGTCGCCGCCGGGGTCGACGTCGGCGACGTCTTTCATGTCAGCCCGGACGGCCCGGTCGCCGGGCCGGACCCCGAGCGGCGCAGCTACTTCTCGCGCGCCACGCTACGCGACCCGGACGGCAACACCTGGCTGATGCAGGAGATCACGACCAGGCTTCCCGGGCGCATCGAGGGTGGCCTGACGTCGTTCGGCTCCGCGAGCGACCTGGCGAGCGCGCTCCGGCGCGCGGCCGAGGCGCACGGCGAGCACGAGAAGCGCACCGGAGAGCGGGATGACAACTGGCCCGACTGGTACGCGGCGTACATGGTGAGCGAGCAGTCAGGCGCGGCGCTGCCGCAGTGAACTCCCGCCCGCCGGTGCGCTTGTCCTGCTCGCCGGTCAGCGCAGCCCGCGGATGAGGTTGTCGACCAAGGTGCGGGCGAAGTCCTCGGTCAGCGGCAGGTCGGGGATGAGAAGCCGGTGGTAGCAGGCGCCCCAGAGTTGGTCGACGACGGATTCGGGGTCGATGTCGGCGCGTAGCTGCCCGCGGGCCATGGCCCGGGTGAGGGTTTCGACGGCGAGGGCCCGCCGGGGGCCGGAGTAGCGCTCCCGGTAGGCGGCGGCCAGTTCCGGGTCGGTCTGCGCCTGTCCGATGAGTTGGCTGATGACCCGCCCGGCGGAGGTGTCCCGCACGAGGTGGACGAAGGCGACGAGCTGGTTGGTCAGGTCCGCGACGATGTCGCCGGTGTCGGCGAAGGCCAGGGTGGGTGCGACGACGGTGAAGTATCCGTCCAGGGCGAGCGCTCCCTTGGAGGGCCACCACTTGTAGATGGTCATTCGGCTGGCCCCGGCGCGGGCGGCGACCTTCTCGATGGTGAAGCCGGCCATGCCCTCGGCCAGCAGGAGGTCACCGGCAGCCGTGCGGATCTCGGCACGTACCTGCTCGGCGGGGCGACGGCCGCGACCACGCCGCGCTGGCGTGGGATCCGGCGTGAGCTCGACCACTGGTCCTCCCGGTTATATGGACGGGCTGTCTACTCGATGGTTATATGGACATAGCGTACACAGCGGTGCCCCGACACCACGACGCACCGCGACGACGACCGAAGGAGACGAGGACATGACGGGTCTACGACGGCGACGGTTGGGTGCCTCCGGGCCAGAGGTGTCGATCATCGGGCTCGGCGCGATGGGCATGTCGGACCTGTACGGGCCGGCCGACGAGGCGGAGAGCATTGCGACGCTGCACGCCGCGATCGATGCCGGGGTGAACCTGATCGACACCGGGGATTTCTACGGGTCGGGTCACAACGAGATGCTGATCGGCCGGGTGCTGCGCGAGCGGCGCCGGGAGGACGTGGTGCTCAGCGTGAAGTTCGGCGCGCGCCGGACGCCGGAGGGCGGCTTCCAGGCGGCACCGTACGACGTGTCGGCGGCGGCGGTGAAGGACCGGCTGGCCTATTCGCTGCGTCGGTTGGGCACCGACCACATCGACATCTACCGGCCGTCGCGGCTGAACCCGCAGGTGCCGATCGAGGAGACCGTGGGCGCGCTGCTCGAGATGCAGCAGGCCGGCTACATCCGGCACATCGGGCTCTCCGAGGTGGGCGCGGACAGCATCCGTCGGGCCGCCGCGGTGGCGCCGATCAGCGACCTCCAGATCGAGTACTCGCTGCTGTCCCGGGGCCCGGAGGCCACCATCCTGCCGACGTTGCGCGAGCTGGGCATCGGGCTGACCGCCTACGGGGTGCTGTCCCGAGGTCTGCTCAGCGGCCACTGGTCGGCGGACCGCGAGTTGACCGGCACGGACTTCCGGGCCAACAGCCCACGGTTCCAGGGCGAGCACCTGACCGCCAACCTGCGCCTGGTGGACGCCCTCGGCCGGGTCGCACAGCGGCTCGGGGTGACCACCAGTCAGGTGGCGATCGCCTGGGTGGCGGCGCAGGGCGAACAGATCGTGCCGTTGGTCGGTGCGCGGCGGCGGGATCGGCTGACCGAGTCGCTGGGCGCGGTCGACGTGCTGCTCGACCAGGACGCGTTGGACGAGATCGAGCGCGCCGTGCCGGCCGGTGCCGCCTCCGGCCAGCGGTACGCGAGCCCGATGATGGCTCTGCTCGACAGCGAGAAGTAGCCCCGGGCCGGCGGGTTCAGGAGGCTGCTGGGGCGGTCATCGGCCGATTATCGCCTGGTGCGCTCCCAGGCCCGCACCAGCTGCATCCGGTTGTGAATCCCCAGTTTGTGGTAGATGGAGCGGAGCTGGGTGTCGACGGTGTGGAAGGAGACGAAGAGGTTGGTGGCCGCCTCCTTCTTCGTGGCGCCGGCGGCGAGCATCTCGGCCACCCGCTCCTCGGCCGGGGTGAGCGCCTCGATGCCCCGGCCCAGGGGCTCGTCGCTCGACGGCCGATGGCGCGGGGTGGCGGCGAGGTCGGCGCAGCGCCGGTCGGCTGTCGCCTGGTCGCCCGGGGCGCCGATCCGCGCGTAGAGGGCGGCCGCCTCGTGTGCGGCATCGTGCGCCTCCCCGGTTCGCAGCCGAGGGTTGTTCGCGAGGTCGAGCAGCGCGTCGGCCAGTGCCGGTCGCGCGGCGGTGGTGCGCAGCCGCTCGACCGCCGACCGGAGCGCGTCCGGGTCGCGATCGCGCAACCCCCTGCTCTGGTCGGCCAGCGCCTGCCACAGCGGCACCGGCGTACGGGTGGCCACCAGCTCGACCAGTTCGGTGACCCGGCCGGCGGCCTGGGTGTCGCCGGCGGCCACCGCCGCGCGTACCAGTCGAGGGCCGAAGTGCGGCACGGGCAGCAGCGGCCGGACCGACCGGTGCAGATCGGCGACGACCCTGGTGAGCAGGCTCGCCGGCACGCTGAGGGTGGGATCGCGAACCGCGACGCAGAACGCCAGTGTCCACAGCGTACGGTCGGGCCAACGGTCCTCGGCGAGGCACGGGCGGAGGGCGGCGCGCGCGTCGTCCTGTTCGCCCCGGCGGTAGCGGACCTCGCCGATCACCGCGACCAGCAGGGCACGTACCTCCCGACTGATGTCCGCCGAGCCCGAGCTGAGCGTGGTGACCGCCAGCGCGGCCGCCTCCGGCAGCTCTCCCACGGCCACCATCCGCAGGCAGTCCAGCGCGGTGAGCCTGCTGAGCGGGGCATCGAGCCATGCGGTCTCGTCGGGCGCCTGGCGGGTCGAGGTCCGAGCGTCCTGGTGCTGACCCAGGCCGAGCTGCACGAGGATCCGTTCGGCGCGGATGGACGGGGCGTCAGCTCGTGCCGCCCAGGAATCCGAGTCCAGGGCCGCCAGCAGGGCCTGGGCTCCCGGTAGATCACCGTGCGCGAGCGAGCGGGCGGCCCGGCCGAGGGTGAGGTGGCGAGCGGACGACTGGTCACCCGCTGCGGCGTGCGCGGTGCCGGCGTTGCGGAGCAGAGCATCGGTGTCCGGATGGCCCGTGCGGGCCGCGATCGTGGCGACCAGGGCCAACAGGGTGCTGCGGCTGCGGGCGTCCAGTCGGAGGTGCAACGCCGCCCGCAGGCCGGCGAGGGCAATGGTCGGCTGCTCCAGTGTCACGATCTGCGCCAGGCGGCCGAGCAGGTGGGCCCGGGGGCGCTCGCCGCTCCGATTCGTGGCGATCTCCGCCGCCAGGACGTGTAGCGCCTCCATGCCGCGCCCGGCGAGCCGGAGTTGGTCCGCCGTGGCGAACAGTCGATGCCGTCGTTGTTCGACGTCGGTGGCACTGTCGTCGACCGGAAGCGCTCCGGCGTTGAGGGATGATTCGGACAATGGCGTTCTCCCCGGTCGTTACCCGGCCCGTCGACATGCCGTCCTGCAACCGAGCCTAGCCATGACGGCAGGTACGGGCGCCCGGATGGATGAACCGGCGGGATTGCGCGGAATGGCCCACGCCGTCCGGGATCTGACGTGAGGTAATGGCGCGATCACGTGATGCGACGGTCGACGCTCGGCGCCGATTATCGAATCATGGCCCAGTTCACCGAACTTCCCGGTCTGCATCGGCTCCGGGTCGTACTGCTGATGTTCGTCCTCTGCGCCAGCACCGGGGCGGGTGGCCACGCTCCGGGGTGGACCCGCCTGGTGCTGGTGGCGACCGCCGCGGCGATTCCGGTCGCGGTCGCGGTCCAGTACGGCTGGCCCGGGGTGTGTGCCCTGCTGGGGCTGTCGTCCCGGGAACGGCTGCGGGGCGGATCCGTTCCCGCGTCCAGTCCGATCCAACCCGAGTGAGGAGACAGCGATCATGGCGAAGAGCGATCCCGAGCCGCGGCGCGGCGACCAGGGCGCCGCGCCCCTGGCGGGCCGCAACGTCGAGCTTGAGCGGCAGAATCCGGACCTTGTGGTGCCGCCGACGACCGACAGCCGCCTGGTGCCCAACCTCAAGTTCTCCTTCTCGCAGGCGCACACCCGGGTGGAGAAGGGCGGCTGGACCCGGGAGGTCACCAGCCGCGACCTCCCGATCGCCAGCCAGCTGTCCGGCGTCCAGTTCGGTCTCGAGCCAGGCGCATACCGGGAGATCCACTGGCACCAGCAGTCGGAGTGGGCATACATGCTCAGTGGCAGTTGCCGGATCGCCGCCGTCGACCATGAGGGCCGCAACTTCATCGAGGACGTCAAGGCCGGCGATCTGTGGTTCTTTCCGCAGGGCGTGCCGCACAACATCCAGGCGCTGGAGGACGGCGCGCAGTTCCTGCTGGTCTTCGACGACGGCGCGTTCTCGGAGAACAACACCTTCCTGCTCAGCGACTTCTTCGCGCACACACCTCGGCACGTCCTGGCCAAGAACTTCGGCTGGACGCTGGAACAGATGGAGAACCTGCCCGCGCGGGAGAAGTACATCTTCCAGGGCGACGTCCCGCCGCCGCTGCAACAGGACCGGGTGGTCAGCCCGACCGGTGACATCCCGCGAAGCTTCAAGCACCGGATGCTCGCGCAGACCCCGCAGCGTTTCCGCGGCGGCACGGTCCGAGTCACCGACTCGACCAACTTCGCCGCCTCGGTGACCACCGCCGCCGCCCTCGTCGAGGTCGAGCCCGGAGGAATGCGGGAGTTGCACTGGCACCCCACTACCGACGAGTGGCAGTACTACATCTCCGGCACCGGCCGGATGGGCGTGTTCGCGTCGCAGGCCGCCGCTCGAACGTTCGACTTCCAGGCCGGCGACGTGGGCTACGTCCCCTTCGCCTACGGCCACTACATCGAGAACACCGGTGACGACCCGCTGGTGTTCCTGGAGATGTTCCGCCATCCCCGATTCGAGGACATTTCGGTGATGCAGTGGATGGCGAACACGCCCCACGAGATCATCGCCGACACGATCAACGTGCAGAAGTCGATTGTCGACGCGCTGCCGAACACCAAACAGGTCGTGATCTGAGCGGTGACCGGCCTCGATTCGCGAGGCCGGTCACCGCGTCGTGGAGGGTCTGCCGTCAGCGGCGGCCCGCCCGTCGGCGCAGCGACAGGCCGACGGCCGCCGCGACCAGGGCGGCCAGCACGGCACCCGCGACGAGGAAGCCCACGCGCGGTCCGCCGTCCGCCCTCGCGCCGACGGCGTCCGCCGAGGTGCCGGCGCCACTGATCGGCGCGGCGTTCGCCGTGGGGTCGGCCACCGAGAAGGGGTACGACCCCTGCAGCGGATGCCCGTCGGTGGAGACCACCCGATAGCCGACGGTGTACGTCCCGTTCGGCAGTGTGCCGGGCACCGAGATCGTGCTCGTCGTGCCGACCACGACCGGGTCGCCCGTAGGGACCCTGCGCTTGTTGGCGTCGGTCAGCACGACCGTCGCGAACGCCGGATCCAGCCGCGCCGAGAATTCGAGCGAAACCTCGGTCGGCGCGGCGGGCAGGGTCGCGTCCCGGGCCGGCGACGAGGACCGGAGCGTGTTGTGCGCCCACGCCGGGCCGGCCGGAGCGAGCAGCGTCAACACGGCGGCGAGCGCCGCGGCGCCGAGTCGTGCGGCGCGGCTCATCCGAGCACCTGCTCGCCGATCCACCCGTCCGGCTGACATCCGGGCGGGATGGCGAAGACGGCGGACCCGATCGGGGTGGTCCATTCGTTGAGCAGGTCCCGCTCGGCGAGGCGGCGTTGGATCGGCAGGAACTGCCGGGCGATGTCCGCCTGGTACGAGGCGAAGATCATGCCGCTGTCGGCGTGACCCTCCGCGGTCGGCACACCGTCGTAGTTGTACGGCCGGCGCAGGATCCGCTGCCGGTCGTCGCCGACATGGGCACGGGTCAGGTGGGAGAAGTCGGGGATGACGGTGAGGCCGTCGGCGTCGGTGGCGGCGAAGTCGGGCTCATCGTGCTCGGCGGTGCCGGTGAGCGGGGCGCCGGTGTCGAGGCGACGGCCGACGGCGACCTCGCGGTCGGCCCGGCCGAGCAGATCCCAGGTCTCCAGGTTCATGCTGATCCGCCGTAACACCAGGGTGGTGCTGTCGCGCAGCCACGCCGGCCCGTCCGGCACCCAGACGGCGGTGTCCAGCGGTGTGCCGGGACGGGGGTTGGCGGTGCCGTCGAGCTGACCGAACAGGTTGCGTTGGGTGCGGCCACCGGGTTCGACGCCGGGGCTGCGCCGGAAGCCCTGCTGGACCCACCGGACGGTGGCGAAGGGTCGGCTGTCCTTGATCAGGACCCGCTGGGCGTGCGCCACCGTGATCGCGTCGTCGGCGCAGATCTGCAGCAGCAGGTCACCGCCGGACCAGGCCGGCTGGAGCCGGTCGATGCGGAACGCGGGTAGCTCGGTGACCGAGGCCGGCCGCCGGTCGTCGACCCCGGCGGCACGGTAGAGGCCGGGGCCGAAGCCGAAGGTCACGGTCAGCCGGGCGGGCAGCAGACCGAGTTCGGCCTCGGTGTCGGCCAGGGCGGGCTGGCCCTGGGTGAGCCGGGCCGCGTCGTCGGTGAGCAGCCGCAGCATCCGACCGAGCGCGGCCCGGTCGGTGCCGGCCCGCAGAGTGAGTGCCACGAACGATCCGTGCGTCTGCGGTTCGGTGGCCACCCCGGCCTGCCGGACGCCGTGGAATGGCTCGACCATCGTGCCGACGGTGGCCAGCGCGGCCTCGGTCAGTCCGCCGTCGCGGGGGCGCGGGTCACGAGTGACGGCCACGCCGGTGAGCACACCTCCGGCGGCGAGGACCCCGCCGGTGAGCAGGCCGCGCCTGCGCACCGGACGGGGTGTCGGTTCCGAGGTCATGCGGCCGGGCTCATGCTCATCCCCGGCGTCGGGCTGGCCCCGTGACCGGGCGCGTAGCTCTCCTGGGCGCCGGTGAACGGCTTGGCCACCGCCGAGAAGGTCTGGGTCCTACCGTCGGCGAACGTGAGCGTGAACGTCAGCTGGTCGCCGGCGCGTACCGGCTGCTTCACGTTCATCAGCATCAGGTGGTCACCACCGGGCTCCAACACGTGGGTGCTCTTCGCCTTGACGACGACACCGCCCGGCTTGGCCCGCATGACCATCTTGCCGTTCTCCATGGCCATCTCGTGCAGCTCCATGGGGGACAGCTCGCTGGCGGCGCCGACGATCGTCACATCGGTGTCCGCGTCGTTGACCAGCGTGCCGAACGCGGCCGTCATGCCCGTGTCGGCGGCCTTCACCCATGGATCGCGGATGCCGACCACCCCGGCGGTCGCGCTGGCCGACGCCACCGCCGACGGGCTCGGGGTCGCCGACGGCGAGTCCTCGGACGACCCGCAGGCCGAGACGGCGGCCAGGAGTGTGGCGGTGGCGACGACGGCAGCCGAGCGGCGGTACCGGCCGACGAGGGTGGTGCTGAGCATGAACGGTCCCTTCGATCACGGGTGTGGCGTCCGGGTGGTCGGGCGCGTCAGCCGAAAAGTTCCGGCGGGGCCGATGCGGGACGCCGCCGAAGCCGCCCGGCGGCTAGCCCAGTCCGATAGCGTCCTCGTGACGACTTGATCACGGAGAGTGTGGATTGTCATGCGGGCTGCGGTGCTGCGGGAGTTCGACGTTCCACTGACGGTCGAGGAGATCGATCAACCCACTCCCGGGGCGGGTCAGGTGCTGGTGCGGATCGTCGCCAGCGGAGTCAACCCGCTCGACACGAAGATCCAGGCAGGAAAGGCCGCGCACGCGCGGGTCCAACTGCCCGCGGTGCTCGGCCTGGACCTGGCCGGCGTCGTCGCGGCGGTCGGCCCGGAGGTGACCGGCTTCGCGCCGGGGGACGAGGTGTACGGGCTCTGCGGAGGCGTGGGCGACCTGCAGGGCTCGCTGGCCGAGTACGCCGCTGTGGACGCCCGGTTGCTGGCCGGTAAGCCGAGGAGCCTCTCGATGCGGGAGGCCGCCGCGTTGCCACTGGCGGCGGTCACCTCCTGGGAGGGGTTGGTCGACCGGGCCGGGGTTCACGCCGGGCAGAAGGTGCTGGTGCACGGCGGTGCCGGCGGTGTCGGCTACGTGGGTGTGCAACTTGCCCAGGCGCGCGGCGCCGAGGCGTACGCCACCGGCGGCCCGGCGAGCCTGCGGGTGATCGAGAGTCTGGGCGCCGTTTCAATCGACTACACCACCAGCACCGTCGAGGAGTACGTCGAGAGGTACACCGGCGGCGAGGGGTTCGACGTCATCGTCGACAACGTCGGTGGCTCGACGCTCGACGCGTCGTTCGCGGCGGTACGCACCTACCACGGGCACGTCGTCAGCGCGCTGGGCTGGGGCTCACACTCGCTCGCCCCGCTGTCGTTCCGTGGGGCGACCTACTCCGGCGTGTTCACCCTGCTGCCGATGCTCACCGGGCGGGGCCGCGAACACCACGGCGAGATCCTGCGCGAGATCGCCACGCTGGCCGACGCCGGCGCGCTGCGCCCCCGCCTGGACCGGCGTACGTTCACGCTGGACACGGTCATGGACGCCCACCGCCTGGTCGCTGACGGCACCGCCCAGGGCAAGGTCATCGTGGACATCGCCGACTGAGCAGAGCGGTTCGTTCACACCGAGGAGGTCGCTGGTTCGATACCAGCATCGCCCACTCTCATTTTGCAAGTCAGAGGCTGGCGCTACGGAGCGAGCAATGCCTGGGTCAGGGTGGCAAGGTCCGAAACGACTGGGGTCTGGTTGGTGGCTAGGTGTTTGCGTGAATCGCGTCCGCATTCGTAGCCAAGCCCAATCGCACCCGCACGTCGGGCCTGGTACAGGCGCAGGAACGAACCGCACACGACAAGGCCGGACGCGACGGGCACTCCGAGCAAATCGGCCGCGCGTTCAGCTGTACACCCGGCGTCGATCCCGGGAAGGTCGAGTCCCTGCCGAGCGGCGACGGCGCAAGCCCCTTCATGGCCTGGCGCTCGGGCTGGGGTAGCTGCTCTATTGATGCGATGCGCGCTCGCCTCCTTCTCTGCGCCACCTTGCTGGTTGCGGGTGTGATGACGGCAGGGACCGGACTGATGGTCGCGTTGGGACACGTCGAGCAGCCAGGGCCTTCAACGAGGCGATACTGGGCGCGGTAGGTGGGAGCATGGCCGGGGCGGGTTTCCACCGTTGGAGGAAGTACCACTCCTCGGGCTTAGGGCACACACGGGGCACAAGACAGCGTGAGACGTCGGCAACCAGCCACCAATGACGTAAGGCCAGGACGGAAGGTGACCAGCATGCCGGCCAGCCTGCCGCAGGTCACGCGAAGGGGGTCTGAGTTCCGCTTCAACGTCTCCGGCTGCCGACACCTCACCTACCAGCCCTTACTTTCGCCTCGTGGCCAGGCGGCGAGCGCCGCTACGACAGCACACAGCATCAGGCAACTGAACCCGGCACAGAGGAACATGCCGAGTCCCAACAGAGTCCCCTCCACCTCAGCGATGGTAGGCGCTCTATCAGCAGCCGCATGACCGGCATGATCCATTGCCTCCAGGCGTGCCGCTCCCCCCGGTTGTGCCGTGCCGCAGGGATGGGAACCCGTCTACGTTCCGCTCCGCGTCAACGTCTGACGCTCGGGTCCGGAGATGGCAACCGAGCAGCAACCCTCGAGAGTTGTTCCGGCAGAAGCCACCACGGCTTCGGGGTCGCGGCTTCGCACCAGGCAGGCGCTTGTAAGAGCGACCAGAGTACGACCGCACCCGACAGTAGGTACAACACTCCAGGACCCACCTGGGTCGTCCGCCAGGCGGTGAGTAGCAAGCCAACGCGACAAGGCCCCAGTACCGTCGAAGGATCTTCATGTGCGATCAGTAACGTACGTGCTGCCCTTCGTAAACAGGACCGATTAGAGCCGAAACCTCATCAGGCCGCCCTTGGGTCGTCCGGACCGTCGCGGGCGCGCCGGCTGAGCCCAAGATCATGCCGGTTTCAGGCCGTCTGAGGGGAACCCCGCGGCGCCCACTGCTGACCATCAGTACCAGACGTAATAGCAGCTCAGAAGCCAAGTCAACCGCTTGATCGACTACGCCCCGCGCGTTGATCAATACAACACCAAGTGTTGAACGCTTACCCCTGCGGCGGGGGAGTGAGCCAGGCCAGGGGTTGTCCGCTGAGGGCGGCGTCGGCGAGGCGGTGGGCGCTGGCGGTTTTCAGCGCCGCTCGTGAACTGTCGATCCAGCGCTGCACGTTGTCGATGCCTTGGTGGCGGTACTCGACGGCTTGGACGAGGCATTCCAGCTTGTCGGCGTCGCGGGCGACGACAGCTTCCAGTGTCTCGCCGGCTTCGTACTCGGCGACGGCGGCGGTGATGACGTCGGCGACGGCTGGGGGACAGGCGGCCACCTGGTCGGCGGTGACGGCGGTGTTGGGTACGGCGGTGAGATAGCGCTTGGCGATTTGTGGGATGTCGGTGATTCGGGTTTCCTGGGTGTCGTGCAGGACGCAGAGCATCGACACTCGTGCTGGATCGGCGCCCTCCATGGCAGCGAGCATCATTCCGATGAGCGCCGTTCGGAAGGAGTGCTCGGCGATGGACTCGGGTTGCGGCTAACTCCTCGGCAACCCTCATGCGCGATGTCATCGATTTCAGTGCGCCGATGGGACCCGTTGGCGGCCTCGTGGCCAACTTCATCCTGCGGCCATATCTGCAACGCCTCATCGCGCGCCGCAACGCCTATCTTGCTGCCAGCGTGGCAGAGCCCCGAGATGGGGTCAGGGCACAAGATCCGGAACATGCCCGGAATGAACAAGACCTTCGCTGTTAGAACCGGGGTATGCCCTGGTCGGGGGCCGGTGCTTCAGGCGAATGCAACTCCTTCCTAAACCGTGCGGCAGCAGCGCTGACAGCAAGCGGCTGGGGCGAGGGCAGCTGCCGGCGGCCGGACCGCGGACTGTCGGCCGAGGTCGCGGACGGCCCCCGCCGGACGACGCGCCCAGAACTTACAAGCGAGGGGTCGTGTATTCGCTGGCTCAGCGTCGCTGCCCCGCGGCTCTCTCGACTTCACGGAGGACGAGGCCGAGGGTTTGCGAGCGGCGGTTGGTCGGTAGCGCAGCCCATGCGCGTCGGGCGTGTGCCAGTCCGCTGGGTCCGTCGCCGGCTTTGGCCATCATGAGGGCGCGATGAAGTTCGATGTGGGTGGCGAAGCGGGTCAGCGAGGCAGGCCGGAGACGGTCGGCGTCGATCTGGGCCTGCTCGCCGCGTTGGATGAGCCCGAGGCGGGCGTAGAGCATGGATCGGAAGGTCGCCATGCGCCAGGCGGGTACGGCGGCGTCGGATATCTCGCCGTCGGGTGAGGCGGTGCGCTCGAAGACACGTTGGGCGTCTTCATCTGCGGCGATGGCTGCGGCGGTGTCGCCTCGTCCGGCGGCGATGTGAGCGCGGGCCATCAGCGCTTGGACTTGTCCGAGCGACGGACGGTCAGACAAGCCAATCGCTTCGTCCGCGTAGCGCTGCGCAACGGGGAGTGCGGCGCCCTCGTAGGCCAGGGCGATGGCGGCTCGGCCGCGTACCCAGACGCGGACAGCGAGGTCGTCGGAGCGATCGGCGCCGACGCGGGTGGTGTCGTACCAGCCGATGGCTTCGGTGGGATCCTTCGTCGTCTTTCCGTAGGTGGTCAGGGCGCGGGCGGCGGTGGCCCACATGATCGGGCTGTCAAGCTGCTGTTGCATGACGACGAGGTCGTTGGCGAGCCTGATCTGAAGGGAGTCCGCGCCGAGCTCCATGTAGTCGCGGCCGTACTGGTCGACGCGGTCGCGCCAATGATCGACGCCGTCGCGGTGTCCGGCGAGCGCGGCAGTGAAGCCGTTGCGGATCAAGTCGTTGGCAGCGATCGGGCCGATGGTGGCTGCGGCGAGGAGGTCTCTGCGTCTCACGTCGGCTTCTCCCAACGCTCGCGCGTACGCGAGCACGATGTCCGGCGTCGCGGTCCGGCGTCCCGCCTCGACGTTGCTGAGATGCGAGGCCGAGTAGCAGGTACGGGCCGCGATGGAGGCCAGTGTCACGCCGGCCTCAAGCCGAGCCTGCCTCAATTGCGCACCGAGGTCATCCATCGGATCCCCTGTGAAAAGTCCTGAAAGCATCGAGGTGCTTCCGAGCGTAGTCGCGCGGTCACCAGAGTAGATCCCACATGAGGCAGGAGCGGAAGCACTGCGGAGGCAGGGATGAGTGACAACGCCGCAGGCGACAGGACCGGCGATCGGGTGCAGGCAGCGGAGCGGGAAGCTGCCAGGAAGCGGATTCTGGAGCAGGCCGAGGCGGACCGCATCCCGGTTGAGGAAACGACACGGGCGGTGCCGGATCGGCGGTGGCGTCGTGACCGGTGATTCGGTTCCGATTGGTCGGCGTGTGGCCTATCTGCGGGCACGGCGCAAGCTGTCGCAGCAGTCGTTCGCGGATCGACTGGGGAAGTCCAAGAGTTGGGTGGACAAGGTCGAGCGCGGGGTGCGGTCCCTGGAGCGGGTTTCGACGATCCGGGAGGTCGCTGCGGTTCTTCGGGTCGACGCCGCGACCCTGCTCGGACGGGACGTTCGATCCGTGGAGTTGGTCGAGCGCGCGGAAGGCGTCTCCAAGATTCGGGCGGCCCTTTCCACGTACGGGATGGCGAGCAGCCGTCCGGTTGCTTGCCGGGACGCGTCACCTGATCAGTTGGGCCGGGCGGTCGGGCACGCCTGGACTACCTACCAGCACGCACGGTATCCGCAGCTGATCGAGCAGCTGCCGGCGTTGTTGACAGGTGTTCAACGGCTTCAGGCACAGGAGTCGGGCGCTGACCGTACGGCCGTGGTGGAGGCGTATCGGGTGACGGCGGCGCTGCTGGTCAAGCTGGACGAGGCAAGCCTCGCCTGGCTGGCTGCCGATCGGGCAATGTCCGCTGCCATCGGAGATCCGGTGCTACTGGCCTGTGCGGCGGTGCAGCTCGGCCAAGTGTTGCGTGCGTCGGCTCGGGCGAAGTCGGTAATGCTGACCGCTGCGTACCGGATTGCTCCAGCCGATCCGAACGGCGGCACGCCGCAGGCGCTGTCCCTGTGCGGATCGCTGCTCGTGCAGGCTGCCCTAACAGCGGCCAGAGCGGGCATGGACCGCGACGCTGGTGGCCTGCTGAACGAGGCGACGGAGATGGCGATGCGGGTGGGCGATGGACACGATCACCATCACACCGCCTTCGGGCCGGTGGCCGTTGATCTGGCCCGAGTTGCCGTGGCAATCGAGCTGGGCGACGGAAAGCGCGCGGTTACGCAGCACGAGAAGGTCGTTGAACGAGAGGGGTGGCGATGGTTGCCGCTCGAACATCGTGCTGCGCATCTCGTCGACGTCGCTCGCGCGTACCTTCAGGTCGGCGACGTGATCACGGCGGCCCGGAGCCTGCTTCTGGTCGACAGCATCGCACCCTCGGAGATACGGCATCGACCGGCGGCGCGGCGCGTCGTCACCGAGGTTGCCCAACGGGCAGACGCCCCTACGACGATCACCGATTTCGCCATTGGCCTCGGCCTGGTTTGAGCGCGGATGCCTCCAGGGGGTCAGAAGTACAGCAGCGAAGTACAGCAACCGTGTAAGCCGAACCGAGCCGAGAAGCGCGCCAGCGGGTCGTCTGACCTCGCATCAAGCCCGACCCGACCGGCTCGCCGAGAGTTCACACCGAAGCGGCCGGCAGGAGCCAAGTCGTCCGCTTTGATCGACTAGGCCGTGTTTCGTAGGGCGCGAAGCCATTGGTTGATGGCGGCGATGGTGAGGGTGGCTTCGTAGCGAACGGCGAGTTTGTCGTAGCGGGTGG
>NZ_JBITJA010000013.1:0-164211 GCF_044459545.1 Micromonospora sp. NPDC050276 | reverse complement strand
GGGCCCGGGGGCACGCGCTGCTCCGGATAGGTGCGTGGTTGCTCGCCGGGGCGCTCGTTCTCGGGGCGGCGGTGTTCGCGTATCCACCGCCGCAGCGAGGTGCTCACCCAGGATTCGCTCGGTCTCTGCCTGCGACAGGAACAGCAGGTACGGGTACGCGGTGCCGGACAGACCCAAGTCGAACAGCGGCACTGCCCGCGCCCCGCCCCCGTGCGTGCAGACACAGCCGCACCGCGCGGTTCCCGACGGCCACCATCTCGTCAGTCACCCCGAGACTGGCGAGGACCTCCAGGGTGCGGGGCTGAATCGCCAGGGCCCGGGACTCGTGAACCCGGTCGAGAGCCCGATCCACCACCCGCACCTGCACACCCAAGGCGGCCAACTGCCCGGCCATGGCGAGTCCGGTCGGCCCCGCCCCGACCACCAGAACCTCGACCGCGCTCACCGGACATCGACCCTTCGAGCGCCGACGGTCGGGGCCGGTGCCTTGTGCGGACCGGCCGAGGCCCTGAACACGATCACGTACTCAATGCCGACCATCCAGATCCCCTGGTTCGACGTGCGACTGACCCGTCTCGACCCGACGGTAGCCCCGTATCGCCAACTGCATCAGCCGCTCACCCGGTACGAAGCGGCGACTGGGGTCAGCTGCTGAGGGCCTGCGGGCTCTCTTACCAGCGGCTGCTCTACGCCACGGCGCGATCCTCACCAACCCGTCCGCGACACCGGCCGGCTACGCAAACGCCGCCGCACCGGCGTCGCCCTCACCGACGAAATCTCCCCAAGAAAAAGATCCAGGGCCAGCCGGGCAGTTGGTGATCAGGCCGCCGAGCAGGACACCCAGTGCCGCGCCGCCACCGAGTGCGTACCAGACGCCGAGGGCTTTGTTGCGTTCGTCGCATGCTGGAAGACATCACGCACCACCTGCGGCGCAAGCGTCGCAGGTGTAGTTGGCGCATCCGTCGCGGTCGGCCGGCGTGGCCAGCACGGCGATGGTGTGGCCGCTGTGGCCGCTGTCGGGTCGCATCGACACAGGGGCGTGGCCGAGGCTGTGCATGGCGGCCAGCCCGATGAGGGTGCAAGCCAGCAGCACGAGCCGGACCAGGTGTCCGGTTCGTGCTGCTGGGTCGGTCATGCGTTCCACGCAACGTGCCGCCGTCTGCTGGTCCCGGCCGATACCTGTTGACGGCTCGGGGGCGGCATCTCAGCCCTCCTCGGGTGGGTTGTGCACGTTCTGGAGTCCGGCGAGCGTGGCCAAGGCCTCGCGCGCCAAGTCATCGAGCCGCTGGGCCTGCGCTCTGCGTCGCGCAGCGTGCTCCTCGAGCGCCGCACGCGCCTCTTTCAACGCTTCCCTGAGAGCCGCGTTAACAGCCGAAGCGCCGTGTCTCAGCGCCCACCGCGAATCGATGGTGCAACCCTGTAATCCGCCAGGGGCCAGGGTGATCGAGACAGCGCGTTCACCGTCCCAACCCGTCGCCGTCACGGGCGGCGCAGCGGCCTGCTCCCGCGTCGCCTTGAGCGCTCTGAGCGCTTCCTCGGTCAGCGTCAACGGGTCGCGTGGACTACCGAACGGTCGAGCCTGCTCCAACGCAGGCAGTCCTGCGCGCTCCAGCTCCTCCACTCGCGTCGCTTCAGCTCGAGACCGCCAGGTGTCAAAGTCGAAGGACTCCGACCACGCCCGCATCGTCTGAGCAGCTACCTCACGGAATAGGCGAAGTATCAAGGAACCCAGTTCCTCGGGTGCAACGTGCCGCTGCCAACCGGTCCAGACCTCGATGCGTGACGGTAGGCCGTCCGGGTCGATCACAACAGCGACGCAGCCACGCGGATCGGTCCCGCGCCCTTCGCTAGGCTGAGGCTGGGACTGCATCGCCACTTGCAGGCTCAGGGCGTGCGCTTGGATTTGCTGAAGGCGGGCAAGGAACTCCTCGCTCATGCGACCATCACCGCCTCAACCGCGACGCCCGAACAGGACTCGGCCCGCGCATGAGCAGCCATCCAATGACCGCCGTCGCGACGGCGGAGTGCGCGAGAAGTACCGCGAAGACAACCCAAGTGCCACTCATGCCGAAGCCGAGCGCCAGCACGGCAAGGAGTCCCGAGGCGATGCCTAACAGCACCGCTACGATTCGACAAAGAGCAGCCGTAGCCCCAACCCTTCTCAGCGCAACTGCCGTCAGCACAAACACCAAGGCGAAGATCACCACCGCCTGCGAGCCCGCCACGCCGAATGCCGCTTCGGAGGCCACATCAGGAAAGGAGGAGACCGCTAGCGCGACAACCGGAAGTTCGAACACCGGCCCGAGAGACCAGAGCAGGAAACCCGTGCGACTCCTACCGCCCTTACTAGGGAGCGCAGATGACTCCAATTGGTCCCCCGTTCCAACCGATGACCGGCAATCCGCACAAGGCGATAGGCCAATCACTCTCCGTGGTACGCCAGCCTGCCGCAACCCATCGACCTCACGCAACCCCACTAGGGTCTGCCCGGATGATCTTGCAGACGGACCCGGGTCAGGTCTGTTGGCGAACGACCCAGCCGACCTGTTCGCCGCATGGCTGCCGAGCGGGTTATCGCTCGCCGGTCAGGAGGCGCAGGTGTTGAGCATTGTTTGTAAGGCCGACTTCTCCGACGACTGCAGGGTCAGACCCCAGCTGTACTTCACGGTGATCCACACTTTGCTGTAGGTGCACCGGTACGACGACAAGGAAGTTTGCCAGGTCGATCGGTCCTGGTCACCCTTGGACTGGTTGACGTTGTCCGTCACCGGCGGGATGTCGCCGCGCAGGAGCTGTCGACCACGACAGAGGTGCCATCGCGCTTGAGAACCTGCTCACGGGTGTTGCAGCTACCACTGATCGTGATCCAGTGCGGAATGAGGTCCCGGGAGTAGCCGCTGGTCGAGCTTTGGGCGGCCACGGTCAGAGCGTTGAGCTGCGACTGTACTGTCGCCTTCGACGGAACCCCGGGGAGGCGTGGCCAGGGCCGGCCGCGTACCCACAGCGGCCAGGCTAGTCCCCGCGAGGGCGGCGGCGCGATGCATGACATGTGAGCCGGAGGCACAGAGGATGAGCTCGCCATGAATGGCAGCCTTTCGCCAGGGGGTGGGCGGCAACCATCCCTGACGATCATGTCCATCGAAGGTAACCCCCGTGAAGGAACTCCGCCTGTTCAGTGAGCAGCCACGTACGCTGTTCGACGTGCCGACCATTCGCCTCGACGTCAGGTGTCGAGCGTGCGATGCCAGCCAGCGGGTTCACCTAGACGGGGCGATGGTCGTCTTGAAAGTTTACGCAATCCTGTACCCCCTGCTGCAATGTGAGCACTTCGGATTCACGACCCGACAGGATCTCGACGATCTGCGCGTGAAGGTGGGCAACTTTGCGCGCCGGCGCTCCCGCCACCGCCGGGAACCGTTCGTACCTTCCGGGATGTTCGAGGGTCGGAAGTGCCTCCTTGTCACGTGTTCCTTTGACTGCCAGTGCGGCGCTCGTCGGCAGGCCCAGAATGGCGGTGGCACCCGGCCGCGTACAGTCGGTGATCCTCGACGCCCTCGGCGGGCAGGTGACCGACAGACGGTTGCAGACGCGACCAGGCCGCGTACGGCCAGTGCAGCAAGTCATAGTCGGGGCTGTGGTCTCGGCGCCACCAGTGTCGCAATGGAGACCGGCCGTCTACGGCCGGTGCAGCCCGAAACTCGTCCTTCAGGCCGAAGATGAACCGCGCGTCGCAATGGAGACCGGCCACGTACGGCCGGTGCAGCGGTGGGTACGCCCGAACTGACCCCACCGGGTGTGGGGGTCGCAATGGAGACCGGCCACGTACGGCCGGTGCAGCCCTAATGAGCTGGGCATCTGCCAGCACGACAAGAGGCAGACAGAGCAACCACTAGCCACTATCGACCTATACGCCCGTTTTATCGCCTCGGAAACCTACGCTCCTTCATCGCCCACCGAAGCTTCCTAGATCAAGTGGAAAAGTCACTGTGTCGAGTTCTCAAGGAACATGACCGGCTCCGCCGACCACTCGTAGTCTGGCATCTGCCCCATCGGTTCGGGCCTGAGCGCGGGTGGGCCCGACTCGACCGGCCGGGCGCACTCGCGCGGATGGTCGTAGCGCCGGTACGTGATGGGCTGCCCGTTGCGGTACCGCAGCAACTGACCTGCCCCCGTCGGATGCTGCTCCTCGGCATAACAGCTCATGTCGTAATGGAGGCCAGCCGCGATCAGCTGACGCTGGGTATCGGTGAGCACTGGCTTTGGACGGCCGGTGCCGTTGCCGCAATGGGGGCCAGCCGGCGAGCGGTTGGCGCTAGATTTGCGCATCTTCGAAACTGAGCCCGAGGCGGCACCGCCGCAATGGAGGGCCGGCCGCGAATGGCTGGCGCTGGAGTTCACGGCCAGCTGAAACCCTCGGGTAGAGGCGATTGAACTGGCCTGGCAGAGGGTTTGGGTGGATCCGAAGTAGTTCGCGCTTGGGATCCTGACGCTCGGGGTTGGTTCACCTGGGGTCCCGAACTTGGGTCGGTGGGCTTGGGCCGTTGTTCGGTTGACAAGTGACCGTCGGAAGCGGGAAGGAGCCTTGGCTCGTCGTGACGAGCTGCATGCCTGTAAGGGCGCTGTTCTTGGTGCCGCTGGGTTCGGCATCGGTTCAGGTGTTCAGGGGTGCGGGTGTCAGAGTGCCTGCGGACTTGGGGGTTGGGATGCGGGTGGCGGCGGCCATGGTGAAGACGCCGAGTGCTGGCCATGCGCCGCGAGGTGCTGCGGCCTGGGTCGAGTTAGAAATCGGGCGGAGGTCGGGGTGTTCGAGGAGCGCCGCGATGGCGTGGGTGTCGAGGGGTAGGCACCAGAGAGGCCAAGCCATGATGGCTTGCTTGGTGCCCGCTAGGTGGTGCCAGCAGGTGGCTTGAACGGTGGTGCCGGTTCCGGTGAGACGAAGCAGCGGCAGGGCCATGATGGCGAGCCACGTGGCTCCCGGAACTCCTGCTGGGGTGGAGAGTCCGGTGGGGTGGTCGGCGGCGCTGCGCAGGGCGCGGTGGTCGAGGGATTCGCCGGTATAGCCGTCAACGCGTCGCCAGCCGCTGAGGGCTTCCCGGAGGTGGCGGTGAGGGTCGGTACGAACGTGGTCGAGTGGTTTGGTGAACATGCCTCGCAGGCTCTGCTGGCCGACGGGGGCGTTGTAGGGGGTGAGTCCGACTCTGCCGTCCGAGTCCACGGCGAGGTCGGTGGTGAGGACGGAGGCCCAGCGGTGAGATGGCGAACGTCGATCGCCATCGCCGAGGGCCGAAGTGACAGCACGATATTGGCCTCGTGGCGGTCGCGCCGGGTCTTTCCCACGCCCGTCTTTGCCCTTGGGGAACGCCGCCGGCGTATCGGGGATGACGCCGTCGTCGGGGATGGACGCGACCGCACTGGCGAGTTGGTTGACGACCTCGTCGATGGTGTCCAGCTCGCTGTGCAGAGTGGCGGTGGCGGTGGTCTCGTCGAATGACAGGCGCGGATTGAGGCGCGCGCTGTCGGTCAAGAGGCGCAGGACGCCGAGGGCGGTGAGGAAGCCGAGGGGGTCACGGCCGTCTAGGGCGGGCAGATGCAGCGTTCTTGTCATTCGGGTTGTTCCTCGTCTCGGGTGGAGCACCAGATGTCGGCGAGTCGGAGAATGGATTCGAGCAGCGCGAGTCCCCACCGCCCGTAGGTGGTATTGAGGTGGGCGAATCGGGCTGGGGATTCCCAGTCGAGGGTGTCGGCGCTGTCGAGGGTCGGTAGGCCAGGCACGTCGATCTTGACTGGTTGCGGGTCGGTGATGGGTGGTAGGAGGGGTCGGCTGCGGCCGTGGTGGCTGGCGATGAGGTGCACGACGAGCGCAGTGTCCACCGGTTGTGGGTGGTCGGTGAGGCGGTGCGCGGCGATGCGGGCGGACAGGGCTTCGTGGCGCATGCCGGGTGGGTAGGCGGCTGCGGCCCGGGCGCGTCGGGCTTCGGCCCGGTTCGCGGGGTCGATGCCGGATTTGGCGAGCGGTTGGATAGCGAGTTCTGCGGCGGCGCGGCGTCCGGCGAACAGCATGGTTTGGAAGCGGGGGTCGCGTTTGCCGTCGTCGTGCCAGCGGCCGGCGGCCCACACGCTCGCCACCACATGGTCGGGTAGGCCGAGGTTGGTGGCGATCTGCGCGGCGCGGGCGGCGACGGCGCGCTGATGTGGGTCGAGGCCGATGCGTCTGCCGGGGTAGGCGGTGCTCGAGCTGCCGGTTTCGGAGTCGTCGTCGGCGCCGCTGGTGGTGGATGCGGACAGCAGGACGGGGAACGGCGGCGTCCAGGCGGTGCCGGTGCCCGGGTTGAGTTGCCGGGTCGGAGTCACGGTGATGGTGCTGGTCAGCAGCCGGGTGATGATGTGGTGCAGGGGTTCTGCGTCCGGGATCGCTTCGGCGAGGTAGCGCAACGCATCTCGATAGGTGTCGGCCCGCAGTGGGGTGGGTTGGTCTGCGGCCACCGTGAGCACGTTGTCGAGACGGCCGCGACGTTCGCTGAGCAGCGGTTCGGTGTGCTCGGCGTCCGTTGTGACGGTGCTCCTCCTGGCGTAGGCGGTTAGCTGGTGCAGGTGCGCCCCGATCCGCAGGACGGGCTTCCCGCGACGGGACGCGAGGTCGGCCACGTCGACGACCGGTTGGGTGCTGCTGGGGTTCCAGCCGTACTGGTCGCAGCCGCCGTAGTCGGCCGGCACGACGATGGTGTCACCGGGGCGGATCTGATCAGGGGTGACGAGTGCGGTGTCCCCGCGCCGGTGGTACCGCGGGGCCAGACGTGCCTCGCCGCGCCGCTGGGTGACGATGCCTCGACGTGGGCTGGCCGGCGGTGGTTCGGCGATGTCGATGTCCGCGACCGCGGTGGGTTCATCGGCGGGGTTGTTGGTCAACCATCGGCGTAGTTCGCGCAGCGGGATGTCGATGGCCTCGTCGGCGACAGGCGGGACGAAGTCGATGACGGTGGGCCATTGGTCGGAGGCGCCAGGGGCGAATCCGGTGCGCCAGATGACGGTGACGGGTGCGGGGTTGTCGGCGATGCCGTGCAGGAACGGTGCGATGGGCGGGTCAGGGTGGGGCGTGGGTGAGGTGCGGGTCCACGCGTCGAGGGTGGCTTCGTTCAATACCGGCACATAGGGCCGTTGCCCGGCGGTGGTGTCGGCGGGCGCGGCGGCGGCCAGCTCCCGCAGGGCCGCCGGGGAGGCGTTGATGCCGGGACCTGCGTCGTCGAGATCGGCGGGGGTGACGGCGTCGGTGTGGGTGGTGAGCCACTGCCAGGTGGCCAGCCGGGCTGGACCGTAGACCGGGTCATCGGCGGTGACGGTGCTGTCGTGCACGACGTAGGCGGGGGCAGGGACTTCGTGTCGGCCGAGCCGGTTGAGCCTGCCCAGGCGCTGGATCAGCGCTGGCAGCGACGCGGACTCGGTGACCAGGGCGTCGAGGTCAATGTTCGCGCCGACCTCAATGGTCTGCGTGGCCACGATGACGAAAGGCCGCCAGTCGGCGGGGTCCCGGCCGGCGCGGATCCGCTCGTAGTGCCGGTCCAGGAGGATGTCCCGGTCGATGGGGCGGATCCGGCCGGTCAGCAGAATCGCCTCCACCTGCCCGTCGATGCGGTCAAAGACGGAGCGGGCCTGCCCGACGGTGTTCGTCACCACCCCGACTACACCCCCACCTCGGGTGAGGCGGAGGGCAAGGTCAGCCATCACCTCGCCCGGGTCAACGGCACCCTTGCGGCGCCCTGGTGCCACGTTGACGAGGCGGAGTCGTTTCCGGGCTCGCAACCGCCGCCCGGCGACCGGGTGCGTCTCGTCGGCCGCACTGATGCCATGAACAACACCACCAGGACCGCCGTCGGTGGTGGCGGACATGGTGACCAGCGCGGGCCGACGGACCGTTGACCACGTGTCGAGGGCCAGGGCGTCGGTGACGGTGGTGTGGAACGCGTCGGCGAGGTGCGCCTCGTCAACGATGATGAGGCTGTCGGTGCCGACCAACGCCGCATCGATGCTGCGGCCATGCTCACTCACACCGTAGCCACGGAACAACAGCCGACTACCGACTTGGTCCACAGTCCCCGTCACGATCGCGAACCGGTCAGGCCGTTCCAACCAGATCCGGTCCCACGTGACGCCGCCACGCATCCGCGTGACCGTCAACACCTCGCCCTCATCGTCACCAGGCGCGCGGAGCACCTGCGCCACCTGCCCGAGCACCCCGCCCGTGGCGGCGGCCAACGCGGAACGCAGCTTCATGGCGTGTTCGTGGGCCTCGTCGACGACCAAGCGCCGGTCGACGACGAAGAACATCCGCCGGCGGGCCAAATCCGGACGCAGCGCCGCGACGAACACCGCCACATCCAGCACCGACGTCTTCCCCAACCCGGTCGGCACATCAATGACATCCGGCCACCGGTCATCCCGCAGGATCCGATCCAGCAGTGCCCGCTGCCACGGAAACGGCGTCCGCCTGACAGCAGACGTCCCCTCCGCGCCCAGGGAGGGGGATGCCCCGTCGTGCACGTCGGCAACAAAGGCCGCGAAATCGTCAGCGCTCAGCACGAGACACCTCCGGAACGAGCACGCCACAACCCAGATACCGCAACGCGCCAGCGATCACCGGTCCCCGCACCGGCACCGGGAACCGCACCCGACAATGCAGCATCGGCCGCCGGTCCCGCCCCGCCGGGATCGTGCCCCGCCGAGGCGCCGTCACCGCCCCACGCACCACGGGCCCTTCCAACACCGTCACCGACTCGGGCTCCGGGAACCCCGCCGTGACGAACGCCGCCGCCAACAGCTCATCCGCCTTACCGCGCCGTCCCGGGTACCGGTCCAACATCACTGGCGTCGCCGTCACCCACCGCCGCAGCCCGGCGGGTCCGCCCGTCCACCGGTCCGGGCGCACTCCCCACCCCGTCGGCGGTTGCGCCGGATCTTCCAAGCGGATCCCGACGGACCCGTGGCCCCGCAACTCGCGGATCGGGTCCTCTCCATCCGCGCCGAGCAGACCCCGCAGCACCGCCAGCCGATCCTTCCGATCCAGGTCGCCAGGGATTGCCACCGCCACGCCCAGCAGGTGCCCGTCCGCGTGTCGGTGACCGACGTCCAGCAATGGCAGAAACGCCAGATGGGCGCGGCCGTCGGCGCCGTGTCCGCTGGCCTGCGCCGGGACCGGGTCCGCGATCCGGGAGATCACCGCCCGACGCGCCACCTCGGCCACGCTCAGCAGCCGATCCCCGCCGATCGGCACACCACCACGGGCCACCGGCCACACCACCAACTCCCCGTATGGGCCAGCCACCGACGGCACCGGCGGCTCCTCGACCAATACGTCGTCAGCGGCATATGCGACCGCGCGGGACATCTCCCACGCCCGCTGCCCCCGCTCATACGCCTCCCGCAGATCCTGCAAATAGCCCGGATACGGCACCCGCAACGCCACCGAACCCCGCGTACCGATCGGGACCGGCCGGTGCGTCATCCACGACCCCCGGCACACCACCTCTTCGTCGCTGACCTCGACCTGCGCCGACGACGTCGACCGCCCCACGTAGGGCACCCGCCGCGCCAACCGGCTCAACCGCCACAACACCCCATCCTCGGCGGTCGCTTGCGGCCACACGAACGCCACCCGATCATCTGGCGGCAACCCACCCGCGCGGCTGGACTCCCGAGCCGTCCGACCCGGCCACACCATGCTCCCCGGCTTCCTGCTGGTCGCGTTCGTCACCACGAAACCCGTCCGCCGCGACGCCACCACCCGCTCAACCGGGGAGGCCAACACCAGAGGCGGCCCCGCCGCCTCCAGCCACCGCAACGCCGCGTCATCAGCCTGAAAGCTCGGCGCCCCGGTCTCGTGTTCCGCCGAGGCCACCAAGGCGCAGAACAACCGCGCTGGATGCGGGGGCCACTCCACCTGATCCGCCGCAGACGCCGCGTCGTACCGGCCCTCCCGCAGCCGCATCGTGATAGTCAACGCCACCGACTACTCCCCCTCGCCGACAACAGCCGACGTCAGGGCGAACCGGATCGCCTGCGCCAACTGCGGCGTCGGAGACACCGGCACCACATCCGCGTCCATCACGACACCCGCAGCGGCAGCCCGATCCCGCAACTCCACAAACGCCTCCACCGCCTGCGCGGCAGACACCTCCAACGGCTCCCACTCGCCGCCATCACGCTCGAACGCCACCGTCTCGCTCACCCGCGTCAGGTCACAACCCGAGCGCAACCACAACGACGGCCGCCCGAACGCCAACCGATCACCAGCCAACGCCAACGCCACCAGCGTCGCCCTGGCCAACCCCGCCGCCTGCGCCGAAGCGTCACCGAATCGCAGCCGCTCCAACCCCGCCAACGAGATCCACGCTTGCCGGCGCACCTCCCGCACCGTCACCCCACCAGGAGCCGGATTCGGAGCGATGTGCCCATGCCCGATCTCGCTGAGCTTGCCGCCCTTCGCCTTCACCCCCTCCGGCAGGAACCGCCACTCACCCTCGGCCTTGGTCTTGTCATCAATCGCGCCGGTCAAGTTCGTCGGGTCATACCGGCCAGCACGCCGGTCTCCCTCCCACCACTGCACCCCGAACATCTCCGAGGCATACAGCCGCGCGAACTTCGGCCACCGCCCCTTCCGATGCGAGTCCCACGCCCCATACAGCAACGAGTACGGCTCCCGCCGGTACAACGGCCGCACATCCCCCGCCGACGCCGCCCGCAACTCCCGCCCCACATCACTGGAATCGAAGCGCACCCCACCCACCTCGCTGTCCCGCAGATACGCATCCGCGTACCGATGCGGAAAGTCCAACGACGTCAGACGCACCCCCTCCTGCTTCATCACCAACTCGAACAGCGGCAGATCAACCCGACCGGCATCCCGCGCCTGAAGCAACGCCTGCTCCACCCGATTCGCCTGCGACGGAACCTGATCCATCACCACCGTGTCGGTCTCGACACCGTCGACCAACCGCCGCTCGAACACGTACGGCCGCGGCAACCGTCCCTCCCGCTGCGCAGCCCGCACCTCTACCTCAGCGACCGGAAACGTGGGCGGAGCGACCCGACCCCCAGGCCCACCCACCGGCTGATACACAGCCCGAAAAGCAACCCCCGCATCCTCACGATCATCCGCCACCGCCAACAACAAACGATCAACAAAACTCGCCATACTGCTCCCTCTCGTTGCCCGACCTAAAGCACTGAGAGACAAGTAACAGAGCCCTACGACAAGAACATCCACCACCAAGAAGCCGAAAGCTGAATGAATTTCGCAGCACCCTCCCGCCGTGCCGAAAACCGCCGAAGCAGGCCTCTCGAAACTTGTGCCATACCGGCGTTCCAGGCGTCATCCCAGTTGGAGAGCCTGCCACTTCCGGTCGGGTCACGTACCTAGTCAGCCCTGAGCAAACGGCAGTCACCGCCGCAAGGGAGACCGGCCACATACGGCCGGTGCAGCGCGACGTTGGCGACGCCGTCGCGGTAGAGCTGCAGCCCGTCGCAATGGAAGCCGGCCGCGTACGGCCGGTACAAGGGTGCCTTCCACCCACCCCCGTCGATCTTCCCGTCGCAATGGAGACCGGCCGTTCACGGCCGGTGCAGCACGCCGCTGCCGTCTGGCTTCGGCTCGGCCCCGTAGTCGCAATGGAGACCGGCCGCATACAGCCGGTGCAGCTGTGCGCGACTTCGTGCAACACGATGCCGGCGCGCTTATCGCAATGGAGACCGGCCGCGTAGGGCCGGTGCAGCTCGGTTCGCGGCCACCTTGGTCACGCGGGTGTCGTCGTCGCAATGGAGACCGGCTGCGTACGGCTGGTGCACCAAGTCATGGTCAGGGCGGTGGTCTCGGTGCCGCCAGTGTCGCAATGGAGACCGGCCGCGTACGGCCGGTACAGCCCTGCCGGGCCTCGGCGACCATCACCGACCACGACGGGTCGCAATGGAGACCGGCTGCGTACGGCCGGTACAGCCGGGACTACGCGTTTGCGTTGCGCATCCCTGAGCCGGTGTCGCAATGGAGACCGGCCGCGTACGGCCGGTACAGCCCGGTGAGTACGCGCTGAACGGCGCCGCTGACGACCTGTCGCAATGGAGACCGGCCGCGTACGGCCGGTACAGCGTCCTGCTGGTTCTTGGCGTCTCCGATGGCGTCATAGCCGTCGCAATGGAGACCGGCCGCGTACGGCCGGTACAGCCAGTCTGCGCGTGGTCATCGTTTACGACATGGACCAGTCGCAATGGAGACCGGCCGCGTACGGCCGGTACAGCACGGCAAGCACATACGATATCGACAAGTTTGACTTTCGGTCGCAATGGAGACCGGCCGCGTACGGCCGGCACAGCCCTTGATGAGCTGGGCAAATGCCAGCACGACGAGACACAGGTAGAACGATCATTGGTTAATATCAACCTAGGTGCCCGTTATGCCGCCTCGGAACCCCACGCTCCTTCATCGCCCACCGGAGGTTCCTAGATCAGGTGGCCACTTCACTTTGTCGAGTTCTCAACGAACATGTCCGGCTCCACCGGTCCACTCGCAGCCTGGCATCTGCTGTATCGGCTCCGGGCTTAGCGCGGGTACGCCCGGCACGATCGGCCGGGCGCACCCGCCCGCTTGCGTCAGGCTAGAGGATGGGGCTCGCCGGTGAGAGCCGCCAAGGCGATGGCAACCTCGTGCAGGCTCGCTCGAACGTACGTCGTTGTGGTGCCGGCGTCGCTGCCGCCGCCGGAATGCCCTGCGTACTCGCGGGCGACGGCGTAGCCAAAGTTCCGCTCAACCCACGTCAGGGTCGTGTGTCGCAGCCAGTGCGTACTGATCTGCTGCACATACACCCACTGAAGATGCTCGCCGATCCGCACCCACAGGTGGTCGTAGCGGCGGTACGTAATGGGCTGCCCGTTGCGGTACCGCAGCAACTGACCTGCTCCCGTCGCATGCCGCTCCTCGGCATGCGACTGCAAGTGCCTCATGAGGGTTGGAGACACCGGCTGCCACCGCACCGTGTCGCCCTTTTCCCGCAGGAGGATGAGGCACTGTTCCGGGTCCAGGTCGACCGGTCGAAGTGCCAATGCGCCACCCCGGCGACATGCCGTCTCGGTGTGTAGCCGGAGCAGGAGGCTGTCCAATGCCGGATCATCACCTGTACTCGCGGCGACGGAATTGATCTCTGCCAACCGTGTGTCGGCCACGGCGCGCCTCGTGCTGGGCAGGCGCCGCGGCTTGGCTACCTTGAGAGCGGGGTTATCCGCCGCAGCGATGTGTCCGTCAGCCACCGCCCGCCGGTACAGGCACCGCAGCGCGGCGATCAGGTGCTCTGCCGCACTTCGGCCACCTCGTGCGTTACGCCGAGCGACCACGTGCGTCTTCACGTACTCCGCCAGCTGCTCGATCTCCGACGGAGTGGGTTCATTGAGTCGCCTCTGCCCCCACCGTTCCAAGACCCGCTTCCAATACGATCCGTAGGCACGCCGGGTTCCATCGCTGACCGCCGCCGACACGATTGGTACGTAATCTGCGAACGTCGGCGCCTGCGGGCGCTTCGTCGCCGCCTCAATGAGGTCAGCGGGCGAGATGCCCATCCTCGCGAGCAACAACCGAGCGGCATCCAGTTCGGCCTGGCTCGCCGTGTCACTCATGCTGTTCACCGCCGAGAGCAGCAGCGTGCATCTGAGCGACCACCGCGTCCAATGCTGCGGGTGGATGCACGACAAGCACGCCACCATCGGGGTCCGCCGCCAGCAGCAACCGGTCGCCCGGCTTGAGGCCGCACCATTTTCGGACGGCTGCCGGCAGATGTAGATGACCTTGACCCGTCAGGGTAAAGACGCCCTGCGGGTCCAGACGGACAACAATGAGGCCGGCGCTCTCGTGAATATGAAGACGGGTACCGCAGCCCCATCCGAGAGCGCGGACGATCATACGATCAGCGATCCGGCCACTGACATCGATGGCAGCCAGGCCGTAGACCGACGAGCCTGCTCGGGGGGTAGGAAGGTCGGGTAGGGGCAATGGGGGACGCCGCAGCGCCGCGCCTAGCCGCCGGTCCATCCTCTGGCCCTGCTCGGGAGGCATCGACGGCGGGATGAGAGAAGCCACGGTCACATCAGCCACGCCGATCACCGCCGCCAAGCGGCGCATCCGTCGAGGCTATCGCGGAGATGCAATCCGCGTGGTCAAGCGAGCTTGACCACCAGTACGTCAAGTACAGCAGGGATGCTTCAAATCTGTGTCCGAGGGGGGACTTGAACCCCCACGCCCTATACGGGCACTAGCACCTCAAGCTAGCGCGTCTGCCATTCCGCCACCCGGACCTACCCGTTCAGCCTACCTCGCCGACCAGATGATCTTTCCATCCGATGGTCGGCACGGCGGGCCGCACGGGGAGTTACTGTACACGCCACTCGTGGATCATGCACATCGCCTTCCGGTGCCTCTCCCCCGGCGCTTCCACCGCTGCTCAAGCCACCTCGAAACGGCTGCGGCGACACACCGTCGGAGCGTGTCCGGGTAGCGTCCGGCGGCCCTCTGGCGGCAGCATTGCCACGTGTCCCATCCCTCCCCCCTGGCAGCCGCCCAGCACCGAGCCCTCGCCCTGCGCGCCTCGGGCGATCTCAGCGCCGCCCGGCAACTGCTGGCGGAGGCCGTCGAATCCGCTCCCCCGCCGTACGGAGACGGCCACCCCGAGATGCTGCACACCGCGCATGTGCTGGCACGGCTGCACCGGGAGGGCGACGACCCGCTCGCCGCTCGCCGGGTGTTGGAGGAGGCGTTCGCGGCGGGCGAGCGGCGCTGGGAGCACTCTGATCCGCTGATGCTCGCGCTCGCCTTCGAGCTCGCCGAGGTGGCGGAGGAGCTGGGCAACCGGCACGAGGCCCGCCGCAACTACACCCGCGTCGCCACCGCCGGGCCCGCCGCGCTCGGGGAGAACCACCCTGCGGTACGCGCGGCTCGCGGCTACCTCGGTGCACCCGCACCGACGCCAGGCGGGCAGCAGCCTGCACCGCCGACGCCCACGGCGGCCCCGGTGACCGAACCCGGGGCCCGGTCGGCGCTGTCCGGCCCGACCCTGTCGCTGGCGACCCTGGCCGCGATGCGGCCGCCCGCTGGTGGCCCGCCGGCCGCCGCCGTCTCGCCCTGGGCACCGCCCCAACCGCCGGCCACGCCCCAGCCGAACCCTCCAGCGGTACGCGCACCCGCCACACCTACGCCACCCGGCGGCGGCACCGCATCGCCGGTTTCAGCCCCCCGGGGGACGCCCGTTCACCTGCCGCTCCAGCAGCGTGGCACGGAGCAGCCGGTTGGGCCGGCACGACCGGCCGGTGGGCCGTTGCCCCGGCCGAGGGTCGACGGCCCACCGACGACGCCGTCCGAGCCGCGGCCAGCACAGCGACCGCCGTCCGGACCAGCCGTGGCGCCCCGTCAGCGGGTGGGCGAACGGGCCACCCCACCGGTGGCCGATGTGCCGCCCCCACCGTCGACCCCAACCGCGCCCGCGTCCGCCGCGCCGCCGGCACCACCGGCGGTGCCGGCACCCCGTTGGGACAACCCCACGATCCGGGTACGGCAGATCGAGCCGCTACTGGCCGAGGAGACTGCCCGAGTCGAAGCCCGACCAGCCGCGCCGAGCGAATCGCACAAGGTGTCCGGCACCGAGTCGGCAGCACCGGGCAGGCCCGCCCCGAACGGTGACCATCCAGGGTCGGCGTACCCGATGAGCGGACCACCAGCCCAGCCCTTCGGCGCACCACCCCCGACCCCGCAGCCGATCTCGGTGCCCCCCAGCCAGCCGAGTCCGGTCTCCGGACCGCCGGCGCAGCCATACCCCGTCTCCGGTCCACCCGGCTACGGCCAACCCGTGTCCGGTCCACCCGGGCACACCTACCCGGTGTCCGCACCACCCGGGTTCGGGCCGCCCGTCTCCGGGCCGCCCTACGGACAACCTGTTTCCGCGCCCCCGGTTAGTGCTCCACCCGTGCCGCCGTGGGGGTTGACCGCACCGCCCTGGAGCAGCAGCGCCCCACCGCAACCGCTACCCACTCCCAGCGCCGACTCCGCCGAGCACACCACGACGGCTGGGCACACCACGACGGGCGTGGTCGCCGTCGGCGCGGACGGTGACTCTGGGCTGGGCATCCTGGACGCACCGGTGGCGCCGGCCCGGCAGGCCCGGATCGCGCCGTCCGACCAGACCGAGGTGATCCCGGCCGTTGCGCCGCAGGGCCCGGCGGAGGTTGCGGCCCGTCCGGCCCGGCCCGTCGCCGCCCAGCCCGCCCCGGTGGCCGCGCAGCCGAACCCCAGCACCGCCCCGGCAAGCCCGAGCACCGCTCAGGCACACCCCGTCGCCGCGCAGGCCGGCCTTGGCGTGGGGTCGGCCGGATCGGCGCCGCCGAACTGGTCGCCGGGCGTGGGCACCGATCCGTCCATGCCATCGCCAACCGCGCCGCCAACGGTTGGGCACTACCACCAGGACCAGCAACCGCCGCACGCGCAGCACCCGATGCCGTACCCCGGTCAGCAGTACCACCCGGCGCCGGAGCCGTACCGGCCGGCGTACGCCGAGGAGGGTGGATCGACGGGCCGCAACCGGACGGCGCTGATCGGCGCGGTCGTGGCGGCCGGGGTGGCCGTCATGGCGGTGGCAGGCCTGGGCGCGGTGGTGCTGACCCGCGACGACCCGCCGCCGACCGGGGCCGCACCAACGGCAGCGCCGGCACCGACGACGGCCGGGGCGGCGCCGGGTGACCTGAGGCTGCGGGACGATTCGACCACGATCACACTGACCTGGACGGACCCGTCCGGCGGTGCGGTGCCGTTCATGGTCGCCGCCGGTCGAGCCGGGCAGGCGCTGGGCGTGATCGCCACCGTGGACCCGGGCCGGACCAGCTACACGGTCAACGGATTGAACTCCCGGGTGGATCACTGTTTCACCGTGTTGGCGGTCTACTCGACTGACAGCTTCGCGACTTCGGGACAGGTCTGCACCGCGCGGGAGCGCACCAACCCGTCGAGCGGAGCGCCCTCGGGCCCACCGTCGCCGCGCTGAGCCCAACCGAACCGGGCTGAACTGGCCGTCCACAACGCACACGCTCGGTATCCACAGGGGTGACCGTGCGGGTTCCCCCGCCACCAGCAGCGCCATATGATGGCACCCGGCTCAGGGGAGGGGTTGCCGCGAGGCGCGCCACCTGCCACGACTCAGGGGAGGCAGCCGGCTGTGGCCAGCATCGACGACGCCGTACCGACCGAGGCCCCCCGCTCCCGGTCCCGGCTGCGCGGCGGGCTGGTGACCGTCGGCACGGTGACCGCGCTGCTGGCCGCCATGGGGCTGACCGTCCTCGGGTTGGGCGCGGCGGACAACGCGGTGGCCAACTACGACGCGAGTTCCTGGTTGTGGAGCGCGGCGCGCAGCGAGCTGGCCCGGGTCAACGGGGTCACCGCCCGGGTGGACACTCGCACCGAGATCCCCGGTGCCCGGCAACACCCGATGCAGGTCACCCAGACCGACCGGCTGCTGCTCCTGCGCGACCTGCAGACCGGGCAGGTCAGCTCCCTGGACCTGGCCACCCTCCAGCTCAGCGCCACCACCCGGACCACCCCCGGTCTGGGTGTGAGCGTGGCCCTGCACGAGGACGCGGCGTTCGTCGTCGACGCGGTGCAGGGCATCGTGCGGCAGTTGGACCCGCGATCGCTGACCCCGGTCGGTGAGCCGGTGCGCTTTCCGCCGGGCATCACCGGTGGCACGTTCGACGGCGAGGGTCGGCTCTGGATCGCCGTGCCCAGCCAAGGCACCGTCTCGGCAATCACCGCTGCCAAGCTGCCGTCCGCACCGGTGACGGCGGCGCCGGCGGGTGCCGGGCTCAGCCCACAGCAGGTCGAGTCGTACGACGTCGCCGACGCCAGCCACGAGCTGGTGGTCTCCACCCTGGACGACGGGGTGGCGGTGCTCGACCGGACGGCCGGGAAGCTGGTGCGGGTGCAGCGCGGTGAGGTCCACCCGACGCCGCTGACGCTGTCCGGCCCGGCGGCGCTGCCCGCACGCACCAGCGGGCCCCGGGTTCCGGTCACCGTCACCGCCGAGCGGCGGGTGCTGCTGGTGGGTGCCGGTGGTCAGGAGAGCGCGTTCACCGTCCCGGGTGAGGGGGATCGGCTCAGCCCGGCGGTGGCCTGGGCGGACCGGTTCTACTGTGCCGACGAGGCCACCGGCATCATCTACTCCTTCGACGTGGCGGGAAAGCTGGTCGAGACCATCCGCGGGCGGGCCAACGGGCCGCTCGAGCTGGAGGTTCGGGAGAATCACCTGTTCATCAACTCCCCCGACTCGGCGACCGCTCGGGTGGTGGACGACAAGCACCAGGTGCGCGAGGTCGACAAGTACGCCAACGACGTGCTCGGCGGTGACCCGCCGCCGGTGCCCCCGCCGCCGCCTCCGCCGAAGAAGCCCCGGGTGGGCAAGCCGAGCGCGCCGCGCAGCGTCACCGCCGCCGCCGGCAACGCCCAGGCGCGGGTGAGCTGGCGGCCGGCCGCCGCCAACGGCGCCGAGATCATCAAGTACGTGGTGGAGGGCGCCGGCCAACGCCTGGAGGTGGGCGCCAACCAGCGTGCGGTGGAGGTCAAGGGCCTGACCAACGGCGAGACGTACCGGTTCGCCGTGCACGCCGTCAACGCCAAGGGCGACGGCCCGCCGCGCACCAGCAACCCGGTGACGCCGACCGCCGCGGTGCCCGACCCGCCAGCGAGCGTCACCGCCCAGGAGCGGCCGGACGGCACGGTGTCGGTGAAGTGGCCGGCCGCGAACGGGCAGGGCAACACGATCGCGAGGTACGCGGTGACGGCCAGTTCGGCGGGGACGAACGCGCCGGCCGGCGAGTCGACCAAGACCGAGCTGGTGGTGCCCGCCGGTGAGCTGGAGTTCGGCACCCAGTACGCGTTCACCGTGGTGGCGATCAACAGCAAGGGTGCCGGGTCGGCGGCGTCTCCGGTCAGCAACACGGTGGTGCCCTTCGCGGCGCCCGGTCGGCCGCTCGACCTGCGGGCCGGCACGGTCGCCAATCAGCCGGGCGCGGTGACGGTGCAGTGGGCGCCGGCCGAGACCAACGGTCGGCCGGTGACGAAGTACCTGGTGGACGTCGGTGGACGGGTCAGCGAGGTGACCGACACCCGCACGACCGTGACCGGGCTGGGCAACGGCCAGAACGTCACGGTGAAGGTGAAGGCGGTCAACGAGGCGGGGCCGGGCCCGGAGGCCACCGCCACCGCCCGGACGGTGGCCGAGCCTCGGGTCACGGTGACCGGCTCGTCGTCGACGGCCACCGGGGTGACGGTGACGTTCACCGTGGACGCCGGCGGCGGTCAGGCCACCTGCTCGCTGAGCACGGCGGGCGAGCCGGCGAAGGCCGGGGCGTGTTCCAGCATCACGATGACGGGCCTGACGCCGGGCACGAAGTACACGTTCACGGTGACAGCCAGCAACGCCGCCGGTAAGGGCACTGCGCAGAAGGCGCAGGACACCCAGCCGCTGTATGGGATCGCGACCTGCAACAACGGGCCCGACGGTGACCAGCGGACCTACTGCAACAAGGAAGTCGACGGCCGCAACGGCAACGAGGTCTTCAAGGTCACCCGGCAGGACAACGACCAGCAGGCCGGCTGGGCGAAGCCCGGCACCCGGCTGAAGGCGTACTGCAAGAAGTCGGGCGAGAACGTCGACTCGTGGATCTACAACAACCAGAAGCAGAGCAACTGGTGGGTGCAGGTCGAGTTCGAGGGGAAGAACTACATCCCCTGGGCCTGGCTCAACCTGGAGGGCGGCGACAACATCAACGTCCTGCCCACCTGCTGAACCACCAGGCAAGGAGCACCACCGACCGTGAACATCCACGAGCCGCTCACCCAGCCGGAGGTGCAGGGTTTCGCCGCCCTGGCCGCCCGGCTGGCCGAGAACGTCAACGCGGTCGTGCTCGGCAAGCCGCAGGTGGTGCGGCTGGCGCTGACCGCGCTCTTCGCCCAGGGTCATGTGTTGCTGGAGGACGTGCCCGGGGTCGGTAAGACGACCCTGGCGCGGGCCATCGCGGCCACGGTGAAGGGTGAGTGGCGGCGCATCCAGTTCACGCCCGACCTGCTCCCCTCAGACGTGTCCGGCGTGACGATCTTCAACCAGGCGACCCGGGACTTCGAGTTCCATCCGGGGCCGGTCTTCGCCAACATCGTCATCGCCGACGAGATCAACCGGGCGTCGCCGAAGACCCAGTCGGCGCTGCTGGAGGTGATGGAGGAGCGGACGGTCACAGTGGACGGGGTCCGGCACCCGGTGCCGTCGCCGTTCCTGGTGGTGGCGACGCAGAACCCGGTGGAGATGGACGGCACCTACCGGCTGCCCGAGGCGCAGTTGGACCGTTTCCTGGTGAAGCTGTCCGTGGGGTACCCGGACGAGGCGGTCGAGGTCGAGGTGCTGCGCGGCGCGACCGTGCGCTCCCCCGAGGCGCTGGCCCCGGTCACCGACACCGCCACCGTCGGGGAGATGGTCCGGATGGCCCGCCGCGTGCACATCGCCGAGCCGCTGTACGCGTACGCGGTCCGGCTGGCCGCGGCCACCCGTACCCACCCGCAGGTGCGCGTCGGGGTCAGCCCCCGGGGTGTGATCGCGTTGACCCGGGCGGCGTGCGCGTACGCGCTGATCGACGGGCGGGGCTGGATCATGCCGGAGGACCTGAAGGCGCTCGCCGAGGCGGTCTTCGCGCACCGGCTGCTGCTCACCCCGGATGCCCAGGTGCGCGGGATGACCGCCGCGGAGGTGCTGCGCCAGGCCGTCGCCTCGGTGCCGGTGCCGCTGCCGTCGGGGCAACCCGCTCCGGTGCAGGGCTGACCGGCAGTAGCGCGATGGGGATCACCGCCCGCGGGGTCGGGCTGCTCGTCGCGGCTGTGGTGCTGCTGGGGGCGGGTTTCCGGTTCGCGTACCCCGAGTTGACGTTGCTCGGCGCGGCGGCCGGCGCGGCCGTCGGGTACGCCGCGCTGGTCGCGGCCTGGCGTCCCCGGCTGGCGGTGACCCGCCGGGCGGACCCGGACCGGGTGGCCCGTGGCGAGCCGGCGAGCATGACGTTGACCGTGCGCAACACCGGCCGGTTACGGTCGGCGAACCTGTTGGCCGAGGACCGGTGCGGGGCGCGGACCGTGCCGGTGCCGGTGTTGCGGCTGCGGCCCGGCCGGGACACCGAGGTCCGCTACGACGTGCCGACCCACCGTCGGGGGGTGGTGCCGGTCGGCCCGCTGCGGGTGACCCGACGCGACCCGCTGGGGTTGGTGGCGCTGGCCCGCCCGTACGGCGCGGCGGTGCCGGTCTGGGTGCACCCCCGGATCCACCCGCTGACGGCGGTGCCGCGCGGTGCGGGGCGCAGCCTCGACGGCCGGGTGGACGGCGTTCCACACGGGTCGATCACGTTCGACTCGCTACGGGAGTACGTGGTCGGCGACGAGTTGCGCCGGGTGCACTGGCGGACCAGCGCCCGGATGGGTGAGCTGATGGTGCGGGAGAACGTGGACACCAGCCTGCCGCGTCTCGTCGTCCTGCTGGACAACCGCGCTGCCGCGCACCCGCACCGGGTCGGCGGCGTGGCGGAGTCGTTCGAGTCGGCCTGTGAGGCGGCGGCGTCGATCGTCACCGCCGCGCACCGCGCCGACCTGCCAGTGCTGTTGCTGTTCGTCGCCGCGGAGTCGGCGGAGACCACGACGCCCGATGGCGCGCTCGGGCCGCTGGACCGGCTCGCCGCCGCCGAGTTGTCCGGCGATGGCGACGCGGTGCGGGCGGCCACCACCCGGCTGCGGCAGGACCGGCTCGGCGACACGTTGATCTTCCTGACCGGGCCGGGTGGCCGGGACGAGTTGGGGCACGTCGGGGCGCTGCGCGGGGCGTACCCGTCGGTGGTGGTCGGGGTGTTCGGCGCGGCCGAGCCGACGCCGCCGGGCGCCGCCGGCCTGGTGGTCGTCGACGCGGCGGACGGCGCGCAGTTCGCGGCCGAGTGGGACGGGGTGCGGCGGTGGTGACGGGCGCCGTGCGGGTGCTGCGGGCGGCGGTGCTGCCGCTGGCGCTGATCGGGCTGACGGCGCTCGCCGGGGTGGTGCTCGGCCGGGTGTACGCGGGCAGCCTGTTGACCTGGCTGGTCGCTGGCGCGGCGACCGGTTCGGTGCTGGTCAGCGTGGCCGCCCGGCGGCTGCCGTCCTGGTTGGTGGCGCCGGTGTCGGTCGCCGCGATGGCCGGCTGGACACTGTGGTCGTTGCGGCTGACCGCCACCCGCGCCGAGGTGCCGGGCGGCCTGTTGGAGGTCACCGCGGACGCCGCCCGCAACGGCATCCCCCGGCTGCTCACCGCGATGATCCCGGTGGAGCCCACCCCGGACACGGTGCTGGTGCCGGTTGTCGCCGCCTGGCTGGCCGGGCTGGCCGGCGCGGAGGTGGCGCTGCGCACCGGCCGGGTGCTGCTGGGGTACCTGCCGGCGGCGGGGCTCTACGCCGCCTCCCTCTACGTGGTCGGCCCGAACGCCGAACCGGCGGTCGGAGCGACGCTGGCGTTCGTCGCGGTCGCGGCGGTCGGCCTGGCGACCCCCACCAGGACAGCACCGAGCGGCGGTGATCCCACCGCCGACCTGACCCCCGGGGTACGCGCGGCGGTGCGACTGCGGCTGGCCGCCAGCGCGGCGCTCGGGGTGGCCCTGGTGGTCGGGTTGGTCGCGTTGCTCGGCCCGGTCGTCGCCGGGCAGGTCGACGGTCGGCCGGTGGACCCGCGCCGGTACGTGGAGCCGCCGCAGGTGCAGACGCTCGACGAGAACCCGTTGATCCGGATCTCCGGGTGGGCGTTGCACCCGGAGCAGAAGCTCCTCGACGTGAGCACGGAACGCCCCGACGCACCGCCCGCCAGCACCACGCCGGAGGCTGACCCGGCGGCGGACACCGCTCGCGGTGTGCGGATCCGGTTGGCGGTGCTCAGCGACTACGACGGGGTGACCTGGCGGGTCGGCGCGACGTACCGCAACGCCGGTCGGATCCTGCCGGCCGTCGTCCCGGCCCGGGACAGCACCGTGCGGACGGTCCGGCAGCAGATCAGCGTCGCCGAGTTGAGCGGTCGGCTGCTGCCCGCCGTGGCGACACCCCGCGAGGTCAGCGGCGCGCGGGTGGCGTACGACCCGGCGAGCGGAACGCTGATCCGACCGGAAGGGCTGACGCCGGGGCTGCGGTACACGGTGACCTCCGTCGAGGAACGTCCGGATTCGAACCTGTTGGCCACCGCGAACGTGCCGGCCGGCGACGAGGTGGCCCGGGTGCTGCGGGTCGCGGACGGGGTGCCCGACCCGATGCGCCGGCTGGCGGCGCAACTCGCCGAGGAGAACGGCGCACCGTTCGCGCGGGCGTCGGCGATCGAGCAGTTCCTGGCCGAGCACTACCGGGTGGCGGCGGACGCGCCAAGCGGGCACGCGTACCCGAATCTGGGTTTCTTCCTTTTCGGACCCCGCAACGGCGGCGGGCAGGAGGGCACCTCGGAGCAGTTCGCCGCGGCGTTCGCCGTCCTCGGCCGGCTGTCCGGGCTGCCGACCCGGGTCGTGGTGGGCTTCCGGACCAGCGGGCAGGGGCCGGTGCTGGCCGGTGACGCGTACGCCTGGCCGGAGGTGCTGTTCGACGGACTGGGTTGGGTGCCGTTCGACCCGCTGCCCCGCCCGAACGACGAACCCCGACCGGTGGAGGAGGATTTCCGCCCGACGCCGGAGGACCCACCGCCGTCGGAGGCGCCGGCGCCCACCGCGGAGCCGAGCGCCGCACCGGAGCCGCCGGCCACCGCCGACGGCCCGCCCCGCCCGGACGGGGTCTCCACGCCGGTGCTGGTCGCCGGCGGCAGCGGCGGGCTGCTGCTGGTGGTGGGGGCGCTCCTGCTCACCCTGCTGGCGATGCGCCGCTCCCTCACCCGCGACCGGCTCGTGCGGGGCGATCCCGGCCAGCGCATCGCCGGCGCCTGGCGGGAGGTCACCGACGCGCTGCGGTTGGCCGGGAAACCGGTCGGGGACGACCTGGCCGCCACCGAGGTCGCCGGGTACGCCCGCCAGACCCTCACCGACGCCCGGGCCGGCACGACCGGCGACGACACGACCGCCGTCGCGCCCACCGGCGGCACGGCGACGGCAGACGCGTCCAGCCCGGCCGTCGAGGAGCTGGCGGCCCTGCTCAATCAGATGGGCTTCGCCCCCGGCGCCGCGACACCCGACCAGGCGGCTCGCGCCGCCGAGGTGGCCACCGCCTATGTGGCCACCCTGCGCTCCGCCCGCCCCTGGTGGCGCCGCCTGCTCTGGTCCGTGCACCCGTCTCCCCTGCGCCGCGCCCGCCGGCCGCCGCGGTGATCAAGAGCTTTCCGTCGACTGCGGACCCATTCCTGACGCAAACTTCTTGATCACCGGCGGCAGGTGTCCCCGTGCGGTAGCGCGTCAGGTGGTCAGCCGGCGGATGAGTTTGCGCATGCCGGCCTGCCAGCCGTCCGGGTCCTCGGCGCGGCGGCGGGCGTAGTCGGCGACCTCGGGGTGCGGCAGGATCAGGAAACGTTCCTCGGCCAGCCCGGCGATGGCCGCGTCGGCGACCTGGTCCGGGGTGAGCACCGGACCGGACGCGGCGACCACCCGGGCGCCGAGATGGCCCTCGACGAGCCCGTCGGTGAGCATCGGGGTGTCCACCCCCTGTGGGCAGAGCGCGCTGACCCGGATGCCCCGGTCCCGGTAGGTGATGGCGAGCCACTCGGCGAATCCCACCGAGGCGTGCTTGGTCGCGGTGTACGCGGCGTCGCCCACCGCGGTGAGCACACCCGCCGCCGAGCAGGTGTGCAGCAGGTGCCCGCCGCCCCGGGCGAGCATGCCGGGCAGCACCGCGCGGGCCGAGTAGACGTGGGCGAGCACGTTGACCCGCCAGGCGCGGTCCCAGCCGGCGTCGTCGACCTCCACTCCCCCGCCGGTGGTCACTCCCGCGTTGGCGCAGAACAGGTCGATCCGGCCGTACCGCTGCTCGGTGTCGGCGACCAGGTCGCGGACCTGCTCCTCGTCGGTGACGTCGAGGGCGTGGGCGTGCGCGACCGGGCCGATGCCGTCGGCCACCGCGCGGGCCGCGTCGGCGTCCAGGTCGGCGACCACCACGGCGGCGGCGCCCTCGGCGGCGAACCGACGGGACAGCGCCGTGCCGATGCCGCCGGCCCCGCCGGTGACCACCACGATCCGGTCGGTGAGGTTCACGCGGATGCCTCCACCGCAGTGCCCAGCCGGGCGATGAGGCTGAGCAGCGCGGTCGCGTCGCCGGCGGTGACCTCGGGGGTCGGCAGCAGCGCGAGGATCGGCACGTCCACCCCGTTGTCGGCGTAGCGGCGCACCTCGGCGCGGCACCGCTCCGGCGAGCCGTGCAGCACCAACGAGTCGACCACGTCGTCCGGCACCGCCGCGCTGGCACCGCGCCGGTCACCGGCGGCCCAGGCCGCCCACATCGGCGCGAGTGTGTCGTCGCGGCCGAGCCAGCGGTGGAACTCGGCGTACGCCGGGACGGTCAGGTAGCTGGTGATGAGTCGGCGGCCCAGCGCCCGGGCGTACCCGGCGTCCTCGGTGGGGCAGACGAAGATCCGGGCGGCGACCTCGAACCCGGCGCGGCGCTCGCCCAGCTCGGCGAGGGCGCGGGGCACGTCGTCGGCGCTGAGCCAGTTGAGGATGACTCCGTCGGCTTCCGCCCCGGCCAGCCGGAGCATTCCCGGGCGCAGCGCGGCGAGCAGGATCGGTGGCGGCACCGCCGGCGGTCGTTCCAGCGTGAACCGGCGGACGGCGAAGGTGTCGTAGACCTCGTCGACGGTCTCGCCGCCCAACGCGGCGCGCAGGAAGCGCAGGACGTCGCGGGTGCGGCGGAACGGCTCGTCGAACGGCACCGAGTTCCAGTCCCGTACCAGCACGGGTGAGGACGCGCCGATGCCGAGCGAGAAACGGCCGGGCGCGGCCTCGGCCAGCGCCGCCGCGCTCATCGCCAGCAGCCCGGGGCCGCGGGTGAAGACCGGCGTGATCGCGGTGCCGAGCCGCAACCCGGGCTGCCAGGCCGCGGCGAGCGCCAGCGGGGTGAACGCGTCGGTCCCGGCGACCTCGGACGACCACACGTCGGTGAACCCGGCCCGGTCGAGGGCCGCGTAGGCCGCGTCGTGGTGCGCCAACGCGATCCCGCCCAGCGGCACCGTCATGCCCCATCGATTCGTCACCGATCGATCGTGCCCGTTGACGCGGGCCCGGGCAAGATCCCCGGGTTGGGCAGAATCGCCGGTCTCCGGCCGTACCGGCGGACGGGAAGTGCTACCACTTCGAGGTGGACCGGACCGACGGCGCCGGCCGCTGGCCATGGGTTCCAGGCGGTGCCGCTGCTGTTCCTGCCCGGCGTGGTCGCGGCCGCGGTCGGGGTGCTGGTGTTGGCCGGGGTCGCGGTGGCCGACGCCCGCCGGGCGCACGGCGCCCCACCGGAGGCCGGCCGACGCGCCACCGTTCTGAACCACTCGTGCGCCCACGATGCCCGGCCCGCGCGGACGGCTAGTCTCGGCGGGTGACCTTCTCGCTCGTCGCCCGCTCCGCCGACGGCCGCCTGCACGGCGTGGCCGTCGCCAGCAAGTTCCTCGCCGCCGGGGCACTGGTGCCGGCCGCCGGCGCCGAGGTGGGTGCGCTGGCCACCCAGGCGCACGTCAACCTCGCCTACCGCCCGCAGGGCCTCGCCCTGCTACGGACGGGGGTGGCCGCCGCCGACGTGGTGGCCGGGCTGATCGCCGCCGACCCCGAACGGGACCACCGCCAGCTCGGAGTCGTGGGGGCCAGTGGCTCGGGCGCCAGTTGGACCGGCCCGGCCTGCCATCCGTGGGCCGGCGGGCGCACCGGCGACGGCTGGGCCGCGCAGGGCAACGTGCTCACCGGTCCGGAGGTCGTCGACGCCCTCGGCGCGGCCTGGCTGGCCGGATCGGCGCTGCCGTTCGCGGAGCGGCTGCTGGCCGCGCTGCGGGCCGGCGACGAGGCTGGCGGCGACCGACGTGGCCGGCAGAGCGCCGGCCTGCTGGTTGTCGAGCGCGGCGGCGGGTACGGCGGTACCAGCGATGTGGTGGTGGACCTTCGGGTGGACGACCACCCGGAGCCGATCACCGAGCTGAGTCGCCTGCTCGCCATACACACCATGCTGTTCGGCCGGCCCGACCCCGCCACCCTGCTCGACCTGAGCGGCGCGGTCGCCGCCGAGGTGGCGGCGTTGCTCGCTGCACTGGGCCATCCGGTGCAGGAGGACGGCACGGAGGCGGCGTTGATCTCCTGGGCCGGGCTGGAGAACCTGGAGGAGCGGCTGGTGCCGGGGCGGATCGACCCGGTGGTGCTCACGCACCTGCGCGGTGTGGCCCCGCACGTCCCCGCGCCCCGCTCCGCGAGCTGACCCGTCAGCGCCCGCTGCACGAGCCAGCAGCGACCGGCGCGAGCGACCGCGGCCCCGCAGATCCGGGGTCAGCGGCCGAAGGCGAGCCAGCGGAAGCCGGTGGCGTCGATGGTGGCCCGTTCCGGGGCGGTCACCGCCGCCCGGCCGGTGGTCTTCCGGATCAGGGTCAGCCGGTCCCAGCTCAGCCCGGCCGGTGTCGGTCGCCCGGCGGTGAGCAGATCGGCGATGACCACGGCCGCCGGCGGGGTGAGCCACGGCGGCCGGCCCAACGCGGCGGCCAGGTCCAACCCGTGCACCCCGACCTCGACGACCCGGGTCCGCAGGAACTCGCCGAGGCGCATCGCGTCGCCGTGCCGGGTGCGCACCACCCGATCCGGCGGCGCGGCGCGGACTGCCGCCTCGGTGGCCCGCCAGGCCCGGTCGAACTCGGTCGCCAGCGCCGCCCTATCCACCCGCAGGGCGTCCCGCTGGCCGCCGGCGATCCGGTCGGCGTCCACCTCCGCGGTGAACTTCGCGGTGCCGAAATAGCCGGCGGCGTCCACCTCGGCGTGGGGCGGGGCCGGCGCGGCGAGCATGTCGGTGAGCCGACCGGCACCGGTGCGGATGTGCGCGATCAGGTCCCGAACCCTCCACGGAGGGCAGTCGGTGGGCAGGTCGAGGTCGCCGTCGACCAGCTCGGCCAGGATCTCGGTGAGCCGCGTGCACTCGGCGGAGAACGCCGTGCGGATCAGCTCCATTCGCCGACTCAGCCCTTGACCCGGGGCACCAGCCGGTGCACGACGGTCAGCGCCAGCGCCATCACCACCGCCATCGTGCCGGCGATCCCGGCAGCGCTGCCCGCGTACCCGACGAACAGTGGGCGGCGGGACAACTCGTCCGGCCCGGTGTCGCGCAGGTCGAGCAGCCAGGCCAGGGAGAGCCCGCAGGCGACCAGGGCGAGCACACCGGCCAGCCCGAGCACCAGCGCCGCGACCCGGTGCGCGTCGCCGGGGGCGATCTCGGCCTGCTCCCGCTGGGTGACCAACAGCAGCAGCCCGGCCAGCGCCGCCCACACGCCCACCACGAGGTACGCGGCGACCGCGTCGCTGGGCCGGTGCCAGCCGGCGGAGAGGGTGGCCACCCCGGCGATGGCGGCGTAGCTGGCGCCGATGAAGGCACCGACGGCCCGCACCTTGGGCGGCAGCACGAGCATCAGCGCGACCGCCACCGAGGCGGCCACCGTGGCGTGTCCGCTGGGCAGGCTGTTGCCCACCGCGGCGCGTTCCGGGTCGAGACCGTAGTCGGGGCGGTTCAGCCCGTGCTTCAGCAGTTGGGTCGTGACGTTCGCGCCGGCGATCAGCAGGGTCGCGGTGATCGCCAGGGCGATCCGCCCCCGGATCAGCGCGATGAACCCGATCATCGCGGTGGCGGCCAGCAGCGAGACCACCGACATCGCGTTGAGGATCTTGTCGACCGGACCGTCGATGGTGTCCTGCCCGATCCGGTTACCGGTGAGCGCGACAGTGTCCACCCACTGCCCGACCTCAAGGTGCACCGCCACCCGCCATACGGCGAGGAAGGCGGCCGCCTGGACGAGGGCCAGTACGACCAACCAGACCGCAGTCCAACCCCGTGCCGTCGCGCGCATCCGCACACCGTAGCGGCAGGTGTCGGCGGTCCAACCGGTGGCCCGCCGGCAATCGCCGGTTAGGTTGAGCCGGAGACGAGGAGGCGTTGGTGAGCGAAACACCGGGGCGCGACAGCGGCCGGGCCGAGCCTGGCCCGGACCAGCGGGCGGGCGTCGACGCGGGCCCGGTCGGGCCGGCGCGCGCCGGTGCCGACGCCGTCCCGGACGAGCCGGCGCGCACGGAGTCACTGACGGATCTGCTGGGCGGGCGACGCGGCGCCATCGACGCCACCCTGCCGCCACTGGCGTTCGCGGCGGGCTGGCTGCTGGGCGGCGAGTCGCTGTGGGGCGGAGTCGGGGCGGCGCTGGCCGTGGGCGCGGTGGTGGCCGGCGTACGACTGCGGCGAGGTGACCGACCCCGCTCGGTGCTGATCGGGCTGCTGGCCGTCTGCGTCGCGGCGTTGATCGCGGTACGCACCGGCCGGGCCGAGAACTTCTTTCTGATCCAGGTGCTGTCCAACGCCGCGAGCGCTCTGGCGTGGACGGTCAGCATCGTCGTGCGGTGGCCGCTGCTCGGCGTGCTGGTCGGCGCGGCGTTGGGCCAACGCGCCCGGTGGCGGCGCGACCCGGCGCTGCTGCGCGCGTACGGCCGGGCCAGTTGGGTGTGGACGGCGACCTACCTGCTGCGGCTCGCCGTGTTCGTGCCGCTGTACCTCGGTGGGCAGGTGCTCGCGCTGGTGGTGGCCCGGGTGGCGCTGACCTGGCCGCTGGTCGCCGCGGCGCTGGCATTGAGCTGGGTGGTGCTGCGACGGTCGCTGCCGGCCGGGCACCCGGGTGTGCGGCACCCGGTCGCACCGCCCCGCCGACCCTGACGGCGCGGGTGGATGCGGGCAAGAAAGTGGAGAGGCCGCCACGGGGGGAGCGGCCTCTCCGGTGACGTACGTTACTCCGTCACAGACCTCGGTGTGATCCCGCGACGGCCCGAATTTCTGGGCTTTTTCGCGGCTGGCTCCAGTCCGGGCGGTGGGGTGAGCCGGCCGATCCGCTGCGTCGGCCAGATGGCCGGCCCACCCCGGCCTGACCGTGGGTGTCAGGCCGTCCGCCAGCCCCGGTCCGTCGTTCCCCGGACCTGGGCCGGACCCCGGGGTGGGCGGTCCACGCCACCCACCCCGGGTCGTTTTAGCCGTTCGGGAACAGGCTGCCGTAGTCGGCGTACGCCATGGCGACGTCAGCCTGCGCCCAGAACCGGTGGTAGTTGAAGCTGGGCTCCGCGCCACCGTCCAGGTATGCCTGCACCTTGGGCCAGTCCGGGTCGTTCTTGTAGAAGGACCGGATGTCGAGGAAGCTCTTGCCGGCGGCGATGGTGTCGCCGTTCGGCATCTTCCCGGTCCAACCCGACGGGACGTAGAGGCCCTGCCCGGTGGACGCGTTGTAGACGTCGTCGAAGCGCCGGTAGTCGCCACGCTTCTCGGTGGTGGAGACGCCCTTGGCGTCACTGGCCGCGGAGAGCGCGTCCAGCAGCCCCTTGGCGGTGTCCTTCGCCGCCACGTTGCCCGACTTGGCCGCGTACGCGATCAGGGTCCGGGCGTAGGCGGCGGTGACGCCGACGTCTTGGCCCTTGGTGATGACCTCGACGTGCAGGCCGGTGTTGGGCTGCGGGTTGGACGGGTTCCAGGTGGTTGGCTGGCCGGTCCACGCCATGTCCGACGGGATCGACCAGTTGGTGCCGAGGGTGGTGTTGGCGATCGCCCACGGCACCCACTTGTCCAGCAGCGCCTTGGCCTTCGCGTTGCCGGTCTGCAGGTACAGCTCGGCGATCCGCTGCATCGACCAGGCCTGCATGCCGAACCACTGGTTGGACGGCGGGTCGTTGTAGACCGGGTCGACGTCGTAGAACATGCCGTAGAAGGTGCTGGTGCCGGCCGGCGGCTGGGCGTAGCTGCCGTCCCAGCTGTTGGTGGCACCACCGGCGATGCCGCCCTCGGCGGACTGCAGCCAGGTGTAGAACTCCAGCTGCCGCTCGAAGCTCTTGGTCCAGTCGCTGACCGCGGTCGACGACTGCGGCTTGAGCTCCGGGGTGTTGGTCAGCGCCCAGGCCGCGAACGGGTTCTGGTAGCCGAAGTGGTTGTGGCTGGAGCCGATCCGCCACGACCAGTTCTGGCTGGTGTCGTACGCACCGCCCCAGGCGTAGTACCAGGACAGCAGGTAGTGGGCCGAGTCCCTGCCGGTGCCGGCGGGGCAGGTGCTGGCCCCGACGCAGTTGCCGATCTTCTTGAAGTACTTGTCGAACATCGCGTACCGCAGGTAGTCGCCCATCTTGGCGGCCTTGGTGATGGTGGCCGCGACGTCGGCCTGCTTGTTCTGCGCCTTGGCCCAGGTCAGCGCCCAGTACGCGGCCTGCACGGCGCGGGCGTCGGCGTCCGGGGCGTTGGTGTACTTCCACTGCTTGGCGGGGGCGCCGGTGTCCTTGACGAACAGGTCGAGGTAGCCGTACTGGCCGCCGTGCTTGAAGGTGTCGCAGGACGGCTGCGGAACGGTCTCCCACACCGACTCCTGGGTGCCCCGCTGGAAGGTGTTGATGTACGCCGGCTTGGTGGTGCCGTCACCGCAGCGGCCGAAGCCGTAGGTGTTGTCGACGTCCAGCAGCCAGTGCATGCCGTAGATGTCGCCGGTGCCGTAGGTGGACTGCAACTCCGAGCGGAGCGGGTCCTGCCCGACCGGGACGTTCGGGTTCAGCGCCGAGGGGTACTGGCTGGGCAGGTTGTACTCCGCGGCGTACTGCGGGGTGCCCGCGGAGCCCGCGGTCGGCTGGTCGGCGTGGGTCGGGATGATGTACTTCTCCATCACCGTCCAGGCGTTGTTGAACGGGGCCCAGTTCTGGGTGACCCGCCCGTAGTTCGCCTCCAGCCAGAGCCAGAAGCTGAACGCCTCCGAGGTGGTCTCGTGACCGTGGTCGGGCGCCTCGACGATCAGCGTCTCCACCGAGTGGTACGGCACGCCCTCCGGGCTGAAGTAACCCGAGTTCTTGATCTTGCCGTACTGCTCCAGGAACTTGGCGATGTAGGTGTTGTCGCCGCCGGGGGTGTCGTTGTCGATCTCGGTGGCGGTGACCGCCAGCGAAGCGAGACCTGTGGCGGAGGCGGTGATGGTGGCGGCACCGCCGGCGGTGTCGGTGTCCTCCGCCGCGGCGACCGTGATGGTGACGCCGGTGTTCCAGTTGCTCGGGGTCAGCGTGGCGGTGGTCGGCGAGACCGTGACATCGGTGTCGCCGGTGCGGGTGAGGGTGACCGGCACGTTGGCCGTCGGCGCGGCGCTGAGCTTGAGGTTGAAGGTGCTGGTGCCACCCTCGGGGACGCTCACCGCGGACGGCGTGGCGACCAGTGTCGGGCCATTGGCGGCGCCGACGGTGAACGCCTTCTCGTCGACCCCGATGCCGTTGGCGTTGTCGTACGCCTTGGCCTGCACGGTGTAGCTGCCGGCCGGCAGGTCCTCCTGGGTGTAGGCGTACGGGGCGGAGGTGTCGGTGTTGATCAGCAGGCCGTTGCGGTAGAACTCGACCTTGCTGATCGTCCCGTCGGGGTCGCTGGCGGTGGCGGTCAGCGGCACGTCGGCCGGCGCGGTGAACGGCCCGGCCGGCAGGCCGAGGGAGACCGTCGGCGGCTGGTTGGCCGGGGTGCCGTTGCAGGGGGTGCCGTTGAGGGTGAACGCGGTGGGCTTCGGGTTGCTGCCCGAGTGGGAGCCGTTGAAGCCGATGGTGGTGGAGGCCCCGGTGCCGAGGTTGCCGTTGTACGACTCGTTGGTCGCGGTGACCTCGCTGCCGGACTGGCTGAACCTGGCCGACCAGCCCTGCGTCACCCGCTGACTGCTGTTCGGGAAGGTCCACTTGAGCGTCCAGCTGCTGACCGGGTCGCCCAGATTCTTGATGGTGACGTTGGCGGTGAAGCCGGTGTTCCAGTCGTTGGTCGCGTAGACCACGTCGCAGGCGGGTGCGGCCTGTGCGGCGCCGGCGGGCAGGGTCACCCCGCCGACAGCGAGCGCGGCGGCGGCGATGATCGCCACTCGACGGCGTCGTGCCAGTTGTCTCATGTGCGCGGTGTCTCCTCGGACCAGGCCGGGACGGTCCCCGGCGAGGCGCCTGCCCGCGAGGGTGGTGGTCCGCGGGGATGTCGAGGCGCCGGGAAGGTGGTCTCCCCCGGGCCCGGCCGGGGTCGGCGGTGCGGCCCGCACGGGAGGGGATCCCGCCGGCTGATCGGGTGACCGTGACCGGAAGTGGTGATGCCGCCGGCTGCCCTCGGTAGACCCGCGTTCACGCGATGTGGCTCCTGTCGCGTTGAATCGACAGTGTGCCATGGAAGCGCTCCCACAACAAGCGCACAGAGCGCCGAAGCAGCTCCTTGTTTCGATCTCGTTTTGGGGCTTTCACAAAGGCGTGACGGGCGTTACAGTCGCAACATCGGTCGATGGGAGCGCTTCCATCGACAAGGTTCCAACAAGAAGATCGCCGGGGTCGTCTCTGACGGGCCCGGGGAACCAGACCGAGGGCCGACGACGGGCCAGCCCGGACGCCGTCGTCAGCCATCGTCCCGCCACACGGAGGGAGGTGGAACCACAGCCACTCGCGTGGCCCGGCTCCCGCGCGACACGCACGGCAGGACCCAAATTCCGCCCGTGTGTGTGCAGTTACGGTGGGGACGGGGGTTGCCCTCCCCCGTCCCCACACTAAACCCCCGTACACGATAGGAAAAGAGGCCGACGGGACAGGCGCGCCGCGCCGCCCGGACGGCCTCGTTCGCTGCTCGGGGCCACATCCGCCTCCCATCCGCCAGCGCCGGCCGACACGACGGCCGGCTGACCGGCCGGCAGCGCCTGCCCTATCATGGGAGCGCTCCCGAATCTTCGGCGGTGGCCCCGTATCCATGAGGAGAATCCATGTCGATACCTATCGGGCCCGCCGGCCCGCTGCGCTTCCCGGACAATTTCGGCTGGGGCGCGGCAACCTCCGCGTACCAGATCGAGGGCGCCGCCAAGGAAGACGGGCGCGGCGAGTCGGTCTGGGACACGTTCAGTCGCGTGCCAGGGCGCACCCGCAACGGCGACACCGGCGACGTGGCCGCCGACCACTACCACCGCTACGCCGAGGACCTCGACCTCATGCGCGACCTCGGGTTGCGCAGCTACCGCTTCTCCATCTCCTGGCCCCGAATCCAGCCCGACGGTGCGGGTGCGCCCAACCAGCGTGGGCTCGACTTCTACCGGCGCCTCATCGACGGCCTGCACGAACGCGGGATCACCCCGATGGCCACCCTGTTCCACTGGGACCTCCCGCAGGCACTCCAGGACGCCAACGGTTGGGAGTCGCGCGACACCGCCTACCGCTTCGCCGACTACGCCGACGCGGTCTTCCGCGCCCTCGGCGACCGGGTGCCGGTCTGGCTCACCATCAACGAACCCAAGACCGTGGTGCAGAACGGCTACCTCACCGGCCACCACGCCCCCGGCCGGCAAGACCCGGACGCCGCCTACCTGGTCGCCCACCACCTGCAACTCGCACACGGGCTGGCCGTCGGCGCGCTACGGGCCACCGGCAGCGACAGCCGGATCGGCCCCGCGCTCAACCTGCACCCCTGCTACCCCGCCGACGACTCCCCGCAGGCTGCCGCGGCCGCCCGCCTCTACGACGGCTACGAGAACCGTCTCTACCTCGACTCCCTGCTCAAGGGCAGCTACCCGGAAGACCTACTGGCCGACCTGGGCCCGCAGAGCCGGATGGTACAGGGCATCCGCGACGGCGACCTCAAGATCATCGCCGCGCCGATCGACCTGCTGGCCGTGCAGTACTACACCCCGATCTACGTCACCGCCGACGGCGGCACCGCGCATCGCTGGGCGACCTCCGAGGCCGAGTGGCAGCAGATCTACCCCGAGGGGATGTACGACCTGCTGACCCGCATCACCCGCGACTACGGCCCAATCCCGCTGACCATCACCGAGAACGGGCTGCCCACACCGGACACCCTGGCCGCGGACGACACCGTCCACGACAGCGGCCGGATCAGCTTCCTACGCGATCACCTCACCGCCGCGCACCGGGCCATCGCCGACGGGGTGCCGCTGGAGAGCTTCCACGTCTGGTCACTGCTGGACAACTTCGAGTGGGACCAGGGCTACGAGCAGCGCTGGGGCCTGGTCTACGTGGACTACCCGACCCAGCGGCGGGTGCTCAAGAGCAGCGCCACCTGGTACCGCTCCGTCATCGCCGACGGCGGTTTCTGAAGGCGCCGCCACCCGGACGGCCGGGCCCGGACGGCTCGGCTGCGGTGAGCCGGTGACCGTCCGGGCCTCGGCCGGCGCACTCAGCGGGGCAACGCCTGCTGCAACTCGGCCCGCAGGGCCGGCGTGAGCATCTCCCCCGCCTGCTTGGCCAACCGGGCCATCTCGTAACCGACCACGCCGATGTCCGCATCGCCGGCGGCCAGCGTGGCCAGGATCGAACCATCGCGGATCTGCATCACCAGGAAGTAGCCCCGGCCCATCTCGACCACCGTCTGCTTGACGATATCGCCGTCGAACATCTGGGCCGCGCCCGCGGTGATGCTCATCAGCCCGGACGTCACCGCGGCGAGCTTGTCCGCGTTGTCGCGGGGCAGGTGATCGGAGATCGCCACCAGCAGCCCGTCGGAGGAGACCACCACCGCGTGTGCCACCCCCGGCACCCGCTCCGCGAACGCGCTCACCAGCCAGCTCAGGTCACGCGCCTCCTGGCTCAACGTCGTCACTGTCGTCGTCCCCCTTCGTTGTGCCCCCCGGACGGTGGCACGGGTATCTCGGTGGTGTCTTCGGCCTCGGCGCGCCGCACTCCGCTGTAGAGCCGCGAGAGCATGCCGCCGACCGCCTCCGGGTCCGGGTCGGTGCGGATCGGTGCCGACATCGGTTGTGCCGAACGGGTGACCGCGCTCAACTGCGCCATCGGCACCCGCACCGGCAAGCCCCGCTCATTCGTACCGGCGGTCACCGGAATGGTCGGCGGCGCCGCCGGGGCGGGCACAGCCGGCGTCGACGGGCCCTGCCGCGACCACCAGCCTCCACCGTCGCCCCGGGCAACAGCCGGGGTCAACACGTCCTCGGCGCGCACGGGCACCGGACGGCCCTGCCGCGGCACCGCGACGCCCGGAGGACGGCCGGCCACCGGCAGATCCCGCTCCGCGACGCTCGGCCCCGGGGCACGGGCCCCCCGGACGGCGCCGGACTGGGCGGCCACCACCCCCCGAGCCGCGCTCGTCGCCAGCATCCGAGCCGGCGGTGGCGCATCCAGCTCCACCGCGCCCGCCGGGGCCAGCAACAGCGCGGGCAGGGCGAGCCGGGCGACCAGGCCATCCTCGCCGCCGTCCAGCCGTACCCGCACGCCCAGCCGAGCGGCGAGGTGGCTGACCACGAAGAGCCCCATCCGTTCCACCGCCGCGACGTCCGCGTCCGGCGGGCTGGCCAAGACCTCGTTCGCCTGGACCAGCGCGGCCGGGCTCATCCCCAGGCCACGGTCGACGATCTCGATCAGCAGGGCACCCGCCTCGACCCGGGCGGTCACCACCACGACGGTGTCCGGGCGGGAGAAGGCCGTGGCGTTCTCCAGCAGCTCGGCCAGCAGGTGCACCAACTCGCCGACAGCGTGCCCGACCACGTGCACGTCGGCCACCGACTCGATCCGGACCCGCTGGTACTGCTCGATCTCGGCGGCGGCGGCCAGCAGCACCGCACCCAGGCTGACCGGCCGGTTCCACCGACGGGTGGAATCGGTGCCGGCCAGCACCAACAGGCTCTCGTCGTTACGACGCATCCGAGCGGCCAGGTGATCGAGCTTGAACAGGTTCTCCAGCTGGTCCGGGTCGCTCTCCTCGCGCTCCAGGTCGTCCAGCAGCTCCAGCTGGCGCTCCACCAGCACCTGGCTGCGCCGGGCCAGGTTGACGAACATCGCGTTGACGTTGCGCCGCATGAGCGCCTGCTCGACGGCGACGGTGACCGCGCTGCGGTGCACCGCCACGAACGCTTCGGCCAGCTCGCCGATCTCGTCGAGCGAGCGGACCACCGCCGGCGCGACGTCGATGCGGGGCACCCCGCCGGTGACGGTCTTCAGGCGGTCCAGTGCGTCCGGCAACTCGACCTGCGCGATCCGCAGCGCCTGGCTGCGCAGCAGCCGCATCGACCGGGCGACCGACCGCCCGATGAGCAACGAGATCAGTAGGGCGACCAGCAGGACCGTGACGACCCCGCCGACGACCAGCAGGGTCGTGCGCAGCTGGCCGCTGCTAGCCTCGTCGGCCTGCCGTACGGCGTCGTCCAGCACGCCCGCCTCCAGCTGGCGCAGCAGCTCCTGACGCTGCTGGCTGGCCGACCACCACTGCTCCGACGGCAGCACCTGCGGCGACGCGCCGCCGGACGACAGGCTGCGCTCCTCCAGCCCGGTGGCGACCAGGAACATCGGGGACACCGAGGTCTCGTCGTAGCGGCGGATCTGCTCGCTGGTGGCCGCCACCCGGAACGCGCCGAGCGCGGTGAGCTGCTGGCCGCGCAGGTCGGCGAGGATCACCCGGTCCTCGGTGCCGTACCCACCGGCGCGGGCGGCGGCGTAGAGCTGGGCCCGCACCCGGGAGGAGAGTTCCTTCACCCGGGCCAGCTGGACGTAGCGCAGCACCGCGTCGTTCAACGCCGGTTGGTTCTGACCAGGCTTCGGCTCGGCGAGCAGGTCGAGCAACGCGCCGATGGCCCGGTGGTAGTTGCCCAGGATGGTCTCGCTGCTGAGCACCGCCGGCGGAATCGCCGAGCGGATGTCGACCACCTGGTCGTACGCCTCCAGCGCCTCGGAGAAGGCGACCCGCCAGGACGCGTCCGCGTCCGCCAGCGGCTCGGCGGCCCGGCTGAGGTCCACGATGGCCTTGTCGGTGGCCGCCTGCAACGGCTTCAGGTCGGCCGCCGCGGTCTGCCGGTCGCCACCCTTGCGCAGCTCACCCAGCTCCCCCGCCGAGCGGTCACGCTCCTGTTGGAGCTGGTGCACCGCGGCGGTGATCTGCCGGCCGATGCCGACCTGGCTGGAGAAGTCGTTCAACGCCGTCGTCTGCCCCACCAGCGTGCTGGTCTGCACCCCGGCGAGCAGGAGGAACGCCATCGACGGGACCACCAGCACGGTGGCGAGCTTGGTGCTCATCCGCCAGTCGCGCAACCGGAACGGGGACCGCCGCCGGTGCGGAACGACTCGGACGTCGAAGCGGCGCCGGCGGTGGTTCGACACCGCGCCGTTCGCCGGGTCGGGACCTGCCGCCACCCTGCCTCCTCCGTCCTACCGCGTCCACCGCGGTACGGGGAGCGCAGTCCATCCAACCAGGCTCGGTACCGCTGTCAACGGCCCGGGCGAGGCCGAGGTTCAGGAAGGATACTGCGGGTGGGAACGTCCTGCCGTGGTCGGCAAAACCAGCTCGTCCGTCCGGCCGATGTCGGCGAGCCCGATTGCGTCACCGAACCGCCCCAGCGCCACCAGCGCGGCACCGGTGGCGCCGATTTCCGGGTTGCGTTGGTGCGACACCGGCCGCGGTGCGAGCGCGGTGGCGAAGGCCTGCCGCCACCACACCGAGGCGGCCACCGCGCCGCCGCCCAGCACCACACCGACCGGTTTGTCGATCGTGGACTCCAGCACCCCGAGATCCTCGGCGACCAGCTCACACAACCCCTGCATCAGCCCCGCCAGAATGTCGACGGCGGTGGTGCTGAAGCTGAGGCCGTTCAACTGACCGCTGCCCGCCGGTGCCAGGCCAGGAGCCCGGTCACCACCGAAACGCGGATCCGCCGGTCGGCCACCGCCCGCCGGCACCAGCGCCAGCGCCGCGTCCAGCTCGGCGCCCTGGGGCAACCGCAGCTCCCGGTTCGCCCAGGCGAAGAGGTTGCCCCCGTTGGCGTACGCGGACCCGGTCACCACGTGGTCGTGGTCGACCCGGTAACGCCACAGCCGTTCGGGGAGGCGGGGCATCGGTTCACCGGCCGGAATCCGCTGCATCAGCCGTACGGCCGCGGAGGTGCCCACGGTGACGGCGGCCCGGCTCGGGTCGACGCAGCCCGAGCCGACGTTCGACGCCCCGCCGTCGCCGACCGGCGGTGTCCACCGGGCCTGCGCCAACTGCGGCCATCGACGGGCCAGGTCGACCCGGAGCCGACCGTGCCAGTCCAGCTCGCCGAGGGGCGGCAGATCCTGTGGTCGTGCCCCGGCCAGCGCCAACGCCTCCTCGTCCCAGCGCAGGGTGCGCAGGTCCAGTAGGCCGGTCCCGGAGGCCTGGGAGATCGACATGGGTGCCGTGTCGAGCAGCTCGCCGAGCACGTACTCGGGCAGGCCGACGAACCGGGCGATCGGGGTGCCGCACTGCTCGCGCACCCAGGGCAACCGCATCGACCAGTACGAGCGGTGCCACCAACAGCCGGTGCGTTGGTGGAAGCCATCCGGGTCGGCCGGCCCGGCGGTGCCGCCGACTGGCGCGGGTCGGGTGTCCAGCCAGGTGATCACCGGGCCCATCGGGGCGCCGTCGCGGTCCAGCGGAAGCACCGAATGCCACTGGGCGGAGACCGCCACCAGGCCGACGTCGTGCAGGTGGCCCGCGCCGGCCAGCTCGTCCAGGCACTCGACCAGGGACGCGAGATAGTCGCGACCGGACAGCGTGCCGGTGCCGTCGTCGCCGATGGCGAGGTCGACCTTGCGGCGGGCCAGGGCGCCGGGCAGCGGCTGGGTGTCCGCGTCCAGCACCAGCCCGCGTACCGACGAGGTGCCGAGGTCGAGCGCGAGAATGTTCATCGACGGTCAAGTTACCCGGTGTCAGCCGGGCGACGGGCGCGTAGGGTGGATCGCATGCTCGCGCATCTGACCAGTTGGTGGCCCGCCGACCCGGCGGCCATCCCCCGCGCGTAGCTCCATCCACGCGGCCGCCATCGAGGCGGTCGCCGGATCTCCCGGCCGGAGGGCCGCCACGACGGCGACGCCCAGCCCGACGGAGACTCCCGATGACCCACCTGACCGACCTGCTCGCCGCCGTCGCACACGGCGTCGACCCCGGCCCCTTCGCGCTGCTGCGCCGCGAGGGCGCCGACGAACTGGACCTGTTCACCGGCCCGGTCGACACCGCCGAACGGCTCACCGACATTCCGCTGCCGCCCGGCCCGCCCGGGGCGCGGACGCTGGCCCTGGTGCCGTACCGGCAGATCACCGAGCGCGGTTTCGCCTGCGTCGACGACGGCGCCCCGCTGGAGTTCCTCCAGGTCCGCGAGCACCGGCGGTTCGCGCTGGTCGACGTGCTCGCCGCGCTGCCCGACGAACCGGTGCGCACCGTCGACGCCGGCTTCGACGTCAGCGACGAGGAGTACGCGCGGACCGTGCAGCGGGTGCTGTCCGAGGAGATCGGTCGCGGCGAGGGCGCGAACTTCGTCATCCACCGCGCCCTGCACGCCACCGTGCAGGGCTCGCCGCTGGGGGCCGCGCTGGCGGCGCTGCGCCGGCTGCTGCTCGCCGAACGCGGCGCGTACTGGACGTTCGTGCTGCACACCGGCACCCGGACGCTGGTCGGAGCCAGCCCGGAGCGACACGTCAGCGTCGACGACGGTCTGGTGATGATGAACCCGATTAGTGGCACCTTCCGGTGCCCCGGTGGCATCGCGGACCGGGCGGCCCTGCTGCGCTTCCTCGCCGACCCGAAGGAGGTCGAGGAGCTGTACATGGTGCTCGACGAGGAGCTGAAGATGATGGCCACCGTCGCCGAGCGCGGTGGGCAGGTGATCGGCCCGTACCTGAAGGAGATGTCGCACCTGGCGCACACCGAGTACCTGCTCGCCGGGCGGGGCACCCGGGACGTGCGGGAGGTGCTGCTGGAGACGATGTTCGCCCCCACTGTCACCGGCAGCCCGATGGAGAACGCCTGCCGGGTGATCGCCCGGCACGAGCGCCGGGGCCGGGGCTACTACGCCGGTGTGCTGGCCCTGCTCGGCCACGACGAGGCCGGCCGGCAGACGCTCGACGCCCCGATCCTGATCCGTACCGCCGAGATCTCCCCCACCGGCCGACTGCGGGTGCCGGTCGGCGCGACCCTGGTCCGCCACTCGACGGCGGCCGGCGAGGTCGCCGAGACGCACGCCAAGGCCGCCGGTGTGCTGGCCGCGCTCGGTCTCGGGCCGGCGGCGCCCGTCGGCGACCGCGGGCCGGTCGCGCGGCTGGCCGACGACCCGGCGGTACGCGACGCGCTGGCCGCCCGGAACGCACCGCTGGCGCGGTTCTGGCTGGATCAGCGGGCACCGGACGCGCCCGGACTGCCCGGGCTGGTCGGCCGGCGGGTGTTGATCGTGGACGCCGAGGACACCTTCACCGGGATGTTGGCTCACCAACTGGGCGCGTTGGGTCTCGCGGTGACCACCCGGCCGTGGCACGGGTACGGCCCGGTCGACGCCTACGACCTGGTGGTGGCCGGTCCCGGGCCGGGCGACCCTCGGGCGGACGAGCCGAAGATGGTGGCGTTGCGGACACTGCTGACCGAGCTGCTGGCGACCGGCCGTCCCGCCCTCGCGGTCTGCCTCGGCCACCAGGTGCTGGCCGGGCTGCTGGGGCTGGCGCTGCACCGCCGGGAGGCGCCCTATCAGGGGTTGCAGCGGGAGGTGTCGCTGTTCGGCCGGACCCGCCGGGTCGGGTTCTACTCGACGTTCACCGCCCGCGCCGAGGCCGATCGGCTGGCGACCGGGTACGGGCCGGTGGAGCTGGCCCGCGACCCGGGTGACGGCGCCGTGCACGCCCTGCGGGGGCACGGCTTCGCCGGGGTGCAGTTCCACGCGGAGTCGGTGCTCAGCCCGGACGGACTCACCGTGCTGGCCGAGCTGTTGACCGACCTGCTGCCGGCACCGCTTCGGGACGAGTTGTCCGCGACGCCGGGACGCGCATAGTCGCCGTGGCTCGGGGGTAGGGCTGGATCGACCGGTGGCGTGGACGGGCCGAGAGCCCCCGCCCGCGCCACCGGTCGCCGTCGCCGGTCAGCCGGACAGTCCCGCCTTCAACGCGGTCCCCAGCAGCACGGCGCGACGGGCGGTGAGCGCGCAGGCCCCGAGCGCCACGGAGTCCGGGGCGATCTCCCCGTTGTTGCTGGTGTGCGAGGCGCCGTACGGGTTGCCGGCGATGAACTGGCTGGTGTCGGTGTAACCGGGGGTGACCACCACACCGCCCCAGTGATAGAAGACGCTGAAGAGCGAGGTCAGCGTGGTCTCCTGCCCCCCGTGTGCGGTGCCCGTCGAGGTGAAGGCGGAGTAGACCTTGTTGGCTAGGGCGCCCTGGGACCAGAGCGGGCCGGTGGTGTCGATGAACTGCTTCAGCTGGGCGGCGATCATGCCGTACCGGGTGGGCGCGCCGAGGATCACCACGTCGGCCCAGGAGAGGTCGTCGAGCATCGCCTCGGGCACATCCTGGGTCTCCAGGTGGTGCGCCTGCCAACCCGAGTTGGAGCGGATCGCCTCGTCCGGCGCCAGCTCGCGCACCTTGCGCAGGCGCACGTCGGCACCGGCGTCCCCGGCGGCCTCACACACGGCCTGCGCCATCTGGTAGGTGGTGCCGGTGGCGCTGTAGTAGATCACCGCTACCTTGGTCTGGGCAGCCATCAGAGTGTCCCCTTCTCGTCTCGGATCAGCTCCCGCGACTACCCGCTGCGGACAGGCTCTAACGGCGGCGCCCGGCCGCTCACGTATCGGCCCGCCGGCTCAAGTTTTCCGCAACTTCCCGGTCGTTCCGGCCCGGGGCCGCGCGCGGACGGCGATCCTGATGCCATCGGTGCCGGCGGGATCACGCCGCCGCCCCGCACCGGGCACCTGAACGGGGGATCGCGCTCCGCCGGCAACGGCGCTGGCGTAGCGCGATCAGGGGAGCAGCACGGCTCCCGCGCCCCCGCCTTGGCTCAGTGGACCAGGGTCGCCATCAGCCGGTCCAGTTCGGCCGCCGGGTCGGCGGTGAGACCGGTGTGCACCGGCCCTGTCTGGATCATCGTGCTGCGCGGCGCGGCCAGCCAGTGGAACCGCTCACCGAGCCGCATCCGGGTCGCTGGCCCGTCACCCGAGCAGGTCCGGTCCCAGGAGTCGAGCACCGCGGCCACCGCCGGCAGGTCGATGTCGGCCGCGAGCGCGCGGACCCGGTCGGCGTCCAGGTGGGTCCGCGCGGCCAGGAAGTCGCGCTGCTGGCAGTAGAGCAACACCCCGACGTTGATCTGCTCGCCGCGCTCGATGCGGGGCACCAGCCGGATCGTCGCGTACTCGAAGGGATGCCTCACGCCATGCTCCCTGTCGGCAGCCAGTCCGCCGGCCGGGCGACCCGGCGGGACAGGTGCGCCACGTACGCGGCACGCGCCTCGTCCGCCGAGTCGAAGTCGGCGGCGGTCAGCCACTGCGCCGGCACCAGCGCCAGCACCTCGGCGAGCAGGTCCGGGGTGACCCGTGGGGCCAGCTCGGCGTCGGCCTCGGCGAGCCGGTCGGCGTACGGGGCGAGCACGTGGTCGTCGGCCCGGTAGGCCCGGTGCACGGCGGCCTCGGAACGCGGCCAGTTGTGGTGGAAGTACAGCGAGGCGCCGTGGTCGATGAGCCACAGCTCCCGGTGCCATACGAGCAGGTTGGGGTTGCGCCAGCTCCGGTCGACGTTCTCCACGTACGCGTCGAACCACAGCACCCGCGACGCCAGCGTCGGGTTGACGGGGTGTGCGACCGGGTCGAAGCCCAGCGCCCCGGGCAGAAAGTCCATCCCCAGGTTGGCGCCGCCGCTGTTGCGGAGCAGCTCCTGCACCTCCTGGTCGGGCTCCGCCCGCCCGATCACCGGGTCGATGTCGAGCACGACCAGCGGCGGTACGCGCAGCTCCAGGCGGCGGGCCAGCTCACCGCAGATCACCTCGGCGACGAGCGCCTTGGGGCCCTGCCCGGCGCCCCGGAACTTCGCCACGTACGTGCCCAGGTCGTCGGCCTCCACCACGCCCGGCAGCGACCCACCCTCGCGCAGCGGGGTGACGTAGCGGATCGCGGTGACCTGGCGGAGCACGCCGCCAACCCTACTGTGATCTCCGAGAGCCGGTCACCGTGACCGCTGGAGACCGCGTAGCAGCAGGTCGACGAGGCGGCGAGGGTCGTAGTCCGGGTCATTGTCGCGGCCGATGCAGAGGTTGCCGATGCCGCGCATCAGTTCGTAGGGGCCCGTGCCGGGTGTGATCTCGCCGGAGTCGACCGAGGCGTCGAGCAGCTGCGCGCAGACCGGCACGAGGTGGTCGAGGAAGTAGGTGTGCAGCGCGTCGAAGCCGCCGGTGTCCGATTGCAGCGCGTTGGCCAACCCGTGCTTGGTCACGAGGAAGTCGGTGAAGAGGTCGACCCACTGGCGGAGCGCGGTGAACGGGGAGTGGGCGCTGGCCAGCAGGTCCGGGCCGGCCTCGGCGCAGGCTTCCACCTGGTGGCGGTAGACGGCGACGACGAGATCCGCCCGGGTCGGGAAGTGCCGGTAGATCGTTCCGATGCCGACCCCGGCCCGGGCCGCGATCTCCCGGATCGGCGCTTCGACGCCGGAGGTGACGAACACCGAGGCGGCGGCAGCGACGAGCGTCTGCTGGTTGCGCAGCGCGTCGGCCCGTTTGCCCCGGGCCGGTACCTGCGGGGACTGGCTCGTCGCCGACACCGGGCTCTCCTTCGCGCAGACGGTTGGCAAAGCGGATCAGCGTTCCGTATATTAGTGGAACGGCGATCCGCTTCGACTGTAGCGGAAGCAGGGACTTCCTGCCCGGCACCAGCCGTGCCGGTTCCACGTCAGCAATCGGGAGTCGACGCGATCGGACGGGTCGAGTCCAAGTAGTCCCTGCGGTGGGGGGCCAGCGGCACGCCGTGGCCCCCCACCCACCGGGCCGTGGTCAGTCGAGCCTGTCCCGCAGGTCGTCGACCTGCTGCTGGAGGCGGTCCACCGCGCTCTCGTTGTTGACGAAGGTGGTGATGCCCGCGGCGAGGCCCAGACCGATCAGCACCGCCAGGATGCTCAACACCAGGCCGCCGATGGCCACGCCCCGACCGGTCACCCCGGGCCGCGCGGCCATCTTCAGGCCGACGATGCCGAGGATGATCCCGATGATGCCCAGCACCAGCCCGATCCAGGCCAGGATGGCGGTCAGGACGCTGAGCAGGCCGGCGACGCCGAAGACCAGTGCGAAGGTGGCGGCCGCGCTCGTCTTCGCGCGGGCGTCCCCCCGATGCGTCCGGGACCCGGCCGATACGCCGGCACCCCGGGCCGGCTCGCTTGCGGCAGTCATGAGACTCCCTTCCGCACGCGCGGCGCGCGTACTTTCGGCGGGCGTTTTCCCACGTCGACCGGCGTTAAGCCTGCCAACGCCGCGATCTTGTCGGTGGACGGCCCTAGGCTGGCGGCCCGGCCACCGGAAAGGAGCGTGGCGATGCCTTCCGACCTCAGCGCGGCCGAAGTGCTGGCGCTGCGGATGACCAGCCTGCTGTTACGCCCACACCCGGGGGGCCGGCCCGACACGGTCGCCGAGGTGGTCGAGTGGTTCGGTGCGATGCAGGCACAGGACCTGGCCAGCGGCATGTGGTCGCTGGGTGCCCGACTGCCCGGGCGAAGCGTGGCCGACGTGCAGGAGGCCTTGGAACGGCGCGAGGCGCTGCGCACCTGGCCGATGCGAGGCACCGTGCACCTCGTCCCACCGGCCGACGCCCGTTGGATGCTGGAGCTGACCGGTGTCCGCTCGCTGGCCGGTGCGGCCACCCGCCGGGCGCAGCTCGGGCTCTCCGACGTCGACGCCGACCGGGCGGTGGACGTCCTCGGTGCCGCCCTGGCCGGCGGCGGCCGGCTCACCCGGGCGCAGTGCCTGGCCACCCTGCGGGAGGCCGGGCTGGGCACCGACGGCCAGCGCGGCTACCACCTGCTGTGGTACGCGAGTGTTCGCGGGGTGACCTGCGTGGCACCGAACGTCGGCACCGACCAGACCTTCGCCCTGCTCGACGAGTGGGCACCGGCGTCACGCCGCCTGGATCGGGCCGAGGCGCTCGCCGTGCTGGCCCACCGCTACGTCCGCGGGCACGGCCCGGTCACCGACCGGGAGTTCGCCAGCTGGAGCGGCCTCACGCTGACCGACGCACGGCACGGCCTGGCCGCGGCCGGCGACGCGCTGAGCACGGTACGGGTCGACGGTGAGTCGATGTACGTCGACGCCGCGCTGACCGACGCGCCGCGCACCCCGGTCGACGAGATCTTGGCGCTGCCCGGCTTCGACGAATATCTGCTCGGCTACCGAGACCGCGCGCTGATGCTCGACCCCGCCCACCAGGCTGCGGTCGTCCCCGGCAACAACGGGATCTTCCAGGCCACCGTGGTGCGCGCCGGCCGCGTGGTGGGGGTGTGGAAACGCCGGATCGGCCGGTCGGCGGTCACCGTGACGATCCAGCCGCTGACACCGCTGCGCGCCACCGCGCGCGCCCGGGTGGAGCAGGCCCTGGAGCGGTACGCCGACTACCTCGGGCTGCCGCCCCGCTTCGAGTGGTTGACCTGACTCTGCGGCGTCACCGGCTGGGTGGTGTCGGGTCGGCCGGCCGTGGGCGGGCGGCGCTGAGCAGATCGACGATCCGGGTCACCCGGGGGTCCTCGCAGATCTGCGCCACGGTGGCCGGCAGCGGCAGCCTCCAGTTCGGGTACTCGTCCACGGTGCCGGGCATGTTGGGCTGTCGTACCTCGCCCAGCACGTCGTAGAGGGACACGCCGAGCAGCCGGGTCGGGCTCGCCGCGAGCGCGGCGTGCATCGCCACCACCACCTCGCCGTCGTCGGGCGCCGCTGTCGCACCGGCATCCGTCCTTTGCTCTGCACCCCCGGAGGCGACAGTCACGGTCGGTAGCTGCAGTGTCGGCTCGGGCAGCAGGTTCTCGGCGCGCAGCATGCCGAGCAGCCGCTCCCGATCGGCGGCGGCGCGGGCCCGCTCCACCGCCGTATCGGTGCTGAGCAGCTTCAACTCGTCGCGTACCCGCACCTGCTCGCCGGTCAGGAAACCGGGCGCGGTCGGCAGGTCGTGGGTGGAGATGGTGGCCAGCGCGTTGCGCGGCCACCGGGCCGGTGGGACGAAGTCGCCGTCGTCGTCGCGGGCGAACCACAGCACGGTCGAGCCGAGCATGTTGCGCGCGCGCAATCCTCGGGTCACCGCCGGCTGGACCGTACCGAGATCCTCACCGATCACCACCGCGCCGGCCCGGTGCGCCTCCAGGGCGAGGATGCCGAGCATCGCCTCGGCGTCGTAGCGCACGTAGGTGCCCTGAGCCGCCCCGCCGCCCGGCGGCACCCACCACAGTCGCCACAGGCCGGCGACGTGGTCGACCCGCAGGCCGCCCGCGTGCCGCAGGGCCCGGCGCAGCATGTCCCGGTAGGCCGCGTACCCGGTGGCAGCGAGCCGGTCCGGGCGCCACGCGGCGAGCCCCCAGTCCTGGCCGAGCTGGTTAAAGTCGTCCGGCGGTGCGCCGACCCGCACACCCTGGGCCAGCACGTCGGCGAGCTGCCAACCGTCCGCGCCGCCCGGGTCGATGCCGACGGCCAGGTCGTGTACGACGCCGACCGGCATCCCCGCCGACCGGGCCGCCGCCGTGACGGCGTCGAGCTGCTCGTCGCACAGGCGTTGCAGCCAGGCGTGGAAGGCGACCCGGTCGGCGAGGTGCCGACGCTGCTCGGCGACCGCCGGGGCATCGGGGTGGTGCAGCTCCGCCGGCCAGGCACGCCAGTCGTTGCCGTGTCGCTCGGCCAGCGCACACCAGGTGGCGAAACTGGCCAGCGCCGGGTCCGCGGCGAGATCCACCGGCTCGGCGTACGGGTGCAGCAACTCCAGGGCGTGTCGCTTGGCGGCCCACACCTCGTCGTAGTCGATCAGCGGGCCCCGGTCGGGGCGCAACGCGTCGACCACCGCACGGGTCGCCGGGTCCGCCGCACGGTACGCGGCGGTGTCGCTGACCCGCAGGTAGAGCGGGTTGACGAAGCGTCGACTGGCGGGCGAATACGGTGAGGTGGCGACCGGGTGCGCCGGCCCGACCGCGTGCAGCGGGTTGAGCAGCACCAGCCCGGCACCGGTGGCACCGGCCCACCCGGTGAAGTCGGCGAGGTCGCCGAGATCGCCCATGCCCCACGAGCGCTCCGAGGTGAGCGCGTAGAGCTGGAGCATCCATCCCCAGGCGCGGGGTGCCACCGGCAACCGGGGCGGCACCACCACCAGGGTCACCTCCCGGTCGGCGCAGGCCAGCCGGTGCCAACCCAGCGGCAGGTCCGCCGGCAGCTCGCGGTCGACCGCGCGACGGCCACCGTCCTCCAGGGTCACCACTCCCGGGCCGGGCAACGCCCGGGTGCCGCCGTGGGTGAGCACGACCGTCTCCGGCAGGGCGTTCCGGTCGACCGCGCGGGCGGCGGCCAACGCGTCGGCGATGGCTGTGGGGCTGGTGGCGTCCACGCCGAGCAGCCCGAGCACGCCCACCACGGTCTCCGGGGCGACCTCGACGCGGCGGTGCCGCCAATCCTCGTACCAGGTGGAAACACCGTGCGCGTTGGCCAGCGCGGCCAGTCGTCGGTTCATCCCGTCCCCCGCTTCACGACGCGACCTGCGACCACCCTGCCACGCCGGCCCGCCCCCCGCAGAACACGCCCCACCCCGCGCCCCGCGCCCCCGGTCGCGCCGATCTTGCACTTTCTGTCCCGGCGCAAGGGGCAATTCCGCCCATGTCGACAACCGAAACTGCAAGATCGGCGCGAGCTGACCGTCAGTCGGCGAGCGCTCCGGCGGCCCGTCCCTCGTGCAGGGTCAGGTTGCGGCCGGTGGCCGGGTCGAACAGGTGGATCTTCTCCAGGTTGAACCAGACCCGCCGCGTCTGCCCCTCGGCGACCGGGGACTCGGCGGACAGCCGGGTCACCAGGTTGCCGCCGGCACCGGCGAAGTCGGCGGCGCCGGCGTCGGCGGCCAACTCCTCCAACTCGGCGGCACTGGCCTTCTCGCCCTCGACGGTGAAGTAGACGTACTTGTCCGAGCCCATCGACTCGACGATGTCCACCGGCGCCTCGAACTCCATGCCCCGCCGACGGGTGTCGTCGTCGACCAACTCGGCGTCCTCGAAGTGCTCGGGCCGGATGCCGAGGATCAGCTCGCGGGGCGCGTCGGCGGACTCCAACTCCCGGCGGACCCGGTCCCCGAGCGGTACGTCGCCCAGGGCTGTGTGCAGCCGGCCTTCCTGCACGGCGGCGTGCAGGAAGTTCATCGACGGCGAGCCGATGAAGCCGGCCACGAAGAGGTTGCGCGGGTGGTCGTACAGCTCCTGGGGTGGCCCGACCTGCTGCACCGCGCCCCCGCGCATGATCACCACGCGGTCGCCGAGGGTCATCGCCTCGGTCTGGTCGTGGGTGACGTAGACGGTGGTGGTGCCGAGCTGCTTCTGCAGGCGGGAGACCACCGTGCGCATCTGCACCCGCAGCTTGGCGTCGAGGTTGGACAGCGGCTCGTCCATCAGGAACGCCTTCGGCTGGCGAACGATCGCCCGGCCCATCGCCACCCGCTGGCGCTGGCCACCGGAGAGGTTGGCCGGCTTGCGGTCCAGCAGCGAGGTCAACTCCAGCACCTTCGCCGCCTCGTCGACCTTCTGGTTGATGGTTTCCTTGTCCAGTTTCGCCAGCCGCAGCGGGAACGCCATGTTCTCGCGCACGGTCATGTTCGGGTACAGCGCGTACGACTGGAACACCATCGCGATGTCCCGGTCCCGGGGAGCCTTGTCGTTGACCCGCTCCCCCGCGATGCGCAGCTCACCGGAGCTGATGTCCTCCAGCCCGGCGATCATGTTGAGGGTGGTGGACTTTCCGCAGCCCGAGGGTCCGACCAGGATCACGAACTCGCCGTCGGCGATCTCCAGGTCGACGTCCTGCACGGCGACGGTCCCGTCCGGGAAGCTCTTGCTCACCTTGTCCAGCACGATGTCAGCCATGACTACTCACCTATCCCTTGACTGCGCCGGAGGTCAGACCGGACACGATGCGACGCTGGAAGAAGAGGACGAACAGGATGATCGGTACGGTGATCACGACGGCGGCGGCGCAGATCGCCCCGGTGGGGTCCTCGAACTGTGACGCGCCGGTGAAGAACGACAGGGCGGCCGGCACCGTGCGCGACCGCTCGGTCGAGGTCAGCGAGATGGCGAACAGGAAGTCGTTCCAGCAGAAGATGAAGACCAGGATCGCCGTGGTGAACAGCCCGGGCGCGGCCAGTGGCGCGATCACCCGCCGGAACGCCTGCCCCTGGGTGGCGCCGTCCATCTTCGCGGCCTTCTCCAGGTCCCAGGGGATCTGCTTGAAGAACGCCGACAGCGTGTAGATCGCCAGCGGCAGCGCGAAGGTGATGTACGGCAGGATCAGCCCGGGCCAGGTGTCGAAGATCTTGAGCTGACGCTCGATCTCGAACAGCGGTGACACCAGCGACACCTGCGGGAACATCGCGATCAACAGGGAGACGCCGACCAGCAACTTCTTGCCGGGGAAGTCCAGCCGGCTGATCGCGTACGCGGCCATCGCGCCGAGCACCACCGCGATCAGTGTGGCGATCAGCGCGATGCCGATCGAGTTGATCAGCGCCCGGACGAACTGGTCGGTGTCGAAGATCGTCCGGTAGTTGTCCAGCGTCCACTCCCGGGGGATGAACTTCCCGTCGGTGAGGGTGGCCGGTGTCTTGAACGACAGCGACGCGATCCACAGCACCGGGACCAGCGCGAAGACGACCACGAGGACGTCGAGCAGACCCCAGCGCAGCTTTGCCCTGGTCGTGGTTTCGACAGCCATGTCAGCGCCTCTCGGAGTCGTCGCTGCCGGGGGCAGCGGTGCCGAACAGCTTCACGAAGACGAACGCGATGATCGCCACGGTGATGAAGATCAGTACCGACATCGTCGAGCCGATGCCGAGGTTGAGACCCCGGAGCAGGTTGTTGTAGGCGAGCATCGACACCGAGGACGTCTCGTTGCCACCGGCGGTCAGCACGAAGATGTTGTCGAAGACCCGGAACGCGTCCAGGGTGCGGAACAGCAACGCGACCAGGATCGCCGGCTTCATCACCGGCAGCATCACCTTGGTGAATTTCTGCCAGGCGGTCGCGCCATCGGTGGAGGCGGCCTTGAGCAGGTCCTCCGGCACCAGTGCCAGCCCGGCCATCAGCAGCAGCGCCATGAACGGGGTGGTCTTCCAGATCTCCGCGAGCATGATGATCGCCAGGGAGCTGGCCCGCTCGGTGAGGGGTGCGCCGTCGCTGAACAGGTCGGCCAGGTAGCCGGTGCCGGGCGTCCAGGCGTACCGCCAGGAGAACGCCGCGACCACGGTGACGATCCCGTACGGAATGAGCGCCGAGGTCCGGACCAGGCCGCGACCGACCAGGGTGCGGTGCATGATGATCGCCAAGCCCATGCCGAGCACGAGTTCGACGGCCACGGTGACCACCGTGATCAGCGCGGTCACCCCGAACGCGGTCCACCAGAACTCGTTGGTGAGCACGGTGACGTAGTTCTCCAACCCGATGAACTCACGCTCGTCGGGAAAGCGCAGGTCGAAGCGCTGCAACGACAGCCAGACCGAGTAGATGATCGGGTACGCGGTCACCCCGATCATGACCAGCGCGGCCGGGGCGCAGAGCAGCAGGCCGAGCCGGCGTTCGGCTTTCTTGTTCTCGCTCAACGGCGGCTTACCGCGGCCGCCCCGCTGGGTGGGAACGGTGGCGCGCCGGCCGTCGGTCTTCTCGGGGGTTTCCGTGGTGGCGGGCTGGGTCATGGCAGGACCCCCTTCGACTGGAGGGCGTCGGCGATGGCGCCGCGCAGCTCGTCGGCGGTCTGCTGCGGACGGATCCCGGACGGCGGCGACAGGATCGCCGACATGACGGTGGAGATGCTCTGGTAGGCGGGGGTCAGCGGACGTGTCGCCGGGTCCTTCAGCTCCTCCAGGATGGTGTCCTTCATCGGGTACGCCTCGGTCATCTCCGGGTCGTCGAAGACCGCCTCGATGGTGGGCGGTACGCCGTCGTTGATGGCGGAGAACTTCTGGTGCTCGGCGCTGCGGATGCACCGGGCCGCCTCGAAGGACTGCTCCGGGTGCTTGGAGTAGGAGCTGACCGCCAGGTTGACCCCGCCGATGGTGACCTTGCTGGGGGTGCCCTCGTCGATGCCCGGGATCCGGGCCCAGCCGACCTGCTTGGCCAGCTCCGGGTTGGCTTCCTGCAGGGCTGGGTAGACGAACGGCCAGTTCACCTGGAACGCGCCCGAGCCGGACTGGAACTCCAGCCGCACCGGGTCCTCGGTGGCGTTGCTGAACGACGGCGAGGTCACGCCCGACGTGGCGAACTTCTTCAACTGCTCCAACGCCCGGACCGTGCCGTCGTCCATCACGGCCTTCTTGCCGTCGTCGCTGAGGATCTTCCCACCGGCGCTCTCGGCCAGGGTGTTGTAGAGGACGACCAACCCCTCGTACTGGGCACCCATGGTGAGCACCTGGTACGGCTTGCCCTGGTCCTTGAGTTGCTGGGCCGCGCTGATCATCTGGTCCCAGGTGGTCGGCGGCTGCGGCACCAGGTCCTTGCGGTACCAGAGCAGCTGGACGTTGGTGTTCTTCGGCGCCGCGTACAGCTTGTCCTCGTACCGGGCGGTCTCCAGCGGCCCGGCGAGGGTGCCCTGCTCGACCTCGGCCCTGTCCTGGCCGGTCCACTCGCGGATCCAGTCGGCGCTGGCGAACTCCTGGGTCCAGGTGACGTCCAGGCCGAGCAGGTCCATCCCGCTGTCCTCGGCGGCGAGCCGGCGCACCATCTGCACCCGCTGGTCGTCGGCCTGCCGGGGCAGCACCCGGTAGGCGATCTCGTACCGTCCCTGGGCCTGCGCGTTGCAGTCGTCGACGACCTTCTGCAGGTTCTGCTCGGGCGGGTAGTACAGGTTGATCGTCGCTGGGCCGCCGTCGTCGTCCGCGCCGCACGCGGCCAGCGGTGCGACCAGCGCCAGCGCGGCAGCCGCCGCCCCCAGCCGCACAACCGGCCGGCGTCGGTGTCGAGCCGTTTCGGGGTCCGTCATCGCCCTCCCCCTTTCCTCGGCGAAAGACCGGGGAGGGGCATCCGTGCCCCGGCGCACGGCGAGCCGGTTCCGAGCCGGTAAGCTGCGGAAACTCCGGCGCGGATGCTCTGTAGCGGCTACTCTGCCCCACCCGCGAAGTCGCGAAACCTGGCTGTCACGCCGAGCGTGCGCACAGCCACCGGCCGTCGCCCAGACGCCGCGCGTGATCGACTCAGCCGCCTGGACCGACCGCCCAGACGGGGCGTGATCGACTCGGCTTCCTGGAAGTCGCGCCATTGCCGTGCCAGGGAAGCCCCGCCTTTCAGGAAGACGAGTCGATCGAGCGCTGAGACGGCGGGCGCCACGGTGCTGCTGGCCCCGCCCGCCTGCGCACTGCTGCCGGAGCGTGCGCAGGACCTGCCGGAGCTGACCTTCTGGCAGCGCAGGACCCGCCGCTTCGACCTGGCCGCCGCCGTGGCGGGCCTGACCCATGACGCCGCGGTGCTCACCGGCGAGGGGCCCGGCTACTCCGACGGGGTGCCGCTGATCCACTTCCCGGGATGAACCACGGCGGGCCGAGCGTCAGCTCCGGGCCCTCGCCCAGGAGAGGAAGCGCTCGGTCATTCGGGCCGGTGGATGATCTGGGTGGAGTTGGGTGAGCTGGTTCGTCGCCTCATGCATGAGGGTGCCGAGGTAGATCAGCAGCGCGGTCCGGCTGGCCCGGTACTCGATCAGCAGGGCGAGCTTGGCCGGCTGGCAGGGCCACTCCTTGCCGCAGCTGCGGCACCGCCACAGCGGGCGCATGGCCACGTGCGGCACGGGCGGCCGGACCACCATCATCGCCACCGCGCCGCGGGCAGCTGGTCTGTCGGGCTCAACACATCGACCTCCTCGGGACGAGGAGGGGTCGCTCCCGCAAGGGGGAAACGGGAGCGACCCCGAGGGCAGAGCCCGCCGCCGCCATTCCGGCTACCAGCGAACCCGCCACTGGTGACAGTTTGGTGATCACGCGACTACCGTCGATACGTGCTCGCATCATTCGCGCAGCTCAGCGACGCAGACGAGCGGCGCTGAGGGACACGCCGATCCACACTGGGCAGAGATTGGGGAATCGATGGGGGCCGTCACCGACTACGTGCTGGAGGAACTGCGTCTGTTCCGAACAGGATTCGGGCTCAGCCAGGACGATTTCGGCCGGGGCATCGGATATTCGGGCTCACATGTCAGCTCGGTGGAGACCGGCGGGCGACCGCCCACGAAGGAGTACATGCGGGCGATCGACACCCATCACCAGACCGGCGGGCGCTTCCTCCGGATGCTGGACGGGTTGGCCCGACTCGACGCCGAGCCGGCCTGGCTGCGCGAGTGGATCGAGTTCGAGCGGGAGGCCACCACGCTGCGCTGGTTCGAGTTGGCGTACGTGCCGGGCCTGCTCCAGACCGAGCGGTACGCCCGCGCCACCCTGGCCGGTGGCCGGTTCGACGCCGAGGACGTGGACCGGATCGTCGCCTCCCGGCTGGAGCGGCAGGCGATCCTGCACCGCCCGCGCCCGCCGCAGCTCATCGCCGTGCTGGACGAGGCGGTGCTGCGCCGGCCGGTGCTCGACCAGCCGGGCCTCATGGTCGAGCAGTGCGAGCACCTGGCCCAGTTGACGACGGCGGAGCATATCCAGGTGCACATCGTCCCGACGGATGCTGGGATGTACCTGGGGCTCGCCGGTCAGTTCATCATCGCCGAGATGCCCGACGGTGAGCGGGTGGCTCACGCCGACAACCAGCTCACCGCGCAGTTCGTCGATGCACCGACCGACGTCGCTAAGCTGGCGAAGACGTGGGAGATCGTGCGGAACGAGGCGCTCCCCCGCCGGCAGTCAACCGAGCTGATCAAGGAAGTGGCGAAGTCATGGGCATGCTGACCCCCCAGTGGCGCAAGTCGACCAAGTCCGGCGGCAACGGCGGCTCCTGCGTCGAGGTCGCCGACAACCTGCCGACCGTGGTGCTGGTACGCGACACCAAGGACCGCGACGGCGGCACCCTGCATCTCGACCCGACGGCCTGGAAGGCGTTCGTCGAGTACGCCAAGCAGCACTGAGCCCACGGGACGGCCCGGACCAGGCATGCTGGGACCATGATCGCGCGCTTCAAAGATCTCTGTCTGGACGCCAACAACCCGCTCGCGCTCGGTGGCTTCTGGGCCCGGATGCTCGACGGTGACATGGCCGACGCCGGCGACGACGACACCCGGGTGGACCCCCGCTCGGCGCGCTCGGACGCCGAGTCGATCTGGGTGAACAAGGTGCCGGAGCCGCGGACCGGCAAGACCCGCGTACACCTGGATGTGCGCCTGGCCGGCGCGGAGCCGGCGGCGCTGCTCGCGGCCGGCGCGCGGCTGGTTCGCGAGCCGGCCGGCGAGGCGACCTGGTGGGTGTTGGACGACCCGGAGGGCAACCAGTTCTGCGCGTTCCCGGCGCGCGAGGGCACCCGACCGGGCCCGTTCGAGCTGGTCGTGGACTCGGCCGACCCGGCCGCGCAGGCGACCTGGTGGGCCGGTGTGCTCGGCGGCGCCGTGGAACACGGGTCGACCACCTCGTCGGTGGCCGGCGCGGCGGGGTTCCCGTGGGAGTACTGGGTGTTCGACGGGGTGCCCGAGCCCAAGACGGTCAAGAACCGCCTGCACTGGGACGTCGAATTGGCCGACCCGGAGCCGATGGCGCTGATCGCGGCGGGCGCGACGCTGCTGCGGGAGCCGCTCGACGAGGAGCACTGGTGGTGGGTGCTGGCTGACCCCGAGGGCAACGAGTTCTGCGCCTTCGCGCCACGTCCAACCGGGTGAACGACCGACTACCGAGCGCGGGCCGGGTCGGCTAGCGTTTTTCGTAGCGCCGCAGCCGGCGCGTTCGCCGCCGCCGTCGACACGCCTCCGGCCGACCCCACGCCTGCCCGATCGGTTGGTAATCGCGGGAACGCCCCACCGCCGCTCCCCCGGTTCGGCAGGATCGTCCCAACGAGGAGGTGCCGTCGTGCAGGACACCCGCGCTCTCGCCCTGACGTTCGAGGTGAGCGGCCTGCCACCGGTCAAGACCGAAGCGTTGTCCATCTTCGCCGCCGGCCATCGGCAGGCGACGAGGGTTCGCACTCTGCTCCAGGCCGCCCTCGAAGCGGCCCAGCGCACCGGCTGGACACCGCTGCCCGGGCCGATCGAGATCGACCTGGTGTTGCGCTGCCCGCCCAGGCACCGCACGTCCGACGCCAGCACCCTGCTCGGCGGCGTCTGCGCGGTGTTGCAGGACAAGAAGCGAGTGTCGAACATCGGCCTCGCCCACCTCGGCGTCCTGGTGGACGTCGCCCTCTACGACGACGACCGGCAGATCCGCCGACTGTCGTACCACGAGGAGCCGGCGGAGGACTTCTCATACCAGGTGCGGGTCGCCGCCGTACCGACCGGGGTTTGACCGACGTTCGCGGTGGGGTACCGCGGACGCCGACGAAGGGAGCACCGATGTCGGAGCCACATGTGACGCTCGACCCCCGCGGGCTCGACCCTGTGCAGCAGAAGCTGCAAGGCCCGCTGGAGGAGCAGCTGACCTCGGCGCTTCAGGCGGCCACCGACCGGGTCCGCGCCGGCTACGCCGGCGAGCCGGTCGAGCAGGTCTGCCAGCGACTGTTGGAGGAGACCCGCTCCGGGTTGCATCCCGACATCGCGGCCCGCTTCAACCCGGACATGGACGAGTTCTGCCGCGTGGCGGTGGCGATCGTCCGGCGCGAGGCCGGCTGAGCATTCGTCAGTATCGGCTGAGCTGGTCGTACGGGCTGAGCACGATGCGCGGCGACAGCGCCGGGTCCAGCCAGTTGAGCACATCGACCAGGTGATTGTGTGCGAGTGAGACGCAGCCGGCGGTGGCGTTGCCACCGCTGCTGCTGAACTCGTGCAGGAAGATCCCGCTGCCCGCGTTCGGCACCGGCTTCGGCACGTTCGGCGCCATGTTGTAGGTGATCACCGCGAAGTGCGTGTACGCGGGGACCTCCTTCCACAGCGCCTCGCTGGCCCCGCCCGGGCTCGTCGTGCTGTGCTGGAAGGTGTTGTAGAGCGAGGACGCCGGGTTCTCGTTCCACCAGTCGCCGCTGACCAGCCGGTGGTAGGGGTATCGCACGCCCGGGTTGGCGGCGATGCCGTACATGGTCGGGCCGATCGAGTAGACACCGGTGGGCGTGGTCGGCACACCCTCCACGTGGTTGTCGCTGAAGCCCTTCGAGCCGATCCGGGCCGGCAACGACGCCGACGCCGGCTGCCAGCGGTCCTGCACCCGCACGTACGTCTCCAGTCGGGCGTAGGTGGTGGAGTAGCTGCTGGCGCCGACGACGATGACCTGCCGGGTCTGCGTCGGCAGGGTGGTCAACCGGGCGGCCAGGTTGTGCCGCGGCAACGGCCCGGTGGGGTGTGGCGCCGGCGCGATGCCCCAGGCCGGCGGAGAGGTGGCACCGAACGCGGGCGCCGTCGGGGCGAGCAGGGTCGGCGCCGCCAGGCCCGCCGCGGTGCCGAGCAGGAGGGATCTGCGCTTCATTCCGTCATCCTGACAGTCGACCCGGCGTGCGGTCTGCCCCCGCTCGCCGCGTTGCACGATTCGCGGACCGGGTCAGGGCCGGGTCCGCAACTACCCGGCCCTGACCCACGGCTGTCCGACCGGGGAGCGGACAGCTCCGGCACCCCGCCGCGCGGGCGTGGCACGCCACGCGAGACCGGGCAGAGCCGGCCACTCCGCACTCAGCTCCACGGTGCTCACCCGTCGAACGCCGCCGCGCCCCCGGCACACCCCGAGCCGTGAACGCCGGCACAGGTTAGGCAGGCTCCGACCGGCCGGACAAGCCAGGTCCGAGGCCGATGACGGGACTTGATCTCACGATGAAAATCAGGCATCTCGGCGTAACGCGACCATGATCGCCGGCGCTGTTTGGCTTCGTACGGTCAGAAGTGCCGCAGCAGGTCGGGGAACGCGGCGAGCCGCAGCACTCCCCCGTCGGTCGGGTCCAGCTCGTCGTCCTCCAGCACCCACGTGTTCGCGTTCGGAATGAACACGGCGTTCAACCCGGCCGCCCGCGCCGGCAGGATGTCGGACTTCGGGGAGTTGCCGATCATCCACGCGTCGGCCGGCGCGAAGCCGTGCTCCTGCACGAGCCACCGGTACGTGTCCACGTTCTTCTCGGCCACGATGTGCGCCGCACCGAAGTGGTGCAGCAGGCCGCAGGCGTCCAGCTTGCGCTGCTGTTCCTCCCTGTCGCCCTTGGTCAGCAGCAGCAACTCGTGCCGGCCGGCCAGCTCGTCGAGCGCGTCGGCCACCCCGGGCATCAGCTCCACCTTGTGCTCGACGAGGGCCACCGCCAGTCGGTCGATCTCCTGGCGTTCGGAGTCGGTGGCTGGCCGCTCACGCAGCCGCTCCAGGCACTCGGCCAGACTTCGCAGGAAGACCTTGCTGCCGTACCCGTGTGCCACCGCGTTGGCCCGCTCGATGTCGTCGAGGACGCTCCGCAGCTCGGCCCGGTCCAGAGTGGGGTGGTTCAACCAGCTCAAGAAGTCGTCGATCACCCGCTCGAAGACGACGTTGTTCTCCCACAACGTGTCGTCCGCGTCGAAGATCAACACCCGCGCCTGCCGCCGCGCCTCCTCGGCGACCGTCATAGCATCCCCTCCCCGTGCCCGCTGCCTGGAAGACTGAGGGACAGGATAGGCGGGAGGCGGAGGTGAGATCTTCCGGATTTTCGTGAACCGCCTGGCCTGATTGAGCACGATCGGCTGCGGCGGCGTGGTCACGGCCAGCGCAGCAGCCGTTGCGCGATCAGCGCCTCGCGTTCCTCCTGCCCCTCGGGCCGGAGCCGACCACCACGGGTGAGCATCACCACGCCGTGCAGCAGGCTCCAGCCCACCTCGGCGAGGGTGTCCGGGTCCCGGCCCTCGGCCAGCGGGGTCAGCGCCGCCCGCAGCTCCGCGAAGACCGCCCGCGGCGCGGCCGGCACGCCATCCACGCCGAGGGCCAGGTCGGGGGTCAGCGCGAGCATCGCGTCATAGACCTCCGGATTGGTGTACGCGAAGTCGAGGTACGCGGTCGCGACCGCCGACCAGATCCCCTCGGGGCTGCCGACGGTCTCCGCGTGCGCCTCCGCGAGATCGGCGGCCAGATCGGCGAAGGCGCACACCGCGACGGCGGCGATCAGCGCCTCCAGATCCGGGAAGTGCCGATAGATGTCGCCCATGTCGATCTCGGTACGTTCGGCGAGCCGTCGGGTGGTCACCCCCGCCCAGCCCTCCGCCTCGGCCAGCTCCCGCGCAACCGTGACAAGCAGGTCACGCCGGTCCTGTTCAATGGCCTTCTCGGCAGGTCCGGGCACGCACACGAGCGTAAGGGCGTACACCCGCCGTAGCTGTCAGGTGACGGATTGGTGACTGTTGTGGTTGCCTCGCCGCCTCTCCCCACGTGCCAGAGCGGCCCCCTGGCTCGTTAGGCGAGGAAATCACCGCGACGGGAGGGCACGTGGCCGTTCGACGGCACCGATGCGGGGCGGGCCGATGAGAGAACAGCGCAGCGACCGGCTGCTTCGCGACGACGCCACCCGCCAGCGGGCAACCTTCCTGGAGCTGTTCCTCGACCTGGTCTTCGTCTTCGCCCTGACCCGGATCTCCGCCCGGCTGATCGTCGACTTCACCGACGGCCAGCGCGGCGTCTACGCGGGCCTCGGCCAGGCCCTGCTGCTGTTCCTGGCCTTGTGGGCGGTCTGGTCGGTGACGGTCTGGTCGACCAGTTGGCTGGACCCGGAGGCGCCGGTCGTCCAGACCGTCATCATCATGACGGTGGTCGGCGCCATGACGATGGCCGTCGCGGTGCCCGACGCCTTCGGCGCGCGGGCCGCACTCTTCGCCATCACCCTGGTGACCCTCCAGATCGGCCGGGTGGTGTACTTCCACGTCGCCGGGCACGGCCGGCCGGATCCGTACCAGTCCATCCGGATTCTGTTCTGGTTCGGCCTGAGCACACCGCTCTGGGTCGTCGGCGGGCTGGTCGACGACGGGCGGGTTCGCGGGGCACTCTGGACCGTCGCCGTGCTGATCGACTACATCGGGCTTTTCCTCGGCTGGCCGACCCCCCGACTCGGCGCGCGACGAATCGGCGTCCAGATGATCGCGGCCGAGCACCTGGCCGAGCGGTACCAACAGTTCCTGCTCATCGCGCTCGGCGAAGCGATCTTCGTCATCGGGCTCGCCTTCAGCGGCAGCGAGTTCCACACCGACCAGACCGGTGGGTTCGTCCTGGCGCTGGCGAGCACCGTCCTGCTCTGGCGGATCTACTTCCACGTGGCGGGTGGGATGCTGGGCACTGCCGTCGACCGCTCCCGCGACCCGGCCCGGCTCGCGACCGACATGGCGTTCGCCCACATGATCATGATCGCGGGGATCGTGCTGACCGGCGTCGGCTTCGAGCTGTTCATCGCCGAGCCGCTCGGGCACCTCCCGGCGACCTGGCTCCTCGCCATCTTCGGCGGCCCGGCGCTCTTCCTGGCCGGACGGGCGACCCTCGAGTACGAGGTCTTCGGCCGGGTCTCCCGGTCCCGGATAGCCGGCCTGCTAGCCCTCATCCTGCTGACCCTCGTCCTGCTGACACCGGTGAGGCTGCACGTCGACCCGCTCACCGCGGGCGCCGCCGCCGCTGTGGTGTTGCTCGGCGTCGCTGGCGCGGACACCCGACGCTCGCACCGGCACCCACCGGAGACACCCTCGCCGCCGTTCTAACTTCCGTGGGCGGCGCTGGCGGGCCGGCCGTCAACGGCGCAGCGCGGTCTCACGTCGCAGGTGCGACAACTTCTCGGGATTGCGCACGGCATAGACCCCGCTGACGAGGCCGTCGTCGATTCGCAGCGTGAGGACTGTGTCGAGCGCGCCGTCGAGTCGCAGAATCAGCGCCGGGTGACCGTTGACCTGGGCTGGGTGCAGCGCCATGGTCGCGACCCTGAGGTGGGTGGCGGACAACAGGCGGGCCACCTTGTCGGCCCCGGCGACCGGCCGCAGCACCGCCGGTCTGATCCCGCCGCCGTCGCCGAGGAGCACCACGTCCGGCGCGAGCACGTCGAGCAGACCCTGCACGTCGCCGGTCTCCAGCGCCGCCTGAAACGCCTCCAGCACCCGCCGGCTCTCGGCCGGAGAAACCCTCCCACGGGGCCGCCGCGCGGCGACGTGCGCCCGCGCCCGGTGGGCGATCTGACGGACCGCCGCCGGGCTCTTGTCGACCGCTTCGGCGATCTCGTCGTACGCCAGATCGAAGACCTCGCGAAGCACGAACACCGCCCGCTCGGTCGGCGCGAGCGTCTCCAGCACCAGCAGCATCGCCATCGAGACACTCTCGGCGAGTTCGACATCATCGGCGACGTCGGGTGCGGTCAGCAGTGGCTCCGGTAGCCAGGAGCCGACATACGACTCCCTGCGCCGGCCGACCGCCCGGAGCCGGTTGAGCGCCAGTCGGGTGGTGATCCGGACCAGGTAGGCGCGCTGATCCCGCACCGCCGCAAGATCCGCGTCCGCCCACCGCAGCCAGGTCTCCTGGAGTACGTCCTCCGCGTCGGCGGCCGAGCCGAGCAGCTCGTACGCGACGGTGAAGAGCAGGTTTCGGTGGGTGACGAAGGCATCGACAGCGAGGTCTCCATGGCCGTCCACACTCATGATTCCGCCCCCAACATCCAGGTGTCCTTCAGTCTCGCCGAGCTCGACCGCGTCGCGCACCAGACACCGGCCGCCCGCTTCCTGTGACACCGATCCCCCGTGCGCCACGTCACGTGCCGAGCTGTCACAGCGCACCGGCCGCCGGTGTCTTCTGTACGACCTGACATGGAGGAAAGCTCATGAACCTGGCCCTGTGGATCGTGGCCGGACTGCTGGCCGCAGTCGCCTTGACCGGCGGCGTCACCAAGATATTCGTACCCAAAGAGAAGTTGGCCGCGATCAACGGCGGAGGGTGGACGGACAGTGCCAGCGTCGGCTTCGTCAAGACCCTCGGGGTCCTCGAACTCCTGGCCGCGGTCGGTCTCATCCTGCCCGCCGTGCTGGACATCGCACCGGTGCTGGTGCCGGTGACCGCCATCTGCTGGGTTCTGCTGATGGTCGGCGCGATGATCACCCACCTGCGCCATGACGAGGCGAAGTTCATCGGGCTGAATCTGATCTATCTCGCGCTGGCCGCCTTCGTGGCCTGGGGTCGACTCGGACCCGAATCCTTCTGACAGCTGACCCTGTTCGACCCGGGGTTCGTCTACGTGGGGGCGCACCCCAGAGACGGCAAGCTGATCGTCCACGTCGGCTGATGTTGCTGCCTCCGGCGGCCCTGAGGCAGCAACATCGGTGAAGTTGCGCGGATCTTGCGGGCGGGGCGGGCTGACCGGTGCGGCGGGTGGGCGGGGCGGGCGAGCGGTCAGCGACGCAGGGTGATGATCAGGTCGGCGACCAGGGCCGTCCAGCCGGTCTGGTGCCAGGCGCCCAGGCCGGCCCCGTTGTCGCCGTGGAAGTACTCGGGGAACGCGACGAGATCCCGCCAGTCCGGGTGGGTCTGGAAGAGCTGGCAGGCGCCGTAGATCGGCCGTCGACCCCAGTCGTCCTGGGTGAAGAGCGCGATCAGCCGGGCGGAGAGGTCGTCGGCGATCTCGTCCAGGGTGCGCTTCACCCCGGAGCGGGTCGGGTACTCCACCTGGAGGTCGTCGCCGAAGAACGCCGCGTAGTCCCGCAGCGCGCTGATCAGCAGGAAGTTCGTCGGCATCCAGATCGGACCGCGCCAGTTCGAGTTGCCGCCGAACAGTCCGCTGGTCGACTCGGCCGGCTCGTAGCCGACGGAGAACTCCTGCCCGCCGAGGGTCACCGAGAACGGCTTGTCCAGGTGCGCGCGGGACAGCGTACGGAGGCCGAAGTCGGAGAGGAACTCGTCGGGGTCGAGCATCCGGGCCAGCAGGCGGACCACCTGCTCCGGGCCGACCATGGACAGCAGCCGCTGCTGCCGGCCGTCCGGGCCCAGCCGCCGGGTGCCGATCACCTGGGCGTACTCCGGGCGGTTGGTGAGGAACCAGCGCAACCGGGCGCCCAGCTCCGGCAGGCGGTGCAGGGTCTTCGCGGTGAGCCGGGTGGTGGCCGCCAACGGCAGCAGCCCGACCACCGAGCGGACCTTCAGCGGCACCTTCGTGCCGTCGGCGAGGCGCAGCACGTCGTAGAAGAAGGCGTCCTCGTCGTCCCACAGCCCCTGCTCGTACGCGGCGGCGGCGATGTAGGCGAAGTGCTCGAAGAACTTGGTGGCGGTGTCCACCCAGGTCCGGTCGTGTTCGGCGAGCACGATCGCCATGTCCAGCAGGTTGAGCGCGTACATGCCCATCCAGCCGGTGCCGTCGGACTGCTCCAGCACCCCGGCGACCGGCAGCGCCGCCGAGCGGTCGAACGGCCCGACGTTGTCCAGCCCGAGGAAGCCGCCCTCGAAGACGTTGTTGCCGCCGGTGTCCTTGCGGTTGACCCACCAGGTGAAGTTGAGCAGCAGCTTGTGCATCACCCGGGCCAGGAACTCGTAGTCCCGGCCGCCGTCGATCTCGAACACCTTCAGCGCCGCCCACGCGTGCACCGGCGGGTTCACGTCACCGAACGCCCACTCGTACGCCGGGATCTGGCCGTTGGGGTGCAGGTACCACTCGCGGAGCAGGAGCAGCAGTTGCTCCTTGGCGAAGCCGGGGTCGACCCGGGCGATGCTCACGCAATGGAAGGCCAGGTCCCAGGCCGCGTACCAGGGGTATTCCCACGGGTCGGGCATGGAGATGACGTCGAAGCTGGTCATGTGCCACCAGGCGCTGTTGCGCCCGTGCCGACGCCCGGCCGGCGGCGGTGTCGAGCCCGGGTCGCCTTCCAGCCAGCGTTTGACGTCGAAGTGGTAGAACTGCTTGCCCCACATCAGCCCGGCGATGGCCTGCCGGGCGACCAGCGCCTCGTCGGGCGTGGCGGCGGGTGGGATCACTCCGGCGAAGAACCGGTTCGCCTCGGCCCGCCGCGCCCACACCACGGCCTCGAAGCCCTCGCTGAGGTCGGCCGGGGGCGGCGGCGCGGCGGCCGGCGGCGACGCCGTGCGGGTGAGTCGCAGCCGGATCTGGCGCTGCCCACCGGCCGGCACGTCGAGCACGTAGTGCAGCGCGCCCTTGGTGCCCTCCCGGTCGGGGTTGACCGTGGCCGCGCCGTTGACGACGTAGTCGTTGATGCCGTCCTTCGGGTACGGGGAGCGGCCGGGCAGGCCCCAGAGCCGTTCGGCGTTGGTGTCGTTGTCGCAGAGCAGCGGCACCGGCCCGCCGTCGCCCTCCAGCAGCAGTTGACCGAGCACCCGGTGCTCGCCGACGAGCCGGGTGCCCTGCCCGGTCAGCCGGGGGATCCGATCGCCGCCGGGCAGACCCCAGGACCAGGTGTTACGGAACCACAGGGTGGGCAGCACGTGCAGCGTCGCCGCCTGGTCGCCCCGGTTGGCGACGGTCACCACCATGCAGAGGTCGGTCGGGGACGCCTTGGCGTAGTCGACGGTCACCGCCCAGTACCGGTCGTCGTCGAAGATCCCGGTGTCCACCAGCTCGTACTCGGTGTCGTCGCGGCCGCGCAACGCGTTCACCGCGACGAGTTCGTCGTACGGGAAGGCCGCCTGCGGGTAGTGGTAGCGCCACCGCATCCAGGAGTGGGTGGGCGTGGAGTCCTCGTACCACCAGTACTCCTTGACGTCCTCGCCGTGATTGCCGCCGTCGCCGCCGAGGCCGAACATCCGCTCCTTGAGGATCGGGTCCTTGCCGTTCCAGAGGGCGAGAGCGAACGCGAAGGTCTGTCGTTCGTCGCAGACGCCGGCCATCCCGTCTTCATTCCACCGGTAGGCTCTGGACCGCGCGTGGTCATGCGGGAAGTAGTCCCAGGCCGTACCGTGCTCGCTGTAGTCCTCCCGTACCGTCCCCCACGCCCGTTCGGACAGATAGGGACCCCATGCACGCCAGTCCTGCTCCCCCGAGTCGGCCTGGGCGAGCCGGAGCCGCTCAGCGTCGGCTGGCGAGGCGTCGGAGGACGATCGGTCAGTGATCACGTGCACATCTTTGACGTCGCCGCGGTACTTGACCACAGCGGCCATTCTCGTCGTGGCGTGTTACACGTTGCCGCCGGTGGAGGAAAGTTGATCGACATTCACTTCGGCCCGCAGGTCTGCGGCGATCTGACCAGCGCCGCCAGCCGGGAGTGGCTGGTCCCCGACGGCCTCGGCGGGTACGCGATGGGCACGGCCGGGGGCTTGCGGACCCGCCGCTACCACGGTCTGTTGGTGGTCCCCGGCGAAACGCCAGCTTCCCGCCAGGTGGGACTGGTCAGCCTCGACCCGGCGGTCACCCTGCCGTCCGGCGCGCGGGTGCGCCTCGGCGCGCACGAGTGGGCCTCCGGCGACGTGGATCCGCGCGGCTTCGAGCTGTTGGAGCGCTTCGACCTGATCGACGGGCTGCCCCGGTGGCGGTGGCGGATCGGCGCCGTGGTGATCGAACGGGAGCTGGCCATGCTGCCCGGCCGCTCCTGCGTCGCGGTGGTGCACCGGCTGGTCGCCGGTGGTCCCGTCCGGCTGGAGCTGTCGGCCGCCTGCACCTGGCGGGACGCCCACGGCGAACGGCGGGCCGACGGCCCGACGCCGCAGGTCGAGTCGGTGGCCGACGGCGCGGTGGTCGAGGGCGCGTACCGGCTCGCCGGGCCGGGCTGGGCGCCCGAGGGGCAGTGGTGGCTGGGCGTGCACCACCGCGAGGAGGCCAACCGGGGTCTACACCCGGACGAGGACCTCTGGTGCGCGGGCCGCTTCTCCGGCGAGCTGGAACGCCCCGGCGACACGGTGTCGGTGCGGGCCTGGGCCGCGCCGCTCGACGTGGAGCCGATGCCGGCGGAGGAGATCGTGGCGACGGCCCGGCGACGCAACCGGCAGGTGGTGGAGACGGCGAAGCCGGCCGACGACGTGGAGGCAACCCTGGCGCTGGCCGCCGACGCGTTCGTGGTGCGCACCAACCAGGCGGCGGTGGACGTGGTGGCCGGCTACCCGTGGTTCGGGGCCTGGTCGCGGGACACGATGATCTCGTACGAGGGGTTGTTCCTCTGCACCGGCCGGGCCGACGAGGGGCGGGAACTGCTGCGGGCGTACGCGGCGACGTTGTCCGAGGGGATGCTCGCCAACACGGCCGACACCGGCCGGGTGGAGTACAACACCGTCGACGGCACGCTGTGGTTCCTGCACGCGGTGAGCCGGCACGTCACCGTCACCGGCGACACCGACCTCGGCGACGAGTTGCTGCCCGCCCTGCGCGCGGTGATCGACGCCCACGCGGCCGGCACCCGCTACGGGATCCGCGTCGACCCGGCCGACGGGCTGCTCACCCAGGGCGCCGCCGGCACCGCGTTGACCTGGATGGACGCCCGGGTGTACGGGGTGCCGGTCACCCCACGTACCGGCAAGCCGGTCGAGGTCAACGCGTTGTGGATCAACGGGCTGGCCGGGCTCGCGGAGCTGACCGAGCTGGCCGGGCAGGACGCGGCCGAGCTGTGGCGACTCCATGGGCGGGCCACCGCCTCGTTCCGGGAGCGTTTCCCGGCCCCGACCGGGTGGCTGCACGACGTGCTGGACGCGCCCGCGCCGGCGTACCCCCTGGGTGGAGCCGCCCTGCACGACGACGACGCGTTGCGCCCCAACCAGTTGCTGGCCTGGTCGCTGCCGTACGCGCCGATGGAGCCGGACGAGGCCGTGCTGCGCCGGATCGCGGGCGGGCTGCTCACCCCACTCGGGCCGCGCAGCCTCGCCCCGGACTCGACGGAGTTCGTGGGCCGGCACCGGGGTGGCCCGGCCGACCGGGATGGGGGCTACCACCAGGGCACCGTCTGGCCGTGGCTGCTCGGCCCGTACGTGGACGCCGCCCGCCGAGGAAAGATGTCAGTCGATGACGTATTCGTCGGCATTGAGGCCCATTTGATGGAATTTGGGATAGGCTCGGTGAGCGAGACGGCCGATGGCCTGGCGCCGCACACCGCGACCGGCTGCCCGTTCCAGGCATGGTCGGTGGCCGAGCTGCTGCGGGTGCGTCGAAAGGGCCAGTAGCGCTTTACACGACCGCAACGGTGGTGTCGCCGCTGGTTATCGCGATCCCGGCAGGATTGGCCTCGATCCAGACGCGACGGCGACATCGATTCCGGTGTCGGTCGGCGCGCGCCCGGGGACAACTCAAAGGGGGCCGCATGTCACTCGATGCCCACGTGATCGACATCAACCCCGCCCGACAGCTGCGGGTGTTGATGCTCTCCTGGGAGTACCCGCCGGTGCTGGTCGGCGGCCTCGGCCGACACGTGCACGCCCTCTCCGTCGCCCTCGCCGCCGCCGGCCACGAGGTCACCGTCGTCACCCGGCACAGCGACGGCGCGCCCCTGGAGGAATACGCCGACGGCGTGCGCATCCTGCGCGCCCCGGAGGACCCGGTCACCTTCCCGCTCGCCACCAGCTCCCTGTTGGCCTGGACCATGGCCTTCAACCACACCCTCACCCGCACCGCCCTACGCGCCACCCAGGCCGGCGCCTACGACGTCATCCACGCCCACGACTGGCTCGTCGCGCACACGGCTGTCACCCTGGCCGAGCACCTGGACCTCCCCCTGGTCACCACCATGCACGCCACCGAGGCCGGTCGGCACCAGGGCTGGCTGCCGGAGGAGATGAACCGCACCATCCACGGCGTCGAGCACTGGCTCAGCGACTCTTCCATTCGAGTGATCACCTGCTCCGGTTACATGCGTGACCAGGTGACCGCGCTGTTCGACGTACCGGCCAGCCAGGTCGACGTGGTGCCCAACGGGGTCGACGACCGGGCCTGGCGGGCCCGTCCCCGTGCGGTCGCGTCGGCCCGGGCACGGTTCGCCGGGGACGGCCCGTTGGTCGGGTACGCCGGGCGGCTGGTCTACGAGAAGGGCGTCCAGCACCTGGTGCACGCCGTGCCCCGGCTGCGCGAACAGCACCCCGGGCTGCGCGTGGTGATCGCCGGCGACGGCCCGTACCGCCCGGAGTTGGAGGCGGAGACCCGGAGGCTGGCACTCAGCTCGACCGTCCGGTTCACCGGCTTCCTCGACTCCACCCAACTACCGGCCATGCTCGGCGCCACCGACGCGACAGTGGTGCCCAGCCTCTACGAGCCGTTCGGCATGGTGGCGCTGGAAGCGGCGGCCGCCGGGGCGCCCCTCGCCGTGGCCCGCACCGGCGGCCTCGCCGAGATCGTCGAACCGGGCGTGACCGGGGTGACGTTCCCGCACAGCGACCCGGACGCGCTCGCCGGCGCGGTCGGTCAACTGCTCGGCGACGAGGTCTTCGCCCGGCGGGTCGCCCGGCGGGCCCGCACGATGGTCGGCGAGCGGTACGGCTGGGCCACCATCGCGGCCCGCACCGCCGCCAGCTACGCCGCCGCTCGTCGCGAGCACAGCCCGGTGCAGGCCCGACGGGCCGCCGCCCGACTCGCCGGCGGACGGACCCGAATCGCCATCCCGGAAGGAAATCTGCTCGCCACCGCCGACCACGCCGCCTGTTGAGCCGAGTCGGACGACCGATAGGTGACCTCCGATCCGCTGGTTAGGGTGTAGCCCGGACAGCGGCTGAGGAGGAGCATGCACAGGTGCTGATCGCCGGTCGGTACCGGCTGCTCGACCTGGTGGGTCGCGGGGCCCGGCTCAACCACCCCGCCGTGGTCCGGCTCTACGACGTCGTCGCGGTCGACGGCAACCCGTGGATCGTGATGGAGTACGTCCCGTCCCGTCCCGCACCCGGCCGCCGGTGAAGAGTTCCGGCCACCACCCGGCTGGGGTCTGGTACGCGGATGCCGCCGGCTTCCGGGTCTCCGTACCGGCCACGCGGCTGACCTCCCGGGACGACGGAGTGGCGTGCTTCCAGGACCCGGCGACCCTTCGGGCCTTCAGCGTCGCCGAGGGCGGTGCCGCCGATCCCCTGCAGCGGCTGCGGACCGCCCGCGACGCGGCGGTCGAGGCGGGGTCCCTGCCGGAGTACGACGAGATCCGACTCACCGAGAGCGGCGGCGGGGCCGAGTGGGAGAGCCGCTGGCGGACACCGCACGGCAACCGGCTGCGCGCCCGGCAACAGATCGTCGACGCCAACCGCTGGACGCTCGGGTGGATCACCCGGGACGGCGACTGGACCGCGGCCACGGCCGACTGGGAAACCGTGCGAGAGAGTTTCCGACCACCCCGCTGACCAGCACCGTATGGCCATGATCCGCACTACCGTCCGGCGTGGATCGAGGCCGCTCAGTGGATGATTAAGCCAGCATTGGTGGCTATCGTGGAACCCGGGGTGACCGAGGGGGAGCGACCGTGCATCAGTTGCTGATCGCGGGTCGGTACCGGCTGCTCGACCTGGTCGGCACCGGCGGAATGGGCCGGGTGTGGCTTGCCCGCGACGAGATGCTGCATCGCGACGTGGCGGTGAAGGAAGTTGTGCCGCCGTCCTTCCTGGCCGAGACCGAACGCGAGGAGCTGCGGCTGCGGACCCTGCGTGAGGCACGCACCGCCGCCCGGCTCAACCACCCCAACGTGGTCCGCATCTACGACGTGGTGCACGACCGGGAGAACCCCTGGATCGTGATGGAGTACGTGCCGTCCCGGTCAGTGCAGCAGATCATCAGCGCCGAGGGGCCACTGAGTCCGCAGCGCACCGCCCGGATCGGGCTGGCGGTGCTCGCCGCGCTGCGGGCCGCCCACACCGCCGGAGTGCTGCACCGCGACGTGAAACCACACAACGTGCTGGTGGCCGACGACGGGCGGGTGGTGCTCACCGACTTCGGGCTGGCCACCTTCGACGGCGGCGACGGTGTGATGACCGGCCCCGGCACCGTGCTCGGCTCACCGCAGTTCGTCGCCCCCGAGCGGGCCCGCGAGGGGGTGTCGGACGCGCGCACCGACATGTGGTCGCTGGGCGCGACGCTCTACGCGACGGTCGAGGGGCAGTCGCCGTACGCGCGGTCGAGCGCGATGGCGACACTCAGCGCGCTGGCCACCGAACCACCGGATCCGATGCGGCGGGCCGGTCCGTTGCGTCCCGTCCTCACCGGTCTGTTGCAACGCGACCCCTGGCGACGGTTGACCGCGCTGGAGGCCGAGCCGTTGCTGGGCAGAGCCGCGGCGAGCCACGACGAGTCGGCCGGGTCGGTCCGGTCCTCGGCGGTCGCGGCGGTCCTCAGCGCCGGCCGTGCCATCGCGTCCCACCCGGTCGAGCCGGTGGCCCCGCCCGGCGTACCGGCGACACCGACCCCGCGCCCGCCGAGCCGGCACGGCCGACGACGACGCCTGACCGCGCTGGGCGGTGCGGCGACCGCCCTGCTCGTCGCGGGGGGTGTCACGCTGGCGCTGCTCAACCGACACGACCAGCAGACCCCGCCGTCCGGCGCCGGCGGGGGTGCGCCGACCTCCCGGCCGGCCGCGTTCGCCTGTGCGTCGGCACCGCCGTTGACGGCGACCCCGGTGGCGTCGGTGTCTCCGCCCCCCGACGCGAAGTACCGCCTGCGCGAGGGTTGGACCTGGTACGACGACCCCACCGGCTTCCGGATCGCCGCGCCGGTGGGCTGGGCGCGCTGGACCGAGGGCCCGGCGACCTGCTTCCGAAAGTCCGGCGGGTCCCGGGTGCTCAGCGTCGAGGCGGGGCCGGCCCGCACCGACCCGGTGGCGTACTGGAAGGCTGAGGAAGCACGGCTGACCGCGAGCGAGTCGCTACCGGGCTATCGCAAGGTGGACATCTCCGCGATGGACATCTTCCAGGGTGGCGCGGTGTGGGAGTGCGGCTGGCAGAACGCCCTCGGCGTTCCGGTGCACAGTTTCCGGCTGCTGGCCAACACCTCGGCCGACCGCTCCTACACCGTCTCGTGGTTGACAGAAGAGTTCGACTGGCAGGTCAACGCGGCATACTTGCCGATGATCCGGCAGAGCTTCACCCCCGCCCTGTGACTCGGTCCGATGTGGACCTTCCGGGTGATGCCCCTGCGGCGCTGACGCTGACTACAGTGGCGTAGTTTTGGGCGCTCAAGATCCCTGGGGAGGGTGAGCCGAGATGATGGGACCGCAACACGCGCTGTCCGGCGCCGCGGTGTGGTTGGCTGGCTCCTGGGCGTTGGAGCAGTTCGCCGACTACCACCAGTCGCCGCTCGCGCTGGCGGTGGGCACCGCGGTGTGCGCCGGTGGCGCGCTCTTTCCCGACCTCGACATGTCGGGCAAGGTGACCAAGAACCAGGGTGGGGCCACCGTGGCCCGCACCTTCGGGGTCTTCTCGCTCTTCGCCGCCGAGGTGATGGAGAAGGTGTCCCTCGGCGTCTACTACGCCACGAAGCTCAGCAGGGATCCGCGCCGCAACAACGGGCACCGGACGCTGACCCACACGCTGCCGTTCACCGTGCTGGTCGGCTGGGGCACCACCGCGCTCTGCGCCGCGTACGGCAAGTGGGCGGTCATCACCATCCTGTTCTTCATGTTCGGCCTGGCACTGCGCGGGCTGTTCGACGAGTGGGCCGAGCGGGCCGGCTGGGTGATCATCACGCTCGCGTCGGCCGGGGCGGCCTGGTTCACCTTCGCCAACCTGCCGGGCGGACGCGGCTATCCGCTGATCGGCACCGCGCTGGGCGTGGGCTGCTTCGTGCACATCCTCGGCGACATGATCACCCGAGCTGGCGTACCGATCCTCTGGCCGATCCCGATCAAGCGGCGGATGTGGATGATGGTCGGTCTGCCGAACAGCATCGCCCTGCGCGTCGGCAGCAAGGCCGAAGTGGTCGGAATGCGCCTCGCGCTCACCGCCATCTCGGCACTGGCGACCGTCGGCCTGATCGCGCCCTCGGTGCTGCGCCGGTTCGACATCGACATATGACCGGTCCGGCCCCGGCGCTCCCGCCGGCCGCGGACGACCGCGTTCCGGAGTTCTGGCGCGCGCTGGGGTTGCCCGGTCTCGCCGACGTACACGTGCATTTCCTGCCGCCGCGACTGCTGCGTCGGGTGTGGGCCTACTTCGACGCCGCCGGGCCGCTGGTCGGTACCGAGTGGCCGATCCGCTACCGCTGGAGCGACCCCGACCGGGTGGCGCACCTGCGCCGGCTCGGGGTGCGGGCGTTCAGTGCCCTGGCGTACGCGCACCGGCCCGGCATGGCGGCGGACCTCAACCGCTGGACCCTGGAGTTCGCCCGCGGCACCCCGGGCTGCCTGCCGTCGGCCACGTTCTTCCCCGAGCCGGACGCCCCCGGGTACGTCGAGGCTGCCCTCGCCGCTGGCGCCCAGCTGTTCAAGGTGCACCTCCAGGTCGGTGGCTTCGCACCGACCGATCCGGCGCTCGACCAGGTGTGGGGGATGCTGTCCGACGCGGGTGTGCCGGTGGTGGTGCACGCCGGGCACGCACCGGTGGGCACCGCCCACACCGGCCCGGACCCGTTCACCGCTCTCCTCGCCCGCCACCCTCGGCTGACCGCCGTGGTGGCACACCTGGGCGCCCCGGACTACCGGGCCTTCCTGGACCTCGCCGAGACGTACGAGCGGTCCGGTTGGACACCACCATGGCGTTCACGCCCTTCTTCGACCAGTTCATCCCCTTCCCCGCCGACGAGTTGCCCCGGTTGCGCGAGTTGGGGCTGGCCGGCAAGGTGCTGCTGGGCAGCGACTTCCCGAACATCCCGTACCCGTACGCCGACCAGCTCACCGGCCTGGCCCGACTGGACCTAGGCGACGACTGGCTACGCGCGGTCTGCTGGAACAACGCCGCCACCCTCTTCGACCTGACCTGACCAACAACAGGACACGCCGTGTGTCAGCCAGAGGACCGCGCCGATCTTGCGGTTTCTGTTGTCGACATGGGTGGATATGCACCTTAGGTCGGGACAGAAAGTGCAAGATCGCGGAGCCCGGGCCAGGTTGGGCTCGTCGATCATGGAGTTGTGGTGCCCGGTTTGGAGGTTTACGGGTCCTTTGTCACCCACCACAATTCCATGATCGACGGGGCGGGGCGCGGGGGCGGGGCGCGGGGGGCGGGGCGCGGGGGGCAGGGCGCGGGGGCGCGGCGCGGGGGTGGGCGCGGGGGTGACGGAGTTGGCGTGAATTCTTTTCGACATCGGCTATTGACGTCGCCGTAACAGGTGGCCTAGCGTCCTGTCGAACCGCTTCGTCGAAACGCTTCGACGAAGCTCGGGAGCGGTCCCACCCCAGGCCGGAGGAGGTGCGCGGTGGCCACCATGCACGACGTCGCCCGCCTCGCGCAGGTCTCGGTCAGCACCGTCTCGTACGTGCTCACCGGCGCCCGGCCGATCTCGCAGGCCACCCGTAACAAGGTGCTCGCCGCGATGGCCGAGCTCGACTACCAGCCCAACGCGATGGCCCGAGGGCTGGCCAGCCGCCGCAGCCGGATTCTCGGCCTGCTGATGCCGATGGACGAACGCGGTCTCGGTGCCACCGAGACCGCCTTCGTCACCGGCGCCGCCGCGGCGGCCAGTGTCGCCGGCTACCACCTGGTGCTCTCGCCGGTCGGCGGGGGCAACCTCGACGATCTGCGTCGGCTGGCCAGCCAGCGGATGCTCGACGGCGTCGTGCTGATGGAGGTTCAGCTGGCCGACGAACGGGTCACCGTGCTCCAGGAGGCCGGGGTGCCGCTGGTGCTGATCGGCCGTACCGGCGACACCAGCGCGCTCTCCTACGTCGACATCGACTTCGACCAGACCGTCCGGGAGGCCGTCGCGCACCTGGTCGGCCTCGGGCACCGGCGGATCGTCTACGTCAACCACTCGGCCGCCACGTTGGCCAGCGGTTACGGGCCTGCGCTGCGTACCCGTGACGCCTTCACCGCGGCGATGACCGGGCACGGCCTGGACCCGGTGATGATCGCGGCCGAGGACAGCGCCGCCGGCGGGCGGGCAGCCCTGGCCGCGGCGTTCGCGCAGGCCCCGGAGCTGACCGCCGTGCTGGCCATGAACGAGACGGCGATCTTCGGCATCCTCGGCGAGCTGACCGGTCGTGGATTGTCCGTGCCCGACGACGTCTCCGTCGTCTCGATGGTCACCTCGCCGCAGGTCGCCGAGTTGGCCACCCCGGCGCTGACCGCGATGACGTCGCCCGGTTCGGCGCTCGGTCGGATCGCGATCGAGGCGCTGACCCGCCACCTGGATGGCCCCGCCGACCAGCGTCACCAGCAACTGCTTCCGTGCACGTTGGAGATCCGGGGATCGACTGCCGCGCCACGACGGCCGGCACTGGTTCCCTCTGGTCCCTCGTCGAGCGACGGGGGCTGACCAGCGAAAACGGCCCGCCACCGCGCTGCAACGCGACGACGGGCCCCGTGAAGTACCGGCTAGTACTCAACGAGGAGGATAGTAATGCAGCGATTCCACCGGCTCGTCGCCGCGATCGCCCTGGCGGCGACCGCGACGACCACCGTGGCCGCCTGCGGCGGTGGTGACAACGGGGACAACAGCGACGCCAAGGTCCTGAAGCTCTGGCACTACGAGAGCGAGAACAGCGCCATGGGGGTCGGCTGGAACCGGGCGATCGAGATCTTCAAGTCCGAGCATCCGGGCGTCGAGGTGCGTTTCGAGCGCAAGGCGTTCGAGCAGATCCAGCAGAACGCGGGCATGATCATCAACTCGTCCGAGGGCCCGGACATCATGGAGTACAACAAGGGCAACGCGACCGCGGGCCTGCTCTCCTCCCAGGGCCTGCTCGCCGACCTGAGCAGCGAGGCCGACAAGCGCGGCTGGGCCGGCAAGCTCAGCCCCAGCCTGCAGACCACCGCCCGCTACAGCGACAAGGGTGTGATGGGCTCGGGCAAGTGGTTCGGTGTGCCGAACTACGGCGAGTACGTCACGGTCTACTACAACAAGGACCTGTTCCAGCAGAACGGCGTCAAGGTCCCGACCACCATGGCCGAGATGACCGCCGCGATGGACACCTTCGTCGGCAAGGGCATCACCCCGCTGGGCATGGCCGGTGCCGAATACCCGGCCGGGCAGCTCTTCTACCAGCTCGCCCTCTCCAAGGGCGACCGGCAGTTCGTCGACAACTACCAGCTCTACAAGAACCCGGTCGACTTCAAGGCCGACCCGCTCAAGTACGGCGCGGAGACCTTCGCCCAGTGGGTCCAGAAGGGTTACGTCGCCAAGAACTCGGCCAGCCTCAAGGCCGAGGACATGGGCACCGCCTTCATCGGCGGCAAGGTTCCGATGATCGTCTCGGGTAGCTGGTGGTACGGCCGGTTCAAGGCCGAGATGAAGGCCAACTGGGACACCTTCCTCTTCCCCGGCAACACCCTGCAGGCCGGCTCGTCCGGCAACCTCTGGGTCGTCCCGGAGAACAGCAAGGCCAAGAGCCTGGCGTACGACTTCATCGACATCACCCTGCGTCCGGAGGTCCAGGACCTGATCGGCAACAACGGTGGTGTGCCGGTGGCCGCCGACCCGTCGAAGATCACCGACCCGAAGGACCGCAAGCTGATCGAGGACTTCAACACGGTCAGCAAGCAGGACGGGCTCGCCTTCTACCCGGACTGGCCGGTCCCCGGCTACTACGACGTGCTGGTCTCCGGCTTCCAGGGTCTGATCAACGGCTCGAAGACGCCCGACCAGGTCCTCGACACGATCGCCAAGCCGTACGCCGATGGCGTCAAGGAGATCACCGGCAAGTGACACGGCGAGCGGCGGGCGCGACCGGTACCACCGGCGCGCCCGCCCGCCCCGCCGGGAAGGATCTTCCATGGCAGTCTCCGAGACCGTCGCCGCCACACCACCGGCCGCGACGCCCACCCCGCCCGCGCCCAGCCGCAGACGCCGCGGCCGCAACGCGGCGTACTGGCTCTACCTGCTCCCCGGAGCGACGCTCTTTCTCCTGGTCATCGGGGCACCGCTGATCGGCACGCTCTACCTGTCGCTGACCAAGTGGTCCGGCATCGGCGACCCCCGGTGGGTCGGCCTGGACAACTACCAGCAGTTGCTGCACGACGACGTGTTCTGGGCGTCGTTCCGCAACACCGTCTGGATGCTCGTCGCGATGGTCGTGGTGCCCACCCTGCTCGGGCTGCTGCTCGCCGCGGTGCTCTTCGACGTCATCGGCCGCCGGTTCAAGCCCCGCACCGCCGCCGCCCTGCGGGCCGCGTTCTACCTCCCGCAGGTGCTGCCCGTGGTGGTGGCCGGCATCGTCTGGGGCTGGATCCTCCGCCCCGACGGCGCGTTCAACAGCCTCCTCGACGCGGTCGGTCTCGGCGCGCTCCGCCACGACTGGCTCGGCGACCCGGGCACCGCACTGCCGGCCGTCATGGCGGTGATGATCTGGGTGCAGATCGGCTACCCGGTGGTCGTCTTCATGGCGGCGCTCCAGCGGGTCGACCCCGAGTTGTACGAGGCGGCCGAGGTCGACGGCGCGAACTGGCTGCACCGGTTCCGGGCGATCACCCTCCCGCAGATCCGGCCGGAGACCTTCGTTGTGGCCCTGACCTGCACCATCGCCGCGTTGAAGGTGTTCGGGCCGATCTTCGCGCTGACCCGGGGTGGCCCGGACAACGCGACCAACGTGCCGTCCTACTTCGCGTACTACACGTTCTTCAAGAAGCTGCAGGTCGGCTACGGCTCCGCGATCTCCACCGTGCTGACCCTGATCATCGTCGTGGTGGCCGGGATCTTCATCTGGATGCAGGCCCGCAGCGAGCGCCGGGACCGGGGGTTCTGACATGGCCGTCATGCTCACACCGAGCAGCACACCGGTGACGCCGGCCCGACCCGTACGCGATCGGCACCACCGCGGTGCCAGCCGCTGGGTGGTGCTCGCCCTGGTCACCCTCGGCGCGCTCGTCATGCTGGTGCCGTTCGCGTTCATGCTGCTCAACGCGTTCAAGTCGCCCGGAGACTACTCGTCCGGTGGCCCGCTGAGCTGGCCGACGGAGTTCTACACCAAGGGTTTGCGCACCTACTGGACCGAGGTCAACTTCCCGCTCAAGCTCTGGAACTCGGCGCTCATCGCCGGCTCCGTGGCCGTGCTGGGCGTCGCCGTCTCGCTGCTCAACGCGTACGCGCTGGGTATCGGCCGGGTCCGCGGCCGGCTGTGGATCGTGGGTCTCTTCCTGCTGGCCAACATGCTGCCGCAGGAGGCGCTGATCTACCCGCTGTACTACGTGGCGAAGCAGATCGGCCTCTACAACACCCAACTCTCGGTGATCATCATCTTCACCGTGATCCAGAGCGCGTTCGGCACCTACCTGCTCGCCTCGGTGCTGAGCACGTTCCCACGCTCACTGCTGGAGGCCGCGGCACTGGACGGCGCCGGCAAGTGGACAGTGCTGTGGCGGGTGGTCTTCCCCAACCTGCGGCCCACCCTCGCGGTGCTGCTCATCTTCTTCTTCATCTGGACGTGGAACGAGTTCCTCATCCCGCTGGTCATGCTGATCGACAACCAGACGCAGACCATTCCGGTCGCGCTCGCGTCGTTGCAGGGCGACCGACTGATGGACGCCCCGACCACCAACGCCGGCGCGCTGATCAGCCTGGTGCCGGCCATCCTCTTCTTCCTCATCTTCCAGCGCACTCTCGCGCGCGGCATCACGGCAGGAGCCGAGAAGTGAAGTTCACCGACGGGTACTGGCAGCTGCGCCCCGGCGTCAGCGTCCTGCGCCCCGGCACCGTGGAGTCGGTCGAGCCGGACGAGCGCGGCTTCACCGTCTTCGCACCGACCGGTCAGCTCACCGGGCGCGGCGACACCCTCAACCGGCCCCTGGTCACCGTCCGGTTCTTCTCCCCCGCCCCCGGCGTCATCGGGGTGACCATCGCCCACCACACCGGAGGGCTGCCCCGGGAGCCGCACTTCGGGCTGAGCACCGACGAGACGCACCCGGTCACCGTCGACGTCACCGGGCTCAGCGCGACGCTGACCACCGGCGAGCTGACCGCGCGGGTCGCGCTCATCGACGGGTGGCGGGTCGACTTCCTGCACGGCGATCGGGTGATCACCGCATCCACCGGGCGCAGCATCGGCATCGTCACCGACGCCGAGGGCCGCCGGCACGTGCACGAGCGGCTCGCCCTCGGGGTCGGTGAGACGGTGTACGGGTTGGGTGAGCGCTTCGGCCCGTTCGTCAAGAACGGGCAGACCGTCGACATCTGGAACGCCGACGGCGGCACGGCCAGCGAGCAGGCGTACAAGAACGTCCCGTTCTATCTGAGCAGCGCCGGCTACGGCGTCTTCGTGGACCACCCGGAGCACGTCTCGTTCGAGGTGGGCTCCGAGGTCGTCACGCAGACCCAGTTCAGCGTCGAGGGTCAGACACTCACCTACTACGTCATCGACGGGCCCGACCCGAAGGACGTGCTGCGCCGGTACACCGCGCTCACCGGGCGTCCGGCCCGAATCCCCGCCTGGTCGTACGGCCTCTGGCTGTCCACGTCGTTCACCACCTCGTACGACGAGAAGACCGTGACCGAGTTCGTCGACGGGATGGCCGAGCGCGGGTTGCCGCTGTCGGTGTTCCACTTCGACTGCTTCTGGATGCGCCAGTTCCACTGGGTCGACTTCATCTGGGACCCGGCGACCTTCCCCGACCCGGAGGGGATGCTGCGCCGACTGCACGAGCGCGACCTGAAGGTGTGCGTCTGGATCAACCCGTACATCGCGCAGCGCTCGTACCTCTTCGAGGAGGGCCGGCAGGCCGGCTACCTGGTGCGCAACCCCGACGGCTCGGTCTGGCAGTGGGACAAGTGGCAGGCCGGCATGGCGCTTGTCGACTTCACCAACCCGGACGCGGTCAGCTGGTTCACCGGCAAGCTCAAGGCGCTGCTGGACATGGGCGTCGACTGCTTCAAGACCGACTTCGGTGAGCGCATCCCGACCGACGTGGTGTGGCACGACGGCTCCGACCCGCAGCGGATGCACAACTACTACTCCTACCTCTACAACAAGGCCGTCTTCGAGCTGCTGGAGACCGAACGCGGCAAGGGCGAGGCGGTGCTGTTCGCCCGCTCGGCCACCGCCGGCGGGCAGCAGTTCCCGGTGCACTGGGGCGGCGACTGCGAGTCGACGTTCGTCGCGATGGCCGAGTCGCTGCGCGGCGGGTTGTCCCTGGCGGCGTCCGGCTTCGGCTACTGGAGCCACGACATCGGCGGTTTCGAGGGCACCCCCGACCCGGCGGTGTTCAAGCGGTGGGTCGCCTTCGGGCTGCTCTCCTCGCACTCCCGGTTGCACGGGTCCGGCTCGTACCGGGTGCCGTGGGCGTACGACGACGAAGCCGTCGACGTGCTGCGGCACTTCACCCACCTGAAGCTGAGCCTGATGCCGTACCTGGCGGGCGCCGCGCAGGAGGCACACCGCGACGGGACGCCGATGATGCGGCCGATGTTCCTGGAGTTCCCGGACGACCCGGCCACGGCACACCTGGACCGGCAGTACATGCTCGGCCCGGACGTGCTGGTCGCCCCGGTGCTCAGCGCCGACGGCGACGTCACGTACTACGTGCCCGCCGGCACCTGGACGCACCTGGTCACCGGCGCGCAGGTCACCGGCCCGGCCTGGGTGACCGAGAAGCACGGCTTCGACAGCCTGCCGGTGCTGGCCCGTCCCGGCTCGGTCATCCCGTTCGGCTCCCGCACCGACCGACCGGACTACGAGTGGGCCGACGATGTGCGACTGCGGCTGTACGCACCGGCCGAGGGGCAGCGGGTCCGGGTACGGGTACCGTCACCCGGCGACGGACCGGGCGCCGAGTTCGACGTGCGCTACGAGGATGGGACGGCCAGTGCCGAACTGGTCGCCGGCACCTCGACGGGCTACATCTGCGAGATCCAGGGGACAGAACGATGACGCAACACCACTTCCCGGAGAGCTTCGTCTGGGGGTCGGCCACCGCGGCGTACCAGATCGAGGGCGCGGTCACCGAGGACGGGCGCGGGCCGTCCATCTGGGACACCTACAGCCACACGCCCGGTCGGACGCTCAACGGTGACACCGGTGACGTGGCCGCCGACCACTACCACCGGTGGGCCGACGACCTCGGGCACATCGCGGACCTCGGGCTGGGCGCGTACCGGTTCTCCATCTCCTGGCCCCGGGTGCAGCCGGGCGGCTCGGGCCGGTTCAACCAGGCGGGCATCGACTTCTACTCCCGGCTGGTGGACGGGCTGCTGGAACGGGGCGTCCGCCCGGTGGCCACCATGTACCACTGGGACCTGCCGCAGGAGTTGGAGGACGCCGGCGGGTGGGCGACGCGGGAGACCGCGTTGCGCTTCCAGGAGTACGCGGCGGGCATCGTCGGTGCGCTGGGCGACCGGGTGCACACCTGGACGACGCTCAACGAGCCGTGGTGCTCGGCGTACCTGGGTTACGCCTCCGGCGTGCACGCGCCGGGTCGGACCGAGCCGGCGGCGGCACTGGCCGCGGTGCACCACCTCAACCTCGCGCACGGCCTGGCCGGCCGGGTGGTGCGGGAGCTGGCCCCGACCGCCGAACTGTCGGTGACGCTGAACCTGCACGTCGTGCGGGGCGCGTCCGACTCGGCCGCCGACCAGGACGCGGTCCGGCGGATCGACGCGTTGGCGAACCGGGCTTTCCTCGGCCCGATGCTGGACGGGGCGTACCCGGCCGACCTGCTGGCCGACACCGCCGCCGTCACCGACTGGTCGTTCGTCCGCGAGGGTGACGAGAAGCTGATCGCGGTGCCACTGGACGTGCTCGGGGTCAACTACTACTCCAGCACCCTGGTCCGGGCCTGGGACGGAGTGTCGGCCCGCTCCGACGCCGACGGGCACGGTGCGTCGACCTCGTCGCCGTGGGTCGGCGCGGACAACGTCGACTTCCTGCCGCAGCCCGGCCCGTACACGGCGATGGGTTGGAACATCGACCCGCCGGCGCTGACCGAGCTGCTGCTGCGCCTTCAGCGCGAATACCCGAGCCAGCCCATGATGATCACCGAGAACGGCGCGGCGTTCGACGACGTGGTGTCGGCCGACGGCCGGATCCACGACGACCGGCGGATCGACTACCTGCGTCGGCACATCGGCGCGATGGCCGACGCCCGCGCGCAGGGCGCGGACGTCCGCGGTTACTTCGTCTGGTCGTTGCTGGACAACTTCGAGTGGGGCTACGGCTACGACCGTCGCTTCGGGATCATCCGGGTCGACTACGACACCCAGGTCCGCACCTGGAAGGACAGCGCGCACTGGTACCAGCGGCTCGCCGCCACCGGAAAGCTGGACCAGGCACAGGACTGACCGACCGTTGACGCGTCGCCGTCACCCGCCCGCCAACGGGCTGGTGGCGGCGACGTCGTTTCGGTGGCCACCCTCGCCGGCACCCGACTAAACCCACGATGACATTTGTCCAAGACGGACGACCGGGGCCCCGGGCATCGTCGTTTCCATGAGCGAGTACGACGTTACGCAGTCGCCGGGCATGCACGTGGTGCACGACGGTCCGCGGGAGGCACCACCGCTGTTGTTGATCCACGGCTCCGGGATGTCGGGCGCCTCCTGGAATCCGGTGCTTCCCGCGCTCGCCCGCCATCACCACGTCATCCGGGTGGACCTCCCGGGCTGCGGCCGGTCTCCGGCCCCGCCGTCGTACGAGGTGCCCGACCAGGCGGACCGGGTGGCGGCGGTGCTCGACAACCTCGGCGTCCGGCCCGTCGTCGCGCTCGGGCACTCCAGCGGCGGCTACACCGCCACCGCGCTCGCCGAACGACGCCCGGACCTGGTGCGCTCGCTCGCACTGGTCAGCACCGGCCCGGGCCCCGACGCTCTGCTTCCACAGCCGGCCCTGCTCCGGGCCCTGTTGGCGCCGCCGCTCGGTCCACTGCTCTGGGCGCGACGATCGGACGCCATGATTCGTAGGGGGATCAGCGTCACCTGCGCGCGTCCGGTCGACGTTCCGGACGATCTGGTCAGCGACGTCCGACACCTCACCTACCGCGGGCTGAGATCGATGCTGCGCGCCTACGGCGCGTACATCGAGGAGCGGAACGTGCCCGAGCGCCTCAGCGCTCTCGACGTCGCGGTGCTGGTGGTCTTCGGCGGCGACGACCCCCGCTGGGAGCCGTCGTCGGCGCACCGGTACGACGCAGTGCCGAAGGCGCGGGTCGAGCTGCTGCCCGGCGTCGGACACGTACCCATGTTGGAGGCGCCCGAGGCAACCAGCAGGCTGCTGCTGGGCTTCACGGCCCCGGCCGCGGACACCCCGCCGGCGACTCCGACTGCCTAGACTCGGCAGATGCGCCCGATGGGGACGACCCCGCTCGACTGGTCGTTGGTGGACGTGGTGGTGCCACGCCCGTCGGCCCGGCTGTCGGGGGTCCGGATGGCCGGGTTCCGGCACCGCGCCCGCGCACCGGTGGACATCGCCATGGTCGCGCACCCGTCGATCACCCTGCTCGTCGACCTCAGCGAGGAACCGGGTCTCACCTACGCCGTGGACGGCCGGCACAGAAGTGGCAGTGCCGTCGTCGGCCTGCTTCCCGGCGACCTCCGGGCGACGGGCCGAGGGTTCGGCGAGTGCCTCCAGATCCGGCTGGACCCGGTCGTCGCGGCCGCCGTGCTCGGCGGGTCGACGGAGATCTGCGGGGCGGTGGCTTCCCTCGACGACCTCTGGGGCCGCGCCGCCGAACGCGCGGAGGCCAGGCTGCGCGCCACCGCGTCGTGGAACGAACGGTTCGCCGTCGCCGCGCAGCTCCTCGGCCGACGGCTGGGCACCCGTCGACCGGCCGATCCAGAGGTCGTCCACGCCTGGCGGCGGACCCGCACCAGCCGAGGCCGGCTACGGGTCGACAGCCTGGCCAACGAGGTCGGCTGGAGCCGCAAACGCCTGCTGTCCCGCTTTCGGGCCCAGCTGGGCATCACACCCAAACGCGCCGCCCGCCTGGTGCGGTTCGACCACGCCGCGCACCTTCTCGCCGCAGGCCACCCCGCCGCCACGGTTGCCACCGAGAGCGGCTACGTCGACCAGTCACACCTGCACCGCGACGTGTTGGAGTTCGCCGCGCAGACGCCCACGGCGCTGGCCACCGCGCCGTGGCTCGCGATCGACGACGTGGCGTGGCCCGCCCCCTCGCCCACCTAGACCCCGACGCGCTGCGGCGGTTACTTCGTCTGGTCGCTGCTGGACAACCTCGGCTCACCTGCTGGCGCGGCGGGCACGGAGCCCGCCCCACAGCAGCAGCACGCAGCTGCCGATCAGCACCGGCTCAAGGGCGAAGGCGGTGACCAGCCCGTACTGGTCCGCCAGGCCGCCGAGCAGCCGCCGCCGCTGACAACTGTCCAAGACGGACGACCAGCAGCCCGGGAACCGTCGTTCCCATGAGCGAGTGCGACGTTGCGCAGTGGCGCTCCAGCGAGAGTTGACCTTTGAGGGCCGGGTGGCCGACGCCCTCCGTCGCCACCGAATGCCAGACAGTGCCGTTTGCTGGGACGCTCCACAAGGCCTCGGGCCCGGTATATTCGCCGACGTGACCGCGTCCTTCCCCAGCACCTCCAGCCAGGTTCCCCCGTACGGTTCACGCTCCGTCGTGCTCGGTGATCGGCCAGACGTTTCCCGTCCAGTCTGGCTGCTGATCGGGCCGACACTCGCTGCGTCGCTCGGTGCCTTCTTGCTCGCCGTCACCGTCGGGCCGCAATGGGCTGCGATCCAGCGGGACATGGACCTGCCGACGTCGGCAGTCCTCTGGATCTTCGTCGCTTATCTGCTGCCGGCGGTACTGGCGGTCGCGGGTGGCGCTCTGGTCGGTCGGCGGTGGCCGACTGCCGTCGCGTTGTCCGCGATCGCGCTGCTGGTTCCCGGGTCGCTGCTGACCGCGCTGGCCTCGGGGGACGCTCTGCTGCTACTCGGCCGCGCGGTGACGGGGTTCGGGGCCGGTTTGGCGTGGGGCGTCACGGCGATGCTGGTGGCCCAGATGGGGGCACGACGCGTGTGGGTATTGCCCCTCGTCGCCGGCGTGGTGGTGCTGGCGCTGGGTCTCGGGCCCGTGGCGGGAGTGCTTGTGGGGCGGGCGGTCGGTTGGCGGTGGCCTTTCCTGCTGGCCGTGCCCTTTGGGGCGGTGGCGTTGCTGGTCACCGCGGTGACCGGGATCATCGTGCTGATACAGCACGCGTCCCGGCCGACTCAGCCTCAGGCCACGTCCGGTCAGACCGCGACCGCGTCGACAGGCGGGCCGAGTGATCCCCCGATCGCGCATGAACGTGGCAAGACGGCCGAACTGCTGCTGGTGACCGTCGGCGGCGTCCAGCAGGTGACGACAGCCTCCTTCGGGATGGATCTCGTGCAGGAGGTGGCCCGACTGCTCGGCTCGGAGAACATCCGATCCACCAGGCTCGGCACCGACCTGACTTTGTGGCACGCCGAGGACAGCCCTGGCCGGGCCAAGGCAGGGCAGCCCAACCCCGCAGCGAGCCTGCTCGCCACCGAGCATGGCTTGCCGCCGGTCACCGGCCCCGCCGTTATCACCGGCCCAATCCTGCACGGCAGCCCTTACCCCCTGGACGCCGACGAGGCCGACCGGATCGCGACCCGCCTGCGCGGATAGCGGAGCGCTGTCGCCAAGCTGTCAGTCCGCCGTGCTCGGCCGTCTTTTTACGACCATGGACCAGCCAGAGTTTAGGACTCAATCATCTAGACCCCGACGCGCTGCGGCGGGACGGTGAGCCCGTAGAGCTCCATCAGCTCGGGGGTGTCGACGCGGCTGCCGTCGGCCACCGAGTCGCAGGCGATGTCGACGATCTGGTCCTTGTGCGCCAACAGGTACGGCCTCGCGCCCACGTCGGCGCTGGCCAGGGTGGCGATGCCGGGCCAGTGCCGGCGGCCGAAGAGCATCGGGTAGCCGCGCAACCCGTCGTAGGTGGCGCAGACCAGCACATCCGGGTACGGCAGCGCGGCCACCCGGCGGACCGCCGTGGCGGTCAGGCCCGGCATGTCGACCGGGACCACCACCACCGCCTCGATCCCCTCGTCGTCCATGGCGGCCAGGCCGGCGCGGATGGACGAGCCGACCCCGGTGCCCCACGCCTTGTTGATCACAACGGTGGCCTTGCCCAGGTCGGCGGTGTCCTGAACCTGCTCGGCGGCGGCACCCAACACGACCACGATCTGCTCGCAGCCCGCCTCGGTCATCGTGTCGATCATCTGATTGACCAGGGGCTTGTCCCCCTGGTGCAGCAGCGCCTCGGGACCACCGATCCGTCGTCCCCCGCCTGCGGCGATGATCATTCCTGCGATCCGGTTCAGCTGCGCCCCCTCCAGCACGGGACGAACCGTGACCGGTCCGTCCCCTCCTACGGACACTGCAACGAGGACGGCGGGCCGAGGGTGGCGGGGCGAAAAGGAGAAATAGCACAACCGTTACACGCCCGGCATCGCCCCCACCCGGACAATCGGTCGGTCAGGCCGCGTCGGCGTAGCAGTCGACGATGGACAGATCCAGTGGAAACCGGACCGGCGTCGCACCGAAGAGCAGCGCGGACGCCCGCTCGCCGGACCGGGTGACCGCCTCGGCGACCGCATCCGCCTGATCGGCGGGAGCGTGCACGACCACCTCGTCGTGCTGGAAGAAGACCAACTCGGCGTCGGTGCCGGACACCTCCGTGCGGAGTGTCGCCAGCAACGTGGAGGCCCACTCCGCAGCGGTGGCCTGGATGACGAAGTTGCGGGTGAAGCGCCCCCGGGATCGCGCGGCACGGGCCCGTGGACTCTGCGGATCGGCCGCCCCGCCCGGGTCGGCGGTGGACGCGTCGTCGAGATCACCGAACCCGGCCGAGCCAGGCGGGCACGTCCGACCCAGCCACGACCGCACCAGCCCGCCCGCCTCACCGGTACGCGCGGCCGACTCGACGTAACCGAACGCCGTCGGATAGCTGCGCTTCAGCACGGCCAGCGCGGGCACCGCGGCCCCGCCGGTCTGCCCGTACATCGCGCCGAGCAGGGCCACCTTGGCCTTCGCCCGGTCACCGCCGAACGAGTCCCGGGCAAGGGCCGCGTAGAGGTCGCCGGCACCGCCCGCCGCCGCCAGCCGGGCGTCGCCGGACACCGCCGCGAGCACCCGAGGCTCCAACTGACCGGCGTCGGCGACCACCAGCCGCCAGCCCGGATCGGCCACCACCGCCCGCCGGATCACCTTGGGGATCTGCAACGCCCCGCCACCCCGGGTGGCCCACCGGCCGGAGACGACACCACCGGGCACGTACTCGGGTTGGAACCGACCGCCCTGCACCCACTGATCGAGCCAGGCCCAGCCGTGCGCCGTCCAGATCCGGTAGAGCTCCTTGTATTCCAACACCAGCGGCACCGCCGGATGGTCCACCCCACGCAGCACCCAGGCCCGGGTGTTGGGCAACTCCACCCCGACCCGGGCGAACGCCTTCAGCAGCTCCGCCGGGGAGTCGGTGTGCAGACCGCGTACGCCGAGCGCGTCGGCGATCCGGGCGGCCAACTCGGCAAGTCGACGTGGCGGGCCGCCAACCGGGGACGCCTCACCGAGCAACTCGTGCAGGATCTCGTTGTGCACGTCGGCACGCCAGGGCAGCCCGGCGACGCCCATCTCCACCGCGATCAGCGCGCCGGCCGACTCGGCGGCCACCAGCAACCGGAACCGGCCGGGATGCTCGGTCGCGGCGACGCGAGCGAGCTGGTCCGCGTACACCCGGGTCAGTGCCTCGATGCCCGGCCCCGGCGGGCCGGGCAGGGCGTCGAAGAGCGCGCCCTGGCCGTGGCCGGGCGGCGCGGCGGCGCGCGGCGGCGGGTCGGGCGGCACCGCCGCGCCGGTCAGCCGGGCCCAGGCCGCGGCCAACGAGCGGGGCTCGCCCCAGCGCCCGGCATGCCCGAGCAGCAACGCCTCGGTCAACTCCACGTCGTGACACCGATCGACCCGCACGCCGGCGCGCAGCAACGTCGGGTAGATCGCCGCCGCGGTGGACCAGACCCAGCGGGGGTGCTCGGCGGCCTCGCGCGCGGCCACCGCCGCGACCAGGTCGATGACGACCTCAGCCGGACCGGTCGGCCGGCCGGTGGCGTCCAGCGGGCACAGCACTCCCCCACCCCGCTCGTCGGACACCACCGCCACCAGCACGAACGTGATTCTGCCTCTCCCATCCGACAGAAACGGAGGCGCACCTCACCATGATCGGGTCGGTGGGGTGTCGGCGATGGTCGGTAGCGTGACCAGGTGCCTCCGCAGATCCCGCATCCCGATCCTGGCACTCCCGACACCCGCGGTCCGATGCGCTACCTCTGGTGGCTGGTCCGCTGCCAGCCCTGGCGGGTGCTGCGCGGCAGCCTGTTCGGCACGGCCTGGATGATCGGGCTCTCGGCCCGGCCCTACCTGATCGCCCGCGCCGTCGACGACGGGCTGCGCGCCCGCGACACCCGCGCCCTCGCGCTCTGGGTCGCGGCGATCGTCGTCGCGGGCGTGGCCCTGTCCTACCTGGGCATCATGCGGCACCGCACGATGACCTTCATCCGGGAGGACGCCAAGGCCCGCTCGGCGGAGGTGCTGCTGCGTCACCTGTCCCGGATCGGCTCGGTGCTGCCACGCCGGGTCGGCGCCGGCGAGGTGTCCACCATCGGCGGCTCCGACATCGACTGGACGGCGCAGGTGCTGACGCTGACCGGGCCGGGTGTCGGCGCGGTCATCGCGTACGGGGTGATCGCCGTGGTGCTCTGGTCGGTCTCCCCGCTGCTCGCGCTCTGCGTGCTGGTGGGGGTGCCGGTGGTCGGGCTGGTCGTCGGGCCGCTGCTGCGTCGGCTGGAGCGGGTCGAGTCGGTCTACCGGGGGCAGCAGGGAGCGCTCACCGCCCGATCCGGTGACATCGTGGCCGGGCTGCGGGTGCTCGCCGGGGTGGGTGGCCGGGACCTGTTCGCCCGGCGGTACGCGGCCCGGTCCCAGGAGCTGCGCGCCGAGGGGTACCGGGTCGGCGCGGTCAACAGCTGGATCGACGCGGCGACGGTCGCCATCCCCGGGTTGTTCCTGGCGGCGGTGGTGTGGCTGACGGCGCGGATGGCGGTGACCGGTGAGGTGTCGATCGGCGAGCTGGTGGCCGTCTACGGCTACGTGGCGACCCTGATCGTGCCGGTCTGGTTCCTGCTGGAGGGCAGTCACCAGCTCATCCGGGGTCGGGTCGCGGCCCGGCGGATCGCCGACCTGATGAACGTGACACCGGACGACGTCGGCGGGCCGGGTCGCCGGTGGCCGCATGCCACACCCGAGGCACGCCGGGCGGGTTCCGTGCCCGAGGCACGCCGGCCAGGTGGCTCGGCCGCGCCGGAAGGCCCCGCCGACCTGCACGACCCGGTGACCGGGCTGACCGTCGTCGCCGGGCGGCTGACCGGCGTGGCCGCCGACGCTCCGGCGGAGGCGCTGGCCCTGGCCGACCGCCTCGGCCGGTACGTCGTCAGCGGGGCCACCTGGGGCGGTGTGCCGCTGAGCGGGGTCGCCCTGGACGAGGTCCGCGCCCGGATCCTCGTGGCCGACCACGATTCGTACCTCTTCGCCGGCACCTTGCGCGACATCCTGCGCGCCGGGGACGACGACGATGACGAGCGGGTCGGCGCGGCCCTGCGCACCGCCTCGGCCGAGGACATCGTCGACGCCCTGCCGGCCGGGCTGGACACCCCGATCGACGCCCGCGCCCGGACGCTCTCCGGCGGTCAACGCCAACGCCTGCGACTGGCCCGAGCGCTGTGCGCCGAGCCGGAGGTGCTGATCCTCGTCGATCCGACGTCGGCGGTGGACGCGCACACCGAGGCGCGGATCGCCGAGCGGCTGCGGGCCGCCCGCGCCGGGCGGACCACCGTGGTGATCGCCACCTCGCCGCTGCTACTCGGCCAGGCCGATCGGGTCGCGCACCTGAGCGCCGGCCGGATCACCGCCACCGGCAGCCACGCCGACCTGCTCGACCGCGACCCGACCTATCGGCACCTGGTGGCCCGGGGCAGCGAAGACTCCGATCCGACGCAGCCCGCCGACGCCGAGGAGGCGTACCGGTGAACCGACTGCCGGTGGCCGACCGAGCCACCGTCCGCCGGGCCCTGCGCGACATGATCAGTCGGCATCGGCGCGCCGTCGCGGTCGTGCTGGCGCTGCACAGCGCCGCCGCGGTCGCCGGGCTGGCCCCGCCGTGGCTGCTCGGCACCATCGTCGACCGGGTCACCGCCGGAGCGGGCGTGGCCACGGTGGACCGGCTGGCGCTGACCATCGCCGGCTGCGTCCTGGTCAGCGCGGTCGTGTCCCGGTACGCCCAGTACGCCGGGCACCGCTTCGGCGAACGGGCCGTCGCCGAACTGCGCGAGGAGTTCGTCTCCCGCACGCTCGGGCTGCCGGTCTCGGTCGTCGAACGCGCCGGCTCCGGTGACCTGGCGACCCGCAGCTCCGTCGACGTGGCGACGGTCGGCACCACCGTCCGGGACGTGGTGCCCACCATCGTCATCGCCTCGGTGTAGTTGACCCTGCTGTTCGGGGCGGTCTTCCTGCTGCATCCGCTGCTCGGCCTGGCCGCGCTGACCGGGCTCCCGTCGATCGTGGCGGTGACCCGTTGGTACCTGCGGCGGGCCAGCTCCGCGTACCTCACCGAGGGGGCGGCGGCGGCCGAGCTGACCGAGACGCTGACCACCACCGCCGAGGGTGCCCGCACGGTGGAGGCGCTGCGGCTGACCGACGACCGGGTCCGCCATGGCACCACCCACATCACCCGGGTCTGGCGGGCCCGCCGGGCGACGCTCGCGCTGCGTACCGTGTTCTTCTCGGTCGTCGAGGCCAGCTACCCGCTACCGGTAGCCATGGTCCTGCTCGTCGGCGGCTTCCTGCTCTCCCGGGACATGGTGTCGCTCGGCGCGGTGGTCGCCGCCGCGCTCTACCTACAACAGGCGATCGACCCGATGGACCGGCTGTTGCAGTGGACGGAGCAGGCGCAACGCGGCTTCGCGTCGTACGCCCGGGTGCTCGGCGTCGGCATGGTTCCGCCGGAGCCGCCCGGCGCGGCGACCTCGGCACGGGGCGAGCGGCTGGTCGTGCGGGGGGCGCGGTTCTCCTACTCCGACGGGCCGGACGTGCTGCACGGCATCGACCTGGAGGTGCGGCCCGGTGAGCGGCTGGCCGTCGTCGGCCCGTCCGGCGCCGGCAAGTCCACCCTGGCCCGGCTGCTGGCCGGGATCGACGCACCGCGGCAGGGCGTCGTCAGCATCGGCGGCTGCCCGGTCACCGACCTCGACCCGGCCGAGCGACGTCGCCGGATCGCCCTGGTCACCCAGGAGCACCACGTCTTCATCGGCTCGGTGCGCGACAACCTCGCCTTCGCCGCACCGGACGCCTCCGACGACCAGATGCGCGCCGCGCTGCTCACCGTGGGCGCCGAGTGGTACGCCGAGCTGCCCGACGACCTGGACACCCAGCTCGGCGACGGGGCCCGTCAACTCGGCGCGGCCGAGGCCCAGCAGCTGGCGCTGGCCCGGTTGGTGCTCGCCGACCCGCACACGCTGATCCTGGACGAGGCGACCGCCGCACTCGATCCGTCCACCGCCCGGCGGACCGAGCGCGCGCTGGCCGCCGTGCTGGTCGGGCGGACCGTCATCGCGATCGCGCACCGGCTCAACACCGCGCACGACGCCGACCGGGTCGCCGTGCTGGCCGACGGCCGGATCACCGAGATCGGCAGCCACGACGAGCTGGTCGCGGCCGGCGGCGCGTACGCCGCGCTGTGGCGCTCCTGGCACACCCGCGTCGACGAGCGGTGAGGAGGCGCCCTACTTCACCGCGCCGGAGGTGAGACCGGCCTGGATCTGACGCTGGAAGACCGCGTACACGATGATCATCGGGAGGATGGCGATGGTCAGCGCGGCGAACAACCCGGACCAGTCCGCCTCGTAGCCGGCGTTCACCGAGATGTCGGCGATGCCCTGGGTGAGCACCCACTTGTCCTTCGCGTTGGAGAGCAGCACCAACGGAAGCTGGTACTGCGCCCACTGACCGATGATGTTGAAGATCGCCACGCTGATCAGGCCCGGCTTCGCCATCGGCATCATGACCTGGAAGAACAGCCGGCTGTGCGAGCAGCCATCGATCATCCCGGCCTCGGCCACCGACGACGGCAGCGTCTTGAAGAACGCGGCCAGGAAGAACACCGTGAACGGCAACGAGTACGCGGTGTAGACCAGCACCACACCGGTGTGGGTGTCCAGCAGACCCAGGTTCTTCACCACGAAGAAGAGCGGCACCAGCGCCAGGAAGACCGGGAAGGCCAACCCCGAGACGAAGAGGAAGTAGATCGCCCGGTTGCCCCAGAACTTGTAGCGGGCCAGCACGTACGCGGCCATCGAGCCGAGCAGCATGGTGAGGAACGTGCTGCACGACACCACGATCACGCTGTTGAGGAAGTACCGGCCGACGTTCGCCTTGGTCCAGGCCCGGGAGAAGTTCTCCCAGCGCAGCTCGGCCGGGAGCGTCCACGGGCTGCTGAAGATCTCGCTGGTGTTCTTGAACGCGGCGAGGAAGGTCCAGAGGATCGGCACGATCACGATGACCGCCCAGACGGCGAGCGCGACGTGCCCCAGGTTGGCGAGGAGCCGTACCTCCGAGCGGGGGCCCTTGCGCCCTCGCGCGTCGGTGGCGGACGGGTCACCGGTCTTCGGCGGTAGCGCCGCCGGCGGCGGCAGCGTCGACTGCGGATTCATCAGTACTCCACGCTTTCCCGCTTGGTGAGCCGCAGCGTCAGCGCCGCGAACGTGAGGGTGAGGAAGAACAGCGCCACGCCCATCGCCGAGGCGTAGCCGTACTTCGAGTAGACGAACGCGTTGCGGTAGATCTCCATGGCCAGCACGGTGGTGGCGCCGTCCGGGCCGCCACCGTCCACCGAGAGCACCGCCACGATGGCGAACGCGTCGAACGCCGCGATCCCCAGGTACACCCAGGCCACCTGGAGGGTGTCCCACAGCAGCGGCAGGGTGACCCGGAAGAACAGGGTCACCTTCGTCGCCCCGTCCATCTCGGCGGCCTCGTAGATCTCACCCGGGATGGAGGCCATCCCGGCCGAGAAGAGCACCACGTAGAAGCCGACCGCCTGCCAGACCAGCACCGCGAGGATCGACCAGAGGGCCAGGCTCGGCTTCACCAGGAAGAGGATCGGCTCCAGGCCGAACTTCATCAGCACGCCGTTGATCAGGCCGGACTCGTTCGGCCGGTACACCATCTGGAACAGCACCGCGATGATGGCCACCGCCAGGACCTGGGGGAAGAAGAACACCACCCGGTAGAACTTCGCCCCCCAGACCCCCTGGCGTTGGCCACCGCTGCTCTTGCCACCCACGTTGAGCAGGAAGGAGAAGAACAGCGCGATGGCAATGGTGATCAGCGGCAGGGCAAGCAGCAGTACGCCGTGGTGCTGGACCGCCTTCCAGAAGGCGCCGTCGTCGAGCAACCTCCGGTAGTTGTCGAAGCCCACCCACTGCGGGGCGGAGAGCCCCCGCCAGTTGGTCATCGAGATCTGGAACGCCTGCGCGTACGGCCAGATCACGAATGTCACGTACAGCGCGACCGGGGCGATCAGGAACCCGACCACGAATGGATACTTGCCGTGCCGCATGACCCTAGCTCCGATCGATCAACGCTTGAACTTGGTGACGGAGCTGTCCTTCTTGATGGCGTCGGCGCGCTTCTGGATCCGCTCCACGAAGGCGTCCGCGTTGATCCGGCCGAACATCAGCTCGTTGGTGGCGGTCCGCGCCTCCGTGTCGAGCTCCTTGTACCAGCCGTCGAAGTACAGGTTGAACACGTCCTGACCGGCCGCCTTGAGCGCGGCCTGCGAGCTGGCCACACCGGGCGGGAAGGCGAAGCCCTCCGAACCGGCGGTGACCACGGTCGGGGCCTTGACCACCTCGGTGAAGCCCTTCGCGCCCGCCTTCGACAGCATCTGGCGCATGTACTCCAGGCCGCCCTTGGGGTTCTTGCTCTTCGCCGAGACGAAGTAACCCTCACCGGCGGTGGCGCGCAGCGCCGTGGCCGGCAGCTTGTCGGAGGCGGTCAGGCTCGGCACCGGCATGAGCTGGTAGTCGAAGCCGGCCGGGGTGTCCTTCTTCTGCTCGCCCTCCAGCCAGTCACCGCTGGGGTACAGGGCCACCTTGTACTGGTTCTGCCGCAGCTGGACGTCGGTGTGCTTGAGGCCCTCGAAGCTCTTGTCGCTGAACTTCGCGCCCACCTCGGCCCACGCGGCGGCCGCCTGCTTCACGGCGTCCTGCTTCCAGGCGCCGTCCTCCAGGTTGTCGATGTTCTTCAGCACGTCCGTGCCGCCGATCTTGGCGGCCTGGGTGAGGATCACGTTCCACTGGTAGTAGGCCGCGTTCGCACCGGCGTAGCCGTACGGGGTGATGCCCTTGGCCTTGATGTTCGTGAGCAGGGTGATGAAGTCGTCCCAGGTCTTCGCCGGCGCCCAGCCGTTGTCCTTGAACAGCTTGCCCGAGTACCAGATGCCGAAGACCGTGGAGACGTAGTACAGGACGTACGGCTTGCCGTTGAACGAGCCCGCCTCGATGGTGCCGGGCACCACCGTGTCGCGGACCTTCTTGGCCGGGTCGTCGACCGACGGCGCGTCCCACAGCTCGGTGAGGTCCTGGAGCTGACCGTCGGCCACCAGCGCGCCGAAGTCCATCAGCTTCTCGCCCGAGTTGTTCACGAACTCCGGCGGGTTGCCGGAGGCGAACCGCGGCTGGAGCACGGTGGAGACGGCCTGGGTGGCCTGGTGCTTGATCTCCGCCTTGGGGAACGCCGTCTTGTACAGCGGCTCGTGCACGTCGGTGGCGTACTTCTCGCCGTAGCCGCCGTTGAAGATGACCACCTCGATCGGGGCGTCCTCCTTGACGCCCAGCGGGTTCTTCTCGCTCTTGGTGCCGCCGGCGACCTGCTCGTTGTCACCGTCGCTGCCGCTGGTGGCGCAGGCGCCGAGCAGGCCGATGGCCGGAGTGGCGAGCATGCCCACGGCGGCGGCGCGACGCAGCACCGTGCGACGGTCGAGTGCGGCCGGGTGTTCGGGGGTAATCGACATCGTCGTCTCTCCTTGTGGAATTCGGGTCATGCGGTACGCCGGAGACGCCCGGCGTACCGCGACTCGAGGGCGAGGTTGTGCTCGTCCCCGCCGGGGACGTTGGCGGAGAGGTAGATAGGGGGTACCTCCCCGGCCTGGTGGAACCGTCGTACGACCTCCGCCGTCAACAGCTGCGCCAGCAGCGCCGTGGTGACCGAGGAGACCGCACAGACCGCGCCGCCGCCCTCGAGCGGCAGCAGTGCATCGCCGTACGGCGCGCCATTGTCCAGCACGACGTCGGCGAGGTCGGCGAGCCGATGCCCGGACGGGTGCCGTGGAGCCACCCGTGCGGTGTGCTCGACCGAGGTGACCGCGATCAACGGGTGACCGCGCTCGGTGACCAGCGCCGCCAGCTCGACCACCGAGCCGTTGATGCCGGATTGGGACGCCACCACGAACACGTCGCGCGGCTGCGGTGCCGCGAGCGCGTAGATCTGGTGGGCGATGGAGGGATCACGTTCCAGCTTGGGGTCGGCGAGCACGTCGCGCGGGGCGTCACCGTGCATCACCAGGTCCCGTACCGAGAGCCGGTTGGTGGGGACCAACCCGCCGGCCCGGGCGACCAGCTCGGCGGCGAACGCCTCCGAGTGCCCGGCGCCGAACGCCTGGAGCACGCCGCCGTCGCGCAGGCTGTCGGCGATCAGGTCGGCGGCCCGGGTGATCCCGTCGGCCTCCGAGTCGAGCAGCCGGTCGAGCACCGGGCGGACGGCGTCCGCGTACCCCTGAGCGCTGATCATGAAACGGCTCCCTCAGAGGTTGTCGGGAAACCTGGCGTCGGCTGCGGCGGGCCCAGCCGACGACCGGCCGCGTTGGCGATCGGTCCGGATACAACACCGGTATCCGGACCGATCTCCGCCTTGCCGGATCGCCGGCTGGACTCCGCCTCGCTCGCCCCCGGGTTTCCCGACAACCTCTTGGCTGCCTTGTGCCCGTCGACGGCCTGCGCGGTACGCCGGAAGGCCGCGTGCGCGCGGTCGTGCGTGCGTTGCGCGACGGCGATGTAGAGCAGGTCGAGCACCACCAGCTGGGGGTGCCGGGCGGAGAGCGCGTCCGGCCGGAAGGTGGTCGCCTGGCTGGCCGTGAGCAGCACGATGTCGGCCAGCTCGGCCAACGGTGAGCGGGGAAACCCGGTGAGCGCGAGCGTGGTGGCGCCCCGACTGCCCGCCTCGGCGAGCATCTCGATCGTCTCCCGGGTCTGCCCGGTGTGCGAGATGCCGAGCGCCACATCCCCCGTTCGCAACAACGCGGCGCTGGCCAGCCCCTCGTGCACGTCGTTCCACGCCCACGCGGCCACCCCGATGCGATGCAGGCTGAACTGCATCTCCTCGCCCACCAGCGCGCTGCCGCTGGCGCCGAAGATGTTCACCCGACTGGCGCCCGCGATCGCCACCGCGGCCCGCTCCACCTCGGCGAGGTCGAGCAGGGTGGCGGTGTCGTGCATGGCCCGGGTGTCGGCGGCCATGATCTGGTCGAGCACCCGGGCGAGCGGGTCGCTCGGCTGGATCTCCCGTCCGATGTCGACGGTCCAACCGGCCGAACGCGCACGGCCGGTCTCGGAGGCGATGCCCAGTCGCAGGTCGGCGTACCCCTCGAAGCCCATCGCCCGGCAGAAGCGGGTGATGGTCGCCGGTGAGGTGCCACTGCGCTCGGCCAACTCGACGATGGTCGAGCGGGCGGCGGCCTCCGGGTCGCTGAGCACGTGCTCGGCGACCCGGCGCAGGGCGCCGGTCAACTCGTCGAGCCCGGTGCGGACGCGGGTCAGCACCCCGTCGGAGGCGGAGGTCCTTCGATCGATCACATCGGCGTCGACCACCGCGGTCCCCGCGACGGTGTCCACCTCGTGATCAACCATGAGACGCCTCGCCTTTCCGAAAAGACTGTTAACTGTTAGTGGTAAAAGTTCTTACTGAACGGCCCTCCGTGTCAAGACTGTGGGCGAAGTTTTCAAACTGTTACCTGGCGCACAGGCTGCCGGGGTCGCCAGAATTTGCCCTTCGCGAGTGCGCCGACCAGCATGAACAGGGCCCACAGCCGCACAGCGCAAGGAGGCCCGTGCCGATGTCCGACACCGTCGTGGTCGGTCTCGACGTCGGGGGTACGTCCACCCGGGCGACCGCCCTGACCCTCACCGGTGAACGCCTCGGCACCGGTCACGCCGGCGGTGGCAACCCCACCAGCCACGGCGCCGAACGGGCCGCCGCCGAACTGCTGACCGCGCTCCGCGGCGCGCTCGCCGACGTCGACCCGACGCGGGTGGCCGCCGGCACCATCGGGCTCGCCGGAGCGGGCCGGCTGCTCGCCGACCCGCAGGGGCGGGCCGCCTTCGACCGGGCCTGGCACGACGCCGGCCTGCGCTGCCCGTACGAGGTGCACGGCGACGCCCTGGTCGCGTACGCCTCCGGCACCGCCGCCCCGGACGGAACCGTCCTCATCGCCGGCACCGGGGCGATCACCGCCCAGGTCCGCGATCTGCGGCTCGACCGGATCGCCGACGGCCACGGTTGGCTCCTCGGCGACGCCGGCTCCGGCTTCTGGCTCGGCCGGGAATCGGTCCGCCGGCTGCTCGCCGACCTGGACACGGGCCGCGGGCTTGGCGCGCTGGCCACGACGGTCCTCACCGAACTGCTGGGCAGCGCCGACATCGCCCCCCGCCCCCGGGACACCGTCGACGCCACCATCCAGGCGGTGACCCGTCGACCCCCCATCGAGCTGGCCCGACTCGCGCCGCTGGTCGTCAACGCCGCCACCCACGGCGACCCGGTCGCCACCGCACTGATCGCCGACGCCGCCGCACACCTGACCGAGAGCGTGAGCCGCATCCGCCCGGCCGATGCGGTGACACCGCTCGTCCTCGGCGGCGGCCTGCTCACCGCGGACACCCCGCTCGCCGCCGCCGTCCGAGACGAGATCGCCCACCACTGGCCGGACGCGCCACTGCGCACCGCCGGAGACGGGGCCGCCGCAGCGGCCTGGCTCGCCGCCCGCGGCCTACCCGAGATGACCGACCCGGCCGCCCTGCACGCCCACCTCTTCCCCACCTCGTAACCCACCGCGCCCCGCCCGGTTCGGGGCCCACGCCGGGGCGGGGGCCACGCCGGGGCGGGGGCCACGCCGGGGCGGGGGCCACGCCGGGGCGGGGGCCACGCCGGGGCGGGGGCCACGCCGGGGCGGGGGCCCACGCCGGGGCGGATGAGTCGAGGGGTACGGGTGTGGTGATCGGGATCGGTCAGGTAGCGGGTGAGTGCTACTTGAGTTGGCCAGCGGTGAGGCCGGCCTGCACCTGACGCTGGAAGGCCACGTAGATCGCGAGCACCGGCAGCACCGCGATGCTCAGCCCGGCGAAGAGCCGCGCGTAGTCACCGGCGTAGCCCTGGCTGACCGAGAGCGCGAACAGGCCCTGCGCCAGCATCCACTTGGACTCGTCGCCCTGCAACAGCACCTGCGGTAGCAGGAACTGGTTCCAGTGGCTGAGGAAGTTGAAGATCGCGACGCTAATCATTCCCGGACGTGCCATCGGCAGCATCACCCGGAAGAAGAGCCGGAAGTGACCGCAGCCGTCGACCAACGCGGCCTCCGCCACCGAGGTCGGCAGGGTCCGGAAGAACGCGGTCAGGAAGAACACCGTGAACGGCAGCGAGTAGGCCGCGTACACGAGGATCAGCCCGCGCCAACTGTTGAAGAGGCCGGCGTTGCGGACCACGAAGAAGAGCGGCACCAGGGCGAGGAACACCGGGAACATCAGGCCGCCGACGAACAGGTAGTAGACGACCTGCCGGCCGCGGAACTCGTACCGGGCGAAGACGTACGCGGCGGTGGCGCCCATCAGCATGGTGAGGGTGACTGAGCCGGTCACCACGACCAGGCTGTTGAGGAAGTACCGGCCGATGTGCGCGCCCGTCCAGGCCCGCGCCCAGTTGTCCAGGTGCAGCGCGCCGGGCAGCCCCCACGGGTCGGCGAGGATCTCGCCGTTGGTCTTGAACGAGCTGATGAACATCCACAGCAGTGGCAGTACGGTGAGCAGGCCCCAGAGCAGCAGGAAGCCGTGCGAGAGGGTGTTGGCCACGCCGAGTTCCCGGCGCACCGGGCGGTCCCGGCTGACGACCACGGTCGCGGTGGGCTGATCCAGAGTGGTCACGAGTACTCGATCCGTTCGCGCCGGCCGACCCGCAGCGACAGCACCGCCACCGAGAGGGTCAGGAAGAACATGACCACGCCGATCGCCGAGGCGTAGCCGAACTTGGTCTCGCTGCCGAAGGCGGTGTCGTACATCCGCACGCCGATCACGTCGGTGGAGAAGTTCGGTCCGCCGTTGGTCATCAGCTGCACGAGGATGAACCCGTCCAGGGCGAAGATGGCCAGGTAGACCCAGGCGACCTGGACGGTGTCCCAGAGCAGCGGCAGGGTGACCCGGCGCAGGGTGGTGAACCGGGACGCGCCGTCGAGCAGCACCGCCTCGTAGATCTCCTTCGGCACAGCCGACATCGCCGCACCGAACAGCACCACGTAGAAGCCGACGTTGCTCCAGACCATCACCGCCAGCACGCACCAGAAGGCGGTGGCCGGGTCGCCCAGCCAGGTCGGCGCGGGCAGACCGACCGCGTGTACGGCAGCGCTGAGCAGCCCTTGATTGGGGTGGTACACCTCCTTCCAGAGCAGCGCGATGATCACCACGGAGAGCACCTGCGGGAAGAAGTAGACCGTGCGGTAGAGCGCGCCGCCGCGTACCCCGGTCACGCCGGCGCGGCCCTTGCGCCCGCCCATGGCGAGCATGGTGGCGAAGAAGAGCCCGAGCACGATGGTCAGCACCGGCACCAGGGCCAGCAGGATCGCGTTGTTCTTCAGCGCGTTCCACACGTAGTCGTCGTGCCACAGGGTCTTGAAGTTCGCGAGGCCGACCGGGTTCGCGTCCGCCGAGTAGCCGAGCCAGTCGGTGGTGGAGATCTGGAAGGCCTGAAGGTACGGCGAGACGACGAAGAAGACGTACAGCACCACCGGCGGCACCAGGAACGTGACGATCAGCGGCCACTTGCCATGTTTCACGAGAGGGACCTCTTCCGTGGGGGTACGGCCGGTGGGGGCGTACCTCTCCCCCACCGGCCGGGCGGTCAGGCCGCTCGCTTGTACTTCTTGATCGAGCTGTCCTGGGCGATCGAGTCGGCGCCCTTCTGGCACTGGTTGAGGAACTCCGCGGGGCCGATGCGGCCGCTGAAGAACTCGCCGCACGCGGCGTCGACGAGGTTGCGCTCCAACTTGCGGTAGTAGTTGTTGTAGACCCAGTTGAAGCCGTTGGCGCCGGACGCGTCGAGGGCCTTGACCACGGTGGTCAACCCGTACGGCAGCTCGACGCCCTCGGTGGCGCCGGCGACCACGGTGAGGCTGGCGACCTTCTTGGTGAAGTCCTGGGCGCCCCGCTTGGAGAGCATGGTTCGGAAGTACTCCAGCCCACCGGCGACGTTGCGGGCCTTGGCCGGCACCATGAACGGCTCCCCGGCGGTGCCCCGGATCGCCTCGAACGGCAGCTTGTCGCCGCTGCCCAGGCTCGGCGTCGGCGCGATGGTCATGTTGAACCCGGCCGGCGTGACGTCCTTCTGCTCGCTCTCCAGCCAGGAGCCGCAGGAGATGAAGGCGGCCTTGCCCTGGCACCAGGCGGTCTGCGACTGCTTGTGGTCCAGGCCGGGCGAGCCGTCCAGGATGTACTTGTCCTTGACGATCTGGTGCCAGGCGTCGGCGGCGGCCCGCATCGAGTCGGACTTCCAGGCGTTCGGCTCCAGGTTGTCGAGCGCGAGGGCCACCGACGGCCCGCCGAGCTTGATCGCGGTGGAGATCAGCGGCCAGCTCATGTAGCGCGGGTGCAGGCCGGCGTACGTCCAGGGGGCGATGCCGGCGGCCTTGATCTGCTTGCAGAGCGCGATGTGCTCGTCCCAGGTCTTCGCGTACTCCCACTTGCGCTCGGTGAACAGCTTGTTGGAGTACCAGATGCCGTAGGCGGTGTAGGTGTAGTTCAGCACCAGGAACTTGCCGTCGTACGAGCCGATCTCCACGGCGCCGGGCAGCAGGGTGTCCTTGACCGTCTTGCCGGGCACGTCGAGGCTCGGGGCGGCGAGCAGCTCACCGAGGTCGGCGAGGGCGTTCTGGCTGACCAGTCCGTTGAAGTCGATCTGGCCGGTGCCGGAGTTGTTGACCACGTCCGGCGGCGAGCCGTCGACGAAGCGCGGCTGAAGGGTCTTGCTGATCTCCTGGGTGGCGGAATGGTTGATCTTCGCCTTCGGGTACTTCTCGGTGTACATGGCCTCGTGGGCCTTTGCGTACTCCTCACCGAACCCGCCACCGAAGATCACCACCTCAAGAGGGGCGTCCTCCTGCACGCCGAGCGGGTTCTGCGCGCTCTTGGTGCCCTGGTAGGTGTCGGCATCGTTCTTGTCACCACCACCGCCGGTGGCGCAGCCGGACAGCAGGCCGGCGGCGGGGGTGGCCAGGAGGCCCGCGGCGGCGCTGCGCCGCAGGATGTCACGCCTGTTCATACGTTCTCCTCGGGTCGGGTCGGGCGGGTCGCCGTTGTCAGGGGGAGGCGTCCGCCGCGCGAGGCTCGGTGATTCTCTTCAGTTAACGCGCTGTTGCTGAAGAATTTCTACGACAGCCGGGCTCGGACTTCAAGTCCTGACGGTCGAACCGTTATCACCACCAGCCGCCGTCGGATCGCCTAACCTGGGGCGATGCGCCGTCTGCGCCAGCTGGCCGAGCGCACCCCGGCAGGGCGGGAGCGGTACGTCGACCTGCTCCGCGCGCTCGCCATCACCATGGTCGTTATCGGACACTGGGCCGTCACGGTGATCGGGCGCGACGCCACCGGGCAGGCCACCGGGCATTCCGCGCTCGGCGACCTGCGGTGGGCGTACCCGCTGACCTGGCTGGCCCAGGTGATGCCCGTCTTCTTCCTGGTCGGGGGCTATGCCAACGCGGCCTCGCTGACCCGGCTGCGGGCCCGCGGCGGCGACGCCGCCGGCTGGCTGATCGACCGCAGTGCCCGCCTGGTCCGCCCCACCAGCACGCTGCTGCTGGTGCTCACCGCCGCGGCGGCGGTCGCCTGGCTGCTCGGCGCCGAGCCGACGCGGATCCGGGAGGTGTTCTGGTTCGCCACCATTCCGCTGTGGTTCCTGGTCGCCTACCTGGCGGCGGTCGTGCTCACCGCACCGATGTACGCGCTGCACCGCCGCTTCGGCCTGGCCGTCCCGCTGGTGTTGGTGGCCCTGGTCGGCCTCGGCGACCTGGGCCGGCTGACCGGCCCGGAGGAGCTGAGCTACGGCAACTACCTGTTCGGTTGGCTGGCCGTCCACCAGCTCGGCTTCGCCTGGCACGACACCCGCGCCGTGCCGCCGCCCGCCGATCAGACCGCGCCACCGCCGGCCGCCGATCGGACCGCGCCGCCGCATGCGGCGACCGACGACGCCGCCGGGCCGTCGACGCCCGACCGCCCGGGGGTACGCCGACGACGGCTGCCCATCTCCCGCCGGGCCGGCCTGGTGTTCCTGGCGGGCGGGCTGGGCGCGCTGCTGTTGCTCACCGTGCTCGGCCCGTGGCCGGTGGCCATGCTCAAGGTGCCCGACGAGCGGCTCGACAACGCCGCGCCGCCCAGCCTCGCGTTGCTGGCCGTCGCCGCCGGCCAGCTCGGCCTGATCCTGCTGCTGCGCGGCCCGGCGGAGCGCCTGCTGCGCCGCACCGGACCGTGGCAGGTGGTGATCGGGGTGAACCTGGTGGTGCTGACCGTCTTCCTCTGGCATCTGACCGCCGCGATCCTGCTGATCGGGTTGCTCGACGCGATCGGGACGCTGCCCACCCCGGCGGTCGACTCCGCCGCCTGGTGGGCCTGGCGGGTGCCCTGGTTGCTGCTGCTCACCGCCGTGCTGGCGGCGTTGGTCGCCATCTTCGGGTCGGTGGAGGCGCGCAGCGGCCGGCACCGCGCCGGACGTCGGACCGGTCGGGGCACCCCGGCCCGAGCGGTGTCGGCGGTCGCCGCCTACGCCGCCGTGGTGGCCGCGCTGCTGGTCAACAGCACCACGCCGCAGCAGGCAGCGGAGCCGCTCGGCACGCCCGTCCCGGCCCTGGTCGCGTACCTGGCCGGGGCGGGCGTGCTGCGGCTGCTCAGGTCTGGGTGGGGAACCCGAGGTTGACCCCGCCGTGCCGGGGATTCAACCAGCGGCTGGTGACGACCTTGCCCCGGGTGAAGAAGCGCACCCCATCCTCGCCGTGCGCATGCAGGTCACCGAAGAGCGACGACTTCCAGCCGCCGAACGAGTGGTACGCCATCGGCACCGGGATCGGCACGTTGATCCCGACCATGCCCACCTCCACCTCGTGCTGGTAACGCCGGGCCGCACCGCCGTCATTGGTGAAGATCGCCGTGCCGTTGCCGTACGGGCTGGCGTTGACCAGCTCCACCGCCTCGTCGTACGAGTCGACCCGGACCACGCTCAGCACCGGCCCGAAAATCTCGTCGGTGTAGATCGACATGTCCGGGGTCACCCGGTCGAACAGCGTCGGGCCGAGCCAGAAGCCGTCCGGGTCGCCGTCCGGTGTCACGTCCCGCCCGTCCACCACCGGGACCGCGCCGGCGGCGACACCTGCGTCCACGTAGGAGCGGACCTTCGCCGCGTGCGCGGCGGTGACCAGCGGACCCATGTCGCAGCCCCGCCGTCCGTCGCCGGTACGCAGACCGGCCACCCGCCGGGCGATCCGCTCGACCAGCGCGTCCGCCACCGGCTCCACCGCCACCAGCACCGAGATGGCCATGCACCGCTCCCCCGCCGAGCCGAACCCGGCGTTGACCGCCGCGTCGGCGGCCAGGTCCAGGTCGGCGTCGGGGAGCACCACCATGTGGTTCTTCGCCCCACCGAGGGCCTGCACCCGCTTGCCGGCGGCGGCGCCCCGCTGGTAGACGTACCGGGCGATCGGGGTGGAGCCGACGAACGACACGGCTCGCACCTCCGGGTGCTCCAGCAACGCGTCGACCGCCTCGGAGTCGCCGTTGACCACGTTGAGCACCCCGTCGGGCAGGCCCGCCTCGGCGAACCACTCGGCCAGCAGCAGCGCCGCGCTGGGATCCTTCTCGCTCGGCTTGAGCACCACGGCGTTCCCGCAGGCCACGGCCACCGGTACGAACCACAGCGGCACCATCACCGGGAAGTTGAACGGGGAGATCACCGCGACCACCCCGAGCGGCTGCCGGATGGTGTACGAGTCGACCTCGGTGGACACGTTCTCGCTGAACGCGCCGCGCAGCGCCGACGGCAGGCCGCACGCGTACTCGATGACCTCCAGGCCGCGCTGCACCTCGCCGGCGGCGTCGGCGAGCACCTTGCCGTGCTCGGCGGTGATCACCTCGGCGAGCCGGTCCCGACGGGCGTGCACCAGCTCCCGGAAGGCGAACAACACCGCCGAGCGACGCGCCAGCGACGCATCCCGCCAGGCCCGCGCGGCGCGGGCGGCGGACTGCACCGCGAGGTCGACGTCCGCGGTCGAGGCCAGCTCGACCTCGGCGGTACGCCGACCGGTCGCCGGGTCGAACACGTCGCCGCGCCGCTCCGACGTGCCGCCGACCCGCTTGCCGTCGATGAAGTGCCCGATGCTCATGCCGTAACCCCCGCGCACGAGCGGATCGCGTCGACGAGGATCGCCAGGCCCTTGCGGGCCTCCTCCTCGGTCAGCGTCAACGGTGGCCCCATTCGCAGCACGTTGCCGTGCAGACCGCCCTTACCGGTGAGCAGGCCACCGTCCCGCGCGGCTTCGAAGACCTGGTTGGTCAACCCCGGATCCGGCTCACTGGTGCCCGGTCGGACGAACTCGACGCCGAGCATCAGCCCCTTTCCGCGTACCTCGGCGACGCAGTCGAGCCCGCCCACGGCGGACCGGAGGCCGTCGGCGAGGATCGCGCCGACGCGGGCCGCGTTGGCCTGGAGATCGTGCTCGATCAGGTAGTCGAGCACCGCGTTGCCGGCCGCCGTGGAGATCGGGTTGCCGCCGAAGGTGGAGAAGCTGATGGCCGACACCGACTCCAGCACCTCGGCCCGGCCGACCACCCCGGCCAGGGCGAACCCGTTGCCGATGCCCTTGGCGAAGGTGAGCAGGTCCGGGGTGACGCCGTGTGCCTGGTAACCCCAGAAGTGCTCCCCGGTACGCCCCCAACCGGTCTGCACCTCGTCGGCGATGAACAGGATGCCCTGCTCGTCGAGGACCTTCTTCCAGCCGGCGAAGAGCCCGTCCGGTGGGTGCACGAAACCGCCCACACCCTGGATCGGCTCGGCGATCAGGGCAGCCACGTCACCGGCGGTCTGGGTGGCCAGCACCTCGCGCAGGTCCTCCACCGCCGCGTCGACCTGCTCGTCGGCGGTGAGCCGGGCGAGCAGGCCACGCACCCGGTCACCCGAGTGCAGCCAGGCCACCTGGAGCGGGTTGAGGCCGCTGGCCGACCAGTTGCGGTTGCCGGTGACGCCCATCGCGGCGTACGACCGGCCGTGGTAGCTGTTGCGCACGGCCAGGATCTGGTGCGAGCGGCGGTGGTTGGTGGCGACCAGCAGCGCCGCCTCGTTCGCCTCGGTGCCGGAGTTGGTGAAGAACACCCGGGCGTCCGGGATGCCGGAGCGCTGGGCAATCTTCTCGGCCAGCTCCACCTGTTGCCGGATCAGGTAGAGCGTCGAGGTGTGCACGATGCCGGTGGCGAGTTGCCGCTCGACGGCCTCCCGGATCTCCGGGATGTCGTACCCGATCATGTTGGTCAGCACGCCGCCGAAGAAGTCCAGGTAGCTGCGTCCCTGCGCGTCGGTGACCCGGCGGCCCGAGCCGGACACCAGCTCGATCGGCTCGGCGTAGTACAACGGCATCCAGGACGGGAGCACGGCCCGGTGCCGGGCCAGCAGGTCGTCGGTCATCGTGGCAACCCTTCAGCGGCGATCGTGGATACCGCACGCTCCCACCGCCGGTCGATGCGAACAACTGTCAGCGTGTAGCGCAAGGACGTCGCGACCTGACAGCACGTCAACGGTTTCCGGGGCACCGATCATGGTTGACCGCTGTTTACCGCAGCACCAACGGGCCTCTCCCACTCGATCCGTAGTCTGACGGCAAGGTCCGTCACCGTGTGGAGGGCCGGTGCGGCAGGTGCAGGACGGCGGCGACCACCGCGAAGACCGCCCAGCCGACGGCCAGCGCCACCGTCGACGAGACGTCCTGAAGGTAGTGGAAGGCGGTGAGGAACCCGACGAGCGCGAGGCTGTTGCGGGCGAAGTGCCGACTGAACCCGAACAGGTGACGACGGGCCTCGACAGCGACCAGCACCCCCGAGTACGGAAATGTCACCACCATGCCGCGCAGCACAGCGCCGAGCAGCGCGGTGATGATCGCCCCAGCGAAGATCACCACCAGCATGAGCAACGCAGGCAGCCTGTCCGGGTGAGCGTCGATCGAGGTCCCGGGGACGGCGGCGGGTTTCTCGGCGACGGCGGCGGAGTTCTCGGCGGGCGCCGCGCGCGGGCCGGCGGAACGGCGCAGTACCAGGTTGGTCGCCAGCCAGAGTACGAGCGTGCCGGCGAGGGCCACCACGAACGGGATCCCGACGGCCAACAGGCCGGCGCTCAGCGCCACGTAGACGGCGATCCCCGCGACGTCGGCCAGCAGGATCGGCCAGCGCAGCCGCTGGTAGGTGACCGCCACGGTGACGAAGAAGAGGTTCAGCCCGAGCACGCCGAGCAACTGCGCACCGTCCACCCGGTAGTCGGTGCTGACCAGGGCGAGCGTCATCGGCAGCGGCAGGCTGTAGACCAGCGCTCGGAGCCGGACGGAGCGGATCACGCTGACCGCCCAGACCACGGCCGTCACCAGCAGGACGGCGCTCCACGTCATGGCCCACCCGCCTCCGCCCTCGTGGGACCGTCAGTCCCGGAAGGTCGCGGCGCTCGCACAGAGGTCGAACACGCGGGTGAGCCGGTCGATGTCCGCCCGGTTGACCGAGAACTTGTTCTCGGCGATCTCGCCGTGCGCGGTCATGCGGGCCTCCCAACAGCTCGACCCGTCCCAGAGCGTCAGATTGACGTGGAGCTGCGGACCGACCACACCGAGCGGCAACAGGCCCACCCGCACTCCGGCCGCACGCTGCTGTTGCACCAGCGCGGACAGCTCGTCGGTCAGCGTGGCGTAGACGAAGACCCGGGTGATCTGGACACCCCGTTGCAGTGCCTCCTGGTTGGCCTCCCAGTAACGCCGGCCGATCTCGCCGCGCCACCAGCTCAGCTCCCCGCTGACCCGGGGCATCACATTGGTCAACGCGTCCAACCGGTGCACACAGGTGCGGGTCGCGCCCACCAGGTCCGCGTCCTCGTCGCCGCGCCGGATGATCCGACCCTCCGCGAGTTGCTCAGCCTCCAGCCGAAACTGCTCGTACCGGCGCTGCGCCTCCACCGCGACCCGGGTGCCCGCGTGCTGCTCGGCCGCGTCCCGGATGGACCCGGCCAGCTCCGTGGTGGTGCGGACGAGCCAGGGCGGCCCGTCCAGCAGGGTGCGCAGATGAAAGCGGCGCTCGGCGCGGGCCAGCGAGTCGACCAGCAGCGAGATGGTGATGCCCATCAGGCCCGCCAGCAGTGACTCCACCCCGGACGCGGCGTTGCTGAGGTCGAGCACGACGCTGAGGGTGATCGACAGCGTGATGCCGACCAACGCCACCGGATCGGTGTGCGCCACCAGACGGGCAACGCCGCCGTGGGGGCTGCCGCGTCGTTCCCGCAGTCGCTGACGGGCCACATCACGGGTCATCAAGATCCCCCAATCGGGCGCTACCGCCAGCGTAAGCAGCATCGACAACCGCTGTTCCTGCGTGGCGGCCGGTAGCATCCGGCAGGTGCAGAGAACGGACGGGGCCCTGTCGACCGGGACGATCGACGAGCGGATCGCGGCGGAGGTTCGGGCCTGGATCTGCTCCACCCCGCTCCGCGGCCTGGTCCGGCGGTTCGGCGGTGACTGGCCCGACGGCGACCTCACCGAGGTGCTCCGCTTCCTGGACGACTTCTCCGCCCGGCACTGGGACTTCCGGGGCGGCCGGGAGCGGCCCGAGGCCCGGGAGCCCGACCTCGACCCGGCCACCGCAGAACTGGTGCTCGACGCGGCTGCCGCGCTCGGGCTGATCCACCCGGTGCCGCCGGCCCGGTCGGCGTACACCCACCTGGTGGTGCTCGGCGGCCTGGCGCACGCGTGCGTACGCCGCGTGGGGTACGCCGCACACCTGCTCCGCGCCGGCCTACCGGTCAGCGGCGAGGTCGCCGTCCTGGGCAGCTTCCGGCCTCTGTCGGACTCGGAGCGCCGGACGCTGGCCGACGCGGACCTGCCCGCCGACGACACCGAGGTGGACGTGCTGGACACGGCCGTCCGCCGGGTGTTCGGGGTGGCCGCCCCGGCGGAGCAGGACGGCGTCGACGCCGGCCACCCGCACCACTCCTGGTCGTCGCGGACCTACCGACCGGACGGGCTGCCGCCGATCCGGGTGCTGGCCGCGCCGTCCAGCGAACCGGACCGGCGGCGCGCGCACACCGCCGACACCCAGCGCTTCTGGGCCGGCCACGTCCGGCTCGCCCCGGGCGACGAGGTGCTGATGGTCACCGCGCCGATCTACGTGCCGTTCCAGCACTGCGACGCGCTGCGCACCCTCGCCGTGCCGTACGGCTGCGCCATCGACACCGTCGGGGTGGACCCGACCCTGGCCGACCTGGCGGTGCTGCCCGAGCAGACGCTCACACCCGGGCGCTACCTCCAGGAGATCCGCTCGGCGATCCGCTCGATGCGCGCCCTGCACGACCGCCGCTGAACCAGCCTCAGCCGGCGGTGTCGCTACGCCCGGCTCAGCCGGCGGTGTCGCTACGCCCGACTCAGCCGGCGGTGTCGGCGACGGCCTGGGCGAAGACCTCGGAGCGGTGCTCGAAGTTGCGGAACCGGCCGTAACTGGGCGCGGCCGGGGACAGCAGCACCACCCCACCGGCCGGGGTCACCTCGCGGGACAGCCGAACCGCGTCCACCAGGTCGTCGACCAGCTCGGTACGCACCTTCGGCAGACCGGCCAGCACCTCGACGATGCGGGGGCCGCTGTCCGGAATGCCGATCACGGTCAGCTCCCGCTCGGCCAGGTGCTCGGCCAACGGCGTGTAGTCCAGACCCCGGTCGTTGCCCCCGACGATCACCGTCAACGGCCGTCCGTCGTACGCGTCGATGGCGTGCATGGCCGCGTACGGGCTGGTGGCCAGGGTGTCGTCGACGAACGTCAGGCCGGACGGGTCGGTGATCTCGGTGAGCCGGTGGGCCAACCCCTGGAACTCGGCGACCGCGATGGCCAGGTGGTCCTTGCCGGCCAGCACGTCCAGGCCGAGCGCGTCGAGCACGGCGAGCGCGACGCAGAGGTTGCCCTCGTTGTGCCGGCCGACCAGCGGCAGCACCGCACGCGGGAAGAGCAGCTGGTCACCGACGTGGAACCAGAGCGTGCCGTCGGGGCCGGTGGCGACGTGGAAGGTGTCGGGGCGACCGGCCCGGACCGCCGGCAGCTCACCCAACTCGGCGGCGAGCCGGGGGTCGCCACCGTTGACCACGATCGTCTGCGGGTCGTGGGCGAGCAGGTTGAGCTTGTCCCGGTAGTACTCCCGCTCCCCACCGTGCGCGTCCAGGTGCTCGGGGAAGAGCGCGGTGACCACCGCCACCCGGGGCGAGTCGGTGAGGTCGCTGCACTGATAGCTGGACAGCTCCAGCACGTACAGGTCCGCCTCGGGCAGGTCCAGGGTCGGCACGCCGATGTTGCCGCCGAAGACGTTCGGCCGGCCCATCGCGGTGAGCAGGTGACTGATCAGGCTGGAGGTGGTGCTCTTGCCCTTGCTTCCGGTCACTCCGACGGTGCGCGCGGCGTGGTCGGCCATCCACAGCGCGGTCCCCTGGGTCACCAGGACCCCGCGTCGGCGCAGCTCGACCAGCCACGGATGGGTCTGGGGCACGCCCGGGGAGCGGACCACCACGTCCGCGCCGGCCAGCCGTTCGAAGCCCGCCTCCCCGGTGACCAGCGGCGCCGCCTCGGCCAGCGGACCGTCCCACGGCAGCGACAGGAAATTCGCGCTGTCGTCGACGGCGACCAGCTCGGCCGGGCCGTGCGCGGCGATGGCGGTCACAGCGGCCCGGCCCTCCCGACCGGTGCCCCAGACGGCAACGGTACGTCCGCGCAGGTCAGAAAGGCGCACAGGGCTCTCCTCGGGGGTCACGGCGGCGGCAGGGCGGGCCCGGTCCGGACACGGCCGGACGAACCAGGGCCTAGTATGGCGTGTGCCCAACGAGCAGCTCCGGCGGATGGACGCCTTCACCTTCCCGTCCTACTCGATCGACTTCGCCACCGGCGAGGTGTTGTTCGACTACGCCCTGACCGGCCCGGCCGGTGAGCAGCGGTTCACCGAGGTGATCACACTTCCCCTGCCGGCGGAGCCGCCCTCCGACGAGACGGTGGCGACCCTCGACCGGGTGCTGGAGGTGCTGCACCTCGTCGCCGGGGTCAGTTACTACAAGGCCGCCGCGCCGCCCCGGCTCGTGCTGCCGGCGCCGCTCGGCGCGGCCACCGTCGACTACGTCACGGCCGTCTACACCAAGGGCCTCGCGGAGTACGCGTACCGCAACCAGCTCCCGCACGTGCTCCAGCTGCGCCCGGAGGTGCCAGCCGGCTCGCCGGAATCCCCCCGGGTGTACGACGACTCCGACCGTCGCCCACTCTCGGCGGTCGGCGGCGGTAAGGACTCGATCGTCAGCCTGGAGGCGCTGCGCCGCGCCGAGCTGGACCCGGTGCCGTTCTCGGTCAACCCGAACCACGTGATCGTCGCCGTCAACGAGGCATCCGGGCTGGTCCCGCTGGCCGCCCGGCGGCGTATCGACCCGGTGCTGTTCGACCTGAACGCGGCCGGCGCGCTGAACGGGCACATCCCGGTCACCGCCATCAACTCGCTGATCGCGGTGGCCACCGCCGTGCTGCACGGGCTGGGCCCGGTGGTGATGTCCAACGAGCGCTCGGCGTCCGACCCGAACCTGGTCTGGAACGGCCACGAGATCAACCACCAGTGGTCCAAGGGCGTCGAGGCGGAGGGGTTGCTGCGGGCGTCGCTGGCCGAGCACGCCGGCCTCACCGAACCGTACTTCTCCCTGCTGCGCTCGCTGTCCGAGCTGCACATCGCCCGACTGTTCGCCGAGTTCACCCGCTACGACGACGTGGTGACGAGCTGCAACCAGGCGTTCAAGCTGCGCGACGCGAGTGCGCGCTGGTGCCGTGACTGCCCGAAGTGCCGGTTCGTCTTCCTGGCCATGGCGCCGTTCATGCCCCGGGAGCGGGTCACCCACATCTTCGGCGGAGACCTGCTCGCCGACGAGTCGCAGATCCCCGGCTACCGCGAACTGCTGGGCGTCGACGGGCACAAGCCGTTCGAGTGCGTGGGCGAGGTCGAGGAATCTGTGGTGGCCCTCGGTCTGCTCGCCGAGCAGGACCAGTGGCGCGACGCTCCGGTGATCCAGGCCCTGGTCGACGCCGTCCCGGAGACGGCCTGGTCCGCGGTGGCGTCGTCCGACGTCTTCACCCCCGGCGGCCCCAACCACATTCCCCCCACCTACGCCAAAGCCCTCAACACCCTCACCGCCTAACCCCACCCCACCCCACCCCACCCCACCCCCCACCCGGGCCCTCTTTCGCCTCGTTGATCAAGAGGTTTGCGTCATCCCGCGCGAGATTTCTGACGCAAATCTCTTGATCACCGCCGGTAGGTGGGGTGGGTAGGTGGGGTGGGGGCGCGGGGGGTGGGTTAGGGGGTTCGGACTGCTTCTAGGGCTAGCAGGGCTACGTGGAGGGACAGGGTCGCCTCTACGGAGTCGAGGTCCACGTCGAGGATGCGGGCGATGCGGGCCAGGCGTTCGTAGAAAGCCGGCCGGGACAGGTGGGCCGCGGCCGCGCCGGCGGACTTGTTGCGCCCCTGCTCCAGGTACGCGCGCAGGGTGTCGAGCAGTTGCTCCCGAGGGTGCCCGGCGTCGTACTCCAGCAGGGCGCCGAGTTCACGCTCCACGAACGTCTGCAGGCGGGGCTCGTCGCGCAGCAGATGCAGCAGCCCGGCCAGACCGACGTGTGGCAGCCGGAAGATCGGCAGGTCACGCCGGTCCCGTCGGGCCGCCTCGGCGATCTGCCGCGCCTCGACCAACGACCGTCGAGCCTCCCGCAGGGTGCTCACCCCGGACCCGGCGGCCACGATCACGCCGCCCGGGACGGCGCCCCGCACTCCCTCGACAGCCGCGCGAGTGGCCTCGACCACGAACCCCGTACGGGAGGCGTCCACGCCGGGGGCGGAACGAGGCGCGTCGGGGCCGGAGGCAACCCGAGCCGGCTCGACACCGGCTCCCGGCCGACCCGCGCCGGCCTCCAGGCGTACCCGTCGAAGTGCGCTGGCGAACGCGGACAGCGCACGGTCCTCGACGGCCGGGTCCGGCAGGGCCAGCAACGCGCCCACCGAGTTGTCGTCGACGGCGCTGGTCAACGCGGTCAGCTTCGCCTCCCGCAGGGCCTGGCCGACCGCCTCGGAGAGATCCCGTAGCCGGGCCTGGGCGGCCTCGGGTCCGACCTCCCCGGCGGGGTCGTCGGCGCGGTGCCGGACCATGACACCGACCAGGTGCCGCCGGTCGAGCAGCACGCCGAGCGCCTTGGCCCGCAGCGCCACCTCGTCCACCGGGCGGGAGTGGTCGAGCAGCGCGGTGAGCAGGGTGCGGTGGATCTGCCGTTCCAGGCCCTCGGCGTCGCGGCGGATCAGCCGGCCCAGCGCGAGGGTGGACGCGGCCCGCTCGATCAGGATGGTGAGCCGGGTGGGCGGGCCGGCTGTCGGTGCGATGGCCTGGGCGCTGGGCACGTCCCCGCTGGCCGGCCAGCGCAGCAGCAGCCGACCCCAGTCCTGCCCCCGCGCGCCGACGGTGGTCACCAGCCAGCCGCTGTCCGGGTCGTACGCGGTCCGCCCGGCCGGCCGGATCCGCCGGGAGTGCTGCTCCCAGCCGTCCAGCAGCAGTTCGGCGCTCTCACCGGCCGGGTCGTACCCGAGCACCTGCCGGGACAGGTTCTCCAGCACGACCGGGCAACCGGACAGCTCGGCGGCCTGGCGGATCACCTCGGTGGCCTCGGCGCCCTCGACGGACAGGTCGTTGAACCGCTGGTGGATCTCCTCGGTGGCGCGCAGCTCGGTGAGCTGCGCGTCGACGATCAGCGCGTGCACCGCCTCGGTGATCCGCACGAACGGGGTGGCCCGGCGCAGCTCCACCAGCGGCAGCCCGCGCCGCTCGGCGGCGGCGGCCATCACCCGGGGCACCCCGCTGACGTACCGGCGGCCCAGCTCGACGACGAGCCCGGAGACCCCGACGTCGGCGAGATCACCGATGAACGCGCGCAGCCCGGCGTCGTCCGCGGGTAGGCCGATGCCGGTGGTGAGCACCAGCTCGCCGCCGCCGAGCAGGGTGGCGATGTCCGGCACCTCGGCCACGTGCACCCAGCGGACGGGCCGGTCCAGCCCGTCGTCCCCGGCGACCACGCGCGGCGCACCATGGCGGACCGGGTCCAGGGCGAGGACCTCACGGACGGTAGGGAACACGGCCGACACGCTACCGTCCGTGACGCCGGAACTCGACTTGCCGCCGCTGACCGGGGTCAGCGGGGCTCAGTCGACGCCGAACTCCATCGCGGCGCGGTCGAGCGCAGCGTCCTCGGCCGAGGCGACGCCCCGGGAGGCGATGGCCTCCGCGCCACCCTGTGGCATCGCGCCGATCAGCCCGGTCGAGGCGGCCTGGGCAGCGCCGATCATCCGCTGCGGGTTGCCGCCGCCGACCAAACCGAGGGAGGCGTACTGCTCGAGCTTCGACCGCGAGTCGGCGATGTCGAGGTTGCGCATGGTGAGCTGGCCGATCCGGTCCGACGGGCCGAATGCCGAGTCCTCGGTACGCTCCATCGACAGCTTGTCGGGGTGGTAGCTGAACGACGGGCCGGTGGTGTCCAGGATCGAGTAGTCCTCGCCCCGGCGCAGCCGCAGCGTCACCTCGCCGGTGATCGCCGTGCCGACCCAGCGTTGCAACGACTCGCGCAGCATCAGCGCCTGCGGGTCCAGCCAGCGGCCCTCGTACATCAGCCGACCGAGGCGGCGGCCCTCGTTGTGGTAGTTCGCCAGGGTGTCCTCGTTGTGGATGGCGTTGACCAGCCGCTCGTACGCGGCGTGCAGCAGGGCCATCCCGGGCGCCTCGTAGATGCCCCGGCTCTTGGCCTCGATGATCCGGTTCTCGATCTGGTCCGACATGCCCAGGCCGTGCCGGCCGCCGATGGCGTTGGCCTCCAGCACCAGGTCGACGGCGCTGCCGAACTCCTTGCCGTTGATGGTGACCGGGCGGCCCTGGTCGAAGCCGACGGTGACGTCCTCGGTCGGGATCTCCACCGTCGGGTCCCAGAACCGGACGCCCATGATCGGGTTGACCGTCTCGATGCCGGTGTCGAGGTGCTCCAGGGTCTTCGCCTCGTGCGTGGCGCCCCAGATGTTGGCGTCGGTCGAGTACGCCTTCTCGGTGCTGTCCCGGTACGGCAGGCCGCGTTCGAGCAGCCACTCCGACATCTCCTTGCGCCCACCCAGTTCGGTGACGAAGGCGGTGTCGAGCCACGGCTTGTAGATGCGCAGCATCGGGTTGGCCAGCAGGCCGTACCGGTAGAACCGCTCGATGTCGTTGCCCTTGAAGGTCGAGCCGTCGCCCCAGATCTGGACGTCGTCGGCGACCATCGCCCGCACCAGCAGGGTGCCGGTCACGGCGCGGCCCAGCGGGGTGGTGTTGAAGTACGCCCGCCCGCCGGTGCGGATGTGGAAGGCGCCGCAGGTCAACGCGGCCAGACCCTCCTCCACCAGGGCGGCGCGGCAGTCGATCAGGCGGGCGACCTCGGCGCCGTAGCTGAGCGCACGGCCGGGCACCGAGGCGATGTCGGGCTCGTCGTACTGGCCGATGTCGGCGGTGTAGGCGCAGGGGATCGCGCCGTTGTCGCGCATCCACGCGACCGCGACCGAGGTGTCGAGGCCGCCGGAGAAGGCGATGCCGACACGTTCGCCGGTGGGCAGGGAGGTGAGAACCTTGGACACGGGGAAAATTATGCAATAGAACGCATGGCCATGCAAGCCGAAGCGACCTACTCGCCACCGAACGGCGGATCGTCGCGGCCCAGCTCCCAGAACGCCACCGCCGCGGCGGCCGCGACGTTCAACGAGTCGACGCCGCGGCGCATCGGAACGACCACCCGCACGTCGCTGGCGGCCTGGGCCGCCGCGGTGAGGCCGGGCCCCTCGGCGCCGAGCAGCAACGCCGCCCGCTCGCGCTGGGCCGGGGTCAACCGCTGGATCGGTACGGCGTCCGGCGCCGGCGTCATGGCGAGCACGGTGAAGCCGGCGTCCCGGACCTGGTCCAAGCCCTCGGGCCAGCGGTCGAGCTTCGCGTACGGCATCGCGAAGACCTCGCCCATGCTGACCCGGACGCTGCGCCGGTACAGCGGGTCGGCGCAGGACGGCGACAGCAGCACCGCGTCGATGCCGAGCGCGGCGGCGCCCCGGAAGACCGCACCGAGGTTGGTGTGGTTGTTGACGTCCTCCAGGATCACGACCCGGCGCGCGGCGGCGAGCACCTCGGCCGCCGTCGGCAGCGGGCGGCGGTGGAACGAGGCCAGCACCCCCCGGTGTACGTGGAAACCGGTGGCCCGTTGCAGCACGTCCTGCGTGGCGGCGTAGACCGGCGCGTCGCCGGTGTCCAGGTCGGCGAGCTGGTCGACCCGCTTGGCGTCGACCAGGTAGGACCGGGCCGGGTAGCCGGCGCGCAACGCCCGGCGCAGCACCAACTCCCCCTCGGCGATGAACAGGCCGTGCGGCGGCTCCCAACGGGTGCGCAGCTCGACGTCGGTAAGCGCCCGATAGTCGGCGATCCGGTCGTCGTCAGGGTCAGTGATCTGGTGAACGGGCACCGGACGATTCTGCCGGACGCGGGGCGTCGCGCTTGGACGCCGGTTCGACGGGGTGTTTTGTCCGAAGAAGAAGGGGAATGACCGGCGGAGCATCGGACTCGACCGGAAGGACCAGCCAGGTGAGCGCAGACCACACGGCGCCGGACGAAGCGGGCACCCTGCCCCGGCACCCGACCGTCGCGGACCACATCGTGTCACGACTGTTCAGCTGGGGCGTACACCGCTACTTCGGCTATCCCGGCGACGGCATCAACGGCCTCACCTCCGCCCTGCAACGCACCAACGAGCGGGCCCAGTTCATCCAGGTCCGCCACGAGGAGACCGCCGGTTTCGCCGCCTCCGCACACGTCAAGTACGGCGGTGGCCCGCTGGGCTGCGCGCTGGTCACCAGCGGGCCGGGCGCCATCCACCTACTCAACGGCCTGTACGACGCGAAACTCGACCACCAACCGGTGATCGCCCTGGTCGGGCACACCGCGACCACCGCCGAGGGCGGCGGCTACTACCAGGAGGTCGACCTCCTCGCCCTCTACAAGGACGTGGCCGCCGCGTTCCTGGCCCAACTCGACCACCCGGCGCAGGTGCGTCACCTGGTCGATCGGGCATGCCGTACGGCGCTGGCCCGGCGTACCGTCACCGCCCTGATCCTCCCCCTGGACATCCAGGACGAGCCGGCGATTCCGGACCCGCCGCACGCGCACGGCTACTACCACACCAGCAACGCGCCGAGCAGCACGCCGACCGTGCCACCGCCGGCGGACGTACGCCGGGCGGCCGAGGTGCTGCGCGGCGGGCAGCGGGTGGCGATGCTGGTCGGGCAGGGCGCGCTCGGCGCGCGCGACGAGGTCCGCGAGATCGCCGATCGGCTCGGGGCCGGTGTGGCCACCGCACTGCTCGGCTTCACCGCCGTCGACCACCGCGAGCCGTGGGTGACCGGCGCGATCGGGCTGCTCGGCACCCGACCGAGCTGGCAGCTGATGAGCGGCTGCGACCGACTGCTGATCGTGGGCAGCAACATGCCGTACTCGGAGTTCTACCCGCCACCCGGGCAGGCCCGCGCGGTGCAGATCGACCTGGACGGCACCCAGCTCGGGCTGCGGTACCCGACCGAGGTGAACCTGACCGGCGACGCCCGCCCCACCCTGCGGGCGTTGCTGGACGAGCTGGGCCCCGGCCCCGGGCCGACCGCCTGGCGGGCGGAGGTCGCCGAGGCCACCTCCGCGTGGCGTCGGGCGCAACGCGACCTGGCCGCGCAGGACGGCGACCCGGTCAACCCACAGTTGCTCTTCCACACCCTCAGTGAGCGACTGCCCGACGATGTCATGCTCGCGGTCGACTGCGGCACCACCACCGCCTGGTACGCCCGACACATCCAGGTACGCCCCGGGATGCTGGCCAGCCTGTCCGGCACGCTGCTGTCCATGGGCGGCGCCATGCCGTACGCGCTGAGCGCCAAATTCGCGCACCCGGACCGGCCAATGGTCGCGTTGATCGGCGACGGCGCCATGCAGATGAACGGCGTCAACGAGCTGATCACCGTGGCCAAGTACTGGCGCAGCTGGGCCGACCCGCGATTCGTGGTGCTGGTGCTCAACAACCGGGACCTGGCGTTCGTCAGCTGGGAACAGCGCTCCACCGAGGGCACGCCGATGTTCCCGGACAGCCAGCAGCTGCCGGACATCGCCTACCACCAGTGGGCGGAGGTGCTCGGGCTGCGCGGCGAGTTGATCGACTCGCCGGACCAGATCCCGGACGTGTGGGACCGGGCGCTCGCCGCCGACCGGCCGGTGGTGATCAACGCCCTGGTCGACCCGGCCGAACTGATGCTGCCACCACACTTCACCGTCGAACAGGCCCGCAAGACCGCGGCGGCGGTACTGCGCGGCGACACCGACTGGGCCGGAATCGTCCGCCGCGGCCTACCGGCCACCCTGGCCAGCTACCGCCCCCGCCGCCGCGAACGCTGACCCCCTGTCCCGCTCAACCCCTCGCCCCCTCCCGCGATCTTGCACTTTCTGCTGCGACAAAAGCCGCAGAAGGGCACTAATCAGCAACCGAAAGTGCAAGATCGTGGGTGAGTTGGGTGGGGCGGGGTGGGGTGGGGGTTAGTCCCTGTCGCTCCGCTGCGCGAAGCGGCCCTAACCGGGAGGAAGTAGGTCTACTTCCGAGTTAGCCGCGGCGGTCGAGCCAGCGTTGGAGGGGTGAGCGGGGGTCCTCGGTGGTGGGTTGCTGGCGGTCGGGGACCGCTGGGCGCTCGACCGGGCGGTGCGGGTCGCCGGCCACCTCGTGGCTGGGCGCGGCGAACGCCTTCTCCGGCTGGCCCTTCACCGCGGTGGCGATGACCCGGGCCACCGCGTCGATCACCTTGGTCTGCACCGCCGACCCCACCGAGTCGCCCGGATCGTCCGGGTTGGCGGCGATCCCGGCTACCGCGACCTGCGGGGTGAAACCGACGAACGTCTCGGTGGAGTTCTGCTCCGAGCTACCCGTCTTGCCCGCCACCGGTCGGCCGTCGAGGATGTCGTTCACACCGGTGGCGGTGCCGCCGTTGCACTGCCCGAACGCCGACTGCTGGCCCACCGGGCAACGCGCCGCGTCGGTCGCGGCACGGGCGATGTCGGCGTCGAGAACGCGCTTGCAGGACGGCTGCCCGACCGGCACCTTCGCGCCGTCCGCGCCGGTCACCGAAACCACCGGCACCGGCGTGCAGTAGGTGCCCTCGGCGGCCACCGTGGCGTACGCGTTGGCCAGGTCCAGTGGGGTGGTGGCGGCCACGCCGAGGGTGAACGAGCCCCAGTCGGCGGCGTCGTTCTTCGCGAAGTCGGCGTCGGAGCGAGCCCGGAAGGTGATGCCGAGCCGCTGCGCCATCTGCACCACCTTGTCTTGGCCGACCTGCTCGGCCAACCAGACGAAATAGGTGTTCACCGAGCGGCCGAAGCCGTCCCACATCATCCGGTACCCGTCCATCCAGTCCGGGTTGGCGTTCGCCGGGCACCAGTGGCCGTCACAGCTGCCCGGGCCCTCGGCCGGGTATCGGGTGGGGAGCTTGGCGGGCGCGTCGAAGCCGGTGGAGAGGGTACGGCCCGATTCCAGCGCGGCGAGCATGGTGAACAGCTTGAACGTCGAACCCGCCTGGTAACCCGCGACGCTGGCCCCGCCGGAGATCAGCGGGTTGACGGTGTTCGGGTAGTTCGCCTGCCCGGCCGGGTTGTCGGCCAGGCTGTAGTGCCGGTTGACCGCCATCGCCAGCACCCGCCCGGTACCGGGCTGGACCGCCGCGATCGGCAGGGCGCGCTTGTTGTCGTACCCATAGACCTTGGTGGCCTGCTGTTGCGCGGTGGCCTGGACCTTCGGATCGAGCGACGTGATCACGGTGTAGCCACCCGAGCGCAGGGCCTGCTCGCGCTCCGCGACGGTGGCCCCGAAGGCCGGTTGGGTCAGCCACCACTGGCGCAGGTAGTCGCAGAAGTAACCCCAGTCGTCGTGCCCCTGCGCCACGGCGGTGCAGCCGTTGGGCTGCGCGGTGGGGTGCAGGCCCAGCGGCTCCGCCTTGGCCTGCGCGGCCTGCGCGGCGGTGATCGCGTTGGTGGCGACCATCGAGTCCAGCACGTACGACCGGCGGGCCAGCGCGTCGTCCTTGCTCCCGTCGATCGGGCTGTACGCGTCCGGGGACTGCACCAGACCGGCGAGCAGGGCCGACTCGCCCAGGGTCAACTGCGCCGGAGGCTTGCCGAAGTACCGCTGGCTGGCCGCCGCGATCCCGTACGCGCCGGAGCCGAAGTAGGCGATGTTCAGGTACCGGTCGAGGATCTCGTCCTTGCCGAGGCTCTTGTCCAGCGCACTCGCGTACCGGATCTCCTGGATTTTGCGGCCGACGGTGGGATCGGTGGCGGCGGCGCGCTCCTCGGCGGTGCGGGTGGGGTCGGTCTTGAGGACGTTACGGACGTACTGCATGGTCAGCGTCGAGCCGCCCTGCTCGGTGCCGCCGCCCTTGACGTTGGCCACCAGCGCCCGGGCCAGGCCACGCGGGTCCGCGCCACCGTGGTCGTAGAAGCGCCGGTCCTCAGCCGCCACGATCGCCTGCCGCATCACCGGGGCGATCTCCGACAACGGGACGTCGGTGCGGTTGACGTCGTAGAACGTGGTGATCAGCGTCTTGCCGTCGTTGGCGTAGAGGTACGAACGCTGCGGGGTGGCCGGGGTCTTCAGCGAGGCCGGCAACGCGGCGTACGACCCGAGCGCGGAGCGGGCGGTCAGCCCGAGCAGCAGATTGCCCGGCAGCGCGGCAACTGCCAGGACAAGCCCGGCCAACACGCCGGCGAGCAGCACGGTGAACAGCCGCGACAGCGGCGAGCGGGAGGCGGCCATGCTCCCCAGCATTGCCACAAAAACCGCCAACCGACCACCCCCGGGCCACGATTGTCACCAACTTCACGGCCCCCCACCAGCCAACCCCCACCAACCCCTCCCCTTCCCCGCCCAACCCCACCCCCATTGATCATGAAGTTATTGCCGCGACACGCCGAGCCCGAGCGCAATAACTTCATGATCAACGGGCGGGAGGTGGGGCCGGGTTAGGGAGTTGGGGTGTTGAGGCTGGCGGCGGCGGCGTCTCTGGCGGTTTCGCGGGGCATCAGGCGGCCGGAGCGGTAGCCGATGCCGATGCCGGCGATCAGTACGAAGATCGCGCCGAACGTCTGCAACGAGCCGATCAGGGCACCGCCGAGGCCGAGCAGCGGCGCGGCGATGATCAGCATGACCCCGTCGCCGAGGCTGAAGGTGCCCGAGCGGGCCACCGCCCACCCGGTGAGGAACCAGCCCGCGCTGTAGAACGTGGCGCCGAGCAGGACCAGCGACCGCGCGGTGGTGCCGAAGACCGGCGTCTGCTCTTCGAACCCGGCGAAGGGCAGCATCAACACGGTGCCGGCGATGCTGACCAGCAGCCCGGCGGCGGCCACTCGGCGGCTGCGGGTCGCGGCCAGCAGCCCGGTGAGGGCCAGCAGTGCGAGCAGGCCGAGCCAGATCGCCGCCACCCAGCCGATCAGATACACCGCCCGGCCGTCGGCCGGGTAGGGGTCGTTGCCCACCCCTCCGTCGCTGGCCATCGCCACCGCGCCGTAGAGGATGGCGTACGCCGGCAGCAGCCAGACCGCCGCCCGCGCGAACCGACGCACCGACCAGGCCCAACTGGCGTTCGTGGCCGGGGCGCCCGGGGTCGGCTCGCCGACGAAGGGCAGTACGCCGAACCCGCCACCGCTGCGCCGGGAGCCCAGTGGGGCGACCGGGTCGTGCGCGCCGGGCACCGGGGCCGAGGACCACATCCGATTCGCCGGATCCTTCATGCGTCACCTCGCTCGTCGTCGAGCGGTGCACCGACGCGCCGGGGCGCCCCGATTGCCTGGTCACCACCCGTCCTAGGACCGATCGTGGCAGGCGTCGGAGCGCCCCATGAGTCTTTCTCGTATTTACGACGCCCAGCCGTCGCCCGGGGGTCAGCCGCGCTCGCGCTGGTCCGCCGGGTCCTCGACGAGGCTGGTCGGCGACACCGGCTCCGGTGCGGGCAGCCCCTTCGGCCCCTTGCCGCCGGTGGCCTGCGCCTCGGCGACGCGTACCTCGTCATGGATCTGCTGGGCGGCGTCCGCCGCGGCCTGCGCCGCCTCCGCGGCCTCGCGCTCGACCTGGCTCGCCTGGTCCGCGGCCTCCGGTGCGGGCAGATCCCCCACCATCTGGCTCAGCCCACCGAGCGCGCCACCCATCCCCTCCAGGGCCTTGGTCAGCTCGGCCGGGACGATCCAGACCTTGTTGGCGCTGCCCTGGGCGATCTGCGGCAGAGCCTGCAGGTACTGGTAGGCGAGCACCTTCTGGCTCGGGTTGGCCTGGTGGATCGCGTCGAAAACCGTCCGGATCGCCTTCGCCTGACCCTCGGCCTGCAGGATCCGGGCCTGCCGGTCACCGTCGGCCCGCAGCACCGCCGACTGCTTGTCACCCTCGGCGGTGAGGATCACCGACTGCTTGTGCCCCTCGGCGGTCAGGATCGCCGCACGGCGGTCCCGCTCGGCGCGCATCTGCTTCTCCATCGAGTCGCGGATGCTGGCCGGCGGCTCGATCGCCTTGATCTCGACCCGGGTCACCTTGATGCCCCAGCGGCCGGTGGTCTCGTCCAGCACACCTGAGAGGTGCCGGTTGATCTCGTCCCGGCTGGTCAGCGCCCGCTCCAGATCGAGCGAACCGATCACGTTACGCAACGTGGTGACGGTCAGCTGCTCGATGGCCTGGAGGAAGCTGGAGATCTCGTAGGTCGCCCGGACCGAGTCGACCACCTTGAAGTAGAGGACCGTGTCGATCGAGACCACCAGGTTGTCCGAGGTGATCACCGGCTGCGGCGGGAAGCTGACCACCTGCTCCCGCATGTCGACCTTGGTACGGACCGCGTCGATGAACGGCACCAGCAGGTTGAGGCCGGGGCTGAGGGTGCGCTTGTACTTGCCGAGCCGTTCCACCACGTCCTGACGCTGCTGCGGCACAATCCGCACAGCCTTGGCCAGCGTTATCACGGCGATCAACGCCACCGCGATCACCAGCACTCCGAATAACGGCATCCCGTTCACCCTCTCGCTTCCGGCAGCTCGCCGGCGGAAGAAACATCGTCCTGCCACACCAGGGCGGTCGCGCCCCGGACCTTTATCACCCGAACCCGTAGACCTGGCTCGTAAACCTGTGTCGCGTCGTACGACCGGGCGCTCCACAACTCACCGTCGACCTTGACGAGGCCGTGCTCGGCGTCCACCCGTTCCAGCACCAGCGCGCTGGAACCCTCGATCGCCTCCACCCCGAACGGCTGCTCGCCACTCTCCAGCGCGGATCGGCTGTGCCGGCGGATGACCGGTCGGACCACCACCAGACTCAACGCCGACACCACCGCGAAGACCAGCGCCTGCACCGCGACCGGGGCGCCCAGGGCGGCCGCACCGGCGGCGGCGAACGCACCGACCCCGAACATGATCAGAAATAGCGTCGTCGTGAAGATCTCGGCGACGGCCAACAGCACACCCAACACGATCCACACCACGGCGTCCACCCCCCAATCGTGACACGCAAATGCACGCGCGGCTTCTTCGCGAAGATCAGTAAGCTCGGCGAAGCCCTTTCCGGTTCGCCAAAACACCACGAATCGGCGGCCCGACCCGAGGAGATCCCGTTGACCCTGCTACCCGAGACCGCCCGACGGATCGACATCCGGGTCGCCCAGGCACAGGCCGACGGTCACGTTCCGTCGCTGGTGCTGGGCGTGGTCCGCGACGGCGCACTCGCGCACCTGGCCGTCGCCGGCGAAAACCCCCGCCCGGACGTCGACCTCCAGTACCGGGTGGGCTCGATCAGCAAGACGATGACCGCCACCCTGATCATGCAGTTACGCGACGCCGGGCGACTGGCCCTCGACGACCGGCTGGAGCAGCACCTGCCGGGCACCGGCGTGGGCGAGCTCACCCTGCGCCAACTGCTCAGCCACGCCAGCGGCATCCAACGCGAACCCGAGGGCGACTGGTGGGAGCGGGCCGCCGGCGTCGATCTGACCACCCTGCTCGCCGGGGTCAACGCCGACAAGATCGCTTACCCACCGCACCGCACGTACCACTACTCCAACCTGGCGTACGGGCTGCTCGGCGGGGTGCTCGAACGGCTCACCGGAACGAGCTGGGCCGACCTGCTCGACGAACGCATCCTCACCCCGCTGGGCCTGCGCCGCACCACCTACGCGGCCACCGAGCCGTACGCCCGCGGCTACGTCGTCCACCCCTGGCACGGCACGCTGCGCGAGGAACCCCGCACCGACACCGGTGCCATGGCCCCGGCCGGGCAGCTCTGGTCGACGATCGAGGACCTGGGCCGCTGGGCCGCGTTCCTGGCCGAACCCGACCCGTCGGTGCTGGCCACCGAGACCCTGACCGAGATGTGCTCCCCCATGGTGATCAGCGACCCCGACTCCTGGACCGGCGGGCACGGCCTGGGTCTGGAGCTCTACCGGGACGGCGAGCGCGTGTACGTCGGGCACGGCGGCTCGATGCCCGGGTACGTGGCCGCCCTCGTGGTGCACCGGCCCACCCGTACCGCCGTGGTCGGCTTCGCCAACTCGTACGGCTTCCCGATCACCGGGCTCGGCCGCCAACTCCTGACCACCGTGCTGGATGCCGAGCCGGCGTTCCCGCAGCCGTGGCGGCCGGCCACCACCGCGCCCGGCGAGGAGGTGGCCGAGCTGACCGGTCGCTGGTGGTGGATGGGCACTCCGCTGGACCTGCGCTGGGACGCGGGTGACCTGGTTGCCCATGTACGCGGGGAGAGGGTCAGCCGGTTCGTCGCCGAGGGGACGGACCGCTGGCGGGGACGTTCCGGCCCGGAGAACGGTGAGCTCCTGTCGGTGCTGCGCGACGACAGCGGACGGGTGCTGGCGGTCGACATCGCCACGTTCGTCTTCACCCGCAGCCCGGACGAGGCTCCCTGACCGCCGCCGGGCGGATCTGGCGGACAGGCGGTCAGGCGGGCTCGGTGACGAAGTCGATGAGACGTTCCATGGCATTGATCAGGGGTGTCTCCACGTCGGCGAAGCTGTTCACCCGGGACAGGATGTGCCGCCACATGTCGGCCGGCTCAGCTACCCCGAGGGCCGCGCAGACCCCCTCCTTCCACGGCCGCCCCGGCGGCACCACCGGCCAGGCCGCGATGCCCAACGCCGCCGGTTTGACCGCCTGCCACACGTCCACGTAAGGGTGCCCGGTCACCAGCACGTACGGCGAGTTCACCCGGGCGACGATCCGGCTCTCCTTGCTGCCCGGCACCAGGTGGTCGACCAGCACACCGAGTCGTCGGGTCGGACCGGGGCCGAAGTCGCGGACGTCGGCGTCGAGAGCGTCGATGCCGTCCAACGGCTCCACCACCACGCCCTCGATCCGGAGGTCGTCGCCCCAGATCCGCTCGACCAACGCGGCGTCGTGGATGCCCTCCACCCAGATCCGGCTGGCCTTCGCCACCTGTGCCCGGACGTTGTCCACGGCGACCGAACCGGACGCGGTCCGCCGACGGGCCGCCGGCACCGTCGCGCGGGTGGGGCGGCGCAGCGTCACCGGGCGTCCGTCGAGCAGGAACGCCGCCGGCAGCAACGGAAAGTTGCGCCGTTTACCGTGCCGGTCCTCCAACACCACCGCGCCGGCCTCGAAGCCCACCACCGCTCCGCAGAACCCGGAGTCGGCGTCCTCCACGACGAGGTCCGCCTCGGCGTCCACCTCGGGGGTGACCTTCCGCCGCCGCCAGTCGCCCGCCAACACGTCCTCGCCGTATCGCCCCGCCATGTCGAGCACGCTAACCCCGTCCCACGCCCACCCCGGCCCTCGACACACCGCCCGGCGCCCGCACCAACCACCGCAGGACCGCGTCTCCCCGGCACGGGGATTGGGGCGAACAGGGCAGTTGGGGGCAGGCCGGGCGACCGGAGCTGCAGTCGAGACAGGGCCGGTCGCGACCACGTACCCTTTCGGCATGTCCACCCCCGCAACGGGCGCGGTCACAGTCGCGCCGCGCCGGTCGAGCCGGTTCGTTGCCTGGGTGCGCGCGTGGCGCGCCGGATTGGTGCCGTTCGACGAGGTCGCCGACGCCATCGCCGGCGACGAGGAGCACCTCGTTGCGGACGCCCCCGGCACCTGGACCGACGTCCCGCTGGGCGCCGCGCTGCCCACTCTGGCCAAGCTCTCCCCGGACGAGATCCGCCTGGTGCTGCCCGCGCCGGGCGATCCCCGGGGGCTGCCCGGCCCCGGCGACTTCGCCGGTGCGGCGCTGATCACCGGCGAGGCGGTGGTCGCCGGCGGGCTCGGGTTGATTCCCGAGGTGCGAATGCACACCTCCGGCTCGGGGGACTGTTTCGAGACGGTGCTCTGGCGGGTCTACCCGTTGCCGGCCAACGCGCCCGCCGCCTCACTCTCGTTGCCCGGCGCCGCCGAGGCGGAGGCCGAGTTGGCCGCCGCACTGGCCGAGACGACCGCCGCGCTGACCCGTCTCGACGTGGCCCAGTGGCGGCCCGAGCTGGCCGGCGCGCTGGCCGCGCTGCGCCGCCCGGACGGCGCCACCGACCTGCCACCGGGCTTCGACCCGCGGGCCCGCCGGCTCTTCGCCCGGGCCGCCGTGCTCGACCGAGTGCTGGCTCTGGCCGGGCACGCCGCACCGGGTGGGGCGATCAACAACTACGAGGCGCAGCAACGGGACGCGGCCCTGCGGCCGCTCACCACGGCCTGCCGTCAGGCGCTGGTGGCCGCCTGCAACGCCCCACTGCGCCCCTGACGGGAGGCCACGATGACCGAGGCCCTGGTCGGTTGGATACTCGCCGCCGTCGAGGTCCTGCTCCTCGGTTGGGCGTTCGTGACGGTCCGGCGCAGGCACCGGCGCATGGCGGCCGGCGCCCGGCGTCAGTCGGTCAGATCTCGTCCAGCAGGTCCGCGACCGAGTTGACGATCCGGGACGGGCGGTACGGGTAGCGCTCCGCCTCGGTGCGGCTGCTGATCCCGGTGAGCACCAGGATGGTCTCCAGCCCAGCCTCCAGGCCACACAGGATGTCGGTGTCCATCCGGTCACCGATCATCGCGGTGCTCTCCGAGTGCGCGTTGATCGTGTTGAGCGCCGAGCGCATCATCATCGGGTTGGGCTTGCCGACGAAGTACGGCTCGACCCCGGTCGCCTTGGAGATCATGGCGGCGACCGAGCCGGCGGCGGGTAGCGCGCCTTCCACGGACGGGCCGGTGACGTCGGGGTTGGTGCAGATGAACCGGGCGCCGTCGTTGATCAGGCGGACGGCCTTGGTGATCGCCTCGAAGCTGTAGGTGCGGGTCTCGCCGAGCACCACGTAGTCGGGGGCGAAGTCGGTCAGCACGTAGCCGACGGCGTGCAGCGCCGTGGTCAGCCCGGCCTCACCGATGACGTACGCGGTGCCGCCCGGCCGCTGGTCGGCGAGGAACTGGCCGGTGGCCAGGGCGGAGGACCAGATGGACTCCTCCGGCACGTCCAGCCCCATCCGGCTGAGCCGGGCCGTCAGGTCCCGCGGGGTGTAGATCGAGTTGTTGGTCAGCACCAGAAAGGGCTTGCCGGAGGCGCGCATCCGGTTGATGAACTCCGGCGCGCCGGGCACCGGCTGGCCCTCGTGCACCAGCACGCCGTCCATGTCGGTCAGCCAACTCTGCACGGGCTTGCGGTCATGCATGATGATCCTCAGAGGTCAGGGGCGACGGGTCGGCACGCAACAGACGGTGGGGCAGGTGTCCCACCTGGGCAGTTCGCCCAGGCGGCGGCGCAGCTGCGCGCCGTCCGGGTCGGTCCGCTCGGTGACCAGTTCACGCACCATGGTCACGAAGCGCGGGTCGATGCCCGGGGTGGCGGCCCGGACGAAGTCCAGGCCGAGCTGCTTGGCCGTCTCCAGCGCTTCGGTGTCCAGGTCCCACACCACCTCCAGGTGGTCGGAGACGAACCCGATCGGGCTGACCACCACGGCGGTGGTGCCGCGCTGCGCGAGGGTGGCCAGGTGGTCGTTGATGTCCGGCTCCAGCCAGGGCACCTGCGGCGGGCCGGAACGGCTCTGCCAGACCAGGTCGTACGCCAGATCGGGGGCGGCGGCCGCAGCCACGAGCCGGGCGGTCTCGTGCAGCTGCGCCTCGTACCGGCCGCCGTGCGGGCCGGCGTTGGCCGCCATCGAGCTGGGGATGGAGTGGGCGGTGAAGACCAGCCGGGTGGTGTCCCGCAACGCCTGGTCGAGCTGGCCCAGGGCCGCCCGGACCGCGTCGACGTGCGGCTCGACGAAGCCGGGGTGGTCCCAGAACTGGCGCAGCTTCTCGATCACCGGGGCGTCCGGGCCGACGGCGGCACGGGCGGCGGCGATGTCCTCCTGGTACTGCCGGCAGGACGAGTAGCCGCCGTACGCGCTGGTGACGAAGGCCAGCGCCCGGGTGACCCCGTCGTCGCGCATCTGGGTCACGGTGTCGGCGAGCATCGGGTCCCAGTTGCGGTTGCCCCAGTAGATGGGCAGGTCGACACCGTGCGCGGCGAAGTCGGCGCGGACGGCGGCCAGCAGGTCCCGGCACTGCTGGTTGATCGGGGACACCCCACCGAAGTGCTGGTAGTGCTCGGCGACCTCGGCCAGCCGCTCGGGCGGCACCCCCCGGCCCCGGGTCACGTTCTGCAGGAACGGCATCACGTCCTCGGGCCGCTCCGGCCCGCCGAAGGACACCAGCACCACCGCGTCGTACGACATGGGGTCATTCTTGCCCCTCGGCCGGGACGCCCCGGCGACGCCCCCTGGTCCGGACGCGTAGATCACGCGAACGGCGACCAGGGAGCGTCGCGGTGCGGCGTCAGGAACCGATGGCGTGGTAGCCACCGTCGACGTGGACGATCTCGCCGGTGGTGGCCGGGAACCAGTCGGAGAGCAGCGCCAGGCACGCCCGCGCGGCGGGCTCCTGGTCGGTGAGGTTCCAGCCCAGCGGGGCACGCTCGGCCCAGGCGTCCTCGAACTGGTCGAAGCCGGGGATCGACTTCGCGGCGATGGTACGCAGCGGCCCGGCGGCGACCAGGTTGCTGCGGATGCCCTGCTTGCCCAGGTGCAGTGCCAGGTAGCGGGAGGCGGACTCCAGGCCGGCCTTCGCCACGCCCATCCAGTCGTAGACCGGCCACGCCTTCGTCGCGTCGAAGGTCAGGCCGACCACCGCGCCACCGGGCGACATCAGCGGCAGCGCCGCCATCGCGAGGGACTTGTACGAGAAGGTGGAGACGTGCAGGGCGGTCGCCACGTCCTCCCAGGGCGCGTCGAGGAAGCCACCCCCGAGGCAGCTCTGCGGGGCGAAGCCGATCGAGTGCACGACACCGTCGAGGCCGTCGACGTGCTCGCGGACCCGGTCGGCGAGGCCGGCCAGGTGCTCGGTGTTGGTGACGTCCACCTCGATGACCGGCGCCGGCTCGGGCAGCCGCTTGGCGATCCGCTCGACCAGGGAGAGCCGGCCGTAGCCGGTGAGCACGACCTGCGCGCCATTTTCCTGAGCGAGCTTCGCCACCGAGAAGGCGATCGAGGCGTCGGTGATGACACCGGTGACGAGCAGCCGCTTACCGGCGAGCAGTCCGGACATCGCAGATTTCCTCCGTAGTCAAAAGGGTTAGTGGCCCATGCCGAGGCCGCCGTCGACCGGGATGACGGCGCCGGAGACGTACCCGGCGCTGTCCGAGGCCAGCCAGGTGACCACGGCGGCGACCTCGTCCGGGCTGGCCATCCGGCCGGCCGGGATGGACTTGAGGATCTCCGCCTTGCGGTCGTCGGAGAGGCCGGCGGTCATGTCGGTGTCGATGAAGCCGGGCGCCACCACGTTCGCGGTGATGTTGCGGCTGCCCAGCTCCCGGGTGATCGAGCGGGCGACGCCGACCAGGCCGGCCTTGCTGGCGGCGTAGTTGACCTGCCCGGCTCCGCCGGCGAGGCCGACCACCGAGGAGATGAAGATCATGCGACCCCACTTGGCGCGGAGCATCTTGCCGGAGGCCCGCTTCGCGACCCGGAACGCGCCGGTGAGGTTGGTGTCCAGCACGTCGGTGAACTGCTCCTCGGACATCCGCAGCAGCAGCGTGTCGGCGGTCATGCCGGCGTTGGCGACGATCACCTCGACCGGCCCCAGCTCGGCCTCGACGGCGGTGAACGCGGCGTCGATCGAGGCGGCGTCGGTGACGTCGGCGCGTACGCCGAACAGCCCGTCGGGTGCCTCGCCGCTGCGGTGGGTGACCGCCACCCGGTCGCCCTGCTTGGCGAAGGCCTGCGCGATGGCCAGGCCGATTCCCCGGTTGCCCCCGGTCACCAGCACGGTACGGGCCACTGTTCCCCCTTGCGAATGGTCAGCACGGACGCGTCGGAGCCTAGGCGTTACCGGTAGGTAAGCGCTAACGGGAGTCGCGTCACACCGGGGTACGACACGGGGATCAACCCCTGGTGGCACGCCTCGTGGCGGGGTCGGCCCGTAGCCTCCCGGTGGTGAACCGGCAACCGATCGCCACGGCCCGGCGGGCCCTGCGGCAGACCCTGCTGGGCCCGGACGCCCCGGTCGAACGGCCGCTGCTGACCCGTTGGCCCGCGCTGGCCCCGTACGCCGCACCGGTCGGGCTGCTCGCCGCGCTCGGCCTCTTCCTGATCACGCTGACCGTGGAGAGCGAGTGGGGCCTACCGCTGCCGGTAGCGGTGCTGTTCGCAGCGATGACCGTGGCACCGCTGCTGGCGCTGCCCCGGCGTCCGCTGCTGGCCTGGCGGCTGACGGTGCTGGCCCTGCTGATCTGCACGTTCAACGCGCCGGCCGACCAGTCCTGGCCGTGGACGCCGCCGCTGGCGCTCGGGTCGGTCGCGGTGGTCGCGGTGGTCGTCGCGCGGGTCGACCGGCCGGTGCTGCTCTGGGTGGTGACGATCACCACGGTGCCGGTGTTCTACCTGGTGCACTCCGACAACTGGGTCCCGATCCTGCTGCTGCTCGGCGCGCTGGCGATCGTCGGCGACCTGATCCGGCGCAACCGGCTGTCCCGACACGCGCTCGCCGCGCAGACCGAGCTGAGCGAACGGGAGCAGGAGCGCCGCGCGGTGCTGGAGGAACGCACCCGGATCGCCCGGGAGCTGCACGACGTGGTGGCCCACCACATGTCGCTGATCGCGGTGCAGGCGGAGACCGCGCCGTACCGGCTGACGGACGTGCCGGCCCCGGCAGCCGCGGAGTTCGTCGCCATCGCCGCGTCGGCCCGTGACGCACTGACCGACATGCGGCGGCTCTTGGGGGTGCTGCGCAGTGACACGACCGGGCCGCAGACCGCACCGCAACCGGACCTGACCGACCTGGGGGCGATGGTGGACGCGGCCCGGCGGGCCGGGCTGTCGGTGACGCTGGACGTCGGGCCGGTCGACGACGACCGGGTGCCCGCGCCGGTCGGGCTGGCCGCGTACCGCATCGTGCAGGAGGGCCTGGCCAACGCGGCCCGCCACGCGGCCGGCGCCGCGGTGCACGTCACGGTCCGCGTCGGTCCGTCCGGCCTGGGGGTACGCGTGCAGAACGCGCGACCCGCCGAGGCGAACTCCCGGCCGGGCGAGGCGGGCGCCGGGCATGGGCTGACCGGTATGCGGGAGCGGGCCACCTCGCTGGGCGGTACGTTCACCGCCGGGCCGCTGCCCGACGGGGGTTACGCGGTGACGGCCGAGTTGCCGTACGAGGCGGAGGGCGGAGACGCATGATCAAAGTGCTGATCGCCGACGACCAGGCGATGGTCCGGCAGGGCTTCGGCGCGCTGCTCGCCGCCCAACCGGATCTGCTGGTGGTGGGCGACGCCGCCGACGGCGCGCAGGCTGTGGCCGCCGCCCGCCGGCTCGACCCGGACGTGGTGCTGATGGACGTGCGGATGCCGGTGATGGACGGCCTGGCGGCCACCCGCACGCTGCTCGGTGACCGGTCGGCCCAGCGACCCCGGGTGCTCATCCTCACCACCTTCGACCTGGACGACTACGTGTACGAGGCGCTGCGCGCCGGGGCCAGCGGGTTCCTGCTCAAGGACTCCCCGGCGGCCGACCTGGTGCAGGCGGTGCGGGTGGTGGCGGCCGGGGACGCGCTGCTCGCCCCGGCGGTCACCCGGCGACTGATCGCCGAGTTCGCGGCCCGTCCGGATCGCCGCCGCCCGCGCCCCACCGACCTGGCCGGGCTCACTCCACGCGAGACCGAGGTGCTGCGGTTGATCGCCCGGGGCCGCAACAACGCGGAGATCGCCGGTGACCTGGTGGTGGCCGAGCAGACCGTGAAGACGCACGTCGGGCGGATCCTGGCCAAGCTCGGTCTGCGCGACCGGGCGCAGGCCGTGGTGCTGGCGTACGAGACGGGTCTGGTGGCCGCCGGCGAGTAGCCCCGGGGAGCCAGTTCGCGAATGGCTCTGTGGGACGACGACCGTGCCCCGCCCGTGGACGCACTCTCCCTCCGGACGACATTCCGGAGGGAGAACGTGATGCGACGACGAGGTGCCAGCCGGGTGGCGGTGGCCGCGCTGCTCGGCGTGAACCTGGTCCTGCCGACCGAACCCGAGCCGGCCACGGCGGCGGGGTTCGTCGAGGCGTACCCCCAGATGGCGGCAGCGATGCGCGCGGCCGGCCCCCCGTACGCGGACTGGGCGGCCCACGGACGCCGGTTTTTGCTGTTCGACGCGCGCGGCGACGGCCGCGCGGTCGAGGTGCTCGGCGACCTGGCCGACGCGGACCGGATAGCGGTGCTGGTGCCGGGGGTCGGGAGCACGCTCGCCGACTTCGACCGGGGGTTGGGCGGGGTGGCCCGGCGGGCGCCGGCGGTGCAGGCCGGGCAGCTCTACCGGGAGGTGCGGGCGACCGACCCGGCGGCGCAGGTCGCGGTGCTGGCCTGGCTCGGCTACGACCCGCCCGACGGGGTGTTGACCGCCGCCGGCGGCGTCAGCGCCCGACGTGGTGCGGCCGGGCTCGCCACGCTGCTGCGGGAGCTGGCCGGGCGGCGGCCGTCGGCGACGATCACGCTGGTCGGGCACAGCTACGGGGCGCTGGTGGTGTCGCTGGCGGCGGCCGACGCCCCGACCCAGGTCACCGACGTGGTCAGCCTCGGCGGTGTGGGCGCCGGGGTGCAGCGCGCCGACGACCTGCCCGGCGGGCGGCGGTTCTGGGCGGCCGAGGCGCCCACCGACTGGATCCGCCGGGTGCCACCGGTGCGGTTGCCCGGCCTGGGCTTCGGCCGTCGCCCCGGCGACCCGGCGTTCGGCGCTCGGCCGCTGCCGGTGGGTGGGGTGGCGGGGCACGACGGCTACCTCGCGCCGGGCAGCTCCGCGCTGGTCGCGGTGGCGGCGGTCGTGCTGGGCCGCGTCGACGCCGACCGGATCGGGGACGCCCGGTGAGCCGGGACCGGGCCGTCGACGCGCTGCGGGCGTACGCCATCGGCGGGGTGGTGCTGGGGCACTGGCTGGTCACCGGGTTGGTGCTGAACGGCGACGGTGGGCTGCACCAGGCCAGCCCGCTCACCGCCCTGCCCGGCCTGGCCCCGGTGACCTGGGTGTTGCAGACGCTCGGGCTGTTCTTCTTCACTGCCGGGTTCGGCTCGACCCGGTCGCTGGCCCACCATCGGGGCGGCTCCGGCGGCTGGTTGGCCGGTCGGCTGCGTCGGCTGCTGCTGCCCGCGGTGGCGCTGCTCGGGGTGGGCGCCGCCGTGCTGCTGGCGGCCACCGTCATCGGCACCTCGGACGACACACTCGCCGTCGCGCTGCGGCTCGCGGTCAGCCCGTTGTGGTTCCTGCTACCGCTGGTCCTCCTGGTCGCGCTGACCGGCCCGCTGCGTGCCGCCGTACGCCGGTGGGGGGTGGCGCGCTGCGGGGCACCGGCGGTGGCCGTGGTCGGCGCGGCCGACCTGATCGTCCGCCTGCTGCCGGCCGGCACCGACCTGCCACCGGTCACCGTGCTGGCGGCCTGGTCGGTGCCGTACCTGCTGGGCGTGGCGCACGCCGATGGGCGGCTGACCGGCCGGCGGGCCGGCGGCGGAGTGGCGGCCGGTGGGGCGGTCGCGCTGGCGGTGCTGCTGGCGCTGGGCTACCCGGTGAGTGCGGTCGGCGTGCCCGGGGCCGGGGTGTCCAACCTGAACCCGCCATCGCTGCTGGTCGTGGCGTTGGCGGTCACCCAGGTCGGGCTGGGGTTGCTCGCGCGGCCGGCGCTGCAGCGGCTGCTGACCCGGCCGCTGCCGGGCCGAGCGGTGACCGAGGTGAACCGCTTCGCGGTCCGGATCTACCTGTGGCACCAGCCGGTTCTGGTGGCGGTGACCGCGCTCACCGCCCGCAGCGGGCTGACCCTGCCCGGGTTGCACACCACCCCGGACGGCCCGGGTTGGGTGCTGGCGCGTTGCTGCTGGCTGCCGCTGCTGGCCGTGGTGCTGGTCACGGTCGTGCGGGTCGGTCAGCCGGGGGCGCCCCGCCGACCGGGCGGTGGAGGGGTCGCCGACCGGTCGGCCGAGTGCGCTCCGCCGGCACCGCAGGTGTACGATCATCAACGTTCCGGTCCGCCCGACTTGCAGGAGGTGATCGCTGTGCGAGATAGCGATCCTCCCAGTCGTGGCCGGGCCGATGGTCAGTCCCGCTGAGCCACGACTCAGTCTGGTGAGCTGACCCCGCTCCGCTCCCCCGCCACTTCGGCAGCTGCCGAGGTGAGTGTGCCGCGCCGCCCGAACCCGGGCGGTCGCCGGGAGCCGCCCGGTCACGACTTCGTGTGCGCGTCCCCACCCCCTGCGGTCCGCCCCCGCACGCGGACCGTCCAGCCGCCACCCGGAGCCGTCCATGAGCCGCTACGTCGCCCCGCTGGGCTTCACCCTCGCCGCCGTCTGGGTGGCCGTCGTCTTCGTCCTGGCCGGCGGCGGTCACTGACCGCCGCTGACCGGCGGCGGGCACTGCGCCGTGCTGGTGCCGGCGGCGATCACTGACCGCCGCCGGCCCAGCGGTCAGAGCATCCGGGACGACCAGAGCAGACTGAGCGCGCCGGCGCAGAGCGCCAGCAACAGCGCCACCCCGGCGTACCACTGGGTCACCTCACGCGGCTCGGTGCGGAACCCGATCGAGCTGCCCATGTCCTGGTAGACCTGCTTCAGCTCGCTCACCGAGGCCGCCTCGTAGAAGTAGCCCTCGGTGGTCTCGGCGAGCTCAGCGAGGGCCAACCGGTCCACCGGCACTCGCTGCAACTGCCCGCCGATGTCGACCTGGCCGGTGTCGGTGCCGAAGGCGATGGTGGAGACCGGCACGTTGGCGGCCTGCGCGGCCGCCGCCGCCTCCTCCACCGCCCGGCCCGAGGTGCGGAACCCGTCGGAGAGCAGCACGATCCGGGCCGGCGGAATGCCCGCCGCGCCGTCGGCCGGCACCGACCGGATCGCCTCCAGACAGGTGAACACCGCCTCGCCGGTCGCGGTCGCCTCGGCCAGCACCAGCCCGTCGACGGCGCTGGTCACCGCGTCCCGGTCCTTGCCCGGCGGCACCAACACGTTGGCCGCCTTGGCGAACGACACGAGACCCAGGTTGTAGCTCTCCGGTAGCTCACTAACGAACTGTTTGGCCGCCTCCTGGGCCGCCTCCAGTCGGTTCGGCGCCACGTCGTCGGCCTGCATCGACAGCGACACGTCGATGGCGAGCATCACGGTGGCCCGCTCCAGCGGCTCCTTGGTGTCCACCGCGGGCCGGGCCAGCGCGGTGGCCAGTACCAGCAGACAGAGCAGGAACGCGGTCGCCGGGACGTGCCGACGCCAGCCCAGGCCCTTCGGCGCCACCGTCCGCAGCAGGTCCACATTGGTGAACCGCATGGCGTACGCCCGGCGGTGCAGCTGCCGCCAGACGTAGAACGCGGCGAGGGCGAGCACCGGCAGCACGGCCAGCAGCCACCACGGTTGCAGAAAACGGATCATCGTGTCGTCCCCCGGGTACGCGCGTGCCGCTGCGCGGCCACGAATCGCACCATGTCCAGCAGCCAGTCTCGGTCGGTACGCAGACGCAGGTGGGCCGCGCCGGCGCCGCGCAGGGCGGCGGCGATCGTGGCCCGTTGGGCGGCAGCGGCGTCGGCGTAGCGCTGCCGCAGCCGTGGGTCGGCGGTCTGCACCTCGTGCAGTTCCCCGCTCTCTGGGTCGACCACCGGCAGTACGCCGACATCGGGCAGTTCCAGCTCGCGCGGGTCGACCACCTCGATCGCCAGCACGTCGTGGCGGACGCGCAGCTTGCGCATCGGCCGCGCCCACTGCTCGGCCGGCGCGAGGAAGTCCGAGACGACCACGGCCACCCCGCGACGGCGGGGTGGGCGGTTGAGCATCTCGATCAGGGCCCCCAGGTCACCACGGCCGGGCCGGATGGCGGTGCCGGCGACGGCACGCAGCAGGCCTTGCGCCTCCTTGCGACCGGAGCGGGCCGGCAGTCGGGTGAGCACCCCGGGCCCGGCCGGCGGGGTTCCGCCGCGCCAGCGTCGAGCGGGCGCGGACACCCCGCCGCCGGTGCCGATCACCGCGCCGATCCGGTTACCTCCGCGCACGGTCAGGTGGGTGATGGCGGCCGCGGCGGCCACCACGACCTCCCGCTTGAGCCACTGCCCGGTGCCGAAGTCCAGGCTGGCGGAGAGATCCAACGCGAGCCAGGTCTCCAGCTCCCGGTCGGCGACCGTACGCCGCACGTGCGGTGTGGTGGTCCGTGCCGTGACCGGCCAGTCCATCCGGCGTACGTCGTCGCCGGGCCGGTACTCCCGGGACTCCCCCGCCTCGCTGCCCGGTCCGGGCAGCAGGCCGGCGTAGTCGCCCTGGAGCAGACCGTCGAGCTTGCGGGTGACGAGGAGCTGAAGCCGGGACAGCACGGCCTCGCTGCGGTCGGCGAGGGGGGCGGGACGAGGGGTGGGTGAGGTCACGGCCGCTGCCCGGGCCAGCCAGCGCCCGGCGGCGGCGCCATCGACGACGGGGTGGCCTGCTGCCGGGGAGCGACCGCCGGGAGCGGAATGGTCGACATCACCCGCTGCACGATGTGGTCGGCGGGCACATCGTCGGCGAGCGCGTCGTAACTGAGCACCAACCGGTGCCGCAGGATGTCCGGCGCGATGTCCTGCACGTCCTGCGGCAGGGCGTAGTCACGCCCGCGTAGCAACGCCAGGGCGCGGGTGGCCCGGACCAGGCCCAGCGAGGCGCGCGGACTGGCCCCGTACTGGATCAGTTGCGCGACGTCGGGCATCCCGTGCTCGGCCGGGGCGCGGGTCGCCAGCACCAACCGGACCGCGTAGTCGACCAGGGCGTTGTGCACGAAGACCTGGTCCGCCTTGCGTTGCAGGGCGATCAGTTCGGGGGTGTCGAACACCGCGGTCGGCTCGGGCGCGGCCACGCCCATCCGGTAGACGATTTCCCGTTCCTCCGCGTCGGTCGGGTAGCCCACCACGATCTTCATGAGGAACCGGTCCCGCTGCGCCTCCGGCAGCGGGTAGACGCCCTCCTGCTCGATCGGGTTCTGGGTGGCCATCACCAGGAACGGGTCGGGCACCCGGTGGCTCTCCCCGCCGATCGACACCTGCCGCTCGCTCATCACCTCCAGCAGCGCGGACTGCACCTTCGCCGGAGCGCGGTTGATCTCGTCGGCGAGCAGGAAGTTGACGAAGACCGGGCCCAGCTCCACGTCGAACTTCTCGCTCGACTGCCGGTAGATCCGGGTGCCCATGATGTCGGCCGGCACCAGGTCCGGGGTGAACTGCACCCGGGCGAACGACCCGCCGACGACCTTGGCCAGGGTCTCCACCGCCAGGGTCTTGGCGACCCCGGGCACGCCTTCAAGCAGGCAGTGACCACGGGCGAGCAGCGCGACGAACATCCGTTCCACCATCCGGTCCTGCCCGACGATCACACGTTTGATCTCGAACAGCGCCTTCTCCAGCAGGGTGGCGTCCTGCGCGGGTGTGGTCAGCGGCGCGGGCGTCTGCGGTGCCGCTCCGTTCGGCGTCGGGGCGTCGGGCATGGTCGGCTGGGCCACCGGTCCTCCACAGCGTTTGTCGGTCGTCGCGGCTCGTGCGGTATCAAGACTCGCACGCCTTGCTGAGTGTCGAGGTGGGGAGAAGCCGATTTTCGCCGCGCCGTCCCCAGCAGCCGAATCGTGCAGCGCGGGTGTGCACATACCGGCCCGCCGCGTGTACGATTCACCCCGTCGCCGGGCGGCTCCCCCCGTGGTCGCCCGGCGCTCAAGCTCTCCGTCCCGCCGCCCTAGACTGGCCGGGATGAGCACCCCCTCCTCCTCCGCCGACGAGGCCCTGGTCTGTTCGGCCCGGGGCTGCCGGTCCACCGCCATTTGGGCGCTGGAGTGGAACAATCCGCGGCTGCACGACGCCGATCGGCGCAAGACCTGGTTGGCCTGCGCCGACCATCGGGGCAGCCTCGGTGACTTCCTGGAGGTTCGAGGCTTCCTGCGTGCCGTCACTGCGGTGCCCGGATCGCCTACGCTCGACCTGTGAGCGGCGACCCTCCGGCTTCCCCCGGCCCCACCTCCCCGTCCTGGCCGCCCACCCCGGCCACCGCACCCCCCGGCGTCGAGCCGCCGCCCGGCGCGTTCCCGGCGCCCGGCACGCTCGGCCCGGAGCCAGCCGCGCCGGATGTGTCGTCGCCCGCCCCGCTGCCACCGGGCGCGCTGCCGCCCGGCCATCGGCCGGCAACCGACGCCGGCCAGCGCGCACCCGACCTGCCGCCCCCCGGCCTCCTGCCGCCCGAGCCCGGCCCGCTGCTGACGGCCGCGCCGGGTGACCGGGGTCCGCTGGAACCCTGGCCGGACACGGTCAACTGGCAGCCGATCTCCACCGACCTGATCTGGGTGGAGCTGATCCGACTGGCGATCGTGGTCGCCATCGGGCTGGCGGTGACGGCGGTCGGCTGGGCGTTCAGCGGCCACTGGCTGCTCGGGCTCGCCGTCGCCGTCGTGCTGGTGCTCGGCGCGTGGCGGGCCGTCGCGATCGTCCGCGCGGTCCGGGCCTGGGGGTACGCCGAGCGGGAGAACGACCTGCTGGTCCGGCACGGGCTGCTGGTCCGCCGGCTCTCCATCGTGCCGTACTCGCGGATGCAATTCGTCGACGTGAGCGCCGGGCCGTTGGAGCGCGCCTTCGACCTGGCCACCGTCCAGTTGCACACCGCGGCGGCGGCGAGCGACGCCCGGGTGCCCGGCCTGCGTCCGGCGGAGGCGTCCCGGCTGCGCGATCGACTCACCGCGCTCGGCGAGGACCGGGCGGAGGGGCTGTGAGCACCCGGGTGGGCAGCCGCCGACCGGACCGGGGGCCGGCCCGATGACCGACGGCCCCGCCGAGCCGAGCACCGTGACGCCGGGGGTGCCCACGCCGTGGCCGGCACCGCCGGGCGCTGGCGACGGCGAGCCCAGGCAGCGACTGCATCCGCTCAGCCCGGTGTTGCACGGCGCCAAGTCCCTGGTCGTGGTGATCGCCGGGTTGTCCTGGTCGACGCTGTCCCGGGTGGGCTTCGGCTGGTTCGCCGCCATGGTGGCGATGCTGGCCCTCGGCGCGACCGTGCTGTCGGTGATCAGCTGGTACAACACCGGCTATCACGTGGTGGGCCGCGAGCTACGCGTGTACGAGGGGCTGCTCTGGCGGCGTACCCGGGCCATCCCGCTGGAGCGGTTGCAGGCCGTGGAGGTGGTTCGGCCGCTGCTCGCCCAACTGACCGGCCTGGCCGAGCTGCGTCTGGAGGTGGTCGGCGGGGGCAAGACCGAGGCGCCACTGGCGTACCTCGGGGTGGGTGACGCGGTCCTGCTCCGCGAACGTCTGTTGGCGCTGGCCGGGCGGGTGGCGCAGCTGCCCGCGCCGGGCGACGCGGCGGCCCCGGTCGCCCCGGGCACGACGGCGCCGCCGGCCGTGCCGGGCCGGCCACTGCACGCGGTACGCAACCAGAACCTGCTGGTCAGCCAACTGCTCACCCCGCAGGCGTTCCTGCTCCCGTTCGGTGTGGCCTTCGTCGTGGTGCAGTTCCTCACCGCCGGGTCGTGGTCGTTCGTCGCGGTGGCGAGCACGCTGACCGCGATGGCGGGTGTGCTGCTGCAACCGATCCGCCGGGTGCTCGACGACTGGAACTTCCGGCTGGCCCGCGACGCGGGCACGCTGCGGGTGCACAACGGTCTCGTGGAGACGCGGGCGCAGACCGTGCCGTTGGAACGGGTACAGACCGTACGGGCCACCTGGCCGTTGTTGTGGCGGGTGAACGGCTGGCTGCGGCTACGCCTGGAGGTGGCCGGTTTCTCCGTCGCGGAGGCCGACGACCGCAACCGGCCGGACCGGCTGCTGCCCGTCGGCGACCTGCCGACAGCGACGATGATCGTCGCTGAGGTGCTGCCCGGGGTACGCCTCGACGCGCTCACGCTGAGCCCGCCGCCGCCTCGGACCCGTTGGCTGCACCCACTGGGCCGTACCGCGCTCGGCGCGGGGTTGTTCGAGCGGGTGTTCGCCACCCGGTCGGGGTTGCTCACCCGGCAGTTGGTGATCGTGCCGTACGCCCGCATCCAGAGCGTGCGGGTGGTGCAGGGGCCGATCCAGCGCCGTCTCGGGTTGGCCTCCGTGCACGCCGACACCGCCGGCGGCTCCGGCGCCACCGCCCAGGACCGCGACCTGGCCGAGGCCTGGGCCCTGGCCGCTGACCTGACCACAAGAGCCCACCAGGCCCGCACCCAACCCTGACGCTCTCCCTCCCCCGCCCCTCCCTCCCTCCCCCGCCCCTCCCTCCCCCGCTCCCTCCCTCCCCCACCCCGCTCCGTTGGGTTGATCATGAAGTTATTGCCCTCCCGCACGGCGTGTCGGGGCAACAACTTCATGATCACCGGGTGGGGGTGGGCGCCGGACGGGCGGCAGGGTGGGGGGCGTTAGTGGTCGGCGGGGATTGGGGCGTGGTTGGGGGTGGTGTCCGGGGCGCGGGGGGTCGGGGGGTCGGCGCTGGCAGCAGGGTCGGCAGGGTTGGCGGGGGCGGCGGGCTGCTCCGCGGGGCCGTTCGACTCGGGCTTCGGGTGGCGGGCACGCCACGCCGCCCAGCCACGCTCCGCCAGGCCGACCACCAGGAAGGTCAGCCCCACGTACGCCCAGCCGACCAGCACGTCGATCACGTAGTGCTCACCCGAGTAGACCAGGGTGAAGGTCATCGCCAGCGGGTACGCGAGCAGCAGCGGCCACCAGCGACGGCGGGTGGCGGTCAGGAAGAACAACACCACGAACAATGCCCACGCGGTGTGCAGCGACGGCATCGCGGCAACCGGGTTGGAGGCGATCTGGCCGGCGTTGAGGACGTTGCCGGCGCCGTGCATGCCGAACGCCTTCCAGCCCCGCGTCGAGATCCGGGCGACCTCGGTGAGCAGACCGTTCTGCGCCGCCCACCAGGGCGGGGCGGCCGGGTAGACGAAGTAGGTGACCAGGCCGGCCGCGCAGAGGAAACCCCAGCGCCGCATGTACGCGGCCCAGCGGCGACGGTCGCGCAGCCAGAGCACCGCGGCGGCGGCCAGCGCCACCACGAAGTGCGAGAAGTACACCCAGCTCGCCGCGACATCCCACCAGTGCACCTGCGGGTGGTAGAGGTGCTGCTGCAACCAGACGGTGGGCACCTCCCCGCCGGTGGCCCAGCCGAACATGAACCGGTCGGCGACGATCAACTCCATGGCGTGCGGGGTGGCCCCGTTGTCGGCGAACCCGCGCGAGAGGTTGTAGACGACGAACAGCAGCACCACCGGCACCCAGTCCCGGGCGAAACGCAGGTGACTGCGCCACGGCCGCTCGCTGTTCCAGGCGATGGTCGCGGCCCAGATCCAGACAAAGGCGTACGCCGGGTCGGTGGGCAATCCGATGGCCAGCCACGCGCCGACGAACGCGACCGCCCAGATGGTCATGGCGACGACGCGCCGACGACCCCCGTCCGGGGACGCGGGCGGGTCGGTCCGGGCGGGGGGCTGGGGGTCAGTCACGACGGCCATCGTCGTCAAGGTTAACGACGGGGACGGATCGACCGACGGGGACCACCCGGTGGTCGCTGGGGGTGGGTGCGCCCGGATCGCCGGGCGCGTGCTCGGCGAGCCCGGTGAGCACCTAGGCTGACGACCATGCAGGAGCAGCCCGAGCCGGCCTTCGCGCCGGGTCTGACCGCCCAGATCGAGTTGACCGTCACCGACGCGGACACCGCGCAGGCGGTCGGTTCCGGGGACGTACCGGTGCTGGGCACTCCCCGGGTGCTGGCGCTGGCCGAGGCCGCCACCGTCGCGGCGACGGCGACCGGGATGCCGCCGGGTTCGACGACCGTGGGCACCCGGGTCGAGCTGGAGCACCTGGCGCCGACCGTGGTCGGCCGGACGGTCCGGGCGCAGGCGCTGTTGGCGGCCGTCGACGGTCGCCGGCTGTCGTTCGAGGTCACGGTCAGCGACGGCGACCAGACGGTGGCCCGGGGCCGGGTGGACCGGATCATGGTCGACCGGAAACGCTTCGTCGAGCGCGCTGGGCGGGCGTCGTGAACGCCGGTTTCGTCGAGGTCGCCGATCGGGTGCACGTGCTGGTCGAGCCGCTGCTGCGGGTCAATGTCACCCTGGTCGTCGGTGACGACGAGGCGCTTCTGGTGGACACGCTCTCGTCGGCCGCCCAGGCCACCGCGCTCGCCGCGGCCGTGCGGGCGGTCACCGACCGTCCGTTGACGCTGGTCAACACCCACCACCACTACGACCACTGCTTTGGCAACGCCGTCCTGGCCGGCGACCCACCCCGCCCGGTGTACGCGCACGAACTGGCCGCCACCGCCCTGCGCGAGGAGCCGGAGCGGCTGCGCCGGGAGGCGTACGAGGAGTTGCGCACCGAGCACCCGGCGCTCGCCGCCGAGCTGGCCGACACCCCACTGCTCGCCCCCACGCACACCGTGCACGTCGAGACGGCTCTCGACCTGGGCGGCCGGCGGGTGCTGCTGCGGCACCCGGGGCGCGGGCACACCGAGGCCGACCTGGTGGTGCACGTGCCGGACGCCGACGTGGTGGTCGCCGGGGACCTGGTGGAGCAGAGCGGCCCGCCCGCCTTCGAGGACTCGTACCCGCTGCAGTGGCCGGACGCGGTCGCGGACCTGCTCCGGCTGACCACCGCGCGCACGGTGGTGATCCCGGGCCACGGTGACCCGGTGGACGTCGACTTCGTCCGCGCCCAGCACGCGGAGCTGGCGAAGTTGGCCTGGCTGATCCGGGCCGCGCACACCGGCAGCGCGCCCGCGGAGCGGGTGGCCGCCGAGGCTCCCTTCGGTGCCCGCCCCGCCCTGGTCGCCGCGCACCGCGGCTACCTCGAACTGACCGGCGCTGCCTGACCCGGGCCACGCCTGGGTACGCCGCCACGGCCGGTAGGCGCCGGCGCCACCCGTCCTCCCTCGTCGCCCCCCCGCGCGCCCCCCTGCCCTCCCCCCGCGCGCCCCCTCTGCCGCGATCTTGCACTTTGTGTGGGCATGAAGATGAGCAAAGCGGACTAAAGGACGACCGAAACTGCAAGATCGGCGCGGGGGTCGGGGGTGCGGGGTGGGGTTAGTCCCTGTCGCTCCGCTGCGCGAAGCGGCCCTAACCGGGAGGAAGTAGGTCTACTTCCGAGTTAGGTGTTGTAGCGGTTTTGGACGGCGGCGCGGGTGGGCATGGCGGTGGCGCCGCCTGGGGACTCGCAGACCAGGCCGGCCACCCGCAGTGCGAAGGCGACCCGCTCGGCCCAGCCCTGCGGGTCCTCCGGCTCGCCGTCGGCGAGCAGGTCGGCGATCAGCGCGGCCATCACCGAGTCACCGGCGCCGGTGGCGTCGATCGCGTTGACCTTGGGGGCCGGCACCCGGACCGGGTCGGCGTCGGCGGCGGCCAGCACCGCACCGGCCGCGCCGAGCGTCACCACCACCGTGGCTGCCCCCAGCTCGCGGAGGTACGCCGCCACCCCCTCGACCGGCTCGCCGGGATAGAGCAGCACGGCGTCGGCGGCGCTCAGCTTGACCAGGTGCGCTCCGGCGGCGAACTCGGCCACCACCGCCCGCAACTCCTCCAGCGCGGCCGGTCCGTTCAGCAGCCGGGGACGCACGTTCGGGTCGAAGACCCGCAGACCGGTGGCGAGTGACCAGGCACGTCGGGCGGCGGCCAGCGTGCCGGGTCGCAGCAGCACGATCGAGCCGCAGTAGAGCACGTCGGCGCCCTCCAACAGCGCGAGATCCAGATCGTCGGGGCCGAGCAGTCCGTACGACGCCGGCTCGCCGTAGAACCGGAAGTCCGGCTCCGGCCCGGCGTACGTGACCACCGCAAGCGTGGTCGGCGCCGGAACCGTGATCGCACCGGCCACCCCGACGTCGGCCGCGGTGAGGAAGGCGCGGATCCGGCCGCCCAGCGCGTCGTCACCGAGCGAGCCGACGAACTGTGCCGCACCGCCGAGTCGGGCCACCCCGACGGCGACATTGAGCGGTCCGCCGCCGATGGCCTGCCGATAGACCCGCTCCCCGTCGAGTTCGCTGTCGAGCAGGTCGACGAGCGCCTCGCCGAGCACCACCGCGTATCCCATGCCGATCCTCTCGTCGTCGCCACCGGCCGCCGCTCGCCGAACCGATCGCCGTGGCACCAGGCTGGCACAGCGCGGGGCCCGGTGGGCGCCGAAGGCGACGCAACGCCGCGCTACCCCGGCTGGTGGATGGGCCCGTCCAGCGCAGCGAGGGGACGGCCGGTGCCGCCCCACCGGGCCGCGACGATCTGCGCGGCCACACTCACCGCGGTCTCCTCCGGGGTACGACCACCGAGATCCAACCCGATCGGGGACGCGAGCCGGGCGAGCTGCGCCGGGCTGAGCCCCGCCTCGCTCAGCAGCTTGTGCCGCTCGTCGTGGGTACGCCGTGAGCCCATCGCGCCGACGTACGCCAGCGGGTGGCGAAGGGCCAACTCCAGCAACGGCACGTCGAACTTCGGGTCGTGGGTCAGCACGCACACCACCGCCCGTTCGTCGAGCCGACCGGCCGCCAACTCCGTACGCAGGTAGCGGTCCGGCCACTGCACCACCACCTCGTCCGCCTCGGGAAAGCGTCGCGCGGTGGCGAAGACCGGCCGGGCGTCGCAGACGGTGACCCGGTAGCCGAGGAACGCGCCGATCCGGGCCACCGCGGCGGCGAAGTCGATCGCCCCGAAGACGATCATCCGGGGCGGGGTGGCGTACACGGTCACGAAGAGGCTGATGCCGCCGCCTCGGCGTTGCCCGTGGTACCCGTACCGGAGCATCCCGCTGTGCCCGGCGGCGAGCAGACCGAGGGCGTCGGCGCTGGCGGCGTCGTCGAGCCGGTCGTCGCCGAGCGAGCCGATCGACCCCTGGCCGGTCAGCACCAGCCGTCGGCCCAGCCGCCGGGCCGGGTCGGTCGGCGGATCGGCACGGGCCTCGGTGAGTGGGCCGTCGGCGTGGGCGGCCACGCAGGTGACGATCGCCGCCGGGTGGCCGTCGCGGCGGGCGGCGGCGACCGCGTCCAGCTCCGGGACGGCGCTGGGGTCGACCCGTTCCACGAACACGTCGAGGATGCCGCCGCAGGTCAGCCCCACGGCGTACGCGTCGTCGTCGCTGATCCCGTAGCGGCACAGCTCGGCTTGGCCGGTGTCGAGTACGCGGCGGGCTCGCTCGTACAGATCGGCCTCGACACAGCCGCCGGAGACGCTGCCGATGACGGTGCCGTCGGTCGCGACCGCCATGGCGGCGCCGGGCGGTTGCGGGGCGGAGTGCCAGGTGGCCACGACGGTGGCCAGCGCGACCGGCTCACCGTCGCGGCACCGGCGGTGCACCTCGTCGAACACGTCCGGCACCGGCGGCAGCCTCTCCGTTCCCTCTCCCCGTACGCAGGATATGGCGTGCGACGCCGGCCGGTGGCTCTTCTCATTCATCGAGGAACGGCTATTGCGTTGCGGCCACATGACGTGGTGGGATGACGCGTACCGGGCGGTGCGAGGGCTGCGGCGCCGCCGGTTGCCGGGTTGGTTAGACGCGAGGGCACCGGTCCAGGACAGGACCGTCGACGGCGCACGTCCACTGGCTGTTCCGCCGGGGCACGTCGCTGTGATCGTCGCACCGCTCACGACAGCGGGGCGATCAGGCCACATCCGACCCGATTGCGGCGGGGCGCCTCAGGCAGCGCGCCTCGCGAGTCAGGAGAACCCGTGAATCGTTCCCGTACGGCCGCGTTGCTCACCGCGGCCGTGACCCTCGCGCTGGGCGCCGTCGCCCTGGCGTCCAATCCGCAGCCGGCCGCCGCGCACGGCGCGGCGATGACGCCGGGCAGCCGCACCTACCTGTGCTGGCAGGACGGCCGCAGCCAGACCGGTGAGATCAGGCCGAACAACCCCGCGTGCTCTGCCGCGGTAGCGCAGAGCGGGGCGAACTCGCTCTACAACTGGTTCAGCGTGCTGCGCTCCGACGCTGGCGGCCGGACCACCGGCTTCATCCCGGACGGGCAACTGTGCAGCGGCGGCAACACCGGTTTCCGCGGCTATGATCTGCCGCGCACCGACTGGCCGCTGACCCACCTGACCGCCGGGGCGCGGTTGGACTTCAAGTACAGCAACTGGGCGCACCACCCGGGCACGTTCTACTTCTACGTGACGAAGAACAGCTGGAGCCCGACCCGGGCGCTGGCCTGGAGTGACCTGGAGGAGCCGTTCCTGACGGTGACCAACCCGCCGCAGCGCGGGGCGGTCGGCACCAACGATGGGCACTACTACTTCAGCGGCAACCTGCCGTCGGGTAAGAGTGGCCGGCACATCATCTACTCCCGCTGGGTCCGCTCGGACTCGCAGGAGAACTTCTTCGGCTGCTCCGACGTGACCTTCGACGGCGGCAACGGCCAGGTCACCGGCGTGGGTCCGGGTGGCACGCCGACCACCCCGCCGCCGACCACCCCGCCGCCCACCACCCCGCCGCCGACCACCCCGCCGCCGGCCGGCGGTGACTGCATGGCCGCCTACAAGGTGAGCAGCACCTGGCAGGGCGGCTTCCAGGGCGAGGTCACGATCATGAATCACGGCAGTACGCCGTTCGCCGGTTGGACCGCGAGCTGGACTTGGCCCAACGGACAGTCGATCAGTCAGATCTGGGGTGCCACACAGACGTCGTCCGGCTCGTCGGTGACGGCGACGAACGTCGCCTACAACGGCACGGTCGCACCGGGAGGCACCACCACGTTCGGCTTCCTAGCGAGCTCCACAGGAACCAACGGACTCCCCACGGTCACCTGCGCCCGCCGCTAACCACCACCTGAAACGATCAAGAGGTTTGCGTCACCGGAACCGCTCCGGATGACGCAAACCTCTTGATCAACAGGGTGGGGCGTGGGTCAGCGGACCATGGATCCGACGACCGGCTTCGTGAGCAGCGCCGACTGATTGCGCTGGATGCCCGGGTCGAGGGTCTTGGCCACGAAGATGGCGTGCCAGATGCAGAAGATCAGCACCGTCCACACCTTGCGGGAGTGGTCGGCCTCCTCCCGCTTGTGCTCGTCGAGCAGCCGCAACGCGTACGACAGGTCGAGCAGGTCGCCCGCACCCGAGGTGCTGAGCACGTGCCGGGCCCACTCGTACATCTCGCCGCGCAGCCAGACCCGGGTGGGGGTCGGGAAGCCCAGCTTCTTGCGGTTGACGATGGCCGGCGGCACGACCCCCTGCAACGCCTGACGCATGGCGTACTTGGTGGCGTCGGAGCGCGGCGGCAGCTTCAGGTCGACCGGGATCTTCGCCGCGACGTCGAAGACCTCGCGGTCGAGGAACGGCACCCGCACCTCCAGCGAGTGCGACATCGAGATGCGGTCGGCCTTGACCAGGATGTCGCCGCGCAGCCAGGTGTAGAGGTCGACGTACTGCATCTTGGTGACGTCGTCCAGCTCTGTGCACTCGGCGTAGATCGGGGCGGTGACGTCGGTGTAGCGCACCGAGGGGTCGTAGCGGCGCATCAGCTGCTGCTTCTCCTCCTCGGTGAACATCCGGGCGTTGCCGTAGTAACGCTCCTCGATCGGGGTGGTGCCCCGTTCCAGGAAGCTCTTGCCCTTGACGCCCTGCGGGATCGCCTTGGAGACCGCGCGCAGCCCCTTCTGCACACCGCCGGGCAGACCGTTGACGGTGCCCAACGACAGCGGCTCCCGGTAGATCGTGTAGCCGCCGAAGAACTCGTCCGCGCCCTCACCGGAGAGCACCACCGTGACGTGCTCGGCGGCCTTCTTGGCCACGAAGTACAGCGGCACCAGCGCCGGGTCGGCCACCGGGTCATCCAGGTGCCAGACGATCTTCGGTAGCGCGTCGATCATGTCCTGCGGACCGATCTTGGTGGGGATGGTGGTGACGTCGAGGTGCCGGGCCGACTCCTGGGCGACGTCGATCTCCGAGTACCCCGGCACGTCGTAGCCGACGGTGAAGGTCAGGATGTTCGGGTTGAACTCCCGCGCCAGCGCGACCACCGCCGTGGAGTCGATGCCACTGGACAGGAACGAGCCCACCGGCACGTCGGAGCGCATGTGCATGCGCACGCTCTCCCGCAGCGTCTCGCGGATCTCGTGGTAGAGCTTCTGCTCGTCGTCGACCGGCGCCGGCCGGAACACCGGCCGGTACCACCGGCGGACGTCGATCCGGCCGCCCGGGGTCCAGTTCAGGTACTCCCCGGAGCCGATCCGGCTGATGCCCTTGTGCAGGGTGCCGGGCTCGGGGACGTACTGCAGGGTCAGGTAATGGCTGAGGTTGGCCGTGTCGACGCCCGCGTCGCCCTGGTAGTTGCTGTGCGCGAACGGCAGCAGTGCCTTCTTCTCCGAGGCCAGGTAGAGGCCGTCGGCGGTCTCCAGGTAGTGCATCGGCTTGATGCCGAAGTAGTCGCGGGCACCGAACGCCCGACGCTCCTGCCGATCCCAGATGACGAAGGCGAACATGCCCCGCAGCCGGGTGAGCACCTGCTCGCCCCAGAAGTGGTAGCCCGCGACGATCACCTCACCGTCGCCCGCGGTGGCGAACTGGGCACCGAAGTTCCTGATCAACTCCTCGCGCAGCTCGATGTAGTTGTAGATCTCGCCGTTGAACGTGAGCAGGTAACGGCCGTTCGCGTAGGGCAGTGGCTCGTGGCTCGACGCGACGTCGATGATGGCCAGCCGCTTGTGGGCGAACACGCCGTCCGCGTACCGGCCGGAGGCGTCGCCGACCACCTCGACCCCGGTCTCGTCGGGGCCGCGGTGGTGCAGGCATTCCAACGCTCCGGCGATGTGGTCGCGATGCGCGGCGGCGTTGCCGTTCGCGCTGAAGAAGGCCAGAAGTCCGCACATGGTGGCCATCTTTCCACGCGCCCTGTCGGCCCTTGCAGCCGTCCGTCGATCCACCCGACTCCGGGGGGCGGCGCCGCCGATCGGGCGCGCGGTACCGTCGGGACCAGCAACGAAGCGGAGGGAGCGGCGCAATGACCGAGGGACGCACCGACGGTACGCCGACGGACGGTACGGAATCGCACGATCCGGACTTCCCGGAGGCGTTCCTGTCCTTCATGCGGCAGGGCTGGCGCGACACCGCGCTTCCCGTGACGCCCCGCCCGGAGACGCCCAACTACGCCAAGCGGCGGGCGGCCCTCTCGGCGGCGTTCCCCGGCGAGACGCTGGTGATTCCCACCGGCACCGACAAGGTCCGGGCCAACGACACCGACTACCCGTTCCGGCCGGGCAGTGACTTCGCCTACCTGACCGGCGACCACGACGCCGACAGCGTGCTGGTGCTGCGCCCGAACGGCTCGGGGCACGACGCGACGCTGTACATGCGGCCCCGGTCCTCCCGGGAGACCGACGAGTTCTTCCGCAGCCGCAACGGGGAGCTGTGGGTGGGCCGGCGGCACACCCTCGGCGAGAAGTCGACCGAGCTGGGCCTGCCCACCGCCGACCTGACCGGCCTGGAGGCGACGCTCGCCGACCTGGCTCCGGGGCGTACCCGGGTGTTGCGCGGTTTCGACGCCCGGGTGGACGCGGCCGTCCGCCCCTACGACGGACCCCGCGCCGAGGGGCAGCCGGCCCGGGACCGGGAGCTGGCCATCGCCATCTCGGAGATGAAGCTGGTCAAGGACGAGTGGGAGATCGGCCAACTCCAGGACGCGATCGACGCCACCGTGCGCGGCTTCGAGGACGTGGCCCGGATCCTGCCGGCCGACCGGGCGGTCTCCGAGCGGCTGCTGGAGGGTGTCTTCGCGCTGCGGGCCCGCCACGACGGCAACGACGTCGGGTACGGCTCGATTGTCGGTGCCGGCGAGCACGCCACGATCCTGCACTGGGTGCACAACCACGGCGCCACCCGACCGGGTGACCTGCTGCTGATGGACATGGGTGTCGAAGGCCGCAACCTCTACACCGCCGACGTGACCCGGGTCCTGCCGGTTACCGGCCGGTTCACCGCGCTACAGCGCCAGGTCTACGACATCGTGTACGCCTCACAGCAGGCTGGCATCGAGGCCATCCGCCCCGGGGTGAAGTTCAAGGACGTCCACCTGACCTGCATGCGGGTGCTCGCCGAGGGTCTGGCCGAGCTGGGTCTGCTGCCGGTCAGCGTGGACGAGGCGATGGACGAGGAGTCGACGGTCTACCGGCGGTGGACGCTGCACGGCTTCGGCCACATGCTCGGCATCGACGTGCACGACTGCTCGAACGCCCGCAAGGAGACGTACCGCGAAGGCGCGCTGGGCGAGGGCTACGTGCTCACCGTCGAGCCGGGCCTGTACTTCCAGCCGGAAGATGAGCTGGTCCCCGCCGAGCTGCGCGGTGTCGGCATTCGGATCGAGGACGACGTGCTGGTCACCGCGACCGGTGCGGTGAACATGTCGGCCGGGCTGCCGCGCACCTCCGACGAGGTGGAGACCTGGCTGGCCGAGCAGCGCGAGGCCGGTCCCCGGCTCCCTGGCTGACCAGCGAGACGCCGGCGCGCGCCCCGCGGCCGAGCCGGTCCCGCCAGCCTGTCCCGCCAGTCCCGCCAGCTCCGCCAGCCTGTCCCGCCTGTCCCGCCAGCCTGTCCCGCCAGTCCCGCCAGCTCCGCCAGCCTGTCCCGACCACTCGACGACCACCGGAACGCCGGCCTCCGCCCGACCAGCGGAGGTCGGCGTTCGTTGTGTAGCGGGACTGGCGGCGATGATCGACTCGGCTTTCGTGAAGTCGGCCTATCACTGCGGCTCCGATACCGCGTTATCCGCAAAGCCGAGTGGATCACGTCGGAAGGCGGGAGACGTGCGACATCTGCACATCGGCGTTCGTGCTGGTCACGCCCTTCCCTGCCGGCCCGAGCCGGTTGCCGGCCCTCGCCTCACCTGGGCCGAATGTGCGGTTATCTCGGATACGTCCGCATCGCGAAGATGGTTCTCATACGGTGGAGATCAGTGGCTACAACCTATTTGTAGCTGGTCGTGGCGCCTCGGGCGGTGCGATCCCGTCTGGTAGCAGGAGAGGACGGAAGGCTCTGATGTCCAACGACGTAACGAGTACCGACGGCGGGGCCTCGACAGCTCCGCCGACACGACGAAGGCGGGCGCTCTGGGTCGCCGGCGTGGCCGGGCTGACCGGCGTGGTCGGCCTGGCGGCCCTGGGCGGTGTCGCCGCTCGGAACGACAAGCCAAAGTCGGACCAGGTGTCCGACGCGCAGCCGTCGACCAACCGGCAGAACGTCAGCGACGACGGCGGCGCGAACAAGATTGGCGCTCACGATGACGGCGGTCAGGACGACGAGTGGAGCGGCGACGACTGGAGCGGCTTCGACGACCAGTCCGGCAAGAACGGCAAGGACAGCAAGGACGGCAAGGACGGCAAGGACGGCAAGCAGGACGAGAGGGACCGCACCAAACAGGTTCCGTGCGACAGCGACAAGCTGATCCAGGCGATCACGTTCGCCAACAACAAGGACGGCGGTGTGCTGGAGCTGGCCCGGGACTGCACGTACACCCTGACTCGCAACCAAGACGGCAACGGCCTTCCGGTGATCACCGAGCACATCACCCTGAAGGGCGAGCACACCACCATCGGTCGTGCGGCCACCGCCGACTACTTCCGCATCCTCAACGTCGGCCCCGGCGGGCACCTCACCCTCAAGGGCCTGAGCATCCGGGGTGGCCAAACCCTCGATTCTCCGATGACCGCCGACCCGGCGACGGTCTGGGCGCCGTACTCGGCCGTGGTCCAATCCACCGTGTCCAAGCCGGCAGCCAAGCCGGCAGCCAAGCCCGCAGCTGCCACGGCCGCGAAGCCGGCGGCGACCGCCGCCAAGCCCGCCGCCAAGCCCGCCGCCAAGCCCGCCGCCAAACCCGCGGCCAAACCCGCGGCCAAACCGACGGCAGCGAAAGCAGCGGCAGCCAAGGCCCCGGCGGCAGCCACCAAGGCCGCACCGACGGCCACCAAAGCCGCCAAGCCGGTAGCCGCAGCCGCCAAGCCGGTAGCCGCAGCCGCCAAGCCGGTAGCCGCCAAGCCCGTAGCCGGGCCGGCGGTGACGCCGCTGGTCGAGGAGCCCGGGTTCACCGACGGCGCCGGGGTGCTGGTGCAGCCCGGCGGTCGCGCTGAGATCCTGGACAGCGAGTTGCTCTACAACCAGTCCGGCGGCAACGGCGGCGGGCTGGCCAACTTCGGCAGCACCAGGCTCAGCAAGACGACGGTTGCGCACAACACCGCCTTCTTCTTCGGCGGTGGCATCTTCAACGCGGGCGTGCTCCAGGTCGACGAGTCGAAGATCAAGGACAACACCGGAATCATCGGTGGCGGCGGCATCTCCAACGGTGCCGCGGAGATCTTCACCGAGGACGTCGACGGTGGCTCGGTCTGGCTCCACAAGAGCGAGATCACCGACAACGAGACGCTGGGCTTCGGCGGCGGCGTCCTGGATGTCGAGGGCACCACGACGCTGCACCAGACGACGGTCAGCGACAACACCGCCGTCCTCGCCGGTGGTGGCGTCGCGGTGGCCGACAGCCAGCTCACCCTCAAGGAAGCCACGGTGGTCAAGAACAGCACCGCCGGCGTGGGTGGCGGGCTGGCCGTGGCCTTCGACAGCGTCGCGACGATCGAGAACAGCAAGATCAAGGACAACACGGCGGGCTTCTTCGGTGCCGGCCTCTACAACGATGACAGCGTCACCACGCTGCGCGACAGCGAGGTCACGGGCAACCGGGCCGTCGGCCCGCTGGGCAGCGGCGGCGGCATCTACAACACCGATGGCGGCGAGGTCAGCCTCCACCGGACGAAGGTCACGCACAACTTCGCCACCCTGCCGCCCGGCGGGATCTCCAACGGCCTCTTCAGCGTCGTGCGCCTGGACGACGAGTCTGTGGTGTCCGCCAACCGCCCCACCAACTGCCTGAACGTTCCCGGTTGCTTCTGACCGGAACGGGTGGCTGATCCACATAGAGGGCGCGCCCCTCCGAGCCGGTCACGGCACGGAGGGGCGTACCCATTTGGGCAGGTCACGGGCCTGCCGGCCGGCTTGGGTGGGGTGTGTCGGTCCGGACCTCGCTGGGTGCAACATGAACCGAATGTGGGCTTCTCTCGGATAAGCCCGCGAGGCGAGGAACCTTCTCATACGGTGGTTTTGGGAGCTACAACCGATTTGTAGCAGGGGACGCCCGTCTGACGGCGGCGACCCTGTCTGGTACGAGGAGAGGGCAGAGAGCTCCGATGTCCAACTACCTAACGAACAACGAAGCCTCCGGGCGGGCGACGGCCAAGCGCCGCCGCAAGCTCTGGCTCGCCAGTGGCGTGGCCGGTTTGACGGGCGTGATCAGTCTCGCGGCGGTGGGCGTCGCGGGCAGCGCCGGAGCGGTCGGCCTCAACTGGAACACCGCGCAGGTCAGCAAGGACGGCGACCAGCGGGGTGACGAGGCGCGCGACTGGGACAAGGACGAGGACCGCAACAAGGACCGCAACAAGGACCGGGACAAGGACAAGAACCGGGACAAGGACCACGAGCGCGGGAAGGAGGTGCCCTGCGACACCGACAAGCTGATCCAGGCGATCGTGTTCGCCAACAACAAGCACGGCGGTGTGCTGGAGCTGGCCAAGGGCTGCACCTACAACCTGACCCGCAACGACTACCAGGGCAACGGCCTCCCGGTGATCACCGAGCGGATCACGCTCAAGGGCGAGCACACCACGATCTCTCGGGAAGCCACCGCGGACTACTTCCGCATCCTCAACGTCGGCGCTGGTGGTCACCTCACGATCAAGGGCCTGACCATCAAGGGTGGCCAGACCCTCGAACTGGAGAACAGTGTCGAGCCGGCTGCGGTCTGGGCGGCGTACTCGGACTCCGAGGCGCTCGCCGCGCAGGTGAAGGCGGGCACCTCGTTGGCCCAGGCGCTCAGCGCGCGGCAGGCCAACCCGAAGGCGGGCCTGAAGGCCGCGCCGAAGGTCACCCCGAAGGCCACGCCGGGCGTCGTCACGCCGCTCGTCGAGCAGCCGGAGGAGAACGACGGTGCCGGCATCCTGGTCCAGCCGGGTGGCACCGCCGAGATCCTGGAGTCCGAGGTCGTCCTGAACCAGTCGGGCGGCAACGGTGGTGGTGTTGCCAACTTCGGCACCACGAAGATCTGGCACAGCACCGTGACCCGTAACACCGCCTTCTTCTTCGGTGGCGGCGTCTTCAACGCCGGCCTCCTCAAGGTCGAGGAGTCGAAGATCAAGGACAACACCGCCGTCATCGGTGGTGGCGGTATCTCCAACGGCGCCGCGGAGATCTTCACCGAGGACGTCGACGGCGGAACGGTCGAGCTCAAGAAGGCCGAGATCACCGACAACGAGACGCTGGGCTTCGGCGGTGGCTACCTCGACATCGAGGGCAACACCACCGCGTACGAGACCAAGTTCGTCTCGAACACCGCGGTTCTCGCTGGCGGCGGTATCGCCGCAGCGGACAGCCAGCTGAACCTGCACAAGGCCACCATCGAGAAGAACAGCACCGCCGGTGTCGGTGGCGGTGTGGCCATCGCCTTCGACAGCGTGGCCACGTTCGAGAAGAGCAGCATCAAGGACAACACCGCCGGCTTCTTCGGCGGCGGGCTCTTCAACGCCGGCAGCGTCACCACGCTGCGCGACAGCGAGGTTGTCGGCAACCGGGCCGTGGGTCCGATCGGGGTCGGCGGCGGCATCTTCAACATCTTCGGCGAGGTCAACCTGCTGAAGACGAAGGTCGCCCACAACTTCTCCACCTTCGAGCCGGGCGGTGTCTTCAGCTTCTTCGGAGACGTGAACGTGGACGACAAGTCCGCCATCACCGCGAACCGTCCGACCAACTGCCTGGCCATCCCGGGCGGCACCATCGAGAACTGCTTCGCCTGATCACCTCCGGGTGACGACGAAACAGCACCCTCGGGTGACGACGGCACAACACCAGCACAACGGGCCGGCCCCCTTCCGCGAGACGCGGAAGGGGGCCGGTCCCACGTCACTTCTGGACGAACACCGCCACGCTGCGCGCCGGTACGGTGAACGTGCCGGCCGCCCGGTCGAACGAGGCGGTGCGCAGCACCGGGTCGGCCGAGTCGACCAGCACCGGGTGCAGTGCCACGTCCGCTCCGCTCAGAGCGGTCACCGTCTGCGTCGCCGCCGACGGGGTGGCGTTGAACACGACGGTCAGTGACTTCCACGGCCCGCCCAGCCCACGGGCGTCCAGGGTCATGGTCAGCACGCCCGGCGTCTCCTGCGCACCGGACAGCGGGAACGCCACCCGCTGCTGCACCTGCTCGGCGGTGGCCAGCCCGAACACCGGCGACGACGCCCGGATGCGCAGCAACTCGGCGTACCGGGCGTCGGTGGTGTTGATCGCCCCGCAATCCGGCACCAGCGCCGGGTCGGCCAGCAGCGGCTTCGCGTACGGCCATTTGTCCTCGTTGTCCGGCGCGGGCGGCAGACCGGCGCCGAACCCATTGCCCTGGTCGCAGTTCCAGCGGATCTGGTTGAACCAGTCACCGGAGTTGTACGAGTTGCGGTCCAGCGACTTCGACCGTAGCCGCTCGGTGCCGGCGGTGACGAACCCGGTGCCCTGTCCCAGCACCACCGTGCCGAGCGCCAGCACCTGCATCCGGGAGCGGTCCGCCGCCGTGGTGGCCTGCGGCAGCTTGTACGCCAACGCGTCGTACAGAATCTCGTTGTCGTGCGCGTCGGCGTAGGTGACGGCCTCCCCCGGCGCCGCGGTGTAGCCGGCCGGCGAGCCGTTGTAGTCCACCTGGGCCCCGGTGACCTGACGCCCGGCGGTGTCGGTGAACCGGTAGCCGCGCAGGTTGCCGGTGAGCCCCACCTTGATCAAATCGTGGGCGTGCAGCAGCCGGGCCTTCTGCTCCTCCGGTGACCCGTTGACCGCGTCGCCGTTCGGGTCGGTGTAGAGCCCGGAGGCGAAACCCTGCACCCGTGGATTGGCGTCGAACGGTCCCCCACCGCGCACCGCGTCGCGCAGCCGGTCGTTGAAGGTGCCGATGCCGGTGCCGGCCATGTTGGTCTGGGTGGCCTGGACGAAACGGGCGTCGTTCGCGACCTCGCCGAAGTTCCAGCCCTCGCCGTAGAGCAGGATCGACCGGCCGTCCACGCCGTCGCGGGCGACGGTGAGGCGGTCGAGTGCCCTGCGCACAGCCAGGATGTTCGCCTTCGGGTGGTGGCCCATCAGGTCGAAGCGGAAACCGTCCACCTTGTACTGCTTGGCCCAGGTGACCAGTGAGTCGACCACCAGCTTGCCCATCATGGCGTGCTCGGGCGCGGTGTTGGCGCAGCAGGTGGAGTTGGCCACCGTGCCGTCCTCCAGCAGCCGGTGGTAGTAGCCGGGCACGATCTGGTCGAGCACCGACTTCGCGTCGGTGCCGGCCGCCGACGTGTGGTTGTAGACCACGTCCATGACCACCCGCAGCCCGGCGTCGTTCACCCCGGCGACCATCCGCCGGAACTCGGTGGTCCGTGCCGCGCCGACCGGGTCGACGGCGTAGCCGCCCTCCGGCACGGTGTAGTGCAGCGGGTCGTACCCCCAGTTGTAGCCGTCGGTCTCGGCGACCGCCGCCACGCATTTCTGCTGCGCCGGCGAATCCGGCGGAAGCGCCGCCAGGTCGCAGGCCGGCTGGCGCTGGTCGACCCGCCTCTCCGGGATCGTCGCGAAGTCGAACGCCGGCAGCAGGTGCAGGTGGGTGATCCCGGCGTCGCCGAGCGCCCGCAGGTGGGTCATGCCGGCGCTCTTCGGTTCGGTGAACGCGAGGAACGTCCCCCGCCGTTCGGCCGGCACGGTGTCGTCGGCGATCGAGAAGTCCCGCACCGACAGCTCGGTGATCTGCGCCTTCGCCGGCGGCACCGGTGCCGGTTTGCGCAGCGTCCGCCAGCCCGTCGGGGCCAGCGCCGGGTCGTTCAGGTCGACGAGCTGGCTGTGCGTGGAGTCCGCGGCGAGGGCGACCGAGTACGGGTCGGTGACCAACGCGGTGACCACCTGCTGCGCCGCCGGCTGCCAGGCCCGCACCTCGTACCGGTAGAACTTGCCGGTCCAGGTGTGGTCGCCGCGCACCGACCAGACGCCGGTGCGGTCGTCGCGGCGCATCGGCACCGTCCTCGGCGCGGCGGTGGGCGAGTCGAACAGTTGCAGCGCCACGCTCCGGGCGGTCGGTGCCCACAGCGCGAGGCTCGGCGTCCGGCCCGCGAAGGTCGGCCCGAGGGTGGCGTCGGTCGCCCGGGAGTAGACGTCGTCGAGCACGCCGGGGATCTGCACGCCGGTGGCGGCGAGCAGCGCACCCTCGGCGTCGCGCTCGGTGACCAGCAGCTGCCCCCGCAGCGCCGCCGGGACCTTGGCCAGGTCCGCCCGGTCCAGCGTGAAGCTACGGTACGACCACAGGTGCGGGAACCGGTCGCGCTGGGCCTCGGTGAGCCCGTTGCGCTGCGCCCGCAGCGGCAACCTGGTGTACGTCCCGGTCAGCTCGCCGTCGACCACTGTGACTCCGCCGGTCGGCGCGGCGATCAGCGCGTACGTCCTGCCGTCGGTCGGCGGTGTCTGCCACGCCACGGTGGATCGGTCGATCCAGTGCGCCTTCTGCTTGCTGATGTCGGTGTCCCCGTTGGCGGTGGTGGCCGTCGACGGCAGCAGGCGACCCGGCGTGGCGGCGAGCAGCCACACCTCCCGGCCGGCACTGGCGAAGTCGAGTCGCTGGTCGTCGGGCAGGTCCTTGGTGTCGCCCTGATGAATGATGTAGTTGAGCCCGGTGGCGCCGGCCGCCAGCGGCACCCGGAACACCGCCCCGAACGCGTCGACGGACGTCGGCCGCAGCGGCGCGGACCACTCGGTCGGGTTGGCCGCGCCGTCCCACAGGTGCAGGCCCCAGCCGTCGTAGTTGCCGTCGGCCCGCCGGTAATGGAGCACGGCGGTGCCCTCGTCGACCGGCGGGTCCGGCTCACCGGTGGCCGCCTGTCGGCTCGGGTAGATCGCCGGATCGCCCTGCTTGAGCCAGATCTCGCCGGTCTGGGTGAGGTCGATGCTGCGGTCCTGGGCGACGTCCTTCGTGCCAGCCTTGTCGACCACCAGGAAGTTCACCGACGTCGCCCCGGGCTTGAGTTTCACCCAGGCGAACCGGCCGTAGGAGTCCTCCCCGGCGAACGGCTGCCCCTTGGGCCACTCGGTGACGTACGCCGGGTCGATGTCCCCCCAGGCGTACAGTCCCCAGTCGTCGTAGCCCCCGGCGGGGCGCTGGTAGTGCACCGCCGCCCACTCTCGGGAGCTGCTCTGGGCCGGGGTGCCCACCACGGCGGTGGACCGGGCGGTGGCGATACGACCCCGGCCGTCGCGGGCCACCGCCTTGTACTCGATCCGGGTGCCGCCGGCCAGGCCGGTCAGGTCGTGCTGCACGGTGTACGGGGCGTGGTCGGCGCTGCCCAGCAGCGTCCACCGGCCACCGGCCACCCGGGCGGCGACGGTGACGGTCGCCAGTGGGTCACCGGTCACCCGGGCGGTGACCGCCGCGCGGGTGGCGACCGCCGCGCCCGGAAGCGGGTTGGTGATGGTGACGGTCGGCTTGTCGGCCGCGTACGCGATGGGGGTGCCGGCGCGGTACACCGCCGCCGACAGCGGCGGCACGGTGAGGGTCAGCTCGCCCTCTCCGTCGGCGTGGGTACTGCCCGATCCGCCGTAGATGCCGGTGAAGGCGGCGCCGGGCGACCAGGTGTCCACGGTGACAGTCTGCGCGGTGTCGGCGTTGTTCACCGCCACCACGTACTCGGTGCGATCGGCCGGAGCGATCCGGGAGGCGGCGAAGACGCCCGGCCCGTCGGCCGCGTACCGGGTGATCTGCACGCCGTCGCGCAGCGCCGGGTGTGCCTGGCGCAGTCGGCCCAGGTCGGCGATGGTCCGGTAGAGCGGGTGGGCCCTGTCGAACTGGTCGCTGGCGTGGGTGCGGTCGGTGCCGAGCAGGTCGTCGTCGAGGTAGTCGGGGACCGACGAGGCGAACATGTCCTGGCGGGCGTCCTTGTCCCCACCGGGGCCGGTGAAGCCCTGTTCGTCGCCGGAGTAGATCACCGGCTGGCCGCGGGTCAGGAACATCAGCTGGTGCGCGAGCTGGTCGCGACGCAGGTGGCTGGCCGGGTCGGTGCCGCCACCGGCGATGAACGACCCGATCCGGCCCATGTCGTGGTTGCCGAGGAAGGTGGTCAACCGACCCGCGTCGGTGTCCCGGGCCGCGTAGAGGTCGTCGCGGGCGTACACGTCGGCGAGTGCCTTCGCGGAGCCGGCGCCGGCGGTGAAGCCCCGGGCGGCCTCCTGGAAGGCGAAGTCGAGGGTGGCCGGCAGGCCGCCCTGCCGGACGTAGCTGGAGCTGATCTCCGGGTCGGCGCTGTACACCTCGCCGAACATGAAGAAGTCCTTCTTGCCGGCCTTCTCGGCGGCCCGCTCGATGCCCTGGCTGAACTGCGGCCAGAAGTCCATGTTGACGTGTTTCACCGTGTCCAGCCGGAACCCGTCCACGCCGGTCGCGCCGATCCAGTCCCCGTACGCCTTGGTCAGCCCCTGGATCACCTCGGGACGCTCGGTCCACAGATCGTCGAGGCCGAAGAAGTCGCCGTACTCGCTGTTCTCGCCGGCGAAGGTGGAGTCGCCCCGGTTGTGGTACATGGTGACGTCGTTCAGCCAGGCCGGGACCTTGACGCCCGCGTCCTTCGGCTCCGCGAACGTCGGCGTGTACGGGAAGGACTCGTTGTCGACCGGCGGGAACGCGCGGGTGCCGTCGGCGTAGTTGCGGTCCTCGAACGCCCGCCCCTGCGCGTCGGTGTACGGCGAGGTCGCCTTGTCCACGTAGGCGTACTTACCCTCGGCGTACTTGATGACGTCGGCGGTGTGATTGACGATCACATCGAGGTAGATCTTGATGCCGCGCTGGTGGGCGAGCTTGACCAGCCGCTTCATGTCCTCGTTGGTGCCGAAGTGCGGGTCGACCTGGGTGAAGTCGGTGATCCAGTAGCCGTGGTAGCCGGCCGAGATGTCGTTGCCGGAACCCTGCACCGGCCGGTTCTTGAAAATCGGGGCGAGCCAGATGGCCGTGGTGCCCATCCCCTGGATGTAGTCCAGCTTGTCGATGACACCCTTGAGGTCACCGCCGTGGTAGAAGCCCTTGTCGGTGGGGTCGAGACCGGTCCGCAGCCGGTCGCCGGTGAGGCCGCCCCGGTCGTTGCGGGGGTCGCCGTTGGCGAACCGGTCGGGCAGGACGAAGTAGAACTGCTCGGCTCGGGCGGAGTTGTTCCCGGCCTTGAGCAACGCCTCGGCGGTGGGCTCGGTGCGCCACTGGGTCGCGCCGCCGATCGCGAGGGGGGCCCCGTCGGACGGCCGGGGGCTCGCGGCGGCGGGATGCGCGGCGACCGGAGTGCCGACGAGCGTGACGGTGAGCAGGGAGGCAAGGGCCAGCAGAGCGGTGCGCGGTTTCGGCGGGGGTTTCATCGACGCCTTCCTCTGGTCGCTGATTGGCCGCACGCTAACCCTTGCCGAAACATTCTGCAATGCCTTGCAAACATGGTCGCAACACAGCAGCATCCTTGCGGAAGTGCGGCTCAGAACCCGCCGCAGCGCACCCCGTCGACCGTGCACTCCCGTGGCGTGCTGGACGTCCGCTCCAGGTGGAACCGCAACGACACCGAACCGCCGGGCGGCACGTCAACCCCGCTGACGTACGTGAAGCCGTTGTCGGTCTGCCGGACCGTCCCCTGTGGCACGCCCTCCACCCAGGCCGTCACCAGCCGCCCACCGGAGAACTCCAACCGCACCGTCCAACCGCGGCTCTGAGCCGACGCGTTGACCATCGACACCTCGCCGATGAAACCCCCGTCGAAGCTCTGCACCACTCGGTACCGCCCGCTCATCGCCGACTGCCCCTGCCCCGCCCGGCTCGGCGATCCCGTCGTCGTCGGCCTCCCGGTCGCACCGACCGTCGGTCCGGCCGACGGTGAACCCGACCCGGCCGCGGCGCTCGGCGGCACCCCGCTGGCCCGCCCGGACAGCCCCGGCTGGACCGGCACCGGCGACGGCACCGGCGCGGGCGCGCTCGGCACGACCACCGCCGACGGCACCGGTAGTGGCGGCGGTTGCGCGCCGTCCGGCGCAGGGCTCCGTCCCCGGTACGCGCCCAGGGCCACGACGAGCAGGACCACCATGACGACGACACCGGCGCCCACCACGATCCAGGGCGACGACGCGATCGCGACCGGACCGTGCGACGAGCGCGGGGCACGGCGCATGCCGGACATGTACCTCCTTCAGCGGACCGTCCGCGCAGCGTAGCGATCGGCGGCCCGGACCGGGAAGCCTCGGGCACAGGGCCGCCACGCCGCCGACGCCGGCCCCAACTCAGCCGATCCGGCAGTTGACCCCGTTGATCGTGCACTTGAGCGGACGCTCCGCCGACTCACCCCAGCCCACGCGCAGCCGCAGCGTCCGAGAGTCACCCGGTTGCAGCGAACGGGTACCGCTCAACACGAACTCCCCGTGTCCGCGCCCCCGCACCGAGATGCCCGAGTCGTCGTGCACGCGCAGCGCCCACGTGTCGTCGTCGAACGTCAACTCCACCTGCCAGTCCACCGACTGACTCGACTCGTTCGCGATCGACAACACGGCCGCGTCTCCGTCCCAGCCGTTCGTACCGACCTGGTACCGGGCGCTGACCGGATCGTCCGCCGGAGCCGCCGGCGCCACCAGGGCGCTCGTCCGGCCCGGCGTCGGCGAGCCGGTCGCAGTGGCCTGCGGCGACGGTGTCCGACTGCTCCGCGACGGCCTCGGCGACACCGAGCGCCGCTCCACACCGCCCGGGGTCGGCCCACCGGTGGCCGACGCGGCCGCCGGCATGGTCGGCAGGAACACCGGGGGCGCGGCCTGCGGCGAGGCATCCCGCTCCCTGGTCCGGAACGACAACAGCGCGACCACCAGGAGCACCACCAGCGCACACACACCGAGCAGCACCACGATCCACGGCACCGACACCAACACCCGCGCCGCCCGCGAACCTGCCGCACCGTCCGGCCGTACCGCCACCAGGTCTCCCCTCGTCCCCCACCGACGCGCCAGCGTAGCCAGCACCGCACCGACCGGAAACCGGGCGGGTACGGATCCGGCCGACCGGCCGACCGGCCACGGAAAACGGCTCGACCCGGAGGACGGTCCCGGTCGGTCAGGCCGTCCGGACGACCGTACAGATGAGCGGTCCGTCATCCGAGGTACGCAGCAGGTAGCGGTACCGCTCCCCCGGCACCGCCTGCCCCCGACTGTCCAGGAACTCCCACTCCACCGCCACCATCGTCAACAACGCGGACAGCGGCTGCACATCCTCGATCCGGGCATGCGCCGCGACCAACTCCCGGTCCTGGTAGTCGGGTGCGGCGCCCACGAAGGACAGCGCCACCGCCGCCGCCGTGGTGAACGAGAAGCTGTAGGTGTCGGCCACCACCAACCCCGGCAGGGCATAGCAGCCGGCGATGGCCGGCAGGTCGCCGGAGGTCAACGCCACGCCGTACCGGTCAAAGAAGTCGGCCAACGTGTCAAGGTCCGTGGAGGCGTTCACGCCACAGCAATTGCCGGTCACCGCCCAGGTCAAACCTCAGCGCGGCGGCACCCGTACCTCGATCTCCGAGCCCAACCGTGCGTCGGCGGCCAGGCCGAGGTCGTCTCCACTCCAGAACCGCCCCGGGTCGTACCAGTTCGGACGCCGGCCCGCCGGCAGCAAACCCATGGCCTCATAGGTCACCGCCACCACCTCGGCGCAGTACGCCGTCTCCAGCGCCCGGTCCCGCTCCCCCGCGGACACGGCAGGGCTTGCGGGCTTGGCCGGGGTCGGCCGGGATGCCGGTCGCCCGGGGAGCGGCAGCGTCGGCACCCGACCCCGCACCCAGCGCCACGCCAGCTGAGCCGTCGACGGGAACGGCGTACCGTCCAGCCGCGCGATCGTCCGCAGCACCGCCCGTTCCATCTCCCCGTCGGCCGGCGGGTCGAGCTGCCGCAGCCAGGCCCGTTGGCCGTACCGGTTGGCCCAGACGCAGACCGCGTCCCGCAGGTCGTGCAGTTGCACGCCGCGCTGGTGGGTACCGGACCACAGGTCCGGCAGGGACCTACCCAGCTCCGCGTGCCACATCAGCGGCGGCATGTCGTCCAGCACCACCGCCATTCCGACGTGGTTCACCGGGCTGTTGGTGGTGAACTGGATCGCCCGGTCCGGCACGCTGCGACCCCGGAACACCCACACGTCACCGGTGCGGGTCAACTCGACGGCCTCATCCAGGCTGATGCTCATGAGGGTCTAGCCTAGGCCGATGCGGCAACGAATGCGGTGGTGGAAGGTTCTCGGGCTGGCCGGGCTCGCCGGCGTCGCGGCCTCCGGCGTGGTCATCGCGCGGGCCGAACGGCGTCGGCGCGCGTACACCCCGGAGGAGATCCGGCAGCGGCTGCTGGAGCGGCACGCCCAGGCCGGCGACGCCGCGAAGCCCGGCGACCCGGCCTGACCGACAGTCCTCTGTAGATCGCCGGCGGGTCATTCCGGCAGGTTGAAGATCGATACCATGGGCACATGACGACGCCCGTAGCGCAACGGCCCTTCGTCCTGTCCACTCCGGCCGCGCCGATCGAACGACACGGCAACGTCGACCTGCACCTGCCCACCCACACCGGTCCCGCGCCCGCCGTCGTGGTGGTGCACGGCGCTCCGCTGCCGCCCGACGCGCCCGACCCTCGCGACTGGCTGCTCTACCGCGGCTACGGCGCACTGCTCGCCGCGGGCGGCGTGGTCACCGCGCTGGTCAGCTACCAGGTGTCCGACCTGTCGGCGCTGCCCGCCGCAGCCGACGACATCGCCGCGATGGTCGAGCAGGTCCGCGCCGACCCGCGGGTCGACCCCGAACGGGTGGTGCCGTGGTTCTTCTCCGGCGGCGGCCTCTTCGCGGCCGACTGGCTGCGCGTCCCACCACCCTGGCTACGCGGGATCGCACTGACCTATCCGCTGCTCATCCCGTTTCCCGGTTGGGAGGTCGACACCCGGTTCCTGCCCGTCGAAGCACTCAGCTCCGGCACGCGTGTGCCACTGGTGCTGACCCGGGCCGGCCAGGACATCCCACCGGTCCTGGCCGGCATCGACGCATTCCTACCCGCAGCGACCGCCCAGGGTTGGCCGATGCAGGTGATCGAGGTGCCGGACGGGCAGCACTCCTTCGACATCCTCGACCACAACCCGCAGTCCGAGGCAGCCGTACTGGCCGCCCGCGACGCCGTCCTGGAACTCCTCGACGCATCCTGACCACCGTCACCCTCGGCGACGCCCGGTCAAGGTCCGCGCAGGCCGGCACCAACCCGACCGGTCTCGTGATCCACTCGACTTCCGTGATGTCGGGGTATCCCCGGCACCGGGACACCCCGGTTTCCGTGAACGCGAGTCGATCACGCGCTGGGCCGCCGTGTCGGGTTCTGGATGGCGCTGCTGACCTGCGCCGTCCGGTCGGCGCGATGCCCTCCCCCGGGCCGGTCGGCGCGAAGCCCTGCCCGGGCCGGCCGGCGCGAAGCCCTGCCCGGACCGGCCGGCGCGAAGCCCTGCCCGGACCGGCCGGCGCGAAGCCCCGCCCGGACCGGCCGGCGCGAAGCCCCGCCCGGGCCGGGTCGCTCCGCGCGGCGCTCTGCCCCGGGGTCGGGTACGGGTCCCGCAGGGCGAACGGCGCAGACCGAGCGGACGGCGCAGCCGGGCGTGATCGACTCGTGTTTCGTGATGTCGGGGTGTCCCCGGCCCTTGGGCTCAAGTGGTTGTTGCAACGGGGTGGATTCTCGTCAGGATGAGGGGTCATGCCGGGGCAGAGGTTGTCGTCCGCGGAGCGGGCGCA
>NZ_JBITJA010000012.1:0-182521 GCF_044459545.1 Micromonospora sp. NPDC050276 | reverse complement strand
TGCAGCAAATAAGACCAACGACTAAAGATCAACCAACCGAGGTGGTCCAGTTTCAGCCGGACCACGGTGGTCAGGTTTGGAGCGGCGTTGACAACGATGCCAACGACCGGCCATGGGATGTCGGAGGGCTCGCTCGGTAGGTCGTCCATGCCTCCACCGTCCCGGCTCGCCCCGTTTCTCGCAGCCCCGTTCGGCTGGCCTGTGGACAACGGAGGGACCTGTGGACAACCAGGCACCCGTCACCGTGGCGAGGGTGGCTTTCACTCAGGGGTCGAAGTCGTGGGCTTGAGCAGCACGTCCTCGAGGCGACGGAGCAGGGACGCAATCCCTGACCTATCCCCTTTGCTCTGCACCCTGATACGCGCCGCCCCGACAGGCCGCCCCGATGCACGCCGCCCTGATGCACGCCACGCTGATGCGCCACGCTGATCAGTGCCGGTCGAGGACCGTAGCCGGCGCGTCCGCGGGTGCAAAGCAAAGGCAGACGCGGGGACATCGGGGGCCAGGATCCATCACAGTCAGGCACGGGTCTGCCAGACAAGACCTGGACCGCGCGAGCTGGACCCCAGCGGTCACGGCCGCGTCAAGCTCCACCGAGGGCGCCACGATCGGCGCAGGGTGGGAGACGACGGCCGTGGACGGTCCGCTCAGTAGCGCTGGCGGAGCAGCTTGGCGGCCTCGACGGCCCAGTAGGTGAGGATGACCTGCGCCCCGGCCCGCTTGATCGAGGTGAGCGTCTCCAGCATCACCCGTTCCCGGTCGATCCAACCGTTCGCGGCGGCCGCCTCGACCATCGCGTACTCGCCGGAGACCTGGTAGGCGGCGACCGGAACGTCCACCGCGGCCCGTACCGCCGACACCACGTCGAGGTAGGGCAGCGCCGGCTTGACCATCACCAGATCGGCGCCCTCGGCGACATCGAGCGCGACCTCGCGTAGCGACTCACGCAGATTGGCCGGGTCCTGCTGGTAGGTGCGCCGGTCGCCCTCCAGCGTCGACTCCACCGCCTCGCGGAACGGGCCGTAGAACGCCGAGGCGTACTTCACGGCGTACGCCAACACGGCCACGTCCTGGTAGCCGGCGGCGTCGAGCGCCCGGCGTACGACGCCCACCTGGCCGTCCATCATCCCGGACGGCCCGACCATGCCGACCCCGGCGGCGGCCTGGGCCACCGCCATCTCGGCGTACGCGGCCAGGGTGGCGTCGTTGTCGACCTCACCGTCTCCGGTGAGCAGCCCGCAGTGCCCGTGCGAGGTGAACTCGTCGAGGCACAGGTCGCTCATCACCACCGTGGCATCGCCCACCTCGGCCACCACGTCGCGGATGGCGACGTTGAGGATGCCGTTCGGGTCGATGCCGCCGGAGCCGGTCGGGTCGCGCTGCTCCGGCACGCCGAAGAGCATGATCCCGCCGACACCGGCCCGGACCGCCTCGACGGCCGCCTTGCGCAGCGAGTCCCGGGAGTGCTGGAGCACCCCCGGGAGCGACCCGATGGCCCGGGGCTCGGTCAGCCCCTCCTTGACGAACATCGGCACGACCAGCTCGGCCGGGTCGACCCGGGTCTCGGACACCAGCCGGCGGATCGCCGGGGTGCGGCGCAGCCGGCGGGGCCGGATCTCGGGGTACGACATGGCAGGCCCTCCTCGAACGACTACCGGAAGCGCAGGGCGGTCGGCCCCTGCACCTTCGAGCCACGGCGCTGCTTGGCCGGCATGGCAGCCAGCTTCTCGCGCAGCTCGACGGCGTAGGCGGCGAGCGCCTCCACCAGGTCGGGCACCGAGGCGTGCGGCGGCTGGACGTCGACCCGCAGGCCGAACTCCGTCGCGGTCTCCGCCGTCTTGGGCCCAATGACGGCAACAACGGTCCGCGCGTGCGGCTTCCCGGCGATGCCGACCAGGTTGCGCACGGTGGAGGACGAGGTGAAGAGCACCGCGTCGAAGCCGCCCGACTTGATCGCGTCGCGGATCTCGGCGGGCGGCGGAGCGGCCCGCACCGTCCGGTACGCGGTCACGTCGTCGACCTCCCAGCCACGCTCGGTGAGCCCGGCGGCGAGCGTCTCGGTGGCGATGTCGGCGCGCGGCAGCAGAACCCGGCCCACCGGGTCGAGGATCTCGTCGTGCGGGGAGAACTCGGCCAGCAGACCCTCGGAGGACTGCTCCCCGGCGGGGATCAGCTCCGGCTGGATGCCGAACGCGCGGACCGCGTCCGCCGTGGCCTCACCGATGCAAGCGATCTTGACGCCGCCGAAGTGCCGGGCGTCGAGACCGTGCTCGGCGAACTTCTCCCAGACCGCGCGGACCGCGTTCACCGACGTGAAGATCACCCAGGCGTACCGGCCGTCGACCAGGCCCTTGACGGCCCGCTCCATCTGCGCCGGGGTACGCGGCGGCTCGACCGCGATGGTCGGCACCTCGCACGGGATCGCCCCGTACGCGCGCAGCCGCGCGCTCATCGCGCCGGCCTGCTCCTTGGTGCGGGGTACCAGCACCTTCCAGCCGTACAGCGGGCGGTTCTCCCACCAGCTCAGCTTGTCGCGCTGCCCCACCCCGACGCCGACGGTGAGCACCACCCGGCCGGTGAAGCCGAGCGCGGCGGCCACGAAGCTGTCCACGGTCGACGTGGTCGTGTACTGGGTCTCGCCGGTGCCGTCGCCGGTCACTCCGACGCCGGTGGTGCCGTCGACGCCGGCGGCGAGCAGCCCGTCCCGGACGGCGGCGAGGTCACCGGCGTCCACGGCGAGCGCCAGCGAACCCCGGCCGACGGCCGTGGCCAGCGCCTCGAAGTCCAGTGCGCTGACGTCCTCGACATCGGCGGCCGTCCGCACGCCCGGCAGCGGGACTCCCGCGTAGGTGGCCACGCCCTCGGCCTGACCGACGCCGGGGACCACCTCGAAGTGGGCGGCGGTGCGGGCCACCGCCTGCACCTCCTTGACCACCGAGTCGTGGCCGAACGGATCGCCGGCGACCAGGTGCACCGCGTTCAACCCGGAGCGGGCCGCGGAGATCAGCACCTTCGCCACGTCCCCCGGCGCGCCCTCGGCCGGGGTGAACTCGGCATCGTCTCTGGCCTCGGCGCGGACGACGGCGAGCAACGACTCCGGGACTCCCCGGTCGTAGATCACCTGGTCGGCGTCGACCAGGGCGTCGTGGGCCCGGCGGGTCAGCAGGCCCGGGTCACCGGGGCCAGCCCCGACGAACGCGATACGGCCGACGGGCTTACGGGTGCGGGTCATTCTGTGCTCCCAAATTGCTGGGTCCCCGGGCCGGTGTGTCCTTCGTGGCCGAGGATCGAGTCGGCGCCGAGGTCGAGGAGTTCGGCGGCGAGTGCCTTACCGATCTCCGCCGCGTCGGCGGGCGTTCCGGTGCGGGACAGCCGGAGGTCACGAGTGCCGTCCGGGCTGATCACCGCCCCGCGCAGGTAGATCTCATCGCCGGTCTCGCCTTCGGCGAGTTCGGCATAGGCGGCGACGGGTGCGCTGCACCCGGCCTCCAGGGTTGCCAGCAACGCGCGTTCCGCGGTGACCGCGGCGTGCGACGGTGCATGGTCGAGCACTGCGAGCAGCTCGACCAGGTCCTGGTCGTCGACCCGGCACTCCACGGCCAGCGCACCCTGGGCGGGTGCGGGCAGCATGAGCATCGGGTCCAGCGACTCGGTGATCACGTCGAGCCGGCCGAGTCGGGCCAGACCGGCCCGGGCCAGGACGACGGCGTCCAGGTCGGCCTCGGGGCCGAGCACCCGCGCCAGGCGGGTGTCGACGTTGCCTCGGATCGGGGTGACCTCCAGTTGCAGCCCGAGGGCGTGCAGTTGGGCCATCCGGCGCAGCGCACCGGTGCCTACCGTGGCCCCGGGCGGCAGCTCGGCGAGGGTCCGGCCGTTGCGGGCCACCAACGCGTCGCGCGGGTCCTGCCGAGGCGGCACCGCCGCGATGTGCAGCCCGCCAGCGGCTGCCGTGGGCAGATCCTTGTACGAGTGCACCGCGAAGTCGATGGTCCGGGCGGTCAGCGCGTCGCGCAGCGCGGAGACGAACACCCCGACGCCGAGCCGGTGCACCGGCGCGTTGGAGCGGTCGCCCGCGGTGACCACCTCGACCAGCTCGACCGGGCGGCCGGTGGCGGCGGTGACCGCCTCGGCGACCTGGCCGGATTGGGCCAGGGCCAGGGCGCTGCCCCGGGTGCCGAGGCGCAGGGGGGCGGTCATCGCGCACCTCCGGTGGGTGGGATCGGCCCGGCGGCGTCGGCCCCGGGAACCGGGTCGGTGCCGGGCAGCGCCAGGCCGAGGTCGGGGGTCAGCACGTCCGGGACGGTGTCCACCGGCGAGGTCTGCGGCACCTCAAGGTCGAACAGTTCCCGCAGCAGCGCCGCGTACTGGTCGCCGCCGGGCTCCGCCGCCAACTGGCGGACCTTGACGGTGGGCTGGTGCAGCAGCCGCTGTACGACCCGGTGCACCGTGCGGGCCACCTCGGCCCGCAGGTCGTCGCCGAGGTCGGGGCGACGCTGGGCCAGCCGGCGCAGCTCGGCGGTGACCACGTCGTCGGCCCGCCCGCGCAGCGCAGCCACGGTGGGTGCCACGTCGGCGCCACGCAGCCAGGTGAGGAAGCCGTCCACCTCGCCGAGCACGATGCGTTCGACGGCTGCGGCGTCGGCGGCCGCCGGACCGTCGGCGAGCAGCGCCGCCATCCGGTCGATGTCGATCACCTCGACGCCGGGAAGCTCGGCGACTCCCTCTTCGACGTCGCGGGGAACGGCCAGGTCGAGGAGGACCAGTGGGCCCCGGCTCGGATCGCGCTCGGCCAGCGCGGCGGTGACCACCGCCCGGGTGAGGACCGGTTCGGTGGACGCGGTGGCGGCCACTACGATGTCCACTGTGGAGAGAGTGTCGGCCAACTCGGTCATCGGCGCGGCACTCGCCCCGTACGACTCGGCCAGCCGGACGGCCCGGTCGGCGCCCCGGTTGCTGACGGTGAGCGGCCCGGCGCCCAGCCGGGACAGCGTGGCCACCCCGAGCGAACCCATCGCGCCGGCGCCGACCACCAGGGCCGGGCGGCCGACGAGGTCGCCGTCGAGGTGCCCGGCGGCCAGCTCCAGTGCGGCGGTGACGACGCTCTGGCCGGCCCGGTCGATGCCGGTCTCGGCGTGGGCGCGCTTGCCGACCCGCAGCGCCTGCTGCATCAGCTCGTGCAACAGCCGGCCGGCCGAGTCGGCGCCGGTGGCCCAGTGGTACGCGTCGCGCAGCTGGCCGAGGATCTGCGCCTCGCCCACCACCATCGAGTCCAGACCGGTGGCGACCCGGAAGACGTGGTCCACGGCGGCGTTGTCGTAGTGCACGTAGAGGTGGCTGGCGAGCGCTGTCGGCGAGCTGCCGGCCTGCTCGGCCAGGACGGCGCAGACGTCGCCGAGGCCGCCGTGGAAACCGGACACGGCGGCGTAGACCTCCACCCGGTTGCAGGTGGAGACGATCACCGCCTCGGCCACGTACGGCTGAGCGACCAGGCGGTCCAGTGTGCGGGTCAGGTCGGCGGGGGGCACGGCCAGCTGCTCCAGCGTGGCGACCGGGGCGGTCCGGTAGGACGCGCCGACGACGAGCAGTTTCACGTGCCGATCGCCTCCTGGTTGTCGGTGGCCGCGAACCCGCCGGGCAGGGCGGTGAGAGCGGACCCGCCGGTGGCGGGCAACGCGGTCAGCGACGCCTTGCGGTGCTCGTGGAAGGACAGAATCTGCAGCTCGATGGCGAGGTCGACCTTGCGCACGTCGACCCCCTCCGGAACCGAGAGTACGCACGGCGCGAAGTTGAGGATGCTCGTCACGCCGACGGCGACCAGTTGGTCGGCGACCTGCTGGGCGGCGGCGGCCGGGGTGGCGATCACGCCGATCGCGAGGGATTCCTCGGCGGCGACCGTCGGCAGGTCGTCGACATGCCGGACTACCAGGCCGTTGATCTCCTCACCGACTCGGGAGGGATCGGCGTCGAGCAGCGCGGCGATCCGGAAGCCTCGGCTGGCGAAGCCGTCGTAGCCGGCCAGAGCGTGACCGAGATTACCCACGCCGACCAGGGCGACCGCCCGGCGTTGAGTGAGCCCGAGCACATACTCGATCTGCTCGATCAGCAGCGCGACGTCGTAGCCGACCCCCCGGGTGCCGTACGAGCCGAGGTGGGAGAGGTCCTTGCGGAGCTTGGCGGAGTTGACCCCGGCGGCAGCGGAGAGGCCCTCGCTGGAGACCGTCTCGTGCCCGGTGTCGGCGAGGTTGTGCAGCGCGCGCAGGTACTCCGGGAGCCGCGCGACGGTCGCCTCGGGCAGATCCGGGAGCGCCGGTACGGCACCGGCGCGGCCGGGCGCGCCTGGGTGACGGTGCTGACTCATGAGACTCCGTGCGGTGCGATCCTCGGCCAACTCCGCTGGTCGGCCGTTTGTGGACTCCCGCTGGCGACCGAGGTTGCCGGCTGTGCTAGCAGGGCGCGTCGGAGTCACAGCGTAGGCGCTTGTGAAGACGTGCACAAATCGCGATCTTGCCGCTGCGTGACGCGACCTCACCAGCACCTCCATTCCGCAAGATCGATTAAACGCCCAGGTCCGCCCACGACCCCGGGCGATTATTGCTCAATCCCGACTTCTCTGACCAATCCCGCGCCGACCCTGGCCCGCGCCGCGGCCACTCCCCGCGATCTTGCACTTCCTGTCCCCGCCTTCCCCGCATAGCGGGACAAATCGCCAACCGTAACTGCAAGATCGGCGCGGTGGGGCGTAGGGCGGGGGCGGGGTGGGGCGGGGTAGGGCGGGGTGGGGTGGGGTGGGGTGGGGCGGGGCGGGGCGGGGTAGGGGCAGCACTACGGGGGAGAGGCGGGGCTTCGGGATGGGGACGCCGGGCCCAGATGCCTAGCCTTTGGGCATGACCGCCGTTGCCGCCACCAGCGACCGACCGACGCTGGCACCGAGCATCCCCCGCCAGCTCTTCGTCGACTCCGGGTACGTGCTGCTCGGCTTGCCCCTGGCGGTGGCCAGCTTCGTCGTCCTCATCGTCGGCCTCGCGGTCGGCATCGGTCTGGTGGTCACGGTGATCGGCCTGCCGATCCTCAGCGGAACCCTGTACGCCGCCCGTGGGCTGGCCGACATCGAGCGGCTGCGGCTGCCCGCGGTGCTGCACCAGCCCCGGATCCGGCCGCACTACCGGCTGCCCGAGGCGGGTGCGAACGCCTGGCGGCGGATCTTCGTGCCGATGCGGGACGCCCAGTCCTGGCTCGACCTGGCGCACGGCATCCTGCGGCTGATCGCGGCGGCGGGCACCTTCGTGGTGGCCCTGGCGTGGTGGGCCGCCGCCGTCGGCGGCTCGCTCTACTGGGCCTACGACTGGGCCCTGCCCCGGGCCGACGGTGAGGGTGACCAGGATCTGGCGCAGCTGCTCGGTCTGGGCGACTCGACCACCGCCCGGATCGGCCTGTACACCGCGCTCGGGGTGTTCTTCCTGATCACCCTGCCGATCGTGGTACGGGGTTGCGCACTGCTCCAGGCCAGCTTCGCCAAGGCCATGCTGACCGGCGTGGCCGAGATGCGCGACCGGATCACCGTGCTGGAGGAGCAGAAGCGGGCCGCCGTGTCCGCCGAGGCTTCCGCGCTGCGCCGGTTGGAACGCGACATTCACGATGGCCCCCAGCAGCGCCTGGTCCGGCTGGCGATGGACCTCAGTCGGGCCCGGATGCAGCTCGCCTCGGACCCGGAGGCGGCCGGCCGCACCATCGACGAGGCGGTCACCCAGACCCGGGACACGCTGGCGGAACTACGGGCGCTGTCCCGGGGCATCGCGCCGCCGATCCTGGTCGACCGTGGCCTGCCCAGCGCGCTGGCCGCGATCGCCGGCCGCGGGCTGATCCCGATCGAACTTCAGGTGGACCCGCAGCTCGGCACCCCGGCCGGGCGGCTCGACCCGGCGGTGGAGAACACCGCGTACTTCGTGGTGTCCGAGGCGCTGACCAACGTCGCCAAGCACAGCCGGGCCACCGAGGCCACGGTGGCCGTCGCCCGGCAGGGCACCCACCTACAGGTGCGGGTGGGCGACGACGGGCAGGGTGGGGCACACCTGGCCAAGGGGCACGGGCTGGCCGGCATCGCCGACCGGGTCCGGGCCGCCGGCGGTGAACTGGTGGTGGTCAGCCCGAGCGGCGGCCCCACCGAGATCCGGGCGGAGCTTCCCCTGTGAGCGCGAGGAGTGAGCCGGGTTTGCGAGCCCCGCAGTCGCGAACAAAGGAAATGCTGTGAGCGCGAGGAGTGAGCCGGGTTTTGCGAGCCCCGCAGTCGCGAACAAGGAGATGCTGTGAGCGGTCCGGCATCGCGCCGAGCCCGGACGACAGGCCGGACGTGGTAGACAACACAGCCATGCGCATCGTGATCGCCGACGACGCCGTTCTGCTCCGGGAGGGGCTGGTCCGGCTGCTGACCGAGAGCGGGCACCAGGTGGTGGCCGCCGTCGGGGACGGTGGCGCCCTGGTCGAGGCGGTGGTGGAGCACCGGCCCGACGTCTCGATCGTCGACGTCCGGATGCCGCCGTCGCACACCGACGAGGGGCTGCGGGCCGCCGTGGAGGCCCGGCGGCTGGTTCCGCGTACTCCGATCCTGGTGCTCTCCCAGTACGTCGAGGTCTCGTACGCCGATGATCTGCTCGCCACCACCGGCGGCGCCGGCGGCGGGATCGGCTACCTGCTCAAGGACCGGGTGGCCGCGATCGACGAGTTCCTGGACGCCCTGCGCAGGGTGGCGGGCGGCGGCACGGTGCTCGACCCGGAGGTGGTCGGTCAGCTCTTCGCTCGCCGCCGACGCGACGACCCGCTGCGCGAGCTGACCCCGCGCGAGCGGGAGGTGCTCGCCCTGATGGCCGAGGGACGCTCGAACACCGCCATCGCCCGCGCTCTCGTGGTCAGCGACGGCGCGGTGGAGAAGCATGTGCGCAACATCTTCACCAAGCTCACCCTGCCACCGGACACCGAGCAGCACCGGCGGGTGCTGGCCGTCCTCACCTACCTGCGGAACTGACCTCCCGGGCCAGGGCCACCGCGTCGGTGAGGGTGTCGGCCACCGGGTGACCGGAGGCGCGCAACCGAGCCGGGTCGGTGAACCCGCCGGTGTAGAGCACGGCACGGCCGCCCACCGCGAGCGCGGCGTCCGCGTCATCGATGGAGTCGCCGATCAGCACCACCGACGTGCCGTCCACGTCCAGCTCGGCCAGGTGCTGCCGAAGCGACTCGGCCTTGCGGTCGCCGCCGACCGCGGCCCGCAGCCCGTCGACTCGGGTGAAGTGGTCGGTCAGCCCGAAGGTGTGCACGGTCGGCACCAACTCCTCGTGGAACCACATGGAGAGCAGGCTCTGGCTGCCCGGCCAGGACGCCATCGCGGCGCGCGCGTCGGCGGCCAGCTCGCAGGTGGTCAACCCGGTGCGGTACGCGTCGTGGAAGATCCGGTCCAGTCGGCCGAACTCGTCGTCGTCCACGGCCTGTCCCAGCACGTCGGCGTAGTACTCGGCGATCGGCCGGCGAAACCGCACCCGGTGCTCGTCGGGGGTGACGGTCGGCCCGCCCAGGCTCGCGAACACGACGTTGGTGGCGGACACCACCAGGCTGAGGTCGTTGAGCAGGGTGCCGTTCCAGTCCCAGACCAGGTGTGGGTGCGCAGGGGTCATCAGAGCACCATAGGCACCGCTCAGAGCTGCGGAGTGGTCAGGTCCCGCAGCAGCCGGTCCTCCTCGACCCGCCAGTAGCCGTGCTCCTTGCCGTCGAGCATCACCACCGGCAGCCGGTCTCCGTACTCCCGCTCCAACCCCTCGTCACCGGTGACGTCCCACTCGACCCACTTGTCGCCGGTGACCGCCACCACCCGGTCGAGCGCCGCCTTGGCGTCGTCGCACAGGTGGCAGCCGGGTCGGGTGATCAGGGCGAGGCGGGCGTCAGTGGACATCGGTTACCTCCGTGCGGTCGGTCGGCGTCGCCGACCGGAGCTGAGTCTTGCGTACCTTGCCGATCGCCGAGTGCGGCAGGGCGTCGACGAACTCGACGGCGGTCGGGCACTTGAACCGGGCCAGGTTCCGTGCGCAGTGGGCGAGCAACTCCTCGCTGGTCACCGGTCGTCCCGGCGCCGGCACCACGTACGCCCGCACAGTCTCGCCGGTCCGCGGGTGTGGCACACCCAGTACCGCCGACTCGACCACCCCGGGGTGCCCGGTGAGCACCAGCTCGACCTCGTGCGGATAGACGTTGAACCCGTTGACCAGGATCAACTCGCCGAGCCGGTCGACCAGGAAGAGGTCGCCGTCCTCGTCGGCGTACGCGATGTCGCCGGTGCCCCACCAGCCGTCGGCGTCCGGGCCGCCCCGCCCGTCGGGCCAGTAGCCAGCGAAGAGGTTGGGGCCGCGCACGACGATCTGCCCCGGGTCGGTGCCCGGCGCCACATCGGAGATGTCCAGCTCATCCGGGTCGTCGTCGGGCACGGCGAGCCCGTCGCGCCACAGGTCCACCCCGTCGGCGGCGATCAGGCGCAGTTGCACACCGGGCAGTGGCCGGCCGATCGAGCCCGGCTTCGCCACGCCGCCGACCAGGGTGGAGGTGAGCACCGGCGCGGTCTCGGTGAGGCCGTACCCGATGTGCACCTGATGGCCGGTGACCTCGGTGAAGCGCGCCGCGACCGCGGGTTCCAGCGGTGCCGCGCCGCAGACCGCCACCCGCACCGACGCGGTCGCCGCGCGGGCGGTGGCAGCGCCAGCCCAGGTCAGGAACATCGACGGTACGCCGACCAGCACGCTGACCCGGTGCCGGGCGATCTGGTCCAGCCCCGCCGTCGGGCCCGGCTCGTCGAGCAGCACGCCGGTCGCGCCGTGGTGCACGACCGCGCCCAGCCCCGAGTTGAGCCCGTACGCGTGGAACAGCGGCAACGCGAGCAGAACGGTGTCCGCCGGCCCGACCACCGGCGGCTCGATCGCGTCGACCTGTTCGTGGTTGGCGAGCAGCGCCTGGTGCGAGAGCATCGCTCCCTTGGGTCGCCCCTCGGTGCCGGAGGTGTAGAGCAGTACCGCCAGGTCGGCGCCGCCTCGACCCGGACGGGGCGCCGGTCCGGGTGCCTCGGCGGTCGGTGGCGTGCCGTGCACGCAGGTGAGCGCGGGCAGCTCGGCGGCCACGTCGGCGACCAGGTCCCGGACGCGTTCGCTGGCGATCAGCACCGACGCGCCGCAGTCGTCCAGCACGTGCCGTAGCTCCGGGGCGGTGAAGCCGGGGTTCACCGGCACGGCGACCAGACCGGCGCGGAGGGCGCCGAGCCAGGCGATCACGAAGTCCGGCGTGTTGGGCAGCGCGATGGCAACGCGTGGCGGGGTACCGCCGGGGTGGGTGGGTGGCGCGGCGGCGGACAGACCGCGTGCGGCGGCGTCCACGGCGGCGTCCAGTTCGGACCAGCTGAGGGTGTGCTCGCGCCAGTGCAGGGCGGGACGGTCGGCGCGGTCGAGAGCCGCCCGGCGGACCCGGTCGGCGAGGTTCGGTGCGGGGCTTTCCGAGTGGTCCGGCACGGTGACCGAGTCTGGCACAGCGGGCAACGACGGACCATGCCCGATGGGCGACGACGGACCATGCCCGACGGTCGGGGCCACGCCCGGGGGACGGCATCGCGATAGTCCCGTGTACGGGACCGCACCGTGTGCCACCGGCGATCCGATCAGGTCCTGCCAATGGGACGGGCGACGCAGTCCGCGGGCGGTTCGGGCGCCCCCTCCCCACCGCCCGGCGGGGCGAGTCGGCCGAACGGGCGACACGCCTGCGACCTGGGCATCCACCCTGGAACACCGCACCGACGGAAAGTCAATCGCACACGACGGACAACCGGTCCGCCACCGGTGCGACAGAGCGGGAAATACTTCCGCCTTGTGTAACGGACTTGCCACGCGCGGGTGACGTTGGCCCTATCATCACTCGGGTCGGGTCACCCCATTTGCCGTGAGTCGACACCCCTCAGCCCGAGGAGGCCCCCGTGCCTGTGAGCGCATTGGACCAGCACCTCCAGGGGAATTGCCGCCCGTCGGCAACCCCCGCGACCGTCCTGCCCGACCGGTTGCCCGGTCGGTCCGCCCCGACGAGACCTAGACCGGCCCGACCGGCGACCGACGGGACGGGGGCACAGCGGTGACCACCTTTGGTTACGCGGAACGTCCGGTCGGCCTGACCGGTCAGCCGGCCCGCTCGCACGTCAACGAGCGACCAGCGGCACGTGCCCCACTGGACGAACAACACGGCGCGGCGCAGCGGATCCGCAGCCGGCCGCACCACAACGAACCGCCGCCGCGGCCCGCGGTACCCGGGGGAAACGCGAAGCCGGCCGGCGGCCGGGTCGCCGTGCCGGCCCGACCCACCATGCCCGTGCAGGGTCGTCGGATAAGCGACACACCGGCCGTGACCACCGATCCGGCGGCGGGTGAGACAGCGGTGATCCCGGCCGTGCCGGCCAGCACCGCCACCACCCCGACCGGCTTCCCGAGCCGCCCGGACCCGTCCGACCCGGCGACCGAGGTCTGGACGCTGATCGAGCGGGCCCAGGCCGGCGAGTCCGAGGCGTTCGGTCTGATCTACGACCGGTACGTGGACACCGTCTTCCGGTTCGTCTACTTCCGGGTCGGCAACCGGCAACTCGCCGAGGACCTCACCTCGGACACCTTCCTGCGCGCGCTCAAGCGGATCGGCAGCTTCACCTGGCAGGGCCGCGACCTCGGCGCCTGGTTGGTGACGATCGCCCGCAACCTGGTCGCGGACCACTTCAAGTCCGGCCGGTACCGGTTGGAGGTCACCACCGGCGACGTGCTCGACGCCGACCGGGAGGACCGGGGCCCGGAGGGCAGCCCGGAGGCGGCGGTGGTGGAGCACATCACCAACGTCGCGCTGCTCACCGCCGTGAAGCAGCTCAACCCGGAGCAGCAGGAGTGCATCGTGCTGCGTTTCCTGCAGGGCTTCTCGGTCGCCGAGACGGCTCGCGCGATGGGCAAGAACGAGGGTGCCATCAAGGCCCTCCAGTACCGCGCCGTTCGCGCCCTGGCCCGACTCCTGCCCGACGGCTTCCAGCCGTAGTTCGCAACGGCGGGACCGATGGACGTCGATCAACGTCCGTGCAGCTCAGAGTCGGTCCCGCCCGGTGATGACGATCACTTTCTGTAATTTCCGCTCCGCCAGGCCCGTAACCCGTGCCCGGCCCGCCGCGTTTCTCCGGGTGCGACCGGTGGATGTCCCGGCAGGCCCGGGTCACCGAGGTCCGACCGGCATGCCGGCGGCACCTCACCTCCGTGGTGTCACACTGCCGCCCGGTCGCTGGCAACGACGGCGGCCGACCGGCCGTGACCAGCGAGAGGAGGTGCCTGCGGTGGACAACACCCTCTTCTCCCGCCGGCGCGCGGAGCGCTTCGCGCAGCTTCTCGACGAGGCCAACGGCGCGCGGCGACACCACGTGCGATCCCGGGTGGACGGTCAACTCGCGCCACTCGTCGCGGTGGGTCAACGGCTCAGCGTCGACCCCCCGGCTGTCGAGGTGGACCAGGAATTCCGCACCGGCCTGCGGGCGATGCTGCTCGCCACCGCGGAGCGGGAAGGGCTGGGCAGCACACCGGCGGCGGTCAGCGAACCGGCCGCCACGACCGCCCGTGGCCGGCTGCTGCCGGCGGTCACCGCCCGACGGGCCCGAGCCCGGGGCGCGATCCTGGTCGGCATCGCCGCCGGGGCCATCGCCGTCTCCGGAATCTCCGCCGCCAGCGAGAACGCGGTGCCCGGTGACGCGCTGTACGGCATGAAGCGCTCGACCGAACGCGCGCAACTCGCCTTGGCCAGCTCGGACATCAGTCGCGGTCAGCTCTTCCTGGACTTCGCCCGCACCAGAGTTGGCGAAGCCGCCAAGCTGCGCGGCGACCGGATCGGTTACAGCGCGGTCCTCGACGACATGGACGCCGACAGCCGGCAGGGAGTTCGCCTGCTGACCTCGGCGGCGGTGCAGCGGGCCGAGCCGGGCAGCCTGGACACGCTCAACACCTTCGTGTCGAGCCAGCGCCGGGCGGTACGCGGCCTGCTCGACGGGGGCACCCGCGTCGACCGGGAACGGACCCAGCGGTCGCTGCTGCTCCTGGACAGCATCCGGGAACGCTCGGACGACCTGCGCGCGGCGATCGCCTGCGGCCTGCCGGCACCCACCGCCAGCGACGCCCTCGGGCCGAACCCGAGCGCCTGCCCGGGCACTCGCTGACCGAGCCCCTTATACCGCACGTCCGACCGGCCGCGCCACAGTTCGCGGTGTGCCCGGCCGGTCAACCGGCTACGACGGCTACCCTCGCCAGGGAGCAGTCGTCGTACCGGTGAGGAAGGAAATCGCGTGGCGCGCAGCCGTAAGGTGACGGTCAGCACCGACGCCGAGGGGCACACCGCCGGCTGGGCCGACACCGACCTGGCCCCGGTCACCGCACCCGACGCGACCGCCGCCGCGTTCTTCGACGTGGACAACACGATGATGCAGGGCGCGTCGATCTACTGGTTCGCCCGTGGGCTCGCCTCCCGAAAGTATGTGACCACCGCCGACCTGGCCCGATTCGCCTGGCAACAGCTCCGTTTCCGGCTGCTGGCCCGAGAGCACGCCGGTGACATGTCCCTGGCCAAGGAGGCGGCGCTGGCCTTCGTCCAGGGCTGGCGGGTCGACGAGGTCGAGCACCTCGCCGAGGAGATCTTCGACGAGCTGATGGCCCCCCGGATCTGGGCCGGCACCCACCAGCTCGCTCAGCGTCACCTGGACGCCGGTCAGCGGGTGTGGCTGGTCAGCGCCGCCCCCGTCGAGATCGGCCGGGTGATCGCCGCCCGGCTCGGCCTGACCGGTGCCATCGGCACGGTGGCCGAGGTGGTGGACGGGGCGTACACCGGGCGGTTGGTGGGCGACCTGATGCACGGGCCGGCAAAGGCCGAGGCGGTCGGCCAACTCGCCGTATTGGAAGGGCTCGACCTGGCCCGCTGCGCGGCCTACAGCGACTCGACGAACGACCTGCCGCTGCTCCGCGCGGTGGGCAGGGCGGTGGCCGTCAACCCGGACGGCACCCTGCTGCGGCAGGCCCGCCAGCACGGCTGGGAGGTGCGGGACTTCCGGACCGGCCGGCGGGCGGTCAAGATCGCCGTACCGTCGACGGCGGCGGCCGGGCTGGTCGCCGGCGCGGTCACCGCCGGCCTGGCTCTCCAGCGCCGCCGGCGCGCCGGCTGACCTACACCCTACGGGCCGAACGGGTCGGGCCGTCGCTCCAGCAGCGTGTGCAGGGTCTGCTGGATGGTCTCCCGCACCTGGTCAGCGAGGTTGAAGACCACCAGCGGGTCGTCCGCCGAGTCGGTCAGGTGGGCGGTGGGGATCGGCGGGCAGAACTCGATCAGCCACTTGCTGGGCAGCGGCACCATGCCCAGCGGGCCGAGCAGCGGGAACGTCGGCGTGACCGGGAAGTAGGGCAGCTTGAGCAGCCGCGCCAGGGGCTTGATGTCGGCGAGCATCGGGTAGATCTCCTCGCCGCCGACGATGGCGACGGGCACGATCGGGGTGCCGGTGCGCAGCGCCGCCGAGACGAAACCGCCCCGCCCGAACCGTTGCAGCTTGTACCGGTCGGCGTAGAGCTTGCCGACGCCCTTGAAGCCCTCGGGAAACACACCGACCAGTTCGCCGCCGCCGAGCAGCCGCTCGGCGTCCGGGTTGCAGGCCACCGTGCCGCCGGTCTTGCGGGCCAGCTCGGAGACCACCGGCATCCGGAAGACCAGGTCGGCGCCGAGCAGCCGCAGGTAGCGGCGGGCCGGGTGCTTGTCGTGCAGCGCCGCCGAGAGGATCAGCGCGTCCAGGGCCACCGTCCCGGAGTGGTTGCCGACCACCAGGGCGGGCCCATCCACGGGCACGTGCTCGACCCCACTGACCTCGGTGCGGAACCAGTCCCGGTAGAGCAGCCGCAGCAGCGGGTGGAAGACCGCGTCGGTCAGCTCCGAGTCGAAGCCGAACTCGTCGACCTCGTAGTCGCCGGAGAGCCGCCGACGCAGGAACGCCAGCCCGTTGGCGACCTTGCGGTCCCAGTGGTCCCCCGGCCGATCCGATACCGCCGGCTCGGTGCCCCCGGGCAGCCCGGCGTCGACCTCGTCGGCCGGCGTGGGTGTCGCAGGCGTCGGGGTCGGCGCGGCCTGCGCGGCCGGTCGGTGTCCGTTGCGCCGCGCCGCCTCCGCGCCCGGCGCGGGCACCTGCTCGGGTACGTCGAAACGCCCGACCGACTGCGGGTCGCGCCCTTCCTCCGGCCCACTCACAGCACTACCTCGGTTCGCGACTGCGGGGCTCGCAAACCCGGCTCACTCCTCGCGCTCACGATGAGCGCTCCCGCATCGCCGACCGGACCTGTCGGATGCCGTCCAGGACGAGTTTCTCGGCGGCGGCCAGCTGATCCCGGGTGACCACCACCCCACCATGATGGGCGCGGATGAAGTCCTCGAACGCCGCGGCGGTCGACCGGGGTGTGAAGCCGTACTCCTGCTCGAGCCGGCTGGTGTCGACCACCCGGCCGTGCACGAAGAGGTCGACCTGGTCCAGGCCGTAGCCACCGAAGCCCATGGTGCGTGCCAGCGCGGCGGCCCCGGAGAGACCCGGCTCCAGCACCGGCACGGCGACTCGGCCAGCCCGCCGGATCGCCTGGGACAGCGACAGCACCCCGGGACCGGCGACGTTGTACGTGCCGGGATGGTCCTCGACGATCGACCGGTGTAGCACCTCCAACGCGTCGTCGAAGTGCAGGAACTGCAGACGGGGGTCACGGCCGAAGACGGTCGGCACGAACGGCTGCGAGAAGTAGCGGGTCAACGTGGTGTCGGCGGTCGAGCCGATGAACGGGGCGAAGCGCAGCACGGTGGCGGTGACGTCGGGCCGGCGGCGGCGGAAGCCACGGACGTACCCCTCGAGGTCGAGGATGTCGCGGCCGAAACCGCCGCGCGGCACCTCACGGGGCTCGGTCTCCTCGGTGAACACCGCCGGGTCCCGGAACGACACCCCGTACGCGGCGGTCGACGAGCGGACCACGAGCTTGCGCAGCCGGGGCGCCCGCTGGCACGCGGCGAGCATCTGCATGCTGCCGATGACGTTCTGGTCCTTCATCGCGGACCGGCCACCATGCTGCGGGTCCGGTGAGGTGACCAGCGCGAGGTGCACCACCGCGTCGACGTCCAGGTCCGCGAGGAGGCCACCGAGGGAACCGTTGTCGACCCGGATCCGTTCGACCCGGTCCAGCAGGTCGGTGAACTCGGTGCCGGAGTCCGGTGCGTCCACCCCGACGACGCGTTCGATGCGCGGGTCGGCGGCCAGTCGCGCCGCCACGTGGGCACCCAGGTAGCGACCGACCCCGGTGACGACGACGACCCCCGGAGCACCTGAGGTGCCACCGGGGGTCATCTGACGCACCTACCCCGGCAGGAAGGACCGAGCCGGGACGACCACGGCCTGATCACCTGAGCCTCCGGAGGTCGACAGTTTGGCAAGTGACGCCGAACGCCGGGCGGTGAGCCCGGCGGCGATCACTTGCCGAGACGGCGACGCTGGACGCGGGTCTTGCGCAGCAGCTTGCGGTGCTTCTTCTTAGCCATGCGCTTACGGCGCTTCTTGACCACCGAGCCCATACGACAGCCTTTCGATACAACGTGCGGGGCGGACCGGATGACACCACGCTGGTGGCGACGGCGACCGCTTGCGGACAACGGACCGGACCAGTCTGGGCGGCAGGGCGCACCGGTGGGGTCTCGGTCGGGCTCCAGGGTAGCCGGAGGGCGTCAGCCGGACCAACGCGCCCCCGTCGATGGCGATCGGAGGGGCGGGGCGGTGGCTCAGGCGGTCTCCTGAAAAGCACCGCGGAGATATTCATGCACCGCATGCTCGGGCACCCGGAATGACCGGCCGACCCGGACGGCGGTGAGCTCACCGCTGTGCACCAGGCGATAGACCGTCATCTTCGACACCCGCATGACCGTCGCCACCTCCGCGACGGTCAGGAACTTGACCTCCGACAGCCGCCCGTCGGACTGTGACCCGGCCATGGCTCACCGACCCATCCCATGCCCGGCGCGTGCCAACCCGACGGATGCTCCGGGCCGGGCCAGCGACGCGCGTGTTACCAGTACGGTAGCGGGGCGGTTGTGACCGGCGCGATCCCTTCCTGCAACTGATCATGTTTCGGTGGCCGGTTCACCCGATCCGTGCTCCCGTTATCCGCCCGCCCGTGCCCGCCGTCCGGTTGTTCCGGCGCAGCTCATTCGGTGCGCAGCGCGACCACCGGGTCGAGCCGGCCGGCGCGCTGCGCCGGAACGACCCCGAAGACGATGCCCACCACCGCCGACACGCCGAAGGCGAGCGCCAACGACCACCAGGTGATCGCGGCCGGAATGGGCGACAGCGCGTCGACCAGCAGTGCGGTTCCCACGCCCAGCGCCATCCCGGTGAGCCCGCCGATCGTGGTGAGCAGCACCGCTTCCAGCAGGAACTGCACGCCGATGTCGCGAGGGCGTGCGCCGACCGCCTTGCGCAGCCCGATCTCCCGGGTCCGCTCCCGGACGCTGACCAGCATGATGTTGGAGACGCCGACGCCGCCGACGAGCAACGAGATGCCGGCGATGGCGGCCAGCACGCCGGTGAGGACCCCGAGGATGTCGCCGAGCACGCCGAGGATCTGCTGCTGGGTGACCGCGCTGAACTCGGTGTCCGGGTGGCGGCGGTTCAGCTCGGCGACGATCCGTTCGCCCAGCTCGTCGATCCGCTCGCGGTCCGGTGCCTTCACCGCGATGCCGTCGACCCGCTGGGTGCCCCAGAGCCGCTGTGCGGCGGTCACCGGTACGTGCACCTCGTCGTCCCGGTCCACGCCGAGGCTCTGCCCGAGCGGCGCGAAGACACCGATCACCCGGAACCGCACCCCGGCCAGCGCCACCTGCTGACCGAGCGGGTCCCGGTCGGGAAAGAGCGCGCGGGCCACCGAGTCGCCGAGCACCGCCACCCGCCGGCTGGTGTCGACGTCGGTGCCGGTGAGGTAGCGACCCCGTGCCAGCGACCGGGTGAACACCGTCGGCGTCGTCTCCAGTACGCCCTGCACGGTCGTGAAGTCGGAGCGAGCGCCGGCCCGGGCGGTCGCCCCGGAGGCGACGGTGACCGCCACCCGATCGGGATCGCCGACCACCCGGGTGACGGCGTCCACGTCCTTGAGGGTCAGCGGTGACACCACCGGCGCGTTGCCCACCTCGATCCGGCCGGGGACGACCAGCAGCAGGTTGGAGCCGAGGCCCTCGACCTGTTGCTCGACCTTCTGCTTGGTGCCGGTGCCGATGGCCACCAGCAGGACCACCGAGGCCACCCCGATGATCACCCCGAGCATGGTCAGGGCGCTGCGTAACCGGTTGGCCCGCAGGGCGTCCAGCGCCACCCGCCACGCCTCGGCGACCCTCACGGCGTACCTCCGGGCCGCTCGACCTCGCGCGGAAGGCGCCCGGTGGCTCCGGCGGCGCCACCGGAGCCACCGGACGGGTGCCCCGGGCCGCTTCCGGACGCGGACCGGGGCTCCGCGCTGGGAGCGGGGACCAGTGTCGCAGGTCGACCGTGATCAACGGATGGCGGTCGATCATGAGGGGCGGGCGCTTCGCCGGTGTCCGTGGTCGGGGGTGCGCCGGCGCTGTCCGCCACGACCACGCCGTCGCGCATGGTGATCCGGCGCTGGGCTCGGGCCGCCACCTCCTGGTCGTGGGTGACCATCACCAGCGCCACCCCGGACTCGGCGTTCAACTGCTCCAACAGCTCCAGCACCGCCGCGCCGGTGACGCTGTCCAGGTTGCCGGTGGGTTCGTCGGCCAGCAGCACCGTCGGCTCGGTGACCAGCGCGCGGGCGATCGCCACCCGCTGCTGCTCACCGCCGGACATCTGATTGGGCCGGTGGTCCAGCCGGTGGCCGAGGCCCACCCGGCCGAGCATCGCCGCCGCCCGCGCCCGCCGCTGCCGGGCCGACACGCCCCGGTAGACCAGGGGCAACGCCACGTTCTCCACCGCCGAGGTCCGCGGCAGCAGGTGGAACGCCTGGAAGACGAAGCCGATCGTCTCGTTGCGCAGGGTCGCCATCTCCGGCGGGGCGAGGGCGTTGACGTCCCGTCCGCCGATCACCAACCGGCCACCGGTGGGCCGGTCCAGCCCACCGAGCAGGTGCATGAGAGTGGACTTGCCCGAGCCGGACGGGCCGACCAGGGCCACGTAGTCCCCCGGTTGCACGACCAGCGACACCCCCCGCAACGCCTCGACGGACACCCCGTCCAGCTGGTACGTCCGGGACACGTTCACCGCCTCGATCGCCGGCGGGGCGCCGGTCACCGCACCTCCTGGCCGTCGCGCACCTGGTCGGTGCCGCGCACCACGATCCGGTCACCGGGTTGGACGCCGTTGAGGATCTGCACCAGATCCGACCCCTGCACGCCCACGGTCACCGCCGCCCGGCCGGCCTTGCCGTCGCGGACCACCCAGACCGCGTCCCGGCCGTCGGCGGAGAACACCGCCGAGGCGGGGACGGTCACCGCGTCGGCGGCCTCGCGTACCCGCAGACGCACGATCGCGTTCATGCCGGGGCGGGGCGTCGGGGCGGGCTCGTCCTCGGCCAGCTTTCCGGCGCCCAGGGCGAGGCGTACCCGGTAGGTGACCCCGCCCTGGGCGGAGCTGGTGGGCAGCACGTCCACCGACCGGACCGTGGCGTCGTAGCTGGCGCCGGTCACCGCGTCCAGCTCGACGGTGGCGGTCACGCCCGCCTTGACCAACAACACGTCGGTCTCGTCCACCTCGGCGAGCAGACCCAACTGCCCGGTGTCCACCACGGTCAACACCGGCGTGCCGGCGGTGACCTGGCCGCCGACCGCGACCGCGTCGTCCACCCCGGCGGGCGGCCCGCCCTGGCTGGGGGCCAGCACGGACGGGTCGAGGCCGGCACCACCGGCCTGCTCGAACAGCGCGGCGAGGCCGTTGTTCGCACCACCCCCGGCCCGGGTGCCGCCCGGCTGCACCACCCCGGCGATCGGGGCGCGCAGGGTCAGCGCGTCGACTGTCGCCTTCGCCAGGTCGTACGCCTGCTGAGCCTGGAGCCGTTGCGCCGCGGAGAGCGCGCCGACGGCGGAGCTCAACCCGCTGATCCCCCGCTGCACTGCCCGGACGGCCTGGTCGGCGCTGCGCGCGGCGGCGGCGTACTGGCGTTGTGCGGAGGTCACCTGGGTCAGCAGCGCGTCCCGCAGTTGCGGATCGGCGATCTTGTCGGCGGCCTTCCGAGCGGCGTCGAACGCCTCGTCGGCGGCCCTGTCGGTGCCCCGCCGGCTGCTGGTCAGGCTGCCCGTTCCGACGCCTCGGCCGGCCCGCTTCGCGGCCTCCAACGCCTGCTTCGCCTGGCGCAGTCGCTGCTGGGCGGAGGGCGAGTCGACGACGGCGAGAACCTGACCACGCTTCACCGACTGTCCCGGCTGGACCCGCAGGCTCGCCAGGGTGCCGTCGGCGGGAGCGGTCAGGGTGGCGGCGGCCCGGGCGGTCACGGTCGCCGGCGCGTCGATCACCTCGCTGACCGGGTTGCGGGCGGCCGAGGCGAGCGCGAGGTCGGGGTCTTCGTCGCCGCAGGACGCGGCGGTGGTGGCGGTGAGGACGGCGACGGCGGTCAGGACGATGAGCAGGCGAGGCCGGATGGCGCTGCCCGGCCGAGGTGACTGAGGGCGGTGCACCCATCGATGGTACGGCGCACCGTCACACCACCCCCGAGCTGCGTCAGCCGGCGGTGGCGCGGATGTACGCGACGCACTCGTCGTGCAGCGTCGACCACTGCTCGCCGAACGCCTTCTCCGAGGCCGCGTCGATGGTCCTGCCGTCGTGCACCACGGTCTTGAAGAAGGTCAGCAGCCGCAGCGGCCCATACCTGTCGACGAGGTGCCGAACGGCGAGGTAGCCGATGCCGTAGCTGCCGGCGACCCGCTCGGCGGGGGCATCGTCAGCGGGGTTGATGCCCTCCAACTTGCCGTCCCAGCCGCCCCGGACCATCTTGCGCACGTCGGCAATGCCCTCGTACCTGTCGACCGCCTGGCCGCCGGCACCGGCGAACTCGGCCAGCCCTTCCACCAACCACCAGGTGAGCTTGCCCGGGTAGCCACGCTCCGGCAACGACGCCGCGTGGGTCAGCTCGTGCCGGAGCAGATCGTCGGTGCCGCTGTTGGTGAGCCCTTCGGCGTTGAGCACCACCTCGTGGTGGCCGCCGCCCACGGTCACCGCGTAACCGCCGGTCCATTCTGGGCGCTCCCCGCCGTACCAGCGCTGCCACTCGGTGCGCCCGGCGTAGAAGATCCGGTAGCGGTCCGGCGGTGACCCGGTCACCGCGTACCCGTCGGCGACCTTGGCCGCCGCCTCGGCCTGTGCGAGCAGGCCGGGTAGTTTGCCGCGCAGCGCCGGGGTGGTGGCGACGATGGTCCGCGCGCCGATGGCGACCGCCAGGTCGCTGATCTCCCACGGTCGGGTGCCGGTCTCCACCGACTTGGATTCCTCCATGGCGACCATCCGGGGCTGGTCGCCGTTCTCCCGCCACCGGGTGCCGATCAGCACCGGGCTGGGCCGGCAGTTCGGCGTTACGAAGCAGTACTGGAAGCGCACCAGCAGCCGCCACTCGCCGGGCTTGCCGATGGTCGGCACGGGCAGGCCGCTCGGCTCGGCCCGCCAACCGGTCACCCGGAGTTCGCGTAGCGCGGCGAAGCGCCGGCGCAGGTCGGTGTGGGCGGCGGGGTCGGCGACGGCGAGGAACCCGGCGCGGTCACCGCCGAGGAGTGCCGCGGACTGCCGGTGGAGCTGGGCGGTGATCCGGTCGGACAACCCTCGGGCCACGGCGGTGGCGGGGTCGTCGGCCGCCGAGGCGCCGAACCGGCTGACCGTGGGTCGGGTACCTGCCTCCCGGATCACTCCGACGACGAGCAGCGCCGGCAGGCCGCAGCCCAGCAGCAGGACGACCACCACGAGCACCGTCCACAACGGCCAAAGCCGCCGTGGTGCTGGCTGCTGCACCCCGTCAGTCACCCGCCGAAGGGTACGACCAATCCCTGGGCGCGGCGAGGCCGCCCCGGGTGCTCCTCACCCATTGGTGCTCGGCCAGGAGCGGAACGAGATGTCCATGCTGGCGACCAACTGGTGGTACGAGCGGTCCACATCGCGGGGCAGACCGAACCCGCCCGCCGCCTCCAGGGTCACGAAGCCGTGCAGGGCGCTGCGCAGCGCACGGGTCGCGTCCACCGCGTCGTCACCGGCGAGCCCGTACCCGCGCAGCACGGCGAAGATGGCGCCGACCGCGCGTTCGCCCGCCTCGACGTGCTCCGGGTCGGCCGGGTCGGGCACCCGCTGCGTCGCCGGGTAGCGACCGGGGTGCCGGTGGGCGTAGGCACGGTAGGCGTCCGCCATCGCCCGGAGCGCCTCGCCGCCGGCGCGGCCGACGGCGGCGTTCGTCATGTCGGTGGCCAGCTCGGCGGTGGCCAGGGCGGCGAGCTTCTGGGCCAGCGCGTCCGCGCCCCGCACGTGCTTGTAGAGGCTGGGCAGCGCGACGCCGAGCCGGCTGGCGAGCGCGGCGAGGGTGAGCTGCTGGAAGCCGACCTCGTCGGCCAGCCGGGCCGCCTCCCGGACCACGGTCTGCTGGTTGAGGCCGACCCTAGGCACCGGCGCACACCGCCAGGAAGCCGAGCAGTTCGTCGGCGGTGCGCTGCGGCTGGTCGGCGTGCGGGTAGTGGCCGGAATCCTCGATCATCCGGGCCTCGGCGGTGCCGAAGAGCCGTCGGGCGGCCCTCGCCTCGGCCCCCGGGTCGGGGAAGTCCGGGTCATTGGACCCCATCAGCACCAGCACCGGTTGCCGCACCTGCGGGGCGCGGGCGGTCCAGTGCGGCTCGGCCGGTGCGATCACGCCGCGCGTCGCGGCCATCCGGCCGGGCTCCCGCAGGTTGGCCACCATCGAACGGCGGTAGGCCGCGTCGTCGGTGGGCCGGTGCACCGGGAACAACGTGTTGTGGAACATCCCGAACAGTCGAGGGCTGTGCAGCACCGACCACATGGCCATCCGCAGCAGCGGGTTGAGCTTCGGCTGACCGACGAACGCGCCGATCTGCACGATGCCGGTGACCAACTCGGGCGCGTCGGCGGCGGCGAAGACCACCGCCGCCGCGGCGGATGAGCTGCCGACCAGCACGGCCGGCCCGGCGTCGAGGTCACGGACCACGGCCAGCAGGTCCGCGCCGACCTCGGCCGGGGCGTACGTGGGCCAGCCGACGCTGGACTCCCCGTGCCCCCGCACGTCGACCGAGGCGACCCGGTGACCGGCGGCCACCAGCAGGGGCACGAGGTGCCGGAAGCTCGCCCGGTTCTCCCCCATGCCGTGCGCGAGGACGACCAACGGCCCGTCGCCCTGCACCTCGTACGCGATGTGTCCGCCGTCCCGCCGCACCTGGCTAGTTGTCATAGCCTTAAAGCTAAACTACTTAGCTTTCGGTGGCAAGCCGCACAGCTGAAACGGGCCGGCGGTGACCCCGGAGGATCGCCGCCGGCCCGTCGGCCGAACCGGAGAGTTACTTCTTGGAGATCAGGGCACGGCCAAAGAAGACCAGGTTGGCGGGGCGCTCGGCGAGCCGGCGCATCAGGTAGCCGTACCACTCGTCGCCGTACGGAACGTAGGTGCGCACGGTGTAGCCCGCACCGGCCAGCCGGGCCTGCTCCTCGGGGCGGATGCCGTAGAGCATCTGGAACTCGAAGCGCTCCGGCCCCCGGTCGAACCACCGGGCCCGGTCCTCACCGATGGCGATCATCCGCGGGTCGTGGGTCGCCAACATCGGGTACCCGTCGCCCGACATCAGGATGTTCATGCAGCGCACGTACGACTTGTCCACCTCACGGGCCGACTGGTACGCCACCGACTCCGGCTCCTTGTAGGCGCCCTTGCACAGCCGCACCCGCGACCCGGCCGAGGAGAGCTCCCGGCAGTCCGACTCGGTCCGGCGCAGGTACGCCTGGAGCACCGCGCCGGTCGACGGGAAGTCCTTGCGCAGCCGGCTCAGCACCTCCAGCGTCGAGTCGGTGGTGGTGTGGTCCTCCATGTCCAGGGTGACCGTGGTGCCCGCCGTGTCGGCCGCCGCGCAGATCGCCCGCGCGTTGTCGTACGCCAACTGCTCGTCGAACATCTGGCCGAGGGCGGAGAGCTTCACACTCACCTCGGCGGCCGGGGTGAGCCCCGCGGCGGCGAGCATCTTCAGCAGTCTCAGGTATTCGTCACGGGTGGCGGTGGCCTGCTCGGGGGTGACGGTGTCCTCACCGAGATGATCGAGGGTGACCGCGAGACCGTCGTCGACGAGCCCGCGGGTCGCGCGCAACGCGTCGTCGGTGGCGGCGCCGGCGACGAACCGGCGGACGACGTCCCGGGTGTACGGGGCAGTCGCGACGAGCCGCTCGACCTGGGATGACCGGGAGGCGGCGAGGATGACGGAACGGAGCATGAGCCGAGCGTAACGCCCCTGCCAGGGCCCCCGCCGAGGGGCGGCCGGGCCACCTCGACAAGGGGCGGGGCGACGGCGGTGGCGTCGATCGGCTACAACGATGCCGTGGACCAACGCCCCCGCCGCCGGCTCCGGTCGGCCTCCGTGCAGCTCGGCGCGCTCACCGCTCTCGCGCTCGCCCTCTCCGGCTGCAACATGACCTCGGACGACGACGATGACGACGACTGCGCCCTCGGACCGGTCGGCGGCGGCGATACCGTCGCGCTGGCGATGCGGGTCACCGACCCGGCCGCCGGTCGCGCCGCTCCGGAGCCGACCACCGCGGCCCTGCCCGAGCGCGGCGGGTTCGGCACCCACCTCGCCGCCTGCGGCGGCTGAGGTGCGCCGCGAGGCGGTCACACCACGCCCCGACTGGGACGCCACCATCCGGTCGCAGGGTCTGGTGTACGTCGACACCGAGCTGCCCGACGGCGGGATCATGTCGTACTGGGACGAGACCGCCGCGTACGCCTTCGAGCTGGACGAGGTGCTGCGGCTGGAGGAGGCCACCGAGGAGCTGCACCGGATGTCCGTGGCCGCCGCCGAGCACGTGGTGGCGCAGCGCCGGTACGCCGAGTTCGGCATCCCGGAGTGGGCAGCGGACGCGGTGGCCCGGTCCCTGCGCGAGGCGCCACCGACCCTCTACGGGCGCTTCGACCTCGCGTACGACGGCACCTGGCCTCCGAAGATGTTGGAGTACAACGCGGACACCCCCACCGCTTTGGTCGAGGCGAGCATCGTCCAGTGGTACTGGCTGGAGCAGACCCGGCCGGAGCTGGACCAGTGGAACAGCCTGCACGAGCGGCTGGTCGGCGCCTGGGCCAAGATCGGGGCTGGGCTGCACGACCCGCGGGTGCACGTGCTCTGGTCGAACGAGGAGGAGTCCGGCGAGGACCACATGACCGCCGGCTACCTCGCCGAGACCGCGCGGCAGGCCGGCCTGACGGTCGAGCTGCAACCCATCCAGGAGATCGGCTGGGACGGCCGGCGCTTCATCGACGCCGACGACCGACCGGTGACCACCTGCTTCAAGCTCTACCCGTGGGAGTGGATGCTGGCCGAACCGTACGGGCCGGCGGCCCTGGCCCCGGGCACCCCGACCACCTGGATCGAGCCGGCCTGGAAGCTGCTGCTGTCCAACAAGGCGCTGCTCGCGATCCTCTGGGAGCTGTACCCGGGCCACGAGTACCTGCTCCCGGCGTACCTCGACTCGCCGCGTGGCATGCCGGAATACGTTGCCAAACCGCTGCTCGGCCGCGAGGGCGGCTCGGTACGCATCGTCACGGCGGACGAGGAGATCACCAATCCGGGGATCTACGGCGACGAGGGCTGGTGCTACCAGGAGTTCCGGGCGTTACCGCAGTTCGACGGCAACCGGATGGTGTTGGGCAGTTGGGTCGTCGACGGCGAATCGGCCGGCGTGGGCGTCCGGGAGAGCGCGAGTCTGATCACCGACGGCTACGCGCGGTTCCTGCCGCACTACATCGACGCGCCGCGCACCCGCTGAGTCGTCTACCGTTGGGGGCGTGAACTTCGACGCGTACGCCCGGACCGGCGTTGACCTGGTCAACGCCCGCCTGGACGACCTCGACGACCTGCGGGCCCTCTTCCCGGACGACAACGCCTGGATGCGCGACGAGGTCGCGGACCGGGACGTCGCGATTTTTCGCCGGGCGCAGAAACGGTTGCGTGACGTCTTCGAGTACGGCACCTCGGGGCGGGACGCCCAGGCGGTCACCGAGCTGAACGCGCTGCTCGAGGCGTTTCCGGTGCAGCCCCGCATCTCCGGGCACGACTCCAGCGACTGGCACATGCACGTGACCAGTCGGGGCGCCTCGGTCAGTGCCGAGTACCTGGCCGGCGCGGTCTGGGGGCTGTCGGTCTGGCTCTGCGAGTACGGCAGCGCCCGGTTCGGGGTCTGCGCCGACGAGCGGTGCGGCAACGTCTACCTGGACACGTCGTCCAACTGCTGCCGGCGGTTCTGCTCGGAGCGCTGCGCCACCCGCTCGCACGTGGCGGCGCACCGGGCCCGCAAGCGGGCCGCCGTGGGCGAGCAGGTGACGGTGGCCCCGCAGCCGACCGCCGGGGCCGACTCGCTCTCGCCGGTCAGCTGACCCACCGCCCGTCCCGGGCGGGCGGGTCAGGCGTCGACCGGCGACGACGCGGTCAGGTGCTGGCGGGCGAACTCCAGCGCGGCGCGCAGGTCCGCCTCGCGCACCGCGCGGCTCTTCGCGCCCCGGGTGGCGACCTCCACCGCCACCGCGCCGGTGAAACCCCGGCCGGCCAGCGAGGAGAGCAGCTCCCCGCAGGGCTGGGTGCCGCGCCCGGGCACCAGGTGCTCGTCGCGGCCCTCGCCGGTGCCGTCACCGAGGTGTACGTGCGCCAACCCGGTGCCCATCCGGTCGGCCATCTCCAGCGGGTCGCTGTGCGAGGCCGCACAGTGCGACAGATCCAGGGTGTACGACGGATAGCCGGCGTCGGTGGGGTCCCAACCCGGCACGTACGGGACGAACTGCCGGCCCGCCATCCGCACCGGGTACATGTTCTCCACCGCGAAGCGCAGCCCGGGGAACCGGTCCGCGACCGTGGCCAGCCCCTCGGCGAAGTTACGCGCGTAGTCGCGCTGCCAGGTGAACGGTGGGTGCACCACGACGGTCGGCGCCCCCAGCGTCTCGGCCAGCTCGGCGGCCTTGCGCAGGCGCTCCCACGGGTCCGGGCTCCACACCCGCTGGGTGACCAGCAGGCAGGGCGCGTGCACCGACAGGACCGGGACGCCGTAGTGCGTGGAGAGGCCGCGCAGCGCGCCCGCGTCCTGGCTGACCACGTCGGTCCAGACCATCACCTCGACGCCGTCGTAGCCGAGCGCCGCGGCCAGTTGAAACGCCGCCGCGGTCGGCTCGGGAAAGACCGACGAGCTGGACAGGAGGACGGGAACGCGGGAAGTCACATCAGTCAGCGTAGCCCGGCAGCGCCGGGGGCATCGTGACGAGCGCCGGCAAATCAACCGAAAACGGCCGCCGGCTCAGAGCGGTTCGAGCTGATCGAGCCGGCGGAGAATGACCCCCTCCCGCAGCGCCCACGGGCAGATGTCCAGCGAGTCCAGATCCAGGCGGCGCATGACCGCCTCGGCGACCACGGCACCGGCCAGCAACTGGTGGGCCCGGCCCGCGCTGACGCCCTCCAGCTCCATCAACTGGGCCGGTGGGATGTGCCGGATGAAGCCGATGACCTGCCGCAAGCCGGCCCGGGTCAGGCTGCGCCGCACCCACAGCCCGGCACCGGACGGCGCCGCACCGGCCAGCCGGGCCAAGGTGCGGAACGTCTTCGAGGTGGCCACCGCCCGACCCCAGCCCACCTCGGTCATCTGGTCGACGACCTTGTCCAACCGGCCGTCCACGTACTCCCGGAGCTTGTCGACGGCCTCCACCGACGGCGGGGCGGCACTGGCCGGATCGACCCGCAGCCGCTCGCGGGTCAGCCGGCCGGCCCCGAGCGGCAGCGAGACCGCGACATCCGGGTCCTCGTCGATGCCGGCGGCGATCTCCAGCGAGCCGCCGCCGATGTCCAACACCAGCAACCGGCCCGCCGACCAGCCGAACCACCGCCGCACGGCCAGGAACGTCATCCGGGCCTCGTCCGCCCCGGAGAGCACCGCCAGACGTACGCCGGTCTCGTCCCGGACCCGGGCCAACACCTCGGCCGCGTTGGTGGCGTCGCGCACCGCGGACGTGGCGAAGGCGATCAGGTCGTCGGCCTCCAACCCGGCGGCCGCCGCCTTGGCCATGCCCACGGCCTTGACCAGGCCATCCGCACCCGCATCGGTCAGCGCGCCGTCGGGGCCGATCTGCTCGGCCAGCCGGAGCACCACCTTTTCGGAGTGCGCCGGCCACGGGTGTGCGCCGTGGTGTGCGTCCACCACCAGGAGGTGCACCGTGTTGGATCCGACGTCGAGGACACCCAGTCGCATGGTGAAGACCCTAGGTGCAACACGTTTGCGCGGCTCACCGGCCTCGGGACGTCACCGCGCGTACGCTGGGCCGGGTGACGATGGAGCTCCGTGTGCTGGTGGACGATCCGGGCGACCCGCGCAGCCGCGAGGTGCCCCTGGACTTCCCTCGGGAGTGGATCGAGTTCACCGACCCGGCCGACGAGACCCACCTGATCCGGGCCGACCTGACCTGGCTGCTGTCCCGCTGGACCTGCATCTTCGGCAAGGGCTGCCACGGCATCATCGCCGGGCGGGCCGCCGACGGTTGCTGCTCGCACGGGGCGTTCTTCACCGACTCGGACGACGAGAAGCGGGTCCGCAACGCCGTCAAGCGGCTCACCCCGTCGACCTGGCAGCACTTCCGGCGCGGGTTCAAGAACTGGACCGACGAGGACACCATCGACGGCAAGAACCCGGCCCGGCGCACCGCCACCCAAGGCGCCGACGGTCCGTGCGTGTTCCTCAACGACGCCGACTTCGTTGGTGGGGGCGGTTGCGCCCTGCACGCCCAGGCGCTGCGCGACGGGGTGCACCCGTTGGAATACAAGCCGGACGTCTGCTGGCAGCTGCCGATCCGCCGCGATCAGGACTGGGTGAAGCGACCGGACAACAGCAAGGTGCTGGTCTCCACCCTGTCCGAGTTCGACCGGCGGGGCTGGGGCGCCGGCGGGCACGACCTGGACTGGTGGTGCACCTCCTCGACGGACGCGCACGTCGGCACCGAGCCGATGTACCTGTCGTACGGGCCGGAGCTGACCGCCCTGATCGGCGCTTCCGCGTACGAACGGCTGGCCGAGCTGTGCGCCACCAGGACGAAGCAGGGCATGATCGCCCCGCACCCCGCCGACGATCTCTAACGGATCAGCGCAGGGCGCCTTCGACGAGGGCGCGGCGCTGCGCCGGGCGTGTCGGGTCCGCGGCCCGTCTCTGCCAACGCACCCCGTGGCCCCTGTAGAGCTGCCCCACAGATGGGGCGGCACTTCGGGCCGGGCGGACTGCGGCCGACCCGGGCAGGCCCCTTCCGAGGACCGTGCGCTTGAGCCGTCCCATATCTGGGGCAGCTCTACAGGGGGAGGCGACCACGTTCCAACCGCCGACGGGCCCGCCTCGCTCGCGACGCTGACCAGGGCCGGACAGGCCAACGGGGGCCTGCGTCGAGCGCAGACCCCCGTTGGCTACGCCGATCACGGCTCGAACTTGTAGCCCAGACCCCGGACGGTCACGATGAAGCGCGGTGCGGACGGCTCCGGCTCGATCTTGGAACGCAGCCGCTTGACGTGCACGTCCAGCGTCTTGGTGTCACCGACGTAGTCGGCACCCCAGACCCGGTCGATGAGCTGGCCCCGGGTGAGCACCCGGCCCGCGTTGCGCAGCAGCAGCTCCAGCAGCTCGAATTCCTTCAGCGGCAGCTGCACGGCCCCGCCTTCGACGGTCACCACGTGCCGCTCGATGTCCATCCGCACCGGCCCCGCGGCCAGCGTCGGCGCACCCGCCTCAGCGACTTCCGGGCTCTGCCGGCGCAGCACCGCCCGGATCCGGGCGACCAGTTCCCGCGGCGAGTACGGCTTCGTGACGTAGTCGTCGGCGCCGATCTCCAGCCCGACAACCTTGTCGATCTCGCTGTCCCGAGCGGTGACCATGATGATCGGCACGGCGGATCGCTGCCGCAACTGCCGGCAGACCTCGGTCCCCGACATCTCGGGCAACATCAGGTCGAGCAGCACGATGTCGGCGCCGGTCCGGTCGAACTCGGTGAGGGCGTCGGTGCCGGTCGCGGCGACCGAGACCTCAAAGCCCTCCTTACGGAGCATGTACGACAAGGCGTCGGAGAACGACTCCTCGTCCTCGACCACGAGAACGCGGCTCAACGGGGATTTCCTTTCCATTTGCTGTCAGACCTGCCGTAGCCCAGTCGGACCGGACTCGATCCCAACCGGCGGCAGTGTCGCCAGGAGGTCATCCGGTGGACTGGCGGGCAGCCGGAGGGTGAACGTCGACCCACCACCAAGAGTGCTCGACACCTCGACCCGTCCGCCATGGTTGCTCGCAATGTGTTTCACGATCGCCAGGCCGAGCCCGGTGCCGCCGGTGGCACGCGAGCGGGCCTGGTCGGCCCGATAGAACCGCTCGAAGATCCGGTCCACGTCGGTGGGGGCGATGCCGATGCCCTGGTCGGCGACGGCGACCTCGACGTGCTCGTCGTCGCCGCGCAGGGTCACCCGCACCGTGGTGTCCTCGCCCGAGTAGTTGATGGCGTTCTCCACCAGATTCGCCACCGCCGTGGCCAGTTGGGAGTCGCTGCCGTACGCGGTGAGACCACGCTCACCGTCCACGGTCACCTCGATACCCCGGGCGGAGGCCGTGGTGCGGGTCCGGTCGACCACCTCGGCGATCACCCAGTCCAGCGCGACCGGCTCCGGTGGCGGTTGCGGTTCGGCCCCCTGCAGCCGGGTCAACTCCAGCAACTCCTGCACCAGCCGGCCCAACCGGGTCGACTCGTGCTGTATCCGTTCGGCGAACCGGCGGGCAGCCACCAGGTCCTCGGAGAGATCGGGCGCCGCGGCGTCGGCCGGCTCGGTCGCGTCCAGCAACGCCTCGGCGAGCAGTTGGAGAGCCCCGATCGGGGTCTTCAACTCGTGGCTCACGTTGGCCACGAAGTCACGTCGTACCCGGGTCAGTCGGTGCGACTCGGTCACGTCGACCGCCTCGACCGCGATGAACCCGCTGCCGAGGCCCATCGCCCGCAAGTGCACACCGAGGGGGTTCTCCCCCGCGCTGTCGCGACCCCGGGGCAGGTCCAGCTCGATCTCGCGCCGCACACCGGTGCGTCGCACCTGGCCGGCGAGGGTACGGATCAACGGGTGCGCGGCGATCGAGCCGGGGGTGCTGCCGGCGCGCAGGAGCCCCATCGCGCGGGCGGCCGGGTTGATCAGCACGGGGACGTCGTCGTTGTCCAGTACCACGACACCGGCCCGGAGTGAGTCGATCGTCCGGCGGCCGAGCCCAGCCTGCTGCTCGTCGGCTATCGCGGGCCTCCCCCTGCTCCAGCGGGAGCTCTCGCTCCCCGTCGACGTGGAGCGACCGTCCCGCCTCGGCAGGAACCGGGGCAGCAGCAGACCGGCGGCCATCCCGGCCACCAAAGCCAGGGCCACCACGACCGCTACCGCCCACTCCACCCGGCGATCGTAGGGTCATTGTTAACCTGGCTACCACACAGACCGGGACGAACCACCCTCACTTCCGAAAGTGTTCACCCCCACGTCTGGCGTCGTTCACCGTGGTTCATCCGGGGTCCGTCATCGCGCCCTACCGTTGGCGTCGCACCTGCTCAACCCCCTGCGCCGGCATCCGTCGGCGGCGACCGACCACAGGACGTGATGATGCGCGACGAGTTCCGGGCCGACCTCCAGATCGTCAGCCAACTGCTGGTGGACATGGCGGAGGGCGTCCGCACCGCCATGCGCCAGGCCACCCGGGCCCTGCTCACCGCCGACCGGCAGGCCGCCGAGACGGTCATCGAGCGGGACGCCGAGATCGACGACCTCTACCAGCACGTCGAGGAGCGGGTCTGTGACCTGCTCGCCCGCCAGGCACCGGTGGCCTCCGACCTCCGGGCGATGATCACCGCGCTGCACGTCGCCGCGGATCTGGAGCGGATGGGCGACCTCGCCGAGCACGTGGCGAAGACCGCGTTGCGCCGGCACCCCTCCCCCGCCGTCCCGGCCGAGCTGCGGAAGGTCTTCACCGAGATGTCCGAGATCGCCGACCGGATGGCCGCGAAGATCGGTTCGGTGCTGGCGAAGCCCGACGCCGACCTCGCCAGCGAGCTGGACCGCGACGACGACGCCATGGACGAGCTGCACAAGAGCCTGTTCGCGGTGCTGCTCGGCGACGACTGGCCGTACGGGGTGGAGACGGCGATCGACGCCACCCTGCTGGGCCGCTTCTACGAGCGCTTCGCCGACCACGCGGTCAACGCCGGCGAGCACGTGATCTACCTGATCACCGGAGAGAGCACGCCGAGCAACAACTGACTCCCACGGAAGGGCCCCTCGTCATCGCTCTCCACGATGACGAGGGGCCCTTCCTCGGTAGCTCAGCCTGTCGGTCAGCGCCCCTGGTTGGCCACGGCTGCGGCGGCGGCCTTGGCAGCGGTCGGGTCGAGGTAGGTGCCACCCAGCGTGAGCGGGCGCAGCTGCGGGTCGAGGTCGTAGCGCAGCGGAATGCCCGTCGGGATGTTCAGCTTGGCGATCGCCTCGTCGGAGATCTGGTCGAGGTGCTTGACCAGGGCGCGCAGCGAGTTGCCGTGCGCGGCCACCAGCACCGTCCGGCCGGCCAGGATGTCCGGCACGATCGAGTCGTACCAGTACGGCAGCATCCGCTCGACGACGTCCTTGAGGCACTCGGTGCGCGGCATCAGCTCGGTCGGCAGCAGCGCGTAGCGCGGGTCGCCCACCTGCGACCACTCGTCGTTGTCGTCGATCGGCGGCGGCGGCGTGTCGTACGACCGGCGCCAGAGCATGAACTGCTCCTCGCCGTACTCGTCAAGGGTCTGCTTCTTGTTCTTGCCCTGCAGGGCGCCGTAGTGCCGCTCGTTGAGCCGCCACGACCGACGCACGGCGATCCAGTGCCGGTCGGCGGCGTTGAGCGCCAGCTCGGCGGTGCGGATCGCGCGGCGCATCACGCTGGTGTGCACGACGTCCGGCAGCAGGCTGTGCTCGCGCAGCAGCTCGCCGCCGCGCCGCGCCTCGCCCTCGCCCTTCTCGGTCAGGTCGACATCCACCCAGCCGGTGAAGAGGTTCTTGGCATTCCAGTCGCTCTCACCGTGTCGCAGCAGGACCAGCGTCCCGACGGTGGGCCCTTCGCTCGCAGTCATGCGGATCATCCTGCCTCAACCGCCCGAGGGACACGCGGGCAGCCGTCGTGACGACCACCACGTGAAAAAGCGGATGACCAGCGGATCCGTCCGCCACTAGGGTTGTAAGGCACGGCAGTCACATCGGTCATTACTTGCAAGCGGGGGCGCCATATGCGGACGATGCGGAGTTGGTTCCGGGAAACCACCGGCGGCCTGCCAACCACCTTCTGGTACCTGTGGTCCGGCACCCTGATCAACCGGCTCGGCTCGTTCGTGCTCGTCTTCCTCGCCATCTACCTCACCCAGGAACGTGGTTTCTCGGCCTCGCAGGCCGGCCTGGTGATCGGCCTCTGGGGCGTCGGCGGAGCGTTCGGTACGACCGCCGGCGGCACCCTCGCGGACCGGTGGGGCCGTCGACCGACGTTGCTCACCGCCCACGTGGGCGCGGCGACCATGATGCTCGCGCTCGGCCTGGCCCGGGACCTCTGGGCGGTGGCGCTGGGCGCCCTGCTGCTCGGCATGTTCGCCGAGGCGGCCCGGCCGGCGTTCGGGGCCATGATGATCGACGTGGTGCCGGCGAAGGACCGGTTGCGCGCCTTCTCGCTCAACTACTGGGCGATCAACCTGGGCTTCGCCTGCGCCGCCGTCCTCGCCGGCCTCGCCGCACAGGCCGACTACCTGCTGCTGTTCGTGGTCGATGCGGTCACCATGCTGATCACCGCTCTGATCATCTTCACCAGGGTGCCGGAGACCCGGCAGGCCCGCTCGGCCACCGCCACCACGATGACCGCCGCCCCGCGCGGCGCCCTGCGCACGATCCTCACCGACCGCGTCTACCTCGGGTTCGTGGCACTCAACCTGTTCGCCGCGCTGGTGTTCCTCCAGCACATCTCGATGCTGCCGATCGCGATGGGCGACGACGGCCTGAGCCCGGCCACCTACGGCTCGGTGATCGCGCTCAACGGCGTCCTCATCGTGGTCGGCCAGCTCTTCGTCCCCCGGCTGATCCGGGGCCGGAGTCGCTCACACGTGCTCGCGCTGGCCTCCGTGGTGATGGGCGTGGGGTTCGGCCTGACCGCGTTCGCCGGGACCCCCTGGTTCTACGGGCTGACCGTGTTGATCTGGACGGTCGGCGAAATGCTGAACTCGCCCTCCAACTCCACGCTGATCGCCGAACTTTCCCCGGCCGAGTTGCGCGGTCGCTACCAGGGCGTGTTCTCCCTGTCGTGGCAGATCGCCGGGGCCAGCGCGCCGATCCTCGGTGGTCTGGTGCGGGAGCATGCCGGCAACGACACGCTCTGGTACGGCTGTGCCGCGCTCGGCTTCCTGACCGCGGTGGCTCACCTGATCTCGGGGCCGGCCCGAGAGCGGCGTGCCGCCGCGCTGCGCCGCTCCGGCGAGGCACTGACCTCGACCACCGTCACCCGGGCACCGCAGCCCGCCGAGGCGACCGCCTGACGACTGGCGCGAGGACGCCGGATTACTGTGCACGAGGAACAGTTAACAACCTGAACTGTCGGGAGGTCGGGTGCACGCCCTGCGGCGCTGGTGGAACGACGCCGCAGGCGGGCTCCCCGCCACCTTCTGGTATCTCTGGGCCGGTCTGCTGATCAACCGGGCCGGCGCGTTCGCCATGCTGTTCCTCTCGCTCTACCTCACCGACGTACGCGGCGCGAGCGAAGGTCTGGCCGGCACGGTGGTCGGCGCGTACGGGGCCGGTGGGGCAGCCGGCGTCCTGCTCGGCGGGGTGCTCGCCGACCGGTGGGGCCGCCGGGCAACCCTGCTCGCCGCGCACCTGGCCACGGTCGGTCTGATGGTGGCGCTCGCCTTCAGTCAGTCCCTGCTCCTGATCGCGGTGCTCTCCGCGCTGATCGGCGTGGTCCACTCGATGCCCAGCCCGGCGTTCGTGGCGGCGATCGTCGACGTGGTGCCCGCCGAGCGCCGCTCGCGCGCGTTCAACCTTCAGTTCTGGGCGTTCAACCTGGGCATGGCAGTCGCCTCGCTGCTCGCCGGAGTGCTGGCCGAGGCGAGCTTCACGGCGCTGTTCCTGGTCGACGCGGGGGCCACACTGACCGCCGCCGCCGTGATCGGCTGGAAGGTGCCGGAGACTCTGCGGCTGGCCCGGCGGGGGGCCGGCCTCCCGCCCGCCACCGGCGCGACGCCGAAGTCCGTCCGAGCCCGCCGACCAGGGCTGCACACCGCGCTCACCGACCGCACCTTCCTGATCTTCGTCGGTCTCACCTTCGTGCTGGCCGTGCTCACCACGCAGACGTCGACGATCATGCCGCTGGCCATGCGTGCGGACGGCCTGGGCCCATCGGCGTACGGGCTGGTGGGGGCGCTCGGGGGCGCACTGATCGTGGTCGGGCAACTGTTCGTGCCCCGGCTGATCGACCGGCACCGCAAGGACGTCGTACTGGCCGCCTCCACCGCACTGCTCGCGCTCGGCTTCGGGGTGCTCGCCATCGCCGACGAACTGGCCATCTACCTGGGCGCCGCAGTCGTCTGGACGGTCGGCTCGATGCTCGCCGCCCCGCCCAACGCGCAGATCAACGCGGACCTGGCACCGCCGCAGCTACGCGCGCGTTACCAGTCGGTCTTCTACCTGACGTTCCCGGCGGCGGCGTTCGTCGCGCCCACCCTCGGCGGGGTGAGTCTGCAGCACCTCGGCGACCGGCACTGGCTGATCGTGGCCGGGCTGGGCCTGCTGGCCGCGCTCGGGCACCTGCTCGCCGGGCCACCCCGGGAGCGGCACGTCGCCGCGCTGCGTCGAACTGCCAACCTGGAGTCGACATCCCTCGCAGACCGCATAACGAGCGGGTGACCAACGCAAAGCGCCCACCACGTCCCTGAGGTCGTAGTGGGCGCCCGCCGTGGGGCCGGCGGCGGCGGGCAACACTCACCCCCGTAAGCATCGCCCGCTCACGCCGCCGGTCCAAACAGGTGGGCACCGTCCCCCAACGGTTAATCCACCCGTCCCCTCGCGCCTCGTCTGGTGCGCGGATCTGATCGATCCGCCGCTCCCCCGAACGTTTCCAAACGTGGCGCGGTGCAATAAAGCTAGTTCGCCCGGATTCTGGATTCAACCCAGAACGGCTGTCTCGCCCGTCACAACTGGCGAGTATCCGCTGCTCCGGCCTCGTCCGTTGGCAACAGCGGGTTACCCGCCGGCCATTCCCGCAAACACCTCAACCATCTTCCCGATCGGGTGACTCGGTCCGGAAGAAGTTGCTCTGCCGACCGTCCCGAAGCTGTTCCTGATAAATCAGGTTCAGCCGTCGCAGGTCAAACGTGTGGAACCACTCATCCCAGGTGATTTCGCGAATCCGGCTGCTTTCCCGGTATCCGGGAATGTTGAAGGTCAACACACCCGCCCGGCCATCCCGTTCGGTGCCGGCGATCGTCGCTGGCTTCGCCCCGCGTTCCCGGGCCCAGCGCCGGATCACCTCGTGATTCGCCGTGATCAAGCTTCGCCCCGGCCGCTCCGGCCGGTCCGAGGTCGACGAGATCACCTGCGAGCTGCGGACCGACCGACCCGTGCCCCGGCCGGTCCGGATTCCACCGGCCGTCGTCCCGCCACCGGTCGACGGCGTCAGCGTGCGCTTGGCCGGCGCCGCCCGCTTCGCCGTCGCGCTCCTGGCCGGTACCGTGCGCTTCGCCGTCGTGCGCTTCGCCGGTACCGTGCGCTTCGCCGTCGTGCGCTTGGCCGCCGCGCTCTTCGCCGGTGCCGTGCGCTTCGCCGTCGTACGCTTCGCCGCCGCGCTCTTCGCCGGCGTCGCGCGCTTCGCCGCCGGCCGGGCCGGTGCCTTCTTCGCCGGCGCCTTCCGGGCGGACGCCGTACGCGCCGTCGCCGTCTTACGGGCGGCCGTGGTCTTCCGCGCTGCCGCGGTCTTGCGGGCGGCGGTCGTCCTGCTCGCGGTCGCGGTCTTGCGGGCGGCCGTCGACGCCGCTGTCGTCCTCTTCGCGGCGGTCGCCTTCTTCGCCGGCGCCCTCTTCGCCGCCGCCGTCGACTTCCGCGCGGCGGTCGCCTTCGTGGCGGCGGCCCGCTTCGCGGGCGCGCTCTTGTTCGCCGGCGCGGCCTTCGCGCGGCTCGACGCCGGCCTGGCCGCCGACTTCTTGGTCGCGGCGGCCCGACCCGCCGACGCCCGGGTGCCGGTGGCCCGGCCCGCCGGGCCGGTGCTGCTCCGACCCGCGCCGGCCCGCATCGAGCGCACCAACTGTTTCACCAGTTCGGGCTTGCGCAGCGCGGAGATTCCGGAGACCCCGCGTTTGCGCAACTGTCCGCGGATGTCGTCCACCCGCATCCGGGAGATCTCCGACTCGGAGATTCCGGGAGTACCCGGCGTCTGATTGCCGGCCTGTCGCTTGGTCCTGGTCGCAGTCGCGCCGCGACCTGAGCTGTTCCGCTGAGCCATGGGACGCTCCGCTCCTTGGCACTCCGTCATCGGCGCGCGGGGGTCCCTTGCCGCACCGCGCGGTGCGGCATACCCACCAGGAGCACTCCGAACCACCGTCAGTTCCTGGCTCGAGCGCGATCCCCCCGTGCGAGGCGCGGGGAGCTCCCGTTGCGTCAGGTCGGGTCGGGGCCGGCAGCGGAGGGCTCGAAGAGATGGGCGAAGGCGGCGAGGTTGGCGGTCGACTCGCCCCGCTTGACCCGCCACTCGTACTCCCGCCGGATCGAGCTGCCGAAGCCGATCTCCAGCATCGTGTCGAACGACTCGTCGGCGTACGTGAGGACCGCGCCGAGCAGCCGGTCCAACTCGTCGGCGTCCACGCCGGCCGGGTTGACCCGCCCGGTCAGGTAGACGTCGCCAACCGCGTCGGTGGAGAACGAGACGCCGTACATCCGGGCGTTGCGCTGCAACAGCCAGGCCCACAACTCCTCACGGCGCTCATCGGGCTGGCGCATCACGAACGCCTCGATCCGCAGCGCGTGCTCACCGACGATCAGGTTGCAGACCGTCTTGAGCTTGTGGGTGCCCGGCAGCGTCACCGCGTACGAGCCGGGGCCGGTCGACTCCCAGGCCAGGTCCCGCTCGGCGCACACCGACTCGATCAGGGTCGCAAGATCGCTCTTCGGGCTCACCGGACCCACTCTACGACCGACCCGGCTCACGCACCGGGTGGCGACCAACGCCCCCGGTCACCAGGAGCAGGAGAGCGCCGGGTCACCCGCCAGATCGGCCGCGAGCCGGGCCCGGTGCGCGGCGATCGCCTCGCCGTAGACGCCGAGCAGCCCGGCGACCGTACGGTCCCAGGAGAAGTGCCGGGCATGCTGCTCGGCGCCTCGGGCCAGCACCGACCGGAGGGGCCGGTTCGGCAGCAGGCGGCCCAGCGCACGGGCCCAGTGGACCGGATCGTGCCCGTCGATCAGTACGCCGCTGACCTGATCCCGTACCGCGGTGACCAGCCCTCCGACGGCGGCGGCCAGCACCGGCGTACCGCAGGCCTGCGCCTCCAGGGCGACCAGCCCGAACGATTCGTTGTGCGACGGCACCGCGACCAGATCCGCCGCCCGGTAGAGGGCCGGAAGGTCGTCACCGGTGAGCGGCGGCAGGAACCGCACTCCGTCGGCGACCCCGAGCTTGGCGGTCAGCTCGATCAGGGCGGTCGGCCGGTCCAACCCGCTGCCGCTGGGCCCACCGCAGATCACCACGGTCACCTGCTCGGCCAGCGCCGGGTCGCGCTCCCGCAGCGCGGCAATCGCGCGGATCAGCACGTCGGGAGCCTTGAGCGGCTGGATCCGACCGACGAAGGCAACCACGTACCCGTCGACCGGAATCCCCAGCCGGCGACGAGCCTGGCGGGCGGCTGCGGCCCGGTCGCCCGGCGCGGGTCGGAAGCGGGCCAGGTCGACGCCCGGCTGCACGACGGACACCCGGGCCGGGTCGGCGTCGTAGCGGTCGAGCAGGTCGCTGGCCTCGACCCGGGTGTTGGCGACCAGCCGGTCCGCCTCGGCGACGACCTGCTCCTCGCCGATCACCCGGGCCTTGGGCTCGGGCCGGTCGCCCGCCGCGAGCTGGGCGTTCTTGACCTTCGCCAGGGTGTGCGCGGTGTGCACCAGCGGCACGCCCCACCGCTCCTTGGCCAGCCAGCCGACCTGACCGGAGAGCCAGTAGTGGGAGTGGATCAGGTCGTAGTGCCCGGGTGGGCGGGACGCCTCCGCGCGCAGCACCCCCGCCGTGAAGGCGCAGAGCTGGCCGGGCAACTCCTCCTTGGTGAGCCCTTCCAGGGGGCCGGAGGTGATGTGTCGGACCTGCACTCCGGGCGCCATCTCGACCACCGGGGGGAGGTCGCCGGAGGTGGCCCGGGTGAAGATCTCCACCTCCACGTTGGCCTCGGCGAGTCGTCGGGCGACCTCAAGGATGTAGACGTTCATTCCGCCGGCATCGCCGGTGCCGGGCTGATGCAGGGGGGAGGTGTGTACCGACAGGGTGGCGATGCGGCGAGGCCGGGGCCACGGTCGGGCACCTCGCTGACGCCCGACACCGGTGTGCATTTCCGCCACATCCGCTCCTTTGTCACGGTTGATGCCGTCTCGCACGACCGGCGCTCTTCGGTCAACCTGTACGCCGCGAGTCATCTTCCCCATCGGGCTTCGGAAATTCTCCGGGGCGGCCCCTCGGGGTGACGGACCTCATCACGAAACGCCCCGTACGCCCGCTCGGGGCGGGTCATTCCCCCGGGGGACAATGTCGGGATGACCCCAGTCGCCATCGTCACCGGAGCGTCCAGCGGGATCGGCGCGGCCACCGCCCGCCGACTCGCCGCCGAGGGCTTCCACGTGCTCGCCGCCGCCCGCCGCGCGGAACGGCTCACCGACCTGGTCGCCGAGATCACCGCCGCCGGCGGGCAGGCCACTGCGGTGACCTGCGACATCACCTCGGACGAGTCGGTGGCCAGGCTGGCCGAGGCCGCCGCCGGGGCACCCGGCCCGGTCACCCTGCTGGTCAACAACGCGGGCGGCGCGCGCGGGCTGGACCCGGTGGAGTCCGGCAAGGTCACCGACTGGCAGTGGATGTACGACGTGAACGTGCTCGGCACCCTGCGGGTCACGCAGGCCCTGCTGCCGGCGCTGGAGGCGTCCGGTTCCGGCACCATCGTGGTGGTCTCCTCAACCGCCGGCCTGACCGTCTACGAGGGCGGGGGCGGCTACACCGCCGCGAAGCACGCGCAGACCGCCATCGCCGGCACGCTGCGGCTGGAGCTGTGTGGCCGCCCGCTGCGGGTCATCGAGATCGACCCGGGCATGGTGAAGACCGACGAGTTCGGGTTGGTCCGTTTCGAGGGCGACGCGGAACGGGCGGCCGCCGTCTACGCCGGGGTGCCGGGGCCACTGGTCGCCGAGGACGTCGCCGACTGCATCGCCTGGTGCGCCACCCGCCCGGAGCACGTCAACATCGACCGGCTGGTGGTCCGGCCGCGGGCCCAGGCCGCCCAGCACAAGGTGCACCGGGTCTAGCAGTGCTGCGTGAGGAGTGCACCGGGCTTGCGGGCCCCGCAGTCACGAACGGAGATCGGCCCTGAGGTCGTCGGCGGGGAGGGCGGCATGAGCCCTGCGGCGCGGAGGGTGGCATGAGCCCTGCGGCGCGGCGTCGGCCGCTCGGCGTGGTCACGCGTGGCACGACGAATCCGAACCGACTCCGTCGGGTGGACAACTGGATCGTCGCCACCTGCGCCGACCGGCTGTCGGCGGCGGACGATCCGCTGGTGGTCGACCTCGGCTACGGCGCAACCCCGGTCACCGCGGTGGAGCTGCGCGCTCGGCTGGCCGCCAAGGTCCGTCCGGACGTACGGCTGGTCGGGTTGGAGATCGACCCGGCCCGGGTGGCCGCCGCGGCTTCGGCCGCCGACCCACCCGGCCTGACGTTCGCCCGGGGTGGGTTCGAGTTGGCCGGACTCCGGCCGGTGCTGGTCCGCGCGTTCAACGTGCTGCGACAGTACGACGAGAGCGAGGTGCCCGCCGCCTGGCGGACGATGACGGCCGCGCTCGCCCCCGGTGGGGTGCTGGTCGAGGGCACCTGTGACGAGCTGGGGCGGCTGGCCAGCTGGCTGCTGATCGACGCCGATGGGCCACGGACGCTCACCCTGGCCGCGAAGCTCACCACGCTGGGCAGCCCCACCGAGCTGGCCGAGCGACTGCCCAAGGCGCTGATCCATCGCAACGTCCCCGGTGAGCCGGTACACGCGCTGATCCGCGCCCTGGACGACGCCTGGCAGGCCGCCGCCCCCTACGCCACGTTCGGCCCCCGCCAACGCTGGCTGCGAGCGGTGACCCGCCTCCGCGAAACAGGCTGGCCCATCCTCGACACCCCCACCCGCTGGCGCCAAGGCGAACTAACCCTCCCCTGGCCCCTCCCCTAACAGTCACCCCCAGCCCCGTCACCCCCAGCCCCCGTCACCCCCAGCCCCGTCACCCCCAGCCCCGTCGATCTTGCACTTTCGGTTGCCGATTTGCCGGCTAGCGCCCGTTATATCCCCACAGAAACTGCAAGATCGACGGGGTCGGGGGTCGGCGGGGGTGGGGCTTGGGGTGGGGCTTGGGGTGGGTTAGAGGGTGCAGTTTATGAGGACTGGTTCGGGGTGCAGGGTTACGCCGAAACGGGCGTGGACCTGGTCGCGGATGTCGCGGGCCAGGGCTAGCAGGTCAGCGGTGTGGGCGGTGCCGCTGCGGTTGGTCAGGGCCAGCGTGTGCTTGCTGGAGATGGCCACGCCACCCCGGCCGGGGTGGCCCTTGCCGAAGCCGGCCTTGTCGATCAGCCAGGCGGCGCTCACTTTGACCAGACCGTCGGCCCCGGGCCAGGCGGGCGGGTCGCCCAGCTCGGCGGAGCGTTCCAGGAGCAGCTCGTAGGTCGCGCGGTCGAGGACCGGGTTGGTGAAGAAGGAGCCGACCGAGCGAGTGTCCGGGTCATTGGCGTCGAGCACCATCCCCTTGCCCGCGCGCAGCCGCAGCACCGTCGCTCGGGCGTCCGCCAGCGGCACCTGGTCGCCCACCTCGGCACCGAGGGCCCTGGCCAACTCCGCGTAACGCACCGGCCCGGAGAGCGGGGACCGGGTGAGCCGGAAGTCGACGGAGAGCACCACCCAGCGGTCCACGTACTTGAAGATGCTGCCCCGGTAGGCGAACCCGCAGTCGGCGGCGGGGATGACCTGGCGGGTGCCCTCCCGCCGGTCGTACACCTCGACTCCGGTGATCGTCTCGGCGACCTCCTGGCCGTACGCGCCGACGTTCTGGATCGGGGTGGCGCCGGTCGAGCCGGGGATGCCGGACAGGCACTCCAGCCCGGACCAGCCGTTGGCGACCGTGGCGGCGACCAGGTCGTCCCACGGCTCGCCGGCTTCGACCCGTACGGTGACCGACTCGGCGTCCTCGGCGACGAGCCGCAGGCCACGGGAGCGCACCAGGACGGCGGTGCCGGGGAAGCCGGGGTCGCCGATCACCACGTTGCTGCCCCCGGCCAGGAGCAGGACCGGCTCCGCTGCGGCCTGGACCGCCCGGATGATCTCGTCGGCACTGCCGGCGGCCACGATCCGCTCGGCCGGCCCACCCATCCGGAGAGTGGTGTAGCCGGCGAGTGGTTTGGGGATGGCACGATCGGCGTCGGTTGTCGGCTGGGCGGAGGCGTCTGGCACGCCCTTCACCTTAGGCTGAGTAATAGCCGTGGCACCCACTGGTCGCCCGGCACCCCCGGGAGGATGGCGATGAGCAGACTGCAGGGCAGCAAGGATTTTTGGATCGGGGCGCTCCGGACGGAGGGTCCGGCTTTCGCGGCGGCGGTGGCCGAGGCCCCGCCGGAGACACCGGTGCTGTCCTGTCCGGGCTGGACGGTCAATGACCTCACCCTGCATATGGCCGGCATCTACCACTGGGTTTCGTCGTTCGCCGGTTCGGGTCAGACCGCCCAGCCGCCTCGCCGGGAGCAGATCGAGGCCGACCCGGGCGTGAGCGCGCTCCAGCTGTGGCAGCAGGGGTACGACCGGCTGATGACGCTCTTCGACGGGCTGGACCCGGAGGCGCCGGCGTGGAACTGGGCTCCCCAGCCGAAGAAGGCCGGTTTCTGGCCGCGTCGGATGGCGCACGAGTCGGCTGTGCACCGCTGGGACGCTCAGCTCGCCATCGGGGCTGGTGATCCGGTGGAGGCGAAGCTCGCGGCCGACGGGGTGAGCGAGGTGCTGGACACCTGGCTGCCCTCCGGCCGGCGGCAGGTGCCGGGTGACTGGCACGGGGTGGTGCAGCTCTCCGCGACCGATGCGGCACAGGAGTGGTATCTGCGGCTCCGTGGCGAGGGGGTGGCGTTGCTCGACACCGCAACCATCTTCGACCACGACGATCACCACGCCCGTGCCCAGGTCAGCGGCACGGCGAGCGACCTGCTGCTGGCCCTCTGGGGTCGGGTGAGCTTCGAGACGCTGGACATCGCCGGCGACCGCGCCCTGTTGGACGGTCTGCGTACGGGCTGACGGATCACCACGACGAGGGCGTCACTCCATCGGGGGTGGCGCCCTCGTTTCGGCTCGGGGTCGGGTCGGCGGTAGCGAGAGAGCGCTCTCTTGACAGCGGATGGACAACCCACCACCCTGTCGTGAGAGCGCTCTCCTAGCCCTTTGCCACCACCCGCCCGCCTTGAGAGAGGTCGATAACCATGGCTGTCTTCCCGCGCCGCCGCCTCGCCGCGGTGGCCCTCGCCGCCACCACCGCCCTACTCGTCACCGCCGGCTGCGGCGGCGGTGACGAGCCGGGCGACGGAGCGGTCACCCTGACCGTCGACGTCTTCGGCCAGTTCGGTTACGAGCAGCTCTACCAGGAGTACATGACCGCGCACCCCGGCGTGAAGATCGTCGAGCGCGGCACCGGCACCAACCTCGACGAGTACTCGCCGAAGCTGACCCAGTGGCTCGCCGCCGGCCGAGGTGCCGGCGACGTGGTGGCCATCGAGGAGGGCCTGCTGGTCGAGTACAAGGCCAATCCGGCGAACTTCGTCAACCTGCTGGACCACGGCGCCGCCGACCTCAAGGGCAACTTCCTCGAATGGAAGTGGAACGCCGGCCTGACCGCCGACGGCAAGCAGCTCATCGGCCTCGGCACCGACGTCGGCGGGATCGCCATGTGCTACCGCAAGGACCTCTTCGAAAAGGCCGGCCTGCCCACCGAGCGGGACGAGGTGTCGAAGCTCTGGCCCACCTGGCCGGACTACATCGCCACCGGTGAGAAGTTCGTCGCCGCCAAGACCGGCGCATCCTTCCTCGACGCGGCCACCAACACCTTCAACACCATCCTGCTGCAGACCGCCGGAAGCACGACCGGCTACAGCTACTACGACACCAGCGACAACCTGGTCGTCGACAGCAACCCTTCGGTACGGCAGGCGTGGGACACCACCATGGACATCATCGACTCGGGCCTGTCCGGAAAGTACGGCTCCTGGTCGGAGGAGTGGGTCTCCGCCTTCAAGCAGTCAAAGTTCGCCACCATCGCCTGCCCCGCCTGGATGACCGGTGTCATCGAGGCCAACGCCGGCACGGGGGCCCAGGGTAAGTGGGACATCGCCCGGGTGCCCGGCAACGGCGGCAACTGGGGTGGGTCGCACCTCGCCGTGCCCAAGCAGAGCAAGCACCAGGCCGAGGCGATCGAGCTGGCCAAGTTCCTGACCAGCGCCAAGGGCCAGATCGGGGCGTTCAAGGCCAAGGGCCCGCTGCCCTCCTCGCCGCAGGCGCTCGACGACCCGGCGATCACCGGCGCGACCAACGCGTACTTCTCGGGGGCACCGGTCGGCGCCATCTTCGGCACCGGCGCGAAGAGCCTGAAGCCGGTCTACATGGGTCCGAAGAACCAGGCCGTCCGGACCGAGGTGGAGAACGCCGTACGGACCGTGGAACTGGGCCAGCGCAGCCCCGCGCAGGGCTGGACGGACGCGGTGAACAACGCCAAGAAGGCCGCCGCCAAGTAGCCCGAACGAGCGTGCGGGCGGGCACCCGGCCACCGGAGTCCCGCCCGCACCGCGAAAGGAGTTCCCGGGCATGACCGTCCAGCTCGACGCCCGCCCGCCAACCGCACCGGCAACCGGGCACCACCGCCGATCGATGGGCCGGCTCAGCCGGCTCGACACCCGCTACTCGCCGTACCTCTACATCGCCCCGTTCTTCCTGCTCTTCGCGGTCTTCGGGGTGTACCCGCTGGCGTACACCTTCTGGGTCTCGCTGCACGACTGGGACCTGCTCGGAGTCGACCACCCCTTCGTCGGGGCGGAGAACTACACCCGGCTGCTGGCCGACGCCGACTTCTGGCACGCGCTGGTCAACACGCTGGGGATCTTCGTCATCTCGACCGTCCCGCAGTTGCTCGCCGCGCTCTGGCTGGCCAACCTGCTCAACCGGGGCCTGCGGGGACGCACCGGTTGGCGGATGGCGGTGCTCGTCCCCAATGTCACGTCCACCGCAGCGGTGGCGATCGTGTTCGGGGTGATCTTCGGCCGCGAGTTCGGCATGATCAACTGGCTGCTCGACCTGGTCGGGGTGGACGCGATCGGGTGGAAGTCCAACCGGTTCGCCTCCTGGGTGGCGATCTCCGCGATGGTCGACTGGCGGTGGACCGGCTACAACGCCTTGATCCTGCTGGCCGCGATGCAGGCCATCCCCCGCGACCTGTACGAATCGGCGTCCATCGACGGCGCCAACCGGGCCCGACAGTTCTGGTCGATCACCGTGCCACTCCTCAAACCGACGATCATCTTCTGCGCCATCATCGCCACCATCGGTGGCTTGCAGCTCTTCACCGAGCCTCGACTGTTCCACTCCGGCACCAACCCGATCCGGGGCGGACCGACGCGTGAGTCGCAGACGCTCACCATGTACATGTTCGAGAACGCCTTCGCGCCGCACTACAACTTCGGGTACGGCTCGGCGGTGGCCTGGCTGCTGTTCGCGCTCATCGCGGTCGTCGCGGCCGTCAACGTGCTGCTCCTGCGCCGCCTCGGCGGGTCAGAGCGCCCTCGGAAGGGAGCGGCGCGATGAGCCGACTCTGGCGGGCCAGCCCGCTGACCTACCTTGCCCTGGTCGTCGCCGCCGGCCTGTCGGTCTTCCCGATCTGGTGGATGTTCGTGGTGGCCAGCCGATCCAGCGACGCGATGGGGCAACTGCCGCCACCGATGACGCCCGGCGGCAACCTCGGCGCCAACATCGCCCGACTGTTCGACAACACCGACGCGTACTTCCTCACCGGATTGATCAACTCGACGATCGTGGCCAGTACGGTCACCCTGTCCGTGGTGTTCTTCTCCAGCCTGGCCGGCTTCGCCTTCGCCAAGCTGCGGTTCCGTGGCCGCAATGCCCTGCTGCTCGTCATCATCGCGACCATGATGGTGCCGACCCAGCTCGGCGTGATCCCGCTCTATCTCCTGATGACCCGATTGCAGTGGAACGACCGGCTGCCCGCGGTCATCGTGCCGGCCCTGGTCACCGGGTTCGGGGTGTTCATGATGCGGCAGTACGCCGGTCAGGCGGTCAGTGACGAGCTGATCGAGGCCGCCCGAATGGACGGCTGTGGCACCGCCCGAATCTGGTGGCACGTCGTGCTGCCGGCCCTGCGTCCCGCCGCCGCCGTCCTCGGTCTGCTCACCTTCATGACCACCTGGAACGACTTCCTCTGGCCGTACGCTGTGCTGAACGACCCGGCGAATCCGACAGTGCAACTGTCCCTACGCGCACTGTCGGACGGGTATTACCAGGACATGTCGCAGGTGTTCACCGGCACCGCCATCGCGACGCTGCCCCTGCTACTGGTCTTCGTGTTGTTCGGCCGGCAGATCATCGGCGGAATCATGGAAGGTGCGGTCAAGGCGTGAACGAGATCCGTTTTCCTGAGAACTTCCTCTGGGGGGCGGCCACCGCCGCGTACCAGATCGAGGGTGCGGCCCGCGACGACGGTCGCGGGCCGTCCATCTGGGACACCTTCAGCCGTACGCCGGGCAAGGTGTACCAGGGCCACACCGGCGATGTCGCCTGCGACCACTACCACCGGTACGCCGACGACGTGGCGCTGATGGCCGAGCTGGGCCTGCGGGCATACCGGTTCTCGGTCGCCTGGCCCCGGATCCAGCCCGACGGCACCGGCCCTGCCAACCCGCGTGGGCTGGACTTCTACGACCGGCTCACCGACACGCTGCTGGCCCGGGGCATCGACCCGATCGTCACCCTCTACCACTGGGACCTGCCGCAGGCCCTCGGTGACCGGGGCGGCTGGACCAACCGGGACACCGCCGAGCACTTCGCCACCTACGCCACGGCGGTGTACGCCCGCCTCGGCGACCGGATCGACGTGTGGACCACGCTGAATGAGCCGTGGTGCTCGGCGTACCTCGGTTACGGAAATGGCCTACACGCTCCGGGCGAGCAGGATCCGGCCGCGGCCTTCACCGCCGTACACCATCTGCTGTTGGGGCACGGCCTGGCGGCGCGGGCGTTGCGGGCGGCCGGCGCACGCAGCGTGGGCATCACCGTCAACCCGGCCGACGTGCGCCCGGCCGATCCGCAGAGCGCGGCGGACGCCGCCGCGGTCCGCCTGGTCGACGGCCTGCACAACCGGATCTTCCTCGACCCGCTGCTGGCCGGCGGTTACCCGGACGACGTCCGCGAGCACGTGGCCCGGATCGTCGAGCCGACCTTCATCCGGGACGGCGACGAGAAGCTGATCGCCGCCCCGATCGACCTGCTCGGCATCAACTACTACGCGCCGAGTTACGTGGCCGGTCGGCCGGGCGGCGCGGGCAACGGCGCGTATCCGGGCACCGAGGGCGCGGTGCACTTCCTGCCTCCGGCCGGGCCGCTCACCGACATGGGTTGGATGATCGAGCCGGCCGGGCTGACCCGACTGCTGGAGCAGATCGCCGCCGACTATCCCGGGGTGCCACTGCTGATCACCGAGAACGGGGCGGCATTCCCCGACAAGCCGGGCGCCGACTCGCCCGACGGGCCGGCACAGGTGATCGACGCCGATCGGATCGCCTACCTCGACGGGCATCTCCGCGCGGCGCACGAGGCAATCTCCCGGGGCGTGGACCTGCGCGGGTATCTCGTATGGTCATTCCTGGACAACTTCGAGTGGGCGGAGGGTTACCGCAAGCGGTTCGGGATCGTGCACGTCGACTACCTGACCCAGCGGCGCACACCGAAGGCCAGCGCCCGGTGGTACCAGGAGGTGATCTCCCGGAACGGGCTGTGACGAGCGGGGGGGGGAAGGCGCGATGACGACGGCGCAGCGGCCGACGCTCGAGGCGGTGGCAGCGCGGGCCGGAGTGTCCCGCGCCACCGTGTCCCGGGTGGTCAACGGCTCCACCACCGTCGCCGAACCGATCCGCGAGGCGGTCACCCGGGCGGTCGCCGAGTTGGGGTACGTCCCCAACCTCGCCGCCCGCAGCCTGGTCACCCAGCGCACCGACTCGATCGCCCTGGTCATGCCGGAGGCGGCCACCCGGGTCTTCTCCGACGACCAGGTCTTCCCCGGCATCATCCGGGGCGTCAGCCAGGAGTTGGAGGCGGCCGACAAGCAACTGGTGCTGATGCTCGCCGGCTCGCCGGCCGGGCACCATCGGGTCGAGCGGTACACCACCGGCCGGCACGTCGACGGCGTGCTCTTCGCCTCGCTGCACGGTGCCGACCCGCTGCCCGGCACGCTGGCCCGACTCGGCATCCCGGTGGTGGTCAGCGGCCGGCCGCTAGACGACGTGCCCGTCCCGTACGTCGACGTCGACCACGTGGCCGGGGTGACCGCAGCCGTCCGGCACATGATCGACAGCGGTCGTCGACGGATCGCCACCATCGCCGGGCCACAGGACATGGTCGCCGGCATCGAACGGCTCAGCGGTTACCGCAGCACCGTCGCCGACGCGGGGCTGCCCGAGCTGATCGCCATCGGTGACTTCACCCGGGAATCCGGGTCGGCGGCGATGCGTCGTCTGCTCGCCGAGCATCCCGACCTCGACGGCGTCTTCGCCGCCTCCGACCTGATGGCACACGCCGCCCTGCGGACGCTGCGCGAGGCCGGTCGGCGGGTGCCGGAGGACGTGGCGGTGGTCGGCTTCGACGACATCGAGACCGCCGCGTACACCGAGCCGCCACTGACCACCGTCCGGCAGCCGATCGTGGAACTGGGCCGCCGGATGACCCGACAACTGCTCCGGCTCGCCGCCGGGGAGACCATCGAGCAGTCGATCATGCTCCCCACCGAGCTGATCCGCCGCGCCTCCGCCTGACCTCGGCAGGCGACTTAATGCGTCGCTCGGACGGGCGATCCTGGTTAGCCTCGCCGACATGCCGGATCCTGTCGCGCTGCTGCACGTGCTCAGCTGTTCCCACCAGCTCGTCGAGGTCGAGGCCGTCGCCGCCGTACGGACGGGGGCCTGACGTGCGGATCCGAGTGGCGCAGCCGGACGACGCCCCGGGCGTGGTGGCCCTGCGGGCGATGGTCTACCCGTACCTGGTGCGCGGGGTCGAGTCGACCCGGAAGATGCTCGCCGAACCCCCGCCGGAGGAAGCCTGGACCGCCTTCGTGGCCGAGGTCGACGACCGGGTGGTCGGCTGGGTGTCCGCCGAGCGGATCGGCACCACGTCGATGGCGGACGTCGGTGGCATCAACCTGCTGCACGTGCACCCGGAGCACCGGCGACGCGGCATCGGCAGCGGGCTGCTGACGGCCGCGACCAGCTACCTCCGCCCGTTGGGAATCCGCCGGGTGCGGGCCACGGCACAACCGGAGGCGCTGCCGTTCGCCCGCCGGCACGGCTACGAGCCCAGCCGCGAGGTGCGCTACTCGGCGCTCGACCTGAATCCGGCGCCCGCGCCAGCCGACCCACCCCCGGGCGTACGACTGCACCCGATCGCCGACCTGGACCCGCACCTGCTGTACGCGGCGGACGTGGCCTCGGCCGCCGACGAGCCGGGCGACGTGCCGGTCGACAGCAAGAGCTACCAGAGCTGGCAGTACGACGTCTGGGACAACCTCGGCCTGGACAAGACAGCCAGCGTCGCCGCCGAGGTCGACGGGGAGGTGGTCGCCTTCAGTCTGGTCAAGCGGGACGGGGACCGGATGTGGTCGGACTACACCGGCAGCGTCCCGGCGTACCGGGGTCGAGGACTCGCCCGGCTGGCCAAGACCACCGCCCTGCACCGGGCCGCCGCGAACGGCGTGCGCGTCGCGTACACCTCGAACGACGAGGCGAACGGGCCGATGCTCGCGATCAACGCCCGACTGGGCTACCGCCCGGTGGCCTCCCAGTGGACCTGCCTGACCGACCTGACCTGACCAGCAGGCGCCCAGGACCCGTTCCTCAACGGCGATCTGCCCAGCGCGATCGGCGGGCCAGGGACAGCCATCCGAGGAAGCGGGTGTGCAGCGCGGCGAGATCCGGGCGGACGCCCAGGCCGTACATGTCGTCGACGGCCTCCTGCATCGACGAGGCCAGGTAGAACGCCAGAGCGATCGAGTGACCGTAGAACTCGGCAATGAGGTCGAGTTGAGCCGGACCGCAGGGCCAGGGCGCGGCGCAGTTGCGACACAGCCACGCCGGGCGCATCGGCAGGTGCGGCCGAGGGCGGGCGGTCATCCGACCCTCACCGGTCCACGGCGTACCTGCCGACGGGCCGTCGGCCGGACGGCCGGTGTCAGAGGGTCCCGCCAGATCAGCCCCGCCTTCTGCACGAACAGCGACCGCCGTACGACGGCCTCGCCCTTCGGGCCCAGCTCGTAGCCCTCAATCCAGAGCCAGCCGTCATAGGTGACCCAGTCGGGAAGCCCGATCACGCGGACGAAGATCGGCCGGAGGAACTGCACACTCGCCGCGCGGGTCAGATGCAAGACATCGCCCGGCTTCACCTTTCGCTCGGACCCGCCCAGCCGGCCATCCATCAGTATTTACCTCTCCGATCGTTAGGAAGGCCGCACTTAGTTCCCACCTAAGAGACGGCCCCGGCTAGCGCCGCCGCCGGTCGTCGCTTCGACCAGCGGTGCCGCTCAACTACACGGTTTCAGCGGGTATCGGACGCCGGTACCGTCCGTGTGCGACCATCGGGGACGTCTAGGAAAGGTCCCCTTGCGATGACGCGAAACGACGCCCTCGGACACGCCCTCAGGTCGGCCGGGCTGACCGTTGCTGACCTCGCCGAGAAGTGCGGTGTGGACCCGAAGACGGTTGAGCGGTGGATCAGCAGAGGCCGTGTTCCGCACCCTCGCTTCCGGATGCGGGCCGCAGGGGTGTTGGGTCAGGATGTAGAGGTGCTATGGCCCGAGGTCGTCCGCCGCGCAGTCAAGGTCGGTTCAGACCGTGAGTTGGTCGGCGTGTACGCGCGCCGATCCGACCTTCCGCGTTCACTATTTCGTGAGTTGATCGGCAATGCGGGTACGCGCTTGTGGTTTGGCGGATACACGAGTTACTTCGTGTGGCTCGAGGTCCCCAACGCAGCCACCACGCTCGGCGCGAAGGCCCAGAGCGGCGCTGATGTGCGTTTCCTACTCGGCGATCCTGGCAGCGAGGTCACTGCGGCGCGAGAGCGCATCGAATCGACTCCCCTCACGCTCGCGACCCGCATCGCCATGACCCAGGCAGAGATCGCGAAGTCTCCGGAGCCCCTTGCCGTCCGGCTGTCAGAGCGGCACGTCGCCATGTCCGTCTGGGTCTTCGATGACGAGGCGATCGTGGCTACGCACATCGGCGCGGGGCTAGGGCAGGACTCGGTAACGATGCACTTCCGACGCCGCGAAGCCGGCGGTCCTTTTGATCGTTACGTGGAGCACTTTGAGTCCCTATGGGATGAGGCACGGGTGTCGAGGTCGCTGAGCACCTGATCTGCGGTGATCAAGTGATGAAAAGTAGGTTCGCGTGGCCTCTGGAACCTACTTTTCATCACTTGATCGAGGCAGAAGCGGGGGACGGGACCGGTCAGCCGGCCTGGAACACCTGGCGCGCGGTGGCGTGGGTGTCGGCGCCGAAGAGCACCAGACGGGCCTCGGTGACGCTGGCCGGGGTGGCCGAGCGCAGCACCGCCAGCGCCTGACCGACCGCGTCGTCCACCGGCCAGCCGTAGATGCCGGCCGAGATCAGCGGGTACGCCACAGTGGTCGCGCCCAGCTCGTCGGCGACCGCGAGGCTGTTGGCGTAGCAGTCGCGCAACAGCACCGACCGGTCCTCGCTGGCCGACCAGACCGGCCCGACTGTGTGGATCACCCAGCGGGCCGGCAGCTCCCCGGCCGTGGTCGCCACCGCCTGACCGGTGGGCAGGCCCCTGCCGTAGCGGGACGCCCGCAGCGCCCGGCACTCGGCCAGAATGGCTGGCCCGCCGCGCCGGTGGATGGCACCGTCGACGCCGCCGCCGCCGAGCAGGGACGAGTTGGCGGCGTTCACGATGGCGTCCACCCGCTGGGTGGTGATGTCCCCCTCGACCAGGGTGATCTCCACGACTAGTTCCTCTCGACAGGACGGCCGATGGGCGGCGTCGACAGTGGGCCGTCGATCGGCTGGCCCATCGAGCGCCGGGCCAGCAGGGTCGCACCGGCGACCGCGGCCGGCATGATCAGCACGGCGCCGAGCGGAATCAGGAAGCAGAGGAAAACGGCCACTCCGAAGCCGAGCGCGGTGGGTCGGTCGGCCTTCAGGATCGTCCGACGCTGCGGCAGCCGCATTCCGCGTCGGTAGAACGGTGCACCGACCAGCTCCACGGCGAGGAACCACCCGCCGACGGCCGCCCCGATCACCGGAACGACCGTCTGGCCGACCACCGGGATGAAACCGGCGAGGAAGAGCGGAATGCCGACCAGCGCGGTGAGCGCCACCAGGCGTACCGAGTCGGCGAGGCTGCGCCGCAGTGACGACCAGAAGGGCACGTCCACCGCGCCCGGCGTGCCGCCGTACCGCTGCTCGACCTGCTCGGAGATCTTTTCGTAGAACGGGTCGCCGATGACCAGGGTGACCGCGGTGAAGGTGAGCACGCCGAGCAGGCCGCCGAGCCCCAGGAAGGCCAACCCGGCGATCACCCGGACCAGGCTGCGGCCGGTGCTCGACCAGTCGTCGGCGAACGGGGTGACCAGTGCGGCGAGGTCGTCCACGAAGTACACCAGCGTGGCGAGCGCGGCCAGGAAGAGCGCGCCGGAGATCAGTGCCGGCACGATGCCGAGCAGCATCAGCCCCGGGTTGCGGACGTAGAGGCCCAACCCGCGCAGGAGCAGCCCTGCCCCGGCGAGGAAGCGTCCGGCGACCCCGGTGACCGGGCTGGCGATTCTGCTGACGTCCACGATCGAGCAGCCTAACCAGCGGTGATCGAATCCGCCGGACGGCGGGCGGTAGCGGGCAGGATGGGCGGGTGCGCGCGTCCCGACTGATCTCGTTGCTGTTGCTGTTGCAGGCGCGCGGGTCGATGACCGCGAGCGAGCTGGCGCGGGAGCTGGAGGTCTCCGAGCGAACCGTCTACCGGGACGTCCTGGCGCTCTCCGCCGCGGGCGTGCCGGTATACGCCGACCGGGGCCGGGCCGGCGGCTACCGCCTGCTCGGTGGCTACCGCACCCGGCTGACCGGGCTGACCCGGGACGAGGCGGAGGCGCTCTTCCTCGCTGGGCTACCCGGCCCCGCCGGTGACATGGGGCTCGCCGACGCGGTCGCGTCCGCCGAGCTGAAGGTGCTCGCCGCGCTACCACCCGCCCTACGCGACGCGCCGGCCCGCACCGGGCAGCGGTTCCACCTGGACGTGCCGGGCTGGTTCCGGGAGACGACACCGCCGCTCTGGTTGCCCGACCTCGCCCGAGCGGTCTGGGGCGACCGGGTGGTGCAGCTGCGCTACCGACGCGGCGACCGCGAGGTGACCCGCCGGGTCCAGCCGTACGGCCTGGTGCTCAAGAGCGGTGTCTGGTATTTGGTCGGCCGGGTCGACGAGGATGTCCGCACCTACCGGGTGGACCGGGTCACCGCGGTCGAGGTGGGCGACGAGCACTTCGACCGCGACGAGGGCTTCGACCTGGCCGGGCACTGGCGCGAGCAGGCCGGGTCGTTCCTGCGGACCATGCTGCGGGCCGAGGTCGCCGTCCGGCTGAGCCCCGCCGGCCTGCGCCAGCTCCGGCACCTGGTCGATGCCCCCTTCGTGTACGACGAGCTGGTCGCCACCGCCAGCGAACCGGACGGGCAGGGCTGGGTGGTGGCGCGGCTGCCCGTCGAGTCGGCCCAGGTGGCGTACCACCAACTGCTGGGGCTCGGCCCCGAGGTCGAGGTCCTCGATCCACCCGAGCTGCGGCAGTTGTTCGTCCAGAGCGCGGAGCGGCTCCGTGCGCTCTACCGGTAGCCGGTGACGTCCGCCGGCTTGCCGGCATCGACCACCTCGGTGATGTAGCGGAAGCCCTCGGGTTGGCTGCCGTCAAGGTCGGTGAACCCGTACACCTTGGACAGCGTGCCGGCATCGACGGACCTGCCGCTCCACCGGGCCTTGTCCTGGTCGGCGGCGAGCGCGGCCACCGCCCGGCCGACGAAGGCCGGGGTCTCCGAGATGAGGAAGTTCGGGTCGGTGGCAGCGCCGTCGCGCCAGTTCTCCTCGGTCACGCCGAAGTGCTCCAGCATCGCCTCGGACCGAATCCAGCCGGGGGTGAGCGCCACCGCCGTGCAGCCGTGCGGCTTCAGCTCGTGCGCCTGGCTGAAGGCGAGCCGGTTGACCGAGACCTTGGCCAGGTCGTAGAAGACCGACAGCCGGTAGTTCTCGTCGTTGTACGCCTTGGTGCCGTCGCCCATCTCCACCACCAGTCCGCCCGGCTTGCGGATCAACAGCGGCAGGGCGAAGTGGCTGGTGATGATGTGCGTGTCGACGGCCAGCCGCAGGGTGCGGAAGCCGGCGTCGAGCGGCTGCTCCCACACCGGCTTGTCCCAGGTGACCAGCGGGTCGCCGCCCCAGATGTCGTTGACGAGCACGTCGAGTTGGCCCTGCTCGGCGTCGATCCGGGCGACCAGGTCGCGAACCTGGTCGGGCACCAGGTGATCGACCTGGACGGCGATGCCGGTGCCGCCGGCCGCGCTGACCAGCTCGGCGGTCTCCTCGATGGTCTCCGGTCGGTCCATCTCGGAGCGGCCGGCCCGGGTGCTGCGGCCGGTGGCGTAGACCGTGGCCCCGGCCGCGCCGAGCTGAACGGCGATCTGCCGCCCGGCACCACGGGTGGCACCGGCGACGAGCGCGATCTTTCCTGCGAGCGGTTGTGTCATGCCTCGACGTTGTCAGGAATACCTGACAGCCGACGTCCGAATTCGTTACCCGACCTAATCCACCAGCCGGACGCGGACCCGGCGGTTGGCCCGGCCCTTGCTCTCCACCTTGACCACCTGCACCTTGCCGATCTGGGCGGTGGAGGCGACGTGGGTGCCACCGTCGGCCTGCACGTCCAGCCCGACGATGTCGACGATCCGGACCTCCTGCTCGTCGGGCGGGATGAGGTTGGACTGGGTGCGGATGATGTCCGGCAGGGCCAGCGCCTCGGTGCGCGGCAGCACCCGGGTGGCGACCGAGCGGTCGGCGGCCACCTCGGCGTTGACCAGCTCCTCGATCCGGGCCTTGAAGTCCGGGGGAACCTCAGGGAGGTTGAAGTCCATCCGAGCCTCACCCGGTTCCATGTTGCCGCCGGTGACCAGCGCGCCGAAGTCGCGGAACACCACACCGCAGAGCACGTGCAGCCCGGAGTGCGTGCGCATCAGCCGGGTGCGACGCTCATCCTCCACCGCGCCGACGACCTCGGTGCCGACCGGCGGCAGCGGGTCACCCTCGGCGGGGATCAGGTACGGGTCGTCGCCCTTGCGGGTGCCGACGATCCGGGTCTGCACGCCCTGCCAGAGCAGCACGCCGTGGTCCGGTGGTTGGCCGCCGCCGCCCGGGTAGAACGCCGAACGGTCCAGCACGATGCCCTGCTCCGGGTCGGCGTGCAGGACCGTGCAGGTCCACTCGCGCAGGGTCGGGTCGGCAAGGTCCAGCCGGTGCGTACGGCCATGTTGTGTGACGCCCATGACAGGGCAGGCTACTCGTTCAGGAAGCCGGAGATGCGGTCCCGCAGGTCGGCGCGTTCCGACCAGAGCACGCCGGGCCGGTCGTACACGTGCAGGGTGGCCTGGGGCAGCGCGACAGCGAGCCGCTCGGCGACCTCGACCGGGTGCAGGTCGTCGCCCGCGCAGCCGATCACCAGCGCCGGTGCGGTGACCGCCGACAGATCACTGATCTGGCGCAGCGGTGTCTGGTCCGCGAGCGTGGCCAGGCCGTCGGCCAAGCCGTCGCGGAGCAGTTGGTCGAGCCGTTGCCGCAGGTACGCCCAGCCGGCCGGGGTGTTGCGCACCGCCGGGGGCAGCTCCAGGGTGACGACGTCGGCGACCGCCGAGGCGTCCCCGCTCTCCACCGCCTCCAGCAGATCGGTGAAACGTTCCCGCGCCACCGGGCCGCGTGGCTCGTCGAGGACCGCCGGCAGAAAGAAGACCAGCTTCTCGAAACGCTCTGGACTCTCGGCGAGGAGGCGGCTCAGGGCACCGGCGCCGAGGCTCGCGCCGAACGCCCGACTGGCCCCGCCGAGGTCCGCGATGGCGCGGAGATCCCGGGCCAGGTCCAGGTAGTCCCACGGACCGTCCGGGGCTTCGGAGCGGCCGTGCCCGCGGAACTGGAAGAACACCTTGCGGCCATTCACCCCACTGCCGAACGGGCGGGTGGTGGCGATGCCGTTGCCCAGCCCGTGCGCGAACACGGTGACCGGGTCACCGGTGCCGGTGACCAGCCGCTCCAGCCGTACGCCGTGTGGGGTGGTGACCAGCTCGGTCTCCGGTTCCGGCAGCGCCGGCCGGCCGGTACGCGGCCCACCCGGGCCGGGACCCCAGGTGCGGGGCCCGCTGTCGGGTGGTGGCGGCCAGCGAAAACCTCTCACCAGAACCCTTTGCCGTCGCTCAGGTCGCGCAGACCGACCCGGACGTCGAGCAGATAGATGAGCGCGGCGGCGATGCCGATCAGTCCGAAGAGGCTGATCGGACCGAAGCCGAGCAGGGTGAGCACCAGGCAGACCGCCAGGATGGCGATCCAGCCGCCCTTGGGCAGCGTCCCGATGGCGGGAAACGCGTCGGAGCGCTGCGTGACAGCGTGCACCAGCGCGACACCCTGGATGATCAGCGCGAAGACGAGCAGGATCAGCTCGATCACGTAGCGGACTTCGAACGCGAAGATCGGCGCGGCGTTGGCCATGTCGGCAAGTTTATGTCCACGACCCCGGCTACGTCCGACAAGGACGCCGCCGGGGTCGTCGACCCGACGAGCTACTCGGCGGCCGGGCTGGTCCGCTTGGTGGCCCGGGGAAGCTTCGCCGACGGGGTCTCGGCCGGCTTGGCCGCCTTCGGTGCGCGGGCGACCTTCTTGACGGCGGCCGGCTTGGTCTCGGCGATCTCGGCCACGTCGGCCGGGGTCGGCACATCGGCGGGGGCCGCAGCCGGGGCGGTGGCGGCCGGCGTTCCGCCCTGAGTGGCCTCGATGTCGGCGTTGACCGTGTCGGCGGCCTCCAGAACCCCGGCGCCGACGACCCGCTCACCGCGGGCGACCAGCGCGCCGTAGGCGGCGAACGCCCGCTCCTGGGCGGCCTGGGCGCTCGCGACCACCAGGGCGGCGTTACGGGTCGCGGTGGCGCGCAGCTTGTCGAGGTCGGCCACCTCGCGCAGCTTCGCCAGGTCGGCGGTCTCGTTGGCGGTACGCAGCGTCTCGGTGGCCTTCTGCTTCAGCTCGAAGCCGGTCAGCACGGCCCGGCCACCGAGGTCGGCGACGACCCGGGTGCTGAGCACGCCGACCACGGCCGGCAGCTTGCGCAGCTGCTCGATGGCCAGTTCACCGGCGCCGGCGGCGGCGTAGATCGGGGCGGGGATGCGGTTGGTCTTCGGCTCGCTCATGACGTCTCCTCTTCGGCCGCCTCGGCGGCCTTCTTCTTCTGGGGGATGTTGGTGTTGCCCGGAGCGGGGGCGGTGCCCGCCTCGGTGACGGCGATCGACTCGAGCACGGCCTCGGTCGGGGTGCCGCCTACGGTGGTGGGGCCGGTGGCGGCCACATTGGCCAGGTCGGCGGCCTGGCTCGCGGGTTGGTCGGCGGCCTGGTCGGGCGGGGTCGCCTCGGCTTCGGCCTGGGCCTCGGCCAGCCGGGCGTTCTCCCGGCGGAACGTCTCGTAGATCTGACTGAGCGACTGCTTCTGCGCCATCGTCAGATCGGCGTCCACGGCGATGGCCGCGAGCACCCCGTGGCCTTCCTTGTCGTCGAGCAGACCGGCCCGCAGGTACATCGCCGGCGTGGAGACCCGCAGCGCGCTCGCCAACTGCTGCAGCACCTCGGCGCTGGGCTTGCGCAGGCCGCGCTCGATCTGGCTGAGGTACGGGTTGCTGACCCCCGCCTGCTCGGCGAGCTGCCGTAGCGAAATCTTGGCGTTGCGCCGCAGATCGCGGATGAACCCGCCGACGTCGGGAAGGTCCTTGGGTGTGGCCATGACAGCGACGCTAATCGCCCGCGCTAACTCCTGCAAGCAAAACGCTAACCATAGTTAGCAAGGTCTCAGCATCCCGTTTGCGCGCCGCTCGCCCGATCCGTACGGTCCGTTCGTGCACAAGATCACAGTCAATGGAGCAAGCATCGCGTACGACGAGGCCGGCACTGGTTCGCCCGTCGTCCTGCTGCACGCCGGCATCGCCGACCGGCGGATGTGGCGGGGTCAGGTGTCCGCGCTCGCCGCCCGGCACCGGGTGATCGTTCCTGACCTGCGCGGTTACGGAGACTCGGAGCTGCCCCCGGCGCCATTCACGCACCACGACGACGTGGCCGGGTTGCTGGACGCGCTGGGCCTGCCCCGAGCCGCCCTGGTCGGCTGCTCCTTCGGTGGAGCGGTCGCCATCGACACCGCGCTGGCCCACCCCGACCGGGTCAGCGCGCTCGCGCTGTTCGACACGGCGGTCTCCGGCAACGAGTGGTCCGACGAGGCGAACGACCTCTGGGACGACCTGGTCGGCGAGGTCGACCCCGACGACTTCGTCGCCGGCGCGGCCGGCGAGGTGCGGTTCTGGGTGGTCGGCCCGGGACGCCAGCCGGCGGACGTCGACCCGGAGCTGGTCGCCTTCGCGCAGGAGATGGACCAGCGTGCCCTCGCCGCCGAGCTCGCGCTCGGCGCGGTCGAGGTGGGCGAGCTGACCCCACCGGCGATCGGCCGGCTCGGCGAACTGACGATCCCCGTCCTGGTCACCGCAGGTGCCGCGGACGTGCCGGACATCAGTCGGCTCGCCGACCGGATCGCCGCCGAGGTCCCCGGTGCGATCCGACTGCCCGACGTGCCGGACGCCGCGCACCTGCTGCCGCTGGAGCGACCGGAGCCGGTCAACGCCGCGCTGCTCGACTTCCTGAGCTAGGGCCCAGTCACCAGAGCGGGCGGACCGCACCGACTGGGACGCCGCCGCCGAAGAGCGGCACCTCGGCGTACTCGGTCAGCACCGGGGCGTCCACGCCGAGCCGGCGCAGCGCGGAGACCAGCACCGGCATCCGAGCCCGGTCGGCGCCGTCGTCGATCTTCAGTGCGACGGCGCCGACGCCGGGCAGCGCCACGGCGATCACACCCTCGGCACCGACCTTGGCCAGCAACCCCGGGACACCGCGCATCAGCCGGGTGTCGTCGGCCTGGGTGCCACCCACGATCTCCGGGTGCGCCCGCATGGCGTCGGCCACCGTGCGCGGCACCGAACCGGGCTCGGCGTCGACCAGCCGCAGGTACGCGCCGGCCAGGCCGGTCAGCGACACCGCCAGCACCGGGGCGCCGCAGCCGTCGACGCCCACCGCCGCCGCCTGCTCGCCGGTGAACTCCTCGATGGCGGCCCGCAACCGCTGCTGCAGCGGGTGCTCCGGCCGCCAGTAACCGTCCAGCGGCCACCCGGCGGCCGCGCAGGTCAGCAGCATCCCGCTGTGCTTGCCGGAGCAGTTCATCTGCACCCGGCTCGGGCCGCCACCGGCGCGCAGCACCGCCTCCCGGGCCGCAGCGCCCACCGGCAGGTCGGGCGGGCAGTGCAGCGCCGACGCGTCCAGCCCGACACGCTCCAGCAGCGCACCGACCCGCGCCAGGTGGAAATCCTCGCCCGCGTGACTCGCCGCCACCAGCGCCACGTCGGCCGGGTCGGTCAACGCCAGGCCGGACCGGAGCATCCCGATCGCCTGCATCGGCTTGCTGGCCGAGCGGGGAAAGACCGGCGAGGTCACGTCCCCGGCGGACGCCACCGCCACACCCGCGGCGTCCAGCACCACCACCGAGCCTCGGTGCGCACCCTCCACAAACCCGGACCGGACCACCTCGGCGAGCGGCGCGCCACCCTCGTACGTCTTCGTCACGCGCTGGACGGTACCGACGGCCGGGGGGTGCCCGTCGGCGGGGTGACCAGGAGGTCCACCGCCCGGGTGACAGGGGCGCGGGACAGGCGCGGCCTTACAGGCCGAGCAGCTCGCGGGCCTCGGTGGTGGTCAGCGGCGGACGCTGGGCGAGCTGGGCGAAACCCACCGCGCGGGCGACCAACTGCATGTTGGACTCCACCGGGCGGCCCTTCGCGTACGTCACGGTGTCTTCCATGCCCACCCGCAGGTGACCGCCGGTCGACAGCGAGGCCAGCAGCACCGGGAGAGTGCTGCGCCCGACGCCGGTGGCCGAGAACGTGGTGCCCTCGGGCAGGTCCCGCAGCATCCGTTGGGCCGCGACCAGGGTCTCGGTGGTGCCCGGCATACCGCCCGGCACGCCCATCACGAAGTCGACGTGCACGTGCCCACCGGCCGGGAGCCCGTACTTGCCGAGCAGCCGCTGCAACGCGGACAGGTGGCCGAGCTCGAAGATCTCGTACTCCGGCACGATCCCGCGGTCCTGCATCCGCGTGTGCAGATCGACGATGAACTCCCAACGGTTGAGGAAGACGTCGGCGCCGAAGTTGACAGTGCCCATGGTGCAGGAGGCCATGTCCGGACGGGCGTCGAGCACGGCGAGCCGGGCGGCCTCCGAGTCGGTCACCGCGCCGCCGGAAGAGAGCTGCACGATCAGGTCGGTGTTCTCCCGCAGCGCCGCGACCGTGTCGGCCAGCCGCACCGGGTCGAGCGTCGGCCGGGCCTCGTCGTCCCGGATGTGGACGTGGATCACGGCGGCACCGAGCGCCTCGCACTCCTTGGCGGTGAGCAGCAGCTCGTCGAGGGTCACCGGCAGCGCCGGCACCTCCGCCTTGGCCGACTCAGCGCCGGTCGGAGCCACCGTGATCAACGTCCCTGTCGTCATGCCGGCGATCCTAGACGGCCCGCTCAGGACGGGTCGATCGCCGCCGCGGTCTCGCCGATCCGCAGCGCGGCGTCGTCCGGGACGTTGCGCTTCAGCACCGCGAGGGCGATCTGACCCAGCTCGTGGTGCAGCACCGCGCTGCCGACGAAGCCGACCGCTCGGCCGTCGAGGGTCACCGGCGTACCGGCCACCGGCGGCTGGTCGGTGGTCACCCCGTCCAGATGAAGCAGGACGAGACGACGCGGCGGCCGGCCCAGGTTGTGCACCCGAGCCACCGTCTCCTGCCCCCGGTAGCAACCCTTGTCCAGGTGCACCGCCGGTGCGATCAGGTCGACCTCGGCGGGAATGGTCCGGTGGTCGGTGTCCACCCCGACCCGGGGCTGCCGGGCGGCCACCCGGATCGCCTCGTACGCCCAGAGCCCCGCGACCGGCACGCCGGCACCGCGCAGCTCGGCCACCACCTGGTCCATCGCCGAGCGGGGCACCAGCAGGTCCACTCCGAGCGGACCACGTCGGGCCCAGCCGCCGATCGGCAGCGGTCGCACGTCGTACCGAGCGCTCGCCCGGGGTGGCACGGCACCGTGCGCGAACTTCGGACCCGGCACCGCGACCAGGTCCGGTGCCGCCAGCCCGGTCACGCCGAGCGTGCCCAACGCCTCCGTGGCCGCCGGCCCGACCAGCGACAACAGCGCGCGCTCGGCCGTCGCGTCGCGGGGTTCGACCTTGCTGAAGAACCGCATCTTCTCCAGGTAGGTCAGCAGGCCCTCGGTCGCCCCCGGCTCGGTGTCCAGCCAGGCGGTCTCGCCGTCCTCCGCGACCATGGCGTGCTGCTCGACGTGGCCGTGCGGCGACAGCACCAGCAACTCGGTGCCCTCACCGGCGGCGAGCGCGGTCAGGTGCTGCGAGGTGATCGTGTGCAGCCAACCGGCCCGGTCCTCCCCGGGCACCGCGATGATCCCCCGATGCGACCGGTCGACCAGGCCGACCTCGGTGTCGAGGGTGCGCTGCTCGCGCAGCGGGTCACCGTAGTGCGCGGCAACTCCCCGTACCCCGGCCGCGACGTGCGCCGGATCCGGCTGGTCACGGCTGGCCTCGTCGATGCTCTCGACGGCCACCGCGCCCGCGATGTCGATCATTTTTCGTCCCCGTTCTCGCAGCGTGCGCAGACGCCGAAGAGTGACACGTGCCCGATGTCCACCCGGAAACCCCGCTGTGCGGCCAACTGGTCGGCGAGCGGGCGGAGCAGCTCCGGTTCGATCTCGTCGATCGCGCCGCACTCCCGGCAGACCAGGTGGACGTGTTGGTGCTCACCCGCCGCGTGGTAGGTCGGCGAGCCGTGGGAGAGATGCGTGTGGGTCACCAGGCCGAGCCGTTCCAACAGCTCCAGCGTTCGGTAGATGGTGGTGATGTTGACGCCGGCGGCGACCTCCCGGACGGCGGTGTGCACCTGCTCCGGAGTGGCGTGGCCCAGATCGAGCACCGCCTGGAGGACGAGCTGCCGCTGGGGCGTCAGTCGCAGCCCACGGGCCCGCAGCATTTCCGCTAGGGAGGATTCGGACACCGTCCGATCATAGTTCGGCGATCGTGCCCCCTCCTGCCCGCGACCAACCGCCGCTAGGCTCGACGGTCATGGTGACGTCGTCCGTCGGCACGGCCCCGGCCTCTGCGAGCACGCGGATCGCCGTGCTCGGGCGGGGCCTGATCCCGGCCGACGAGCCGGTGCTCCGCGGCGACGACCTGGGCGTTCTGCGCGGAGACGGGCTCTTCGAGTCCATGCACCTGCGCCGGGGCCGGCCGTGGCTGCTCGACGAGCATCTGGCCCGGCTGACCACCGCGGCGGCGGCCGTCGACCTGGACCTGCCCCCCACCGACACGCTGGTCGACCTGCTCGACACGGTGCGCGCGGGCTGGCCCGCACAGGTGGAGGGCGCGCTACGGCTGGTCTGCACCCGGGGCTCGGAGGCCGGCGGGGCGCCGACCGTGTACGCCACGCTGACCGAGGTGCCGGCGTCGTCCCGGGCGGCCCGGCGAAACGGGATCACCGTGGCCGTCCTGCCGCTGGGGGTGCCCGCCGACGCGCGCACCGGGCTCGACTGGCTGCCGGCGGGGATCAAATCCACCTCGTACGCGGTCAACAGCGCGGCCCGCCGCTGGGCGCACCGGGCCGGGGTGGACGACGTGCTCTGGGTCTCCTCCGACGGGTACGCGCTGGAGGGACCGATCGCCAACGTGGTCTGGCTCACCGGCAACACGCTCTGCACGGTGCCCGCCGCCACCACCGGCATCCTGCCCGGCACCACCGTCGCCTGGCTGCTCGCCCACGCCGACGAGCTCGGCCTGAACGGCACCGAGCGGATGGTCACCCCGGCCGAGTTGCACGCCGCCGACGGGGTCTGGTTCAGCTCATCCGTGCGCGGCCTCGCCGAGGTCCGGATGCTGGACGGGGTGCGCCGGGACCACTGCCCGCGCACCCCCGCCCTGCACGCCCTGCTGGGTTTCCCCGTCTAGTCAGCCGCCGACCCGAACGAGCCGGGCCGAGAGGTGCGGGCTGAGCCCGTGCCCCATGGCGGCCATCTCCTGGGCGTAGAGCAGCGCGCCCTCGACGATGCCGAAGAGCCGGTGCCCGCCGGTGACCTCCTTGGCGGTCGGAGTCCGGATGACCGCGTCGGTGGCGAACTCGACCTGCGTGCCGGTGCGCTTGCCCAGGTGCAGCTCCATCACCCCGGTCGGGGTGGTCAGCAGCGCCTCCAGCTCATCGGTTGCCCGACCATCCACCAGCACCGGCCGCCACCAGCCGACCTCGCGACCGGCCGGACGGACCGGCTGGCTCTGCTCGTCGAGGATCCAGGCCCGCGACTCGTAGTGCAGGAACGGTCGGCCGTCGTGGCTGATCCGGATCTCCTGCGCGTAGTCGAAGTCCTCGATGGTGGGGAAACCGCCCTTGCCTCGACCACGCCACAGGCCGATGTACGGCAGCAGACCGTCCAGTGCGGGGTGCAGCTTCGGCCCGACCCGCAGGTCGTGGCTCTCCTCGAACGGGTACTCCTCGACCGGCGGCGCGTTCAGCCACGGCGGCTGCAGCGGATTCTCGCTCACCAGCGTCACCCCGCCTCTCTCGTTCGCGACTGCGGGGCTCGCAGGCCCGGCTCACTCCTCGCGCTCACCAACGTCCTCTCGAAATGCGTACGGCAAGGTAGACCAGGCCACCGGCGAGCCCGCCCAGGCCAGCGACCAGCAGGCTGACAAACCCGATCTCGGTAACCATCCCGACCATCCTATGCTGGGCCCCATGGCCCGCACTCTCGTCGTCAAGGCCACCGCTGGGGCGGACGCCCCGGAGCGGTGCGCACAGGCATTCACCGTCGCCGCGACGGCGGTCGCGGCCGGAGTGGACGTCTCGCTCTGGTTGACCGGTGAGTCGACCTGGTTCGCGCTGCCCGGCCGCGCCCAGCAGTTCGAGCTGCCGCATTCCGCACCCCTGGCCGAGTTGCTGCACGTCATCCTGACCAGTGGTCGGGTGACCGCCTGCACCCAGTGCGCGGCACGACGGGAGATCGGCCCGGACGACGTACTCCCCGGGGTCCGGATCGCGGGCGCCGCGGTCTTCGTCGAGGAGGCGTTGGCCGAGGGCGCGCAGGCACTCGTGTACTGACCGCCCGACGGCTGCGAGTCGATCCGAGCGGACTGCCGATACCGACCCGACATCTCGGGCGACTGCCTACGATTCGGATGTGACCGAGGCGGCGGAGAGGTTCTTCGAAGCACTGCCGTCGCGCGCCCCCGAGGTCCTGGGCGGCCTGGCCGACGGCACCCTCCAGATCGACCTCGGCGACGACCAGCGGACCGAACACTGGCTGGTCCGGATGCGGCCCGGGTCGGTGCAGGTCAGCCGTGGGCGCGGCCCGGCCGACGCCATCTGGCACAGCAGCGCCGACCTCTTCGACCGACTGATCACCGGCGAGGCGCAGGGGGTCGCGGCGGTGCTGCGCAACGAGAGCACCTTCAGCGGCAACGTGGTGCTCTTCCTCGCCTTCCGCCGGTTCTTCCCGAACCCGCCGGGCACCCGCGACCCCCGCGAAACGGCCCGCCGAGCAGCCGGACGACTCAGGTGAGGGAACTCGTCAGCATTCTGGACGGCAACACCTTCCTGGTCAGCGACCGGCGTGGGGACATCGAGCCGTCCTACGACTTCCCCACCGGGCTGTTCTCCTTCGACACCCGCTTCCTGTCCACCTGGGTGCTCACCCTGGACGGCAAACGGCTGCACGCCCTCTCCGTCGACGACGCCGAGTCGTACCGCACCAAGTTCTTCCTCGCCCCCGGGGAACCCACGCACTATCTGGACGCGAAGGCGTCGGTGATCCGCAGCCGGGCGATCGTGGGTAGCTTCGAGGAGGAGCTGACCGTGCTCAACCACCTCGGCGCGGAGGTCGAGTGCACGGTCCGGATCGAGATCGGGGCCGACTTCGCCGACCTGTTCGAGATCAAGAATTCTCGGCAGAAGCGGGGCCGGACCACCGTCACGGTCGCCGAGAACGAGCTGCGGCTGACCTACCGGCGGGAGGCGTTCCACCGGGAGATGGTGGTCAGCACCACCGAGCCGGCGCAGGTCGACGAAACCGGGATGACCTTTCGGATCCGGATAGCCCGCAACAGCAGCTGGACCACCCGGCTGCACGTGTCCAGCGTCGTCTACGGGGCCGGCGGCGAGGACATCCGGGCCACCCTCCCGTACGGCGGCAGCCGCACCGCGGAGGCCATCCGGGCCGAACAGCAGGAGCTGATCGACCGGGCGCCGAAGCTCGGCTGCGACTGCGAACCGCTGGCCGGGGCGTACCGGCGCAGCCTCAACGACCTGGGCGCACTGCGCTACGAGTCGATCGCCCTGGGGGTGCGGCTGATCGCCGCGGGTCTGCCCTGGTTCATGACCCTGTTCGGTCGGGACAGCATCATCACGTCATTGCAGGTGCTGCCGTTCCTGCCGGAGTTGGTCCCGCCGACCATCCTGATGCTGGCCGGTCTGCAGGGGCAGCGGGTGGACGACTTCCGGGACGAGGAACCCGGCAAGATCCTGCACGAGCTGCGGTACGGCGAGACCGCCGGCTTCGAGGAGCAGCCACACTCGCCGTACTACGGGGCGGCCGACTCGACGCCGCTGTTCATCATCCTGATCGACGAGTACGAGCGCTGGACCGGCGACACCACACTCGTCCGCAAGCTGGAGCCGCAGGTCCGCGCGGCGTTGGAGTGGATCGACACGTACGGTGACCTGCTCGGCACCGGCTACCTCTGGTACCAGACCCGCAACCCGGAGACCGGTCTGCAGAACCAGTGCTGGAAGGACTCCTGGGACGCCATCTCGTACGCCGACGGCCAACTGCCCGGCTTCCCCCGGGCCACCTGCGAGTTGCAGGGCTACGCGTACGACGCGAAGATCCGGGCGGCCCGGCTGGCCCGGACCTTCTGGAACGACCCGGAGTACGCCGACCGGCTGGAGCGGGAGGCCGCCGACCTGAAGCGACGGTTCGACCGCGACTTCTGGATCGCCGACCGCGAATACTACGCGCTCGCGCTGGACGCCGACGGCCGGCAGGTGGACGCCCTGACCTCGAACATCGGGCACCTGCTGTGGAGCGGCATCGTGGACGAGTCCCGCGCCGGCAAGGTGGTCGAGCATCTGCTCGGGCCCCGACTGTTCTCCGGCTGGGGGGTACGGACGCTCGCCGCGGACGAGGGACGGTACAACCCGATCGGCTACCACGTCGGCACGGTATGGCCGTTCGACAACTCGTTAATCGCCTGGGGCTTGTGGCGGTACGGCTTCCGGAACGAGGCCGGGTTGCTCTGCGACCGGATGCTGGCGGCGTCCCGGTACTTCGAGGGGCGGCTGCCGGAGGCGTTCGCCGGCTACGCCCGCGACCTCACCGACTATCCGGTGGAGTACCCGACCGCGTGCAGCCCACAAGCCTGGTCCACCGGTACGCCACTGCTGCTGCTCCGGGTGATGCTGGGGTTGGAGCCGCAGGGCGAGCACCTGATCATCGACCCGGCCGTGCCACCCGGGATGGGCCGGGTCGAGCTGCTGGACATCCCCGGCCGGTGGGGCATGGTCGACGCGTTGGGCCGTAGCCGCGACCCGGAGGATCAGCCGGGTACCGGCTGACCCGAGCGGGCAGCCCGGCTCAACCCGGGCAGCCGACGGTGGCGGCCAGGCGGGTGGCGTCCGGGCCGATCTCGGCCAGCACCGTGACGCCGCCGGCGCGGTACGCGTACACCGGGGGTTGGTCCAGCAGTGGGGCGTCGCCGGCCAGCGGTGCGAGTGCGGCCGTCGAGGTCACCGGGCCGGAATCGTCCGTGGACCGCGCGGTACGGGCGAGCCCACCACCCGGACAGGGTGCGCTCACCAGCTCCGGCGCGGCGTCGCTCGGCCGGTCGAGCGCCCGCCGCGCGGCGGTCAGCGCGGCGGTCTCCGGGCCGGCAGCCGCGGGCGGGGCCGGTGCGTAACCGGCGCCGACCGGCCGGCAACCGGTGTCGACGATCAGTCGCACCCGCCCGTCGACGGTCGGCCGTCCCTCGACGGCCACGAACTCTCCGGCGTCGGCGCGCAGCTCCGGGCCGCCCACCCCGGTCCCGACCCCGGCCCGCCAGCTCGCCGGCAGCCGCTTGGCGATACCGGCCAGCACGGCCTGCTCGTCACCGGCGGCCGCGAGCACGCCGACCTCGCGCCGCAGCCGCGCGCCGTCGGCGAGCGGGGTGACCCGACAGCCGGTCGCGATTCGCGGCGGGCCCAGCTCCAGCAGCCCGGCCGCGCCGATCGCGCGGGCCAGTTCGCCGACCGCCCGGTCGACCACCGGGCCGGCCTGGTCGAGGGAACGCTGTTCGCGGACGGTCGGCGGGTCGTCGCGGACCGACGTCCAGGTGAGCACGGCCAGCAACACGGCCCAGGCCACGGTCGCGACCAGCAGCCAACGCCGCCGCGACCGGGCCGGCGCCGGCGCGGCGGGGCCGGCCGAAGAGGCCCAACCCGTCTGCACAGCACCGCTCACCCGGCCATGGTGTCACGCGTCCACCGCCGACCCGGCGGCGGAGGCGCTCAGGCCGACCGGGGCGGTGGATCGAGCCGGTAGCCGACCCCCTGGACGGTGTGCACCTGCGGCCCGCCCGGGAGGTCACGCAGCTTCCGCCGGAGCTGCTTGATGGCGGAGTGCACGATCGCGCTGCCCCGGTATGGGCCGCTGCGCACGGCGGCGAAGAGCTGTTCGTAGCTCCTCACCACCAGCGGCGGACCGATGAGCAGGGCGAGCAGCTCCCGTTCGGTGGGGGTGAGCGGGAGCGGGTCGCCGCGCCAGGTCACCTGGTGTCTGGTCGGGTCGACGACCAACTCACCCCACCTGGCCGGGCCCTGCGGTTTCGCGAGCGGAGAGACCGTGGGCACGACCGGCACCGGGCCTGCCGGCGACGACAGCAGCTCGCGCAGCTCGGTCAGGTCGGCGCAGCTGAGCACCGGGGCGTACCCGTCGAGTTGGCGCAGCACCCGCTCCCGCATCGACAGGTCCGTGCTCACGCAGACGACGATGGGGACCTCGTCGGACACGCCACTTTCATCCCTGATTTCCACCCGTAGATAGTGACGCATGCCGATGGATTTCGGGGGGCGCGGTTGCGGGGCGCGAACGACCGGGGCCGGCCACCCCTGAAGGTGACCGGCCCCGATCGATCAGAGCAGTGGGTCAGGCGACGGTGACGGCAACCTCGTTGACACCTCGGCCGGCAGTGACGGCGGTGTCGCCGTTGCCGTGCCGGGACAACGCCCGCAGCGTCCAGGAACCCGGTGCGGCGAAGAACCGGAACTGGCCGGCGGCCGAGGTCACGACCTCGGCGGTGAACTCACCGGTCGAGTCGAGCAGCCGGACGTACGCGCCCGGGACCGGCTCGGCCTCGGCGGAGCGGACGATGCCGGTGATGACGGTTTCCTTCTCCAGGTCCAGGCTGGCCGGCAGCGGCGCGGCCTGGTCCGGTGCGGCGCAACCCGCGGCGGTGGGCAGAGTCATGATCACGCCTCCCCGGGTTCGTCGCCGAGCGCGACCGGCACACCGACCAGGGAGCCGTACTCGGTCCAGGAGCCGTCGTAGTTCTTGACGTTGCGGTGACCCAGCAGCTCCTGAAGGACGAACCAGGTGTGCGACGAGCGCTCACCGATCCGGCAGTACGCGATGGTCTCCTTGCCGTCGTCGAGCCCCGCGTCGCCATAGATCTTGCGCAGCTCGTCGTCGGACCGGAAGGTGCCGTCCTCGTTGGCCGCCTTGGACCACGGCACGCTGATCGCGGTGGGGATGTGGCCGGCCCGCTGCGCCTGCTCCTGCGGCAGGTGGGCGGGGGCGAGCAGGCGACCGGCGAACTCGTCGGGGCTGCGCACGTCGACCAGGTTCTTGGTGCCGATCGCGGCGACGACCTCGTCGCGGAACGCCCGGATGGAGGTGTCCGGCTCCTGCGCCACGTACTGCGTCGCCGGGCGGGACACCTGGTCGGTGACGAGCGGGCGGGCGTCCAGCTCCCACTTCTTGCGACCGCCGTCGAGCAGCTTCACGTCGCGGTGGCCGTAGAGCTTGAAGTACCAGTAGGCGTACGCGGCGAACCAGTTGTTGTTGCCGCCGTACAGGATGACGGTGTCGTCGTTGCTGATGCCACGCTCCGAGAGCAGCGCCTCGAACTGGGACTTGTTGACGAAGTCCCGGCGGACCTGGTCCTGCAGGTCGGTCTTCCAGTCAATCTTGATGGCACCGGCGATGTGGCCGGTGTCGTAGGCCGAGGTGTCCTCGTCGACCTCGACGAAGACGACGCCCGGGGCGTCGAGGTTCTTCTCGGCCCACTCGGCCGAAACGAGTGCGGTGTCGCGACTCATCGAATCACTCCCTGGTGAGGATGGATGGTGAGCCAACGCGCGCGTATCGATGTTTTCTGTCGCACCACGCGCGGGACCCAGCGGAAGGACGGGATCACGGGTTCGTGCGACGGCGCCGCTGCCGGGCGTTCGGTGGGATGACCGGAGGGTGTGAGAACCCTGTGCCGGTGGCCGCCGTCAGGCGGCCGGAGACAGCCCCGCCGTCAGATGACGGGGCGACACAGGCAGGTGGCCACGCGGCACAGGTCGACCGCGCGCCGTTTGGTGAGGTGGGTCCCCATGGCCAGGGAGCCTACCAGCCAGTGACCGTGCTGCCACTCAGCCGACCACCATCCGGGAACCGTCGGGGCCGCCGACGTTTTCGGCGTCCCACCGCGCCTCCGGCGTCAGCCGGCGGAGTTGATCGGCACGTTCTTCGCGTCGGCGGTGACCGTCAGCCCTTCCGGCAGGGGACGGACCTCCCGGACCGCGAGCTGGAACGGCAGCTCAGGCAGGGGTACGTCGACGGAGATGCTCTTGGCGTAGTTGCTCAGGAAGGCGCGGGCCAACGGCAGGTTCGGCAGACCCGCGGCGTCCAGGTCGTTGAAGCGCAGGGCAACGGCGCCGTTGTCGGCGACGGTGACGTCGGCGGTGCCGCTGATGGTGAGCTTCTGACCGAGGATGTCGGCCGGGGCCGTGACGGTCAGCTTGCCGTTCTGTTCGCCGAGAGTGAGCCCCGGGCGGTTCAGCAGCGCGGCCAGACTGTCGTAACTGATCGTGCCGGTGCCGTTGACCGTGTCCGCCACGACGTCGCCCTGCCCGGTGCGCAGGGTGTCCAGCGAGGCCCGCACGTTACGGGCGTCCACATCGAGCACCGGGAGTCGGACCGCGTCACCTTCGACCGAGGCCTGCACGTCCCGCAGTTTGATCGAGATCCGCTGGTAACGGCCGTCGAGCACCTGGGTGAGGAACGGGACGCCGGCGACCTCGACCTCCGGCTCGGTGGACTGCGCGCCCTGCTTGGCGATCTCCTGACGGACCCGGTCGGCGATGGTCCGCTCGGCCACCCCGACCGCAACCCGGTCGGCGACCACCAGCAGCCCGGCCAGGAGCAGGAGCAGAACGAACAGCCCGATCAGCAGCTTGCGGCCGCGCCGTCGGGGACGCGCCTCGTCCGCCGGATAGTCCTGCGCCACGCCGCCTCCTGTCTCCGCCCGCCGCGTCGCGACGGGGTCGTCCGTACCGGTGCCGCCGGGCGGCGCACCCGTAGGTACCCGACCGGCTCCCCGCTCAACCGTGACTCAGAGGAAGAGCATGCACATGGCGTACGCGGCGGGTGCCGCCAGAGCGAAGCCGCCGAGCGGACCCTGCATGTGCCGGGCCACCCACATCGTGGGCGGTTCGCCGGCCATCAGCCGACCCGCCTCCGCGTACCCCACGGCGAGGTCGGAGAGGACGGCGGTGACCGCCGCGACCAGCCCGATCACGGCGGCCCGGGTCGGCGTGAAGGGCGCCACCAGGTAGCTGCCGAGCAGGGCGCTGGTCAGCGTGCCGACCATCGCGCCGGCCACCACGCCAGCGGCACCCCGGGGCACCTGCGGGGCCAGCCGGGGCCAGGGCAGCACGGCGTCGGTGAGCCGGGCGATGGTCAACGCGACAGCGCTCGCGGTCAGGCAGACGGTGATCGCCTGGGTGCCGGCCGGGATCCGGCTCAGCACGATCAGGGTGCCGAAGGCCACCACCCCGACCACGATGAGCAGCGTGGCGCCGAGTGAGTCGGTGACCCGGACCCGGTCGACCCGGCGGACCAGCTGGCCGAGCACCGCGGCGAGGAACCCGCCAGCGGCCAGATAGCCCAGCGGCGCCAGGCCGGCGACGTCGGTCTGCACCGCGGCGATGTCGGCCAGCGCCGCGACCGCCGCGCTGATCCCGGCGACCACCAGCAACGCGGGCGGACGCATGGCCATCGTCCAGGCGAGCACGAACAGCAGCTGGACGCCGAAGATGATGAAGGCGAACGGCAACCGGTGACCGGGGCCCGACGTCTGCGCGCCGAGGACCAGACCGACACCGAGCAGCGCGGCGAAGCCGGCGATGGTCAGCGCCAGCTGGCGGCGCACCTCGACCGGGGGTACGACCTCCTCTTCCGGCTCGTCGACCTCGTCTTCGGAACGGCGGGCCGGCTCGCCGGCGCGACGGGCACGGCGAGGCCCACCCCGTTCGCGGCGATCGCCGGCGGTGGTGGCCGGACCGGTACGCGGCGCGGGCGGGTTGCCGCGAGTCGGCGCGGCGGCCGGGCCCGGATGGGGCCCGGCGGGCCACGATTCGCGGCCGGCCTCGGGCGAGGTGGAGGGAAACACGACCCGATCGTGCCAGACCGACCGCCCGACGCGGTGGTCACGGGTTTCAGCGACGTTAAAATCTGTGCCACGATCAGGGGCAAGCTAGACAAACGGGAAATGGCCTGACGGCGCGGCCGAGGCGATCGGTTACGCTCAACGCGTTACCCGCCCGTCAGCGACGCCGGGACCACGCAATTTCTCAGCGCACTCCTTGATGAGTGCGACTGGTCGCGTGCGGCCGAGCGCCGCCGGGACGGAGGTGATCGTGGAGATCCTGCTGCTGGTGACCGCGCGCGCAGGGGAACCGTCGGCCGTGCTGCCGGCACTCGACCTGCTGCCGCACTCGGTCCGCACCGCGCCGCGCGACGTTCGCACCCTGGTCGCGGGCCCCAGCCCGGACGCGGTGATGGTGGACGCCCGATCGGAGTTGAGCGAGGCCCGGGCGACCTGCCGGATGTTGCACGCGACGGGGCTCGGTGTGCCGCTGGTCGCGGTGGTGACCGAGGCCGGCCTGATCGCGTTGAACGCGGATTGGGGCGTCGACGACGTCATCCTCGCCTCGGCCGGCCCCGCCGAGGTCGAGGCACGGCTGCGGCTGGCGGTGGGCCGACTCAGCAACGCGACCGCGGGCGCGGGTGGCTCGATCCGGGCCGGCGAACTGACCATCGACCCGGACACGTACGCGGCCAAGCTCAAGGGCCGCCCGCTCGACCTCACCTACAAGGAGTTCGAGCTGCTGAAGTTCCTGGCCCAGCACCCGGGCCGGGTGTTCACCCGGGACCAGCTCCTGCGCGAGGTCTGGGGCTACGACTACTTCGGCGGCACCCGCACGGTGGACGTGCACGTCCGGCGACTGCGCGCCAAGCTCGGCTCGGAGTACGAGTCGATGATCGGCACCGTTCGCCAGGTCGGTTACAAGTTCGTCGTTCCGCCGTCGCGGTCGCTCCCCGAGCAGGAACACGCGCCCCTGCCGGTCTGATCCGCGGACCACTCAGGGCGATTTCCCATATGCCCTTTTTGCGCGGCTTGGCAGCTCTATTCTGACTGCCGGGTTTGTCGGAGAAAGGGGCGACGGTGCGCGCACTGAACACGCGGGCGACGGGCCGGCCTGACCGGCGAGCCGGGTGGAAGTCGTGACGCGGGGCAGTTCGACCGCGAAGGCCGCGGGGATCGTGACGCTGGTGGTGGCGGGGCTGCTCGGCTCCGCGTACGTGCTGGGCCGCAGCCTCGTCCCCGACCAGACCCCACGGCACTCCACCGGCCTCAACACGAGCGCCGACGGGCCGCACTACGCCGACCAACCCAGCGTCGGCGAGCCGGGCGCCGTTCCGAGCGCCAGCACCAGCAGCGGCGCCGGTCCCGCCGAAGCCGGTCAGGACGGGTCCGGACGCGACGCTGGAGGCGACAAGCTGTTCGGTGCGCACGCCACCACCGGCACCCCGCGGCTCGCGTTGACCTTCGACGACGGGCCGGACCCGCGCTACACCCCGCAGGTCCTTGCCCTCCTGCGCCAATTCGACGTGCGCGCCACGTTCTGTGTGGTCGGCGAAAACGCGCAGAACCACCCCGACCTGATCCAGTCGATCGTTCGGGACGGGCACACCCTGTGCAACCACTCCTGGCACCACGACGTCGGTCTGGGCGCCCGGTCGGCCGACGCGATCCGCTCCGACCTTCTCCGCACCAACGCGGCGATCCGGGCGGCGGTGCCGGACGCGCCGATCGTCTGGTACCGCCAGCCGGGCGGGGCCTGGACGTACCCGGTGGTGTCGGTGGCGCGGCAGCTCGGCATGACCCCGCTGCACTGGTCGGTGGATCCGTCGGACTGGGATCTGCCCGGCGCCAGCAAAATCACCGCGACAGTGTTGACCCAGGCCGAACCGGGCTCGGTGGTGCTGCTGCACGACGCCGGCGGGGACCGACAGGGCACGGTGGACGCGCTGCGCCGCATCCTGCCCGATCTGACCGCACGGTTCGAGGTGGAGGCACTCCCCACCGACCCGACGTGAGCCGCGGCTTTACCGCCACGGTCCGGGCGGCACGACACGCAGCGGATACGGTGGCGGAATGAGCAGCGCGGAGCCGACCAGCGACCAGGTGACCCGGACCGACCTACTGGCGCCAGCGGAGATCGCCGACGTGCTGTCCCTCGCCCGTGCAGCGGGTGACACGGACGGCGCCGACCCACTCGACGAACACGTCCTGCTCCGGCTGCGCGACCCCGGCGCCCCCGCCGTGCACCTGATCGCCCGCGCCGACGACGGCACGCTCACCGGGTACGCGCACCTGGACACCACCGACCCGGTCAGCGGGATCGGGGTCGAGTTGGTGGTGCATCCCGCGTACCGGCGACGGGGCACCGGGCGGGCGCTCGCCCGGGGCGTACTCGCCTCGGCCACCGGGCCACTGCGGGCGTGGGCGCACGGCGACCACCCCTCGGCCGCCGCGCTCGCCGTCGACCTCGGTTTCACCCGGGCCCGGGTGCTCTGGCAGTTGCGCCGACCGTTGGCCGCCCCGCTCGGCGAGCCGCGGCTGCCCGACGGGGTGGCGCTGCGCGCGTTCCGCCCCGGGGCGGACGACGCTGCCTGGCTGGGCCTCAACGCGCGGGCCTTCGCCGAGCACCCCGAGCAGGGCCGATGGACCTCGGACGAGCTGCGGGTCCGGCTCGCCGAGCCGTGGTTCGACCCGGCGGGTTTCCTGCTCGCCGAGGAGACCGCGACCGGCCGGTTGCTCGGTTTCCACTGGACCAAGGTGCACGAGCGGCCCGGGTCGGCCCGGATCGGTGAGGTGTACGTCCTGGGTGTGGAGCCGACCGCGCACGGCGGCGGGCTCGGCCGGGCGCTGACCACGGCCGGGCTGGCGTACCTGCGGGACAGGCGCGGCCTGGACCGGGTGATGCTCTACGTGGACGAGTCGAACACCGGGGCGGTCGCGCTCTACGAGCGGCTGGGCTTCGCGCGCTGGTCCGCGCACATCAACTACCACCTGGGCTGACCGTCGCGGTCGCCCCGCGCGGGTCACCGGTGGGTAACGGCCGGGCGTCGGCGACATAACAGCGAACCGGAAATATACCCATACTTCCGACAGGTGTACCCGGGTTCACTTAACGGACAACTCACCCTCAGCAAGCGGTCACCTCGGCGGCCGTACGTGTTCACCTTGCGTTCACTTGCGACCGGCGAACCGGCTACCTGGCACTTCTAACTTTCGTGTCAGCCGGTCACTGCCGGTCCTCGGGCCCCGGGATCGGGGCGCCAAGTCAGACGCGAAGGGAAACCCCTCAGGTGAAGCTCCAGCGGTACGGCGCTATTGCCGGCCTCGCCCTTGCCGCGACGCTCGGCCTCAGTGCATGCGGCTCGGACAACAACGGGCCCACTCCCGGCGCCAGCGCTTCGGGCTCGGCCGCCGCGGTCGACTGCGCTACCGGAACGCTGAACGCCCAGGGCTCGTCGGCGCAGAAGAACGCCATGGCCGAGTGGATCAAGGCGTACCAGCAGAAGTGCCAGGGCACCACGATCAACTACGAGCCGACTGGTTCGGGCGCCGGCATCCAGGCGTTCATCGCCGGGACCGCCGACTTCGCCGGCTCCGACTCCGCGCTCAAGCCGGAGGAGCAGCCGCAGGCCGACGCCAAGTGCGTCGGTGGAAAGGCGATCCACCTGCCGATGGTGATCGGCCCGGTGGCCGTCGCCTACAACGTCAGCGGCGTGGACAACCTCCAGCTCAAGCCGGCCACCCTGGCGAAGATCTTCGCCGGCAAGGTCACTAAGTGGGACGACGCGGCGATCAAGGCCGACAACCCGGGTGCCACGCTCCCGGCGACCACGATCCAGACCGTCCACCGCTCGGACGAGTCGGGCACCACCGACAACTTCACCAACTTCCTCGCCAAGACCGCCGAGGCCGACTGGACCTTCGGCAAGGCCAAGGCGTGGAAGGCCCCGGGTGGCACCGGCGCCAAGGGCTCGGACGGCGTGGCCAGCTCGGTCAAGGGCGCCGACGGCTCCATCGGCTACATGGAGTGGTCGTTCGCCGAGAACGCGGCTCTGAAGATGGCCAAGATCGGTAACGGTGCGGGCGAGTTCGCCGAGCTGACCGCCGAGGCGGCCGGCAAGACCATCGCCGGCGCCAAGATCGAGGGCCAGGGCGACGACCTCAAGATGTCGATCGACTACAACACCAAGGAGGCCGGGGCCTACCCGATCGTCCTGGCGACGTACGAGATCGTCTGCAGCAAGGGCCTTCCGGCCGACAAGCTCCCGCTGGTCAAGGGTCTGCTGGGCTACGCGGCCAGCGCCGAGGGCCAGGCTGCCATGACCGAGCTGGGCTACGCCCCGCTGCCGGAGAGCGTCCGCACCAAGGTCGAGGCCGCAGTCAAGAACATCTCCTGACCCGACACCACTCCGCAATCGAATCGAGCGAGCAGATGGGTGACACCCCCCACCGCTCGGCCGACGCCGGCACCGGCGGGACGCGCGTGACTCAGAGTCACGAGTGGCCCGCCGGTGCCTCGGCGCGTGTGGCCGAGGCACCAGTCAGCACCCGTTCCCCGGGCGGCGCCGGGCTGGGCGGCGGCAGCGCGCTGCCGCGCAACCGGAAGTTCGGCGCCGAGCGGGCCTTCCGCGGTCTCACACTGGCCGCCGGCACAACGGTTCTGGTCATCATCGCCGCCATCGCGATCTTCCTGATTGCCAAGGCGGTGCCGGCCCTACGCGCCAACACCGAGAACTTCTGGACCTACGAGGGCTGGTCGCCCAACGAGGCCCAGCCGAAGTTCGGCATCGGCACACTCGCCTTCGGTACCGTGCTCAGCGCGGCACTGGCGCTGCTCATGGCAGTGCCGGTGGCGCTCGGCATCGCGCTCTACCTCTCGCACTACGCGCCCCGCCGGCTGGGCACCGCGCTCGGCTTCTTGATCGACCTGCTGGCCGCCGTGCCGAGCGTGGTCTTCGGCCTCTGGGGGCGGGACATCTTCATCAACCCGGTCCGGGACTTCTCGGTCTGGTTGAACAAGTACTTCGGCTGGCTGCCGATCTTCGGCGGTGACGGCCCATTCGGTAAGTCGATCATGTTGGGCGCCCTGGTGCTCGCGATCATGGTGTTGCCGATCATCACCTCGCTCTCCCGCGAGGTGTTCCTCCAGACGCCGACCGCGAACGAGGAGGCCGCCCTCGCCCTGGGCGCCACCCGCTGGGAGATGCTCCGCACCGCGGTGCTCCCCTACGGCCGCCCCGGCATCATCGCCGCCACGATGCTCGGCCTCGGCCGGGCGCTGGGCGAGACCATCGCCCTGGCGCTGACCCTCGGCATCACCTTCGGCATCTCGTTCAACCTGATCCAGAACGGCGGCAACACCATCGCCGCCAACATCGCCAACGCGTTCGGCGAGGCGAACGAGACCGGCCGGGGTGCGCTGATCGCCTCCGGCCTGGTGCTGTTCACCATCACGCTGATCGTCAACATCACGGCGCGGGCGATCATCTACCGCCGCCGGGAGTTCACGGAGTCGGCCGCATGACCACAACCGTCACCTCCCATCGCACCCGGCCGCCGGCCCAGCCCGCAACGCTGCGGGCCAAGCGGCTGCCCTGGTACGCCGCGCCGGCCATCGCCGTGGCGGCCCTGGCGCTCTCCGCCGTGATCGTCTACGGCACCGGCATCGGCGGCCCGGTCCTCGTGGTCGTCCTCGGCGCGCTCCTCTACCTGGCCGGGCTCTTCGCCTCGGCCAACGCGGTCGAGGGGCGCCGGTCGGCCCGTAACCGCACCTGGAGCGCGCTGATCCACTCCGCGTTCGTGCTGGCGGTGCTGCCGCTCGTCTCGGTGGTCTGGACCCTGGTCAGCAAGGGCACCGAGCGGCTGGACGTCAACTTCTTCCAGACCTCGATGAACAACATCGGGGCCCGGGACGCCAACGGCGGCGCGTACCACGCGATCCTCGGCACGTTGGAGCAGGTCGGCATCGCCACCCTGATCACCGTGCCGCTGGGCGTCCTCTGCGCGATCTACATCGTCGAGTACGGCCGGGGCAAGTTCGCCTTCGCGATCCGGTTCTTCGTGGACGTGATGACCGGCATCCCGTCGATCGTCTCCGGCCTGTTCGTGCTGGCGTTCTGGGTGCTGATCGTGTCGCCGTGGTTCAACGACGGTCGGCCGAGCTTCTCCGGCTTCGCCGCCGCGCTCGCGCTGAGCGTGCTGATGCTGCCCACCATCGTCCGGTCCACCGAGGAGATGCTCCGCCTCGTCCCGGCGCCACTGCGCGAGGGCGCGTACGCGCTCGGCGTACCCAAGTGGAAGACGATCCTGCGGGTGGTGCTGCCGACGGCGCTGCCCGGCATCGTCACCGGCGTCATGCTCGCCATCGCCCGCGCGGCCGGCGAGACCGCGCCGGTGCTGCTGGTCGCCGGCGGTGGCGCGGCGATCAACACCAACCCCTTCGAGAACAACCAGTCGTCGCTGTCCCTCTTCGTCTACCAGCAGGCCGGTGACGCGTCGAAGTACGCCCCGGCACGGGCGTGGACCGCGGCACTCACCCTGGTCGCCCTCGTGCTCATCCTGACGATCGCGGCGAAGCTGCTGGCCCGTCGCAACAGGCTCAGCCGATGAACCCCGGAGGTACCACCATGGCCAAGCGCGTCTCCGCCTCGAACGTCACCGCGTACTACGGCGGCTTCAAGGCGATCGAGAACATCAACCTGACGGTCGAGCCGAAGACGGTCACCGCCCTCATCGGGCCGTCCGGTTGCGGCAAGTCGACGTTCCTGCGGTCGATCAACCGGATGCACGAGGTGCTGCCGGGTGCCCGGGTCGAGGGCAGCCTGACCATCGACGACCAGGACATCTACGACCGGGACGTGGACGTCACCGCGGTCCGGCGCACGATCGGCATGGTCTTCCAGCGGCCGAACCCGTTCCCCACCATGAGCATCTTCGAGAACGTGGTGGCCGGGCTGAAGCTCAACGGGGTCCGCAAGAAGTCGATCCTGGAGGACGCGGCCGAGAAGGCCCTGCGCGCGGCGAACCTGTGGGGCGAGGTCAAGGACCGGCTGAGCAAGCCCGGCGCGGGCCTCTCGGGCGGTCAGCAGCAGCGGCTCTGCATCGCCAGGACCATCGCGGTCGAGCCGCAGGTCGTCCTGATGGACGAGCCGTGCTCGGCCCTGGACCCGATCTCCACGCTGGCGATCGAGGACCTGATGTTCCAGCTCAAGGACAAGTTCACGATCATCATCGTGACCCACAACATGCAGCAGGCCGCTCGGGTGTCGGACCGGACCGCCTTCTTCTCGATCGAGAAGACCGGCGACCCGGGCCGGTTGATCGAGTACGACAACACCCAGAAGATCTTCAGCAACCCGAGCGTGAAGAAGACCGAGGACTACATCACCGGCCGCTTCGGCTGAGCCGACCAGGTCCGGTCACCGGCACTACCTCGCCGATCATGGAGTTGTGGTGGGTAATGAAACACCCGAAAAAGCCCCAAACCAGGCGCCACAACCCCATGATCGCCGGACCCACACTGCCCCCAACTCCGCGATCTAGCACTTGCTGTCCGGACGCAAGGGGCATCCCACCCATATCGACAACTGAAACTGCAAGATCGGCGCGATCTTCTCGCGTGGTCTCGGCAGGAGCGGGCCGCGGTCAGGCCAGGACGAAACGGGGTTCGCCGTCCGGGGGCAGATCCAGACGCGGGGTGACCGGGGTGGCGGCGTCCCGGTCGGCCGCCGCCCGCGCCACCCCGGCCAGGTCACCGGCCGCCGCCACCTGGGCCAGCGTGACCAGGGTCGGTGGCAGCATGGTCAGCTCGCCGGCCTGCGCGCGGGCCAGCGCGTCCGCCGGCCGGATCCACAGCGTGTGGTCGGCCTCGCCGGAGACGTCGCGGGTCCGCTGCCCCGCCGGCAGCAGAGCAATGAAGAAGTACGTGTCGAAGCGGCGCGGCTCGAACTCAGGAGTGATCCACCGGCTCCACGGCAGCAGCAGGTCCGATCGAAGGGTGAGCTGACGGTCGGCGAGCAGTGCCGCGAAGCCCAGCCGGCGCCCCTCCAGGTCCTGCCGGGCCGCCTCCCAGTCGTCGTCGCTGACGTCGCCCACCACGGTCTGCCGGTTCGGGCCGGCGAGCAGTACGCCGGCCTCCTCGAAGACCTCCCGCGCGGCCGCGCAGACCACCGCCTGCGCGGCGTCCGGAGCCACGCCGAGCCGGTCCGCCCACTCGCCCGGGGTCGGGCCGGCCCAGTCCAGGTGCGCCTCCGAGTCGGAGCGGTCCACCCCGCCGCCGGGGAAGGCGTACATCCCGCCGAAGGTCATCGCGGCGACCCGGCGGATGACGTACACCTCGAAGTCGGCGCCGGTCGGACGCAGCAGCAACACGGTGGCGGCGACCCGCGGCGTGGCCGGGGTGCCGCCCTCGGCCTGGAACCGGCGGGCGTGCTCGACCAGGGCGGCCGGGGCGGCGAAGCCGGCACTGTCGATCGTCATGCCGCGAGCCTAGTTCCCCGGTGTGGTACCCACCGGGTCCACGGCAGCGACGCCGGGCACCCGGGCGGGCAGCGGGAGCGGGCCGGGCAGCGGGTGGTTCACCTGACTCGGCTAGCGTTCCGGCATGACTCGTTGGGGCATCCTGGCCACCGGCCACATCGCCAGCCGTTTCGCCGAAGACCTCCGGCTGGTGCCGGACGCCGAGTTGGTAGCGGTCGGCTCCCGCGCCTTCGACAGCGCGCAGCGCTTCGCCGACACGTACGGCGCGAAACGCGCCTACGGCTCCTGGGTGGAGCTGGCCGCCGACCCGGAGCTGGACGCGATCTACGTGGCGACCCCGCACTCCGCGCACTACGAGGCGGCGATGACCTGCCTCACCGCCGGGCGGGCGGTGCTGCTGGAGAAGCCGTTCACCCTGGACCTGGCCACCAGTACCGAGTTGGTGGAGACCGCCCGCGCCGCCGGGGTCTTCCTGATGGAGGCCATGTGGATGCGACTGAATCCGCTGATCCTGCGGGTGGTTGAGCTGATCGCGGAGGGGGCGATCGGCACGGTGACCGGCGTCCGGGCCGACTTCGGGGTGGCCGGGCCGTTCGCTCCGGAGCATCGGATGCGCAACGCGGCGCTGGGTGGGGGTGCCCTGCTCGACCTGGGGATCTACCCGATCAGCCTGGCTCACCTGCTGCTCGGGGTGCCGCAGCACATCCGGTCCTGGGCGCAGCTCGGCCCGGAGGGGACGGACGAGAACACCGGCATGCTGTTCGGCTACGACAGCGGCGCGCTGGCGACCCTGAGCTGCGGCATGGTCGGGTTGAGCGGGCAGACCGCCTCGATCACCGGCACCACGGGACGGATCGACCTGCCCGAGCCGTTCTTCCGGCCGGGTTCGGTGACTGTGCACCGGGCCGGCGCGGAGCCGGAGACGATCGTCGCCGACGGGGCCGGCAACGGCTACCAGTACGAGGCGATCGAGGTGCAGCGCTGCCTGGCCGCCGGCCTGACCGAGAGCCCGGTGGTGCCGCATGCCACCACCCTTGAGGTGATGACCCTGCTGGACACGGTCCGCGAGCAGATCGGCGTGCGCTACGTCTGAACAGCGGAAGGGCCCCCGGCCACGGCGAGACCGTGGCCGGGGGCCCTTCCAGAAACTCAGCCGAAGAGCGGCCGGACCAGCAGGTACGTGACGCAGGCGATCAGTGCGGCGGCCGGGAACGTGATGATCCAGGCGAGCACGATGTTGCCGGCGACGTTCCAGCGAACCGCGGAGAGCCGCTTGGTCGCGCCCACCCCCATGATCGCCGAGGTGATGGTGTGGGTGGTGGAGATCGGCGCCTTCAGCACCAGGGCGTTGAAGTAGAGCACCGCGCTGGCGACGGTTTCGGCGGCGAAGCCCTCCGGCGGCCCCAAGTCGATGATCTTGCGACCGAGAGTGCGGATGATCCGCCAACCGCCGGCGTACGTGCCGAGGGCCAGCATCGTCGCCGAGGTCCAGAACACCCAGCCCGGGATGTGCGTCTTGCTCTCCTGGAAGCCACCGGTGTAGAGCGCCAGCACCACGATGCCCATGGTCTTGGCGGCGTCCTGCATGCCGTGGCCGACCGACATGGCGGCCGCCGAGACGGTCTGCGCCCAGCGGAAGCCCCGGTTGAGCTTGCCCGGCTGCCCCTTCCGGAACAGCCAGAGGATGGCCAGCATCAGCAGGTAGCCGAGGGTCAGGCCGACGATCGGCGAGAGCACCATCGGCAGCAGCACCTTCTCGCCGATGTTGACCCACTGCACGATGCCGCCGGTGGACAGCAGGGTCGCGCCGACCAGGCCGCCGAAGAGCGCGTGCGAGGACGACGAGGGCAGACCGAAGTACCAGGTGATCAGGTTCCAGGCGATCGCCCCGAGCACCCCGGCGAAGACCACCCCGAGGCTGCTCACCCCGGTCGGCAGGGTGACCAGGCCGTCGCCGACGGTCTTGGCCACGCCGGCGCCGAAGTGGGCGCCGACGAAGTTGCCGACCGCGGCGAGCCCGAGGGCGATCCGGGGTGTCAGCGCCCGGGTGGAGACGCTTGTCGCGATCGCGTTGGCGGCGTCGTGGAAGCCGTTGGTGTAGTCGAACGCCAGGGCTACCCCGATCACCGCCAGCACGGCGATGAGTTCGGGTGTCACGGTCACAGGATCAGGACTCCTTGACCGCGATGGTCTCGACGGTGTTGGCCACGTGCTCGAAGGCGTCGCAGGCGGCCTCCAGCTCGTCGGCGACCTCCTTCATCTTCAGCACCGTCAGCGCGTCGTACTCACCGGAGAAGAGGCGGACGAGCAGCTGCCGGTTGATCCGGTCGCCCTCGTTCTCCAGCCGGTTGCACTCGATCCAGTAGTCCTCGAGATCCTTCATCGACTTCAGCCGGGGCATCGCGTCCGCGGTCAGCTTGGCCTGCTGGTCGAGCACGTTGACCATCTCGTGCAACTCGCGGGGCAGCGCCGGAAGCTCGGTCAGCCCGTACAGGTAGAGCAGGTCGCCGACCGCCTCCAGGTGGTCCATCACGTCGTCCAGCAGCGAGCCGAGCCGGTAGATGTCCTCCCGGTCGAACGGGGTGATGAAGGTCGAGTTGATCTTCTTGTACAGCTCGTGGGTGATCTGGTCGCTGTCGTGCTCGACCTCGGTCAGCCGCTCGCTGACGGACTGCACGTCCACGCCGGGGAGGGCCAGCTCGTTCAACAGTTCGGTGCCGCGGACCAGGTTCTGCGCGGCCCTGGTGAAGAGCTCGTAGAAGGCGCCCTCGGTGGGGCGGAAGGAAAACTTCACAGCACAGACCTCGTCGCGTCGGTGGAAGGGTGGCGGCGCCCGATGAGCGCCCGCTCGGTGAATGCTAGGAAACGGCCGAACCGTGAATTCGCCGGCCCACCCCTGGCCAGGCCCCATTCACCGCTCGTTCACCTGCCGTTCATCTCGGCCGCCCCACCCGCATCCGCTCCCCCAGCCAGCAGGCGCTTCCGCTCCCGCGCCACGTCGAAATCGGCAGCCGGATACCCCAGATCGAGCGTGTCGAACGTCTCACGCAGCAGGTGGGCCACCGCCCAGTCCCGATACCACTTGCGGTCCGCCGGCACCACGAACCAGGGCGCGGCGTCCGTGCCGCACCGGCTCAGGGCCTCGGCGTACGCGGCCTGGTAGTCGTCCCAGTGCCCCCGGGAGTCGATGTCCGAGGGGTTGTACTTCCAGTGCTTGCTCGGGTCGGTGAGCCGATCCAGCAGGCGCTTGCCCTGTTCGGCGTACGAGATGTGCAGCATCACCTTGATCAGGGTCACGCCGTCCTCGGTCAGCTCCCGCTCGAAAGAGTTGATCTCGTCATAGCGGGCTCGCCAGGTCGCCTCCGGCACGAGCGAGCCGACCCGGGCGATCAACACGTCCTCGTAGTGCGAACGGTTGAACATCCCCACGTACCCGGGCGGCGGCAGCTCCCGGCGGATCCGCCAGAGGAAATCGTGCCGCAGCTCCTGTCGGGTCGGCGGCCCGAACGAGCGGATGTGCAGCCCCAGCGGGTTCATCGCACCGGCGACCCGCTTGATCGTGCCGTCCTTGCCGCCGCAGTCCATCGCCTGGAGCACCAGCAGCACCCGGTGCGCCGGCCGCTCCGACCCGGTCTTGGCCATCGCGAAGAGCATCTCCTGCTGCCGGCCCAACTCCGCACCGACCAGCTCCACCTGCTCCCGCGCCCAGGTCTTACGGTGCTCGCCACTGCCCGCCGGTCCCGGCAGGCCGGGCATGGACCGCGGGTCGATCGCGCCGAGATCCACCGGCGCGGTGACCCGCAGCAGCTCCCGTACCGAACCGCCGTCCGGCGCCACGATCTGCCCTTGCTGGGGTGCGCTCATGCACGGATCATCGCCCACCCACCGCCGTTCCGCCCGTCGAGAGCCCCCGTCCTGCCGCCGCTCGGCGTCGACGACCGTTGGCCGCCGCGCTGGTGAGCCGGCCCGACCGGGCATGCGGCGTTCAGACCACCAGGGCCAACCACTTGCGGTACGCGGTGGCGAACGGCTCGGTGCCGTCGCCCAGGGCGCCGAACAGCCGTTGTGCCGCGGCCTCGGCCTCGGCCACCACGTCGTCCGGATAGCCGAATCGGATCCGGTGCTCGGCGAACTCGTCCTCGTCGAGCAGCTCCACCAGGCCGGTGGCCCGACGCCGGACGACGTCCAGGTCCAGGTCGATCAGGTGGACGGTGTCGTCGGACTCCCAGTGCGCCGGGGTGGTGATGTCGCAGTAGACCTCGCTGGTGCGCGGCGGCGGGTTGAACATGGTCGTCCACCAGGCACGATGTGGCACCAGCAGCACGAACGGGATCTTCTCCACCGAGGGCCGGCCGTGGTAGACCGACTCGGTGCCCTCGGGCACGCCGAGCCAGATGCCGAGATCATCCTCGGTGAGCCGGCGGGCCGGGTAGTCGCGGTGGGCGCTGCCGTCGTACTTGCGGTAGATCACACGGACCATGTCGCTCGGCATGATTCGCACCCTAACCGATACGGCCCAACGCGTCGTAGCGCGGCCGTAACCGGGCGGCGTCGGCGGTGAGACGCCGCCTGGTCGGCATCGCGCCACGCGGCGGATGGGCGCGGCTGGTGTCGGCACCGCCGGGTACCGTCGCACGGTGACTCCGCCCCGCACCGCCACCGGTTCCGCCACCCCGTCGGCCCGTGCCGGGAGCCGGCGGCGGGGTGCCCGGCCCAGTGGCACCGAGCTGCTGGCGGCGGCGGTGGGCGCGGTGCCCGGCGGCGCCGAACGCCCCGGCCAGCTACAGATGACCACGGCGATCGAGGAGTGCGTGGCCGGCGGCGAGCACCTGCTCGTGCAGGCGGGCACCGGCACCGGCAAGTCGCTGGCCTACCTCGCACCGGCGCTCACTGTGGACGGTCCGGTGGTGGTCTCCACCGCCACCCTGGCCCTGCAGTCCCAGCTGGTCGACCACGACCTACCCCGGCTCGCCGACGCGGTCGAGCCGGTGCTCGGCCGTCGGCCCACCTTCGCCGTGCTCAAGGGCCGCCACCACTACCTCTGCCTCGCCCGACTGGACAACTCCACCGAGGAGGAGCCGGAGGACACGCTCTTCGACGCCCCGGCGGCGCGCCCCGGCGGCGGGACGAAGTGGCTCGGTGAGGCGGGCCGGTTGGGCAAGCAGATCGAGCGGCTGCGCACCTGGGCCGAGAAGACCGCCACCGGCGACCGCGACGAGTTGGACCCGGGCGTCGACGACCAGGCCTGGCGGCTGGTGTCGATGCCGGCCCGGGAGTGCGTCGGCGCGACCCGTTGCCCGTTCGGGCAGGAGTGCTTCGCCGAGGCGTCGCGGGCCCGCGCCCGGGAGGCCGACATCGTGGTGACCAACCACAGCCTGCTCGCGGTGGACATGCTCGCCGACCGGCACATCGTGCCGCCGCACAAGCTGCTCATCGTCGACGAGGCGCACGAGCTGGCCGACCGGGTGTCCTCCGCGGCGCAGGCGGAGCTGGTGCCGGAGCTGATCGACCGAACCACCCGGCGGGCCCGTACGCTGCTGCGGCCGGAGACCGCCGAGGCGCTCACCGCCGCCGGCGACGCCCTCGCCGTGGGGCTGGCCGAGGCGCCGGCCGGGCGGATCACCGCCGGGCTGCCGACGCCGTTGCGGGAGGCGTGCACGCTGCTCGACGCGGCGACCCGCACCGCCCTGGACGCGATCGGCGACATCAAGGCCGATGACCCCGACCCGGTCCGCAAGCAGCAGGCCAAGGCCGCCCTGGACGAGCTCTCCACCACCGCGCAGCGGCTGCTGGAGGAGGCCGACCACGACGTGGCCTGGGTCGAGAAGAACGACAGCGGCAGCCGCCGGGCGCTGGTGGTCGCGCCGCTGTCCGTCGCCGGCACCCTCGCCACCCACCTGTACGACGAACGCACCGTCGTGGCCACCTCGGCCACCCTGGCGCTGGGCGGCCGGTTCGACACGGTCGCCCGCGCCCTCGGGCTGGACGCGCCACCGCCCGCCCCGCCGTCGCCTGCCGCGGCCGCGCTGGCGGCCCGCACCGGCCCGGGTCGTCCGGCCGCCGAGACGCCGGGCCGTCGCCTCGCCGGCGACGTGGCGCCGAACGCTGTCGTGCCGGCCACCGAGGGCCCCGGGTGGCGCTCACTCGACGTCGGGTCGCCGTTCGACTACGCCCGGCAGGGCATCCTGTACGTCGCCGCGCACCTCCCCCGCCCCAGCGTCTCCGGGCTGCCCGAGGCCGCCGGAGAGGAGCTGCTCGGGCTGGTCGGGGCGCTCGGTGGTCGTACTCTCGGGCTCTTCTCCTCCCGGCGGGCCGCGCAGCAGGCGGCGGAGCTGGTGCGGGCGCGGACCGACCTGCCGGTGCTGCTCCAGGGCGAGGAAGCTCTGCCGCTGCTGGTCCGTCGTTTCCGCGAGGAGCGCGCCAGCTGCCTGTTCGGGGTGATGTCGCTCTGGCAGGGGGTGGACGTCCCGGGTGACGCCTGCCAGCTGGTCGTCATCGACCGGCTGCCCTTCCCCCGCCCGGACGAACCGCTGGCGGCTGCCCGCGCGGCGGCTGTGGACGCGGGCGGTGGCTCCGGCTTCGCCGCGGTCAGCGTGCCGATCGCGGCGGTGCGGCTGGCTCAGGGCGTGGGCCGGCTGATCCGGGCGACCGGCGACCGGGGTGTGGTCGCGGTGCTCGACTCCCGGCTGGAGACGGCCCGGGGCTACGGGCCGTTCCTGCGCCGCTCGCTGCCCCCGTTCTGGTACACGACCCGCCCCGAGGTGGCCCGCGGCGCCCTGGAACGCCTCGCCAAGTCCTGACCCCGGGCGGGTTACGGAGCCCGGGACGCGACGACCACGGCGTCGGGCGGGGTGTCCGGGACCCGTCGGGCGGCAAGCCGGCGGACCGCGGTGTTGAGCACCGCGATGAGCGGCACGGAAACCAGCGCGCCGGTGATCCCGGCGAGAACGACACCGGCGGCGATGCCGATGATCACCGCGAGCGGGTGGAGGGCGACCGCCCGTCCCATGATCAGCGGTTGGAGCACGTGGCCTTCGATCTGCTGCACGCCAATCACCGCACCGAGAATGATCAACGCGGTGACCGGTCCGCTGTCGACGAGGGCCACCAGCACCGCCACGCCGCCGGAGAGCGCCGCACCGACGATCGGGATGAACGCGCCGAGGAAGACCAACGCGGCCAGCGGGAAGGCGAACGGGATGTCGAAGATGACCAGGAAGATGCCGATGCCGACCGCGTCGATGAAGGCGACCAGCACGGTGGCCCGGACGTAGGCGCCGAGCGTGTGCCAGGAGGCGCGGCCCGCGTCGTCGACCTTCCACCGGGCGGCCACCGGCAGCAGCCGGACCAGGAAGCGCCAGATCCGGTTGCCGTCGCGCAGGAAGAAGAACGTCGCGAACAGCACCAGCAGCGTGCCGGTCAGCACCTCGGCCAACGTCGCGGCGGTGCTCAGCGCACCGCTGGTGAACTTCGAGTTGTTGTTGTTGATCCAGGCCTGCGCCTCGTCGATGTAGCGGTCGAGCTGGGTGTCGGAGAGGTGCAGCGGGCCCGTCTTCAGCCAGTTCTGGATCTGCCGGACGCCCTCCGACGACTTCTCGCTCAGCTCCGGTACGCCGCGAATGAACTCGTTGACCACCAGCGTCAGCGTGCCGATCACCGCGGCCAGGCCGCCGACCAGCACCACCGCCGTCGCCAACGAACGGGGGAACCGGGCCCGCAGCAGCCAGCCCACCGCCGGCGCGAGCAGCGCGGAGAGCAGCAGCGCGATGGCCAGCGGGATGATCACGATCTTGACCGTGCTGACGATCACCAGCAGCGACCAGGCCACCACGCCGATCACGATCAGTCGCCAACACCACGCGGCGGCGATGCGCAAACCGTGCGGAACGTCGGCGTCGTCCCGACTGGAGGTGGAGCTGTGCAGATCCACCGGAGGTTCCGCGCCGTAGACCGTGGCGTTCGGCGGCGCGGTCGGCCCCGGCACGGCCGGCGAGGCCACCCGGGCCGCCTCCGACGCGTCGTTCAGCGCGTCACTCGTAGCGCCCTCATCCGCCCGCGTCGTCTCCTGTCGTGACTGGTGGGCGCGGCGAAGCCGCCCGCGTATCCGCTCGAAGCGGCTCAAGCGCACCTCCTGGCAGAAAACCCGGCCCGCCAACGGCGACAGGTCGGACAGCATACGCCCGTTCCCGACACCGTAGGGCAGTTCAGCCACACAATGCCCCGACCGCCTTGGCCGTAACCACCGCCCGGCCGCCGTCGGCCACACGGTAGCGTCTGCGGCGTGACCGCCGACAACGATCTCGACGCCGGCCTGCCGATCCGCCTGCTGCACGACCGCGTGCTGGTGCGAATGGAGGGCAGCGAGGGCGAACGCCGCTCCACCGCTGGCATCGTCATTCCGGCGACCGCCGCGGTCGGCAAGCGCCTCGCCTGGGCCACCGCGGTCGGCGTCGGGCCGAACGTTCGCGCCATCGTCTCCGGCGACCGGGTGCTCTTCGACCCGGACGACCGCTCCGAGGTCGAGCTGCACGGCCGCGGATACGTGCTGCTGCGCGAGCGGGACGTGCACGCCGTGGCCGCCGAGCGGATCGAGAACGACTCGACCGGCCTCTACCTCTGACGCACCTCCCCCGGCCACCAGGCCCCGTCCCGCACCGTTTGCCCGGCCGCACGACGGGAAGCCATCCGGCGACCGTGGCCCTGGGGAGGGACGATGCCGGTATTCGTGAAGAAGCTGTTGACCTGGGGCAGTGTCGCGTTCCTGATCTACTTCATGGCCTTCCGGCCGGACGGCGCCGCGCAGATGTTCCGGGCGATCGGGGCCGCCCTGATCGCGATGTTCCAGGGCCTCGGTGACTTCCTCACCTCGCTGATGACCTGAGCCGCCAGCCGGCGACCGCCCGCCTCAGGGGTGCGCCGGCGGCCAGGGCGGCGCCGATCGCGGGCCGGGCCAGCCGGGCGGGGCGTACCCCACCGGAGCCGGAGCGGGTGCCAGCACCACCGGGATCGGCACCACCGGCTCGTCCGGCGCGTCCACCGGACGCTGCGTACCGTCCGGGAAGCGCAGGTGGTAGCGGCTGCCGTCCCAGACGCCCGCCGGAGCCTGCGGGTCCCGACCGACGAAGAACGACCGGTACGCGCTGATCGCGTCCAGCAGTTCCCGCTCCTCGCGGGCGGTCCGCTCCTGGTCGGCGGGCTTGCGGTCCAGGCCGCGCAGCGTCCCGTCACGCAGCAGGGCCAGCCGGGTGGCGGCGGACTGGTAGCCGCGCATCGCCCGCACCCCGGCGTCGCCGGCCACCCGCCGCGCCCAACTGCGGGCGGCGTGCCGCCTGCCGAGGCTGCTCAGCGCGGCCACCTCGGGTGGGCTGAGCCAGCCGGTGCGTACGTAGTCGGGCAACACGCGCTCGGTGAGCCGCCCCTCCCAGGCGCGCAACCACAGCGCCAGCCCCACCGTGCCGAAGAAGACCGGCACCATCAGGCCCAGGAAGCCGTACAGCATGATCATGGCCTCGCCGGTGGCCTGGGTCAGCGTGGGCAGCAGGTTCCACGTGCCGTGCAGCATCATCGCCAGCAGCAGGCCGGCGATCGGGGCGAGCACCCGGATGCGCCGGTCCGCGGTACGGGAGGCGATGCCCAACCCGACACCGGTCATCGAGGTGAAAAGGGGATGGGCGAACCCGAACAGCAGGATCCGCAGGATGAAGATCGCGATGACCTGCTGGATGCCGGTGGCCGGGCCGTACCGGTCGGCACCGGACGCGTAGCCCAACCCGCCCAGGTAGAGGATGTTCTCCACCATCGCGAAGCCGACCGCGGCGAGCCCGCAGTAGACCAGGCCGTCGGTGATCCCGGACCACTCGCGTCGGCGGAACACCAGCAGCAGGATCGGGCCCAGCGCCTTGGTCAGCTCTTCGATGAACGGTGCCACCAGCACACCGGTGAGCGCGGACGGCAGGCCCCAGTCGGCGAAACGGTTGGCGGCGAAGTCGTTCACCGTGAGCGACGCGGCGGTGGAGACGAACGCCCCCCAGGCGAAGCAGAAGATCAGATACTTCAGCGGCTCCGGTTCGTACCGGTCCAGCCAGAGAAAGCAGGCGACCAGCACCGGCACCGGCAGGATGGCGGCGATCACCCCGATCAGCAGGGCCTGCGCACCGAGCGACTGGCCGAGCGTGAAGACCATGAACACCGCGCACGCCGCGATGAGCAGCACCACCCCGGCCAGCACCAGGAACCGCCGCCAGCCCAGTCGGCGCAGCGGCATCCGGGGCGCCTCGCCCTGGGCCGGGGCGGTCGGCGCGGGCGGCGTCGACGCGGGCGACGGCGGCAGCGGTGAACCGGGCGGGGTGTCGTCCATGCGGTCAGCGTAGCCATCCACTGCCGGCTGGTTCGGTCGCATCGGTAGCCGCTATGCTGCCCGCAGGTCACGAGCGCCAGCGTCAAGCCCCGGCTTGCTGGCCGGCAACCCTCGTCGAGTTCGCGGTGGGGTGCCCCGGGTGATGACCGGGCCCAGCCCGATCGGTGTGCTGGGCAAGCGCGGACCCCGTCCCGATGCCGCACCCGGGGTCCCTGACCCCGGAGGTTCCGGCGTGTCCGTCACTCTCGTCCCCTCGCTGCCCACCCTGCCCACCGCGCCGTCCGCGCCGCTCGACGTCCTCGGCGTGCCCGGCGAGATCAACCTGGACTACGCGGCCAGTGCGCCGTGCGCGCGGGCCGCCGCCGACGCCGTGGCCGAGCTGCTGCCCTGGTACGCCAGCGTGCATCGCGGAGCGGGCGCGCTGTCGCGGCGCTGCACCCTGGCGTACGAGCAGGCCCGGCAGACGATCGGTGACTTCTTCGGTGCGCGCGCCGAGGATCACGTGATCTTCACCCGCAACACCACCGACGCGCTCAACCTGTTGGCGCGGGCCGTGCCGGCCGGCACGACGGTGGTCACGTTCGCCGGGGAGCACCATGCCAACCTGCTGCCCTGGCCGCGCGGCTCGGTACGGCTGCCGGTGCCCACCGAGCCCGACGGGGCGGTACGCGACCTCGCCGCCGCCCTCACCGAGCTGCGCCGGGGCAGCAACCCGGCGCTGCCGGTGCTGGTCGCGGTGACCGGTGCGAGCAACGTGACCGGTGAGCGGTGGCCGGTCGCCGAGCTGGCCCGGGTGGCCCACCGGCACGGTGCCCGGATCGTGCTCGACGCCGCGCAACTCGCCCCGCACGCCCCGGTCGACCTACCCGCGCTGGACGTCGACTACCTGGCCGTGTCCGGCCACAAGCTGTACGCGCCGTTCGGTGCGGGCGTGCTGATCGGCCGGGCGGACTGGCTGGACGCCGCCCCGCCGTACCTGGCCGGCGGTGGGGCCACCAGCCACGTCGGGCCGGCCACCCATGACGTGACCTGGGCGACCGGCCCGGCCCGACACGAGGGCGGCACCCCGAACCTGCTCGGCGCGGTGGCGCTGGCGGCGGTGTGCGCGGCGCTCGACGACGCGGACCAGGACGCGCTGGCCGCCCACGAGCAGGCCCTGCTGGCCCGGCTGCGGACCGGCCTCGCCGCCCTGCCGCACGTGGTCGAGCTGCGCACCTTCGGCCCGGACGCGCCCCGGGTCGGCATCGTCTCGTTCGTGGTCGCCGGTTGGGACTCCGCCGAGGTGGCCGCGCGACTGGCCGCCGAGCACCACATCGGCGTACGAGACGGGTTGTTCTGCGCCCACCCGCTGGCCCGACGTCTGCTCAGCGAGGCGGCGGGGCGTACCGGCCGGCGGGACCTGCCGCCCACCGCGCTGCGGGCCAGCATCGGCCTGGGCAGCACAGGGGCCCAGGTGGACCGGTTGCTCGCGGCGCTGGCCGAGCTGGGTTGAGGCCCGGCCGGCGGTGGCCCTCGCTCAGCCGACCGGCGGGGCGGTGGGTGGCTTCGGCGTCTCGTTGGGCTCGGCGGGCTCACCGACCGGACGCTCCTGCTCACCGAAGGCGGTGCGGATCCACCGGTTCGCCTCCTCCTGTTCGATCCCGGAGGCGACCAGCAGGTCGCTCGCCGTCGTACGGATCTGGGCGATCACCACACTGCCGGAGAACCCGACCCCGGTGCCGTACGCCCGACCGGCCTCGCTGACCGCCCGCAGCGACCGCTCTCGGGCCTTCTCCGGCTCCTCGCCGGCGGCGAACTCGTGCTTGAGCAGCCGGACCGACTCGGCGAGGTGGCCGATCGCGTCCGGCATCGGATCGGGCACCGGTTCCTCGTCCTCGACCAGCGTGACGGACCGGCGGATCAGCGTCCCGCTGTTGCGCATCGCCCGGTCGATGGGGTCGGCCGCCTCCGCGTAGTGGACCAGCTCGCTGCGGCGGTGCCAGCGGGCCGGGGAGAGCGTGACCGTCTCCTTCGCACCCTCGACCGCCTCGGCGAGCGTGGCCAGCTCCTCCTTGTTGTTGCGCAGCCGATCCAGTGCGCCCTGAATGCTGGCCCGGTCCCGGCTGCGCAGACCGTCGGCGGTGACGTCGAGCTGGGCGGCGAGCAGGTCCAGGGCCGGTCGGGCCGCCCGGTTGATCACGCGGAGCGGGTTCAGTGGCAGCAGCACCGCCGTGACCAGCAACGCGATCCCACCCCCGAGGAACGCGTCGACGAAGCGGGGGATCTCCAGGTTCTGGGTGGAGGGGCTCAGCGTGACGATCAGCACCGCTGTGGCCGCCGCCTGGATGACGATCGCCACGCTCGCCCCGGCGAAGATCGTGAGCAGGATCGCCACCGTGACCACCAGGCCGAGCTGCCACGCCCCGGTGCCGAGCAGGTAGATCAGCAGGTCGCCGACGGCCACCCCGACCCCCACCCCGACGATCAACTCCACGGTTCGGCGGAATCGTTGGCCGACCGACGCGGCCAGGGTGCCGACCGCGGAGATCGGCGCGAAGACCGGTTGCGGGTTGCCCAGCACCTTGTGCGAGATCAGGTACGCGAGGCCGGCAGCCAGCCCGGCCTGCAGGGCCAGTCCGCCGGCCATCCGGACCCGGTGCAGCCGGTCGTGCAGGGTGGCCCGGCCACGGTGGCGCAGCTGTTCGGTGGCCTCGGCGATCCGTGCGCCGTCGACGTCCACCAACCCCTCGCGCAGCGCGGTACGGCGCACCATCGGCTGTCGCTTGTCCCGGGCCACGGCCATGGGCGCGACTACCCGAGGTGGGCCCACTGAATCCTCCCGCCCCGCGCGTCGCGGACGGATGCGGCAGACTCGGGCGGTGGTTGATCTGCTGGACCGGTGGCGGGCGGCGGCCCGGGGTGCCGGCGCGCGGCCCGAACCGGACACGACCCGGGCCGGGGAGCACCTGCTCGCCCGGTGGCGGGAGCCGCACCGGCACTATCACACGCTGGCCCACCTGACGGCGGTGCTCGAGGTGGTGGACCAGCACGCCGACCTGGCCGGGAAGGCGGACGTGGTCCGGCTGGCGGCCTGGTTCCACGACGCGGTCTACGACCCTCGTGCCGCTGGCGACACCAACGAACGGGACAGCGCAGTACTGGCCCAGAGTGTGCTCACCGGGCTCGGGGTGCCGGCGTCCACGGCGGCCGAGGTACGCCGGTTGGTGCTGCTCACCGCCGGCCACACGGTGACACCGGGCGACCCGGACGCCGCCCTGCTCTGCGACGCGGACCTGGCCGTCCTGGCCGCGCCGCCCGCCGACTACGAGCGTTACGCGGCGGCGATCCGTCGGGAGTACGCCCATGTGCCGGAGCCCGCCTTCCGGGCTGGACGGGCCGCGGTGTTGACCGGCCTGCTGGCGCTGCCCGCGCTGTTCCGGCTGCCGCCGCTGGCGAGCCGGTGGGAGGAACCCGCCCGGGACAATGTGCGCCGCGAGCTGGCCGCGCTTACCGGGGACCCGGAGGAGACGCGCTGACCAGGTGCTTCGGGCGACGCAGGCCGGCGGCGCGGAGCAACCGGACCAGCTCTCGGCTCGGCACCACCTGGGCACCGAGCCACACCGCCGCCGCGAACCGGTCGGCCGGGATGTCGTAGTGGTCCCGGTCGAAGCCGCGCCGGGGCGCGCCGAGTGCTTCGGCGAAGGCGTGCAGTTCGGCGTACGACACGTCGCTGATCAGGTGTGACCAGAGCCGACCGCGCCACGGCCAGGCCGGCCGGTCCAGGTAGAGCATGGTGCCCAAGCTATCCCGCGCAGTCGATCATGTTGATGATCGCCGGCCGGCGACCTAGCCTCGGCTGCATGGCCCCCACCGCGCTCCTCGACGACCTGCGCGCCGCGCTCGGTGACGACGCCGTGCTCACCGACCCGGACCTGCTGCGCGTGCACCAGCGGGACGAGGCCGACCTGTGCGCCGCCGGCATCCCGCTGGTGGTGACCCGCCCGCGCACCACCGAGCAGGTGGTCGCCGTGGTTCAGGCCGCGGCGCGTCACGGCGTACCGGTGGTGCCGCAGGGCGCGCGGACCGGGCTGGCCGGCGCGGCGAACGCGGTGGACGGCGCGGTGCTGCTCAGCACCGTCGCGATGAACGAGATCCGGGAGATCGACCCGGTGAGCCGGATCGCGGTGGTTCAACCGGGGGTGGTCAACGCGGCGCTGGCCGGGGCGGTGGCCAAGCAGGGCCTCTGGTACCCGCCGGACCCCGGCTCCTGGGAGTCGTCCACGATCGGCGGCAACGTGGCCACCAACGCCGGCGGCATGTGCTGTGTGAAGTACGGCGTGACCACCGAGTACGTGCTGGGCCTGGAGGTCGTGCTCGCCTCCGGCGAGGTGCTGCGCACCGGGCGGCGTACCGCCAAGGGGGTGGCCGGCTACGACCTGACCCGGCTGTTCGTGGGTTCGGAGGGCACCCTCGGGGTGATCACCGAGGTGACCGTGGCGCTTCGGCCCGCCCCGGCCGACTCACTGACCCTGGTGGCGGTCTTCGGATCGACCGCCACGGCCGGGGCGGCGGTGGCCGAGATCGCGGCTCGCGGACTCACCCCCAGCCTGCTGGAGCTGCTGGACCAGACCCACCTGCGGGCGATCGAGGCGTACCAGCCGATGGGGTTGCGGACCGACGCGCAGGCTCTGTTGCTGGCCGCCGTCGACACCGGCACCCGGGCGGCGGGCGACCTGGCCGCGCTGGCCGAGGTGTGCGAGGCGGTCGGTGCCGACGAGGTCTATGCGGCCACCGACGCGGTCGAGGCGGCGGCGCTTCTCCAGGCCCGCCGACTGGCGCACCCGGCGATGGAGAAGTTCGCGGCCGACACCTACCCGGGCGGCAACGGCGGTCTGGTGATCGACGACGTGGCGGTGCCGCGCGGCGCACTCGCCGCGCTCCTGGACGGGGTCGCCCGGATCGCGGCCGAGTGCGAGGTGCCGATCGGAGTGGTGGGGCACGCCGGGGACGGCAACATGCACCCGAACATCGTGGTCGACCGGGCCGACCCGGCGAGCGTGCAGCGGGGCCGGCGGGCGTTCGACGAGATCATGCGGCTCGGCCTGGACCTGGGCGGCACGTGCACCGGTGAGCACGGGGTGGGGCTGCTCAAGCGGGACTGGCTGGCCCGGGAGATCGGGCCGGTCGGGGTCCGGGTGCACCAGGCGATCAAGTCCGCGCTCGACCCGGCCGGTCTGCTCAACCCGGGCAAGGTGCTCTGATCGACTGCGGTCAGCCCGTGACCTCGGCCGGGGTCGCCTGGGTGAGCAGCAGCAGGATCTCACCGGCGACCGGCGTGCGCTCCTCACCCGGGCAGTCCTGCGAGGTGATCAGCCCGGTCGAGGTGATCAGGCTGGACGTGAGCGCGTCGATACAGGTGGTCCGGTACCGCCGGGCCTGATCGGTCTCGTCGGCCAGCGCCGGGTTGGCGAGCAGCACCTGGAGTCGTTCGGTCAGCTCCGGTGCGAGGGTGCCCCGGGAGGTCACGCCGTCCCCGGCGCAGTCGACGCACTGCCACGCGCCGTTCCGCTCGACGCTCAGGGTGCGCAGTGGGCCGTCCTCGCCGAGTCGTTGGATGAGGCTGACCTGGCCGGCGGCGACCGTGGCGGGGATTTCCAGCTGCGATCCGCCGCCCACCACGCCGCCGGACGGTTGCGCCAGTGGCGTGCCCGGCTTGTCCCGGTCGAAGAGCGAGCACCCGGTCAGGGCACCGGCGAGCGCGAGGGCAAGGAGGGCTACGAGTAGACGAGGGCGCGGGCGGGCTAGCACGCGCGGAAACCTACCCCACCGTAGGTAGCGTCCGAAACCACCATCCGGGTCGGTATCGATGGTTACCCATCGGTAACGTCGCAATTCGTCATCTAGCGGACGGGCGCAGCTCCGCCTGATCGTCGCCGTCGCCCCGGTCGGCCGCGTAACCCCGGACGTCCGGAGCGCCGAGCCGGGCCGCGTCCGCCGCCGCGTCGTCCGGCATCAACTGGGACTGCCGCTCCGCCTCCACCCGGGCGCGGTAGTGCTCGACCTCACGCGCCCGGGTGGCCGCGTCCCAGCCGAGCACCGCGCCCATCAGCTCGGCCGTGTGTTCCGCCGACTCCAGCCCCCGGTGGCTGGTCTCGAACGAGATCCGGGTCCGCCGGGTCAGCACGTCCTCCAGGTGCAGCGCGCCCTCGGCTCGCGCCGCGTAGACGACCTCCGCCGCCAGGTATTCCGGCGCACCGGCCAGCGGGGAGGCCAGCAGTGGATCGGCGTCGACCAGCGCCAGCAGGTCCAGGGTGAGGGTGCCGTACCGCTCCAGCAGGTGCTCCACCACGCCCACCGGCACACCGTGCCGGCGCGCCAGGTCGGCCCGGTCCCGCCACATCGCCGGGTACCCGTCGGCGCCGAGCAGCGGCAGGTCGGCGGTACGGGACGGGCGGGCGCCGCCGAGCCGGCGGGCGGCCCGGTCGACCACGTCGGACGCCATCACCCGGTACGTCGTGTACTTGCCCCCGGCCACCAACAGCAGCCCGAGCATCGGCTCGAAGACCGCGTGCTCCCGGGAGAGCTTCGAGGTCGAGTCGGCCTCGCCGGCCAGCAGCGGTCGCAGCCCGGCGTACACCCCCTCGATGTCGGCGGTGGTCAGCGGCCGGTCCAGCACGGTGTTGACCTGCTGGAGGAGGTAGTCGATGTCACGGGCCGAGGCGGCCGGGTGGGACCGGTCCAGTCGCCAGTCGGTGTCCGTCGTGCCGATGATCCAGTGCCCGCCCCACGGGATGACGAAGAGCACCGAACTCGCCGTACGCAGGATGAGCCCCGTCTCGCCGGTGATCGCCGAGCGGGGCACCACCAGGTGCACCCCCTTGGAGGCGCGCACCCGGACGCCGGGCCGCAGGCCCACGTCGTTGAGCATCCGGGACATGTCGTCGCTCCACACCCCGGTGGCGGCGATGACGGTGCGGGCCTGCACCTCGAACTCCGCGTCCGGCGAGCCCGGCGGCGCCTCCAGGTCCCGGACGCGGACGCCAGTCACCTCACGCGCCTGCCGGATCAGCCCGACGGCGCGGGCACTGCTCACCACCGTGGCACCGAGGCTGGCCGCGGTGCGGGCCAGGGTGACCACCAACCGGGCGTCGTCGACCTGCCCGTCGTAGTAGCGGATCGCCCCGGCCAGCGCGTCGGCCCGCAGACTCGGGAAGATCCGTCGGGCGCCCTCCCGGGTCAGGTGACGGTGCAGGGGCATGCCCCGGCCACCGCCGAAGACCCCGGCGAAGGCGTCGTAGGCGGCCACGCCGGCGCCGTAGTACGAGCGGCGGAAGAACCGGGCCGGCAGGTCCCGCAGGCCCCGCCCGGCCGGCAGCGGCACCATGATCGGCACCGGGCGCACCAGGTGCGGCGCGAGCCGGGTGGCCAGCAGGCCGCGCTCGGTGAGCGCCTCGTGGACCAGGTGGAACTCCAGCTGCTCCAGGTAGCGCAGGCCACCGTGGATGAGCTTGCTGGACCGGCTGGAGGTGCCCGCGGCGAAGTCACGCGCCTCGACCAGCGCCACCTTCAGGCCCCGGGACGCCGCGTCCAGGGCAGCACCGGCACCGGTCACCCCACCGCCGATGACCAACACGTCGAAGCGCTCGGCGCGCAGTCGACGCAGGTCGGACGCGCGGCGGACCGGTGAGAGCTGACCGGCGACGGATCGGGAGATATTGGGGTCGCGCACCCTTCCACCGTAACCGCCGTGCCGGCGGGTCGACATTCGCCGCCCCTGCCTTCGCACTGTTCGATGACCAGTTGCAGCCTCCGCTCCCACTTCTTGATCAAGTGATGAAAAGTAGCTACCAGCGGCGCTTCTGACCTACTTTTCATCACTTGATCACCGCACGTCACGTCGACGCCGGTCCGAATCTGTTCATCGTGGTCGTAAGGTTCTCGGATGCACGGTCAGCCCGCACACCCCGGAATCAGCGACCGCAGTTCCCCGTGGCCGGTGGTCGCGGCGGTGTTGGTCGGCGGCTGGACGGTGGCGGTCACCGTGGCCACCCAGGCCGGCGGATGGGTCACCGATCAGGTGCTGTTGGGCTTCGGACGGGACCGCGTCGGCTGGCTCTGGCCGGTGCTCGGCCTGGCCACCGTCGTGCTGGTGGGCACACCCGCCCTGCTCCTGGCCGTCCTGCCCCGGTCGGCCACGGTCCGGGCCACGGGGCGGGTCTGGCTGCTCGGGGCACTCGTACTCGGCGTGCTCACACTGCTGCGGGTCGTGCCGCCGGTGCACCACGAGGCGTACCTCGCCGCGCTGGCCGGCGCGGCGGTGCTGACCGCGCTCGCCGTGCGCTGGTCGGCGCGCCGGACGGCCGCGTCGGACACAGGCGGCGCGTCCGGTGCCGCCGCGATGCTGGCCGCCGGGGACGGCACTGGTGGCACGGCGCCGATCGGTGACGCCGCACCGGAGGCCGCCGGCAGCCCGGGGCCCAGCGGTAGCGCCGCACCGGAGGCCGCCGGCAGCCCGGGGCCGAGCGGTAGCGCCGCACCGGAGGCCGGCCAGGGCCATGAGCCGGCCGGCCGCCAGTGGGGGTTGCGGGGGCTCGGCCCGGTGCCGCTGCTCGCGATCGCCGCCGGGTTGGCACTGCTGCTGCCGTGGGCCTGGCTGGGCGCGCTCGGCGGCCTCCTGGAGACCGCGCTCGCGCTGCTGGCGGCCGCCGCGCTCGGGGTGCTGGCCACGACCCTGCTGGACGCGTCGTTCTGGTCCCGGTTCGCGGTGGGGCGCCCGCCCCGGCCCGCACGGCTGGTGCTGGTCGGCGGCTTGGTCGCCGGGATCGGGCTGCTACTGCTCGCGGCCGGGACCGGCCAGTCCGGCGCGCAGTTGCCCGCACTGCTGACCCTGCCGCCGGTGGGCTTCGCCCTGGCCGCGCTCTGGGCCGCGACCTGGCGGCCCACCGCCGACCCCGCCGAGGCCATCCGCGCCGGCCGAACGGCGACCGGCTGGCTCGTGGGCCTGGCCGCACTCGGCCCGCTGGCCTTCACCGACCCGGAAGAGATCACCCTGCTGCTGGTCGGCACCCGGGACGTGCCGTTCTGGGTGGCGGCCGCCGCCGGTGCCGGGCTCGCCGTCGCGGTCCTGGTCGCCATCGGGTACGCGGTGCTGCTCGCCCGGCCGACGGCCGGCGCCCCGAACCGGCGGTTCGCCGCGGCGGCGGCCGTGCTGCTGCTGGTGACGTTCGGCGTGGTCGACCTCGGTCCCGGGCAACCGGGCCTGTACGGCGAGCGGCTGTTCGTGGTGCTACGCGCGCAGGCCGACCTGAGCGGTCTTCCGACCGGCACGGGTCGGGCCGGTCGGGACGCCCGCGCGACGGAGGTCTACCGGCGGCTCGTGACGACCGCCGAGCAGAGCCAGGGCGACCTGCTTCGAGGGCTGAACCGGCTGCGCCTCGACCCGGTGTCCTACTACCTGGTCAACGCCGTCGAGGTGGACGGCGGCCCGGCGGTGCGGGCCTGGCTGGCCCGCCGGCCGGAGGTGGCCCGGGTGCTGGTCAGCCAGCGCCTGCGCCCGCTGCCGGCCCCGGCGGGGCAGAATCGGGGCAGCGCGCCCAAGCCCACCGGCCCGGAGTGGAACATCCGGCAGATCGGCGCCGACCGGGTGTGGTCCCAACTCGGGGTGACCGGCACGGGCGTCGTGGTCGGCAGCTCCGATTCGGGGGTGGACGGCACCCATCCGGCGCTGCGAGCTGGGTTCCGTGGTGGGAACGACTCCTGGTACGACCCGTGGGACGGCACCCGGAGCCCCACCGACCAGGGCGGGCACGGCACCCACACGGTGGGCAGCGCGGTCGGGCGGGACGGCATCGGAGTGGCGCCGGACGCGCAGTGGGTGGGCTGCGTCAACCTGGATCGCAACCTCGGCAGCCCCGGGCACTACCTGGACTGTCTCCAGTTCATGCTGGCGCCCTTTCCGGCCGGCGGCGACCCGTTCACGGACGGACGTCCGGAGCGCGCCCCGCAGGTGCTCACCAACTCGTGGGGCTGCCCGCCCATCGAGGGCTGCGACCGGGGGGTCCTGCTGCCAGCCACCGCCGCGCTGGACGCCGCCGGGATCTTCGTGGCCGTCGCGGCCGGCAACACCGGGCCATGGTGTGCGTCGATCGACGATCCGCCGGCCCCGTACGCGGACGTGCTGACCGTGGGCGCGGTGGACGCGCAGCGGCGGGTCGCCGAGTTCTCCTCGCGCGGGCCGGTGCCGGACGGCACCGGCAAGCCGGACGTGCTGGCACCGGGGGTGGGCGTGGTGTCGGCCATGCCGGGCGGCACGTACGCCGCGCTGGACGGCACGTCGATGGCGACTCCGCAGGTGGCCGGGGTGGTCGCGCTGATGTGGTCGGCGAACCCGGCGCTGGTTGGCGACGTGACCCGGACCCGGCAGATCCTGCGGGAGACCGCCACGGCGGCGACGCCCACCTACCGCTCCGACAGCCCCTCCGACGCCTGCGGCGCTCCGTCGAACGTCACGGGCGCCGGCCAGGTCGACGCCTACGCGGCCGTGCGTGCCGCCCAGCAATAGGCAGGCTTATTTACTGAAGCGTCGGATGGGGGTGCGGCCCGGGCACCTGGTGATCTAGGGTCGGCGACCATGGACGCCGAGATCACCGTCACCGAGCTGACCGCCGACCTGGCCCCCACCGTCGTGCAGCTCTGCGAGCAGGCACTGGACCTGCCCGAGGACGCCACCGAGGCGAACCCCATCGTGGACGTGCTCTGGCCTCGGGCCACCGCCGACCGACAGGTGGTGGCGCTGGGCGCGTACCGGGGCGCGGACCTGGTCGGGGTGTTGATCTGCTCGGAGTCGTCGACCGAGCCGGGCATCGGGCACGTCGACCTGGTCGCGGTCCTCCCCGAGCAGCGCCGCCGAGGCGTCGGCCGTTCGCTGGTGCGCCGGGCCGAGCAGGTGCTCGCCGAGCGCGGCGTGACCGAGGTGCTGCTGGCCGGGAACCCGCCGTACTACGCGTGGCCGGGCATCGACGTCCGCTACACGCCGGCGGTCTGCGCCGCCCTCGCGCTCGGTTACCAGCAGGACCGGACCGCCTGGAACATGACCGCCGACCTGTCGTACGACGGGTCGCCGGCACTGCGGTCCACCGAAGCGACGGAGCGGCGGCTGGCCGATCAGGGTGTCACCGTACGCCGGGCGGAGCCGGCGGATCTGCCGGCGCTGACGGCGTTCGCCCGGTCCACCTTCGGCGGCACCTGGGACGGCGAGTTGGCCGGGTCGGTCGGGCGGGCCGACGCCGGTTGCCACCTGGCGGAGCGGGACGGCGAGGTGCTCGGCTTCGCCGCGTACGGGTCGTCGCGGCCGAGCTGGTTCGGGCCGATGGGCACCGCACCGGCCGCCGAGGGGTCGGGCATCGGCGGGGTGCTGCTGCGGCGCTGCCTACGCGACCAGCGGGCGGCAGGGCTGGACCGGGCACAGATCGGCTGGGTGGGGCCGGTGCCGTTCTACTCGGGCAGCGCGGGCGCCTGGATCGAGCGGGTCTTCTTCCTGTACCGACGGACGTTGACGGAATAAACACGTCAAACGGGACATGGATCCATTCGCCCGCATCGGGCCATCGACGCCCCCTACCGTTTCGGTAGAGGAGGCAGCCATGACCACGGATGACAACCAGACCGAGGACGGCCCGCCGATCACCTGGAAACCGATCGGTGAACTCCCCGGCCAACTGCCGTTCGACCGGCTCGACTACGGCGATGCCGAGCAACTGGCCGAGATGACCACCGACGGTGAGCCATCGCCGGTCGAGGAGCCGCAGGAGATGGTGGACGCGCCGATCCACCTGCCTCCGCCGTACAACCGGGCACAGAAACGGCGCAACCAGCGTCCCCTACCCACCTGACGACGAACGGGGCGGACCGCGTCAGCGGCCCGCCCCGTTCGGTGTCGGAACTGGACTCAGAAGTCCATGTCCCCGCCACCCGGGCCAGCCGGGGCAGCCGGGGTCTTCTCCGGCTTGTCCGCGACAACGGCCTCGGTGGTGAGGAAGAGCGCCGCGATGGAAGCGGCGTTCTGCAGCGCCGAACGCGTCACCTTGGCCGGGTCGATGATGCCCGCGGCCAGCAGGTCGACGTACTCGCCGTTGGCGGCGTTGAGACCGTGACCCGCTTCGAGGTTACGGACCTTCTCCACCACGACGCCGCCCTCAAGGCCGGCGTTGACGGCGATCTGCCGCAGCGGGGCGTCCAGCGCGACCTTGACGATGTTCGCACCGGTCGCCTCGTCGCCGACCAGGTCGAGCTTGTCGAAGGCGGTCTTGCCGGCCTGCACCAGCGCGACGCCACCACCCGGGACGATGCCCTCCTCGACGGCGGCCTTCGCGTTGCGAACGGCGTCCTCGATGCGGTGCTTGCGCTCCTTGAGCTCGACCTCGGTGGCCGCGCCGACCTTGATCACCGCAACGCCGCCGGCCAGCTTGGCCAGCCGCTCCTGCAGCTTCTCCCGGTCGTAGTCGGAGTCGCTCTTGTCGATCTCGGCCCGGATCTGGTTGACCCGGCCCTGGATCTGCTCGGCGTCACCGGCACCGTCGACGATGGTGGTCTCGTCCTTGGTCACCACGACCTTGCGGGCGCGGCCCAGCATGTCGAGGCTGGCGGCGTCGAGCTTGAGGCCGACCTCCTCGCTGATGACCTGGCCACCGGCGAGGATGGCGATGTCGGTCAGCATGGCCTTGCGGCGGTCACCGAAGCCCGGCGCCTTGACGGCGACCGACTTGAAGGTGCCACGGACCTTGTTGACCACCAGGGTGGCCAGGGCCTCGCCCTCCAGGTCCTCGGCGATGATCAGCAGCGGCTTGCCCGACTGCATGACCTTCTCCAGGATCGGGAGCAGGTCCTTCACCGACGAGATCTTGCTGTTGGCGATCAGGATGTACGGGTCGTCGAAGACGGCCTCCATACGCTCCGGGTCGGTCATGAAGTAGGCCGAGATGTAGCCCTTGTCGAAGCGCATACCCTCGGTGAGCTCCAGCTCCAGCCCGAAGGTGTTGCTCTCCTCGACGGTGATGACGCCTTCCTTGCCGACCTTGTCCATCGCCTCGGCGATGATCTCGCCGACGGTGCTGTCGCCAGCGGAGATGGAGGCGGTGGAGGCGATCTGCTCCTTGGTCTCGACGTCCTTGGCGAGCTTGGACAGCTCCTCCGAGACGCTCGCGACCGCAGCCTCGATGCCCCGCTTCAGGGCCATCGGGTTGGCGCCAGCGGCCACGTTGCGCAGGCCCTCGCGAACCAGGGCCTGGGCCAGGACGGTCGCCGTCGTCGTGCCGTCACCGGCAACGTCGTCGGTCTTCTTGGCGACCTCCTTGACCAGCTCAGCGCCGATCTTCTCGTACGGGTCCTCGAGCTCGATCTCCTTGGCGATGCTCACACCATCGTTGGTGATGGTGGGGGCACCCCACTTCTTCTCGAGCACGACGTTGCGGCCCTTGGGGCCGAGGGTCACCTTTACGGCGTCGGCGAGCTGGTTCATGCCCCGCTCGAGGCCGCGGCGCGCCTCTTCGTCGAACGCGATCATCTTGGCCATACGGCGTTGTCCTCCTGGACACTCACGGGCCACCCGAGATGTGTGCCCCCGGATGGGCCGCCTGGTGTACGCACCTTGGGACGTCGCCACCTGGCGACGACGACGTCCTTCGGCCGGGCCGGATAGCCCGCGACGACCGGCCATGTGCCGCCCCGGCGTCTCCACGCCGATGCAACCTGGCCCCACCGTCCCGACCATTGGCACTCACGGTATGCGAGTGCCAATGACTTGTTTAGCACTCTCCCCTGCCGAGTGCAAGCACGATGCTGCCGCTCAGCCGAGTTCCGCAGCCAGTCCAGCGCTGTTCACCGGTGCCTCATGGGCCCGCTGCTCGGTGTACGTCACCAGCAGACCGATCATCTGGGCGAGATGGGCGGGCAGCGCCAGCACGGCGGTGATCCCGATCACCACCACCGCCCCGACGGCGGTGCCCGGCGACGCCAGCGGATCCGTACCGAGCGCGGAGGTACCCACTCCCTCCAGACCAGCGGGGATCAGGGTGCCGACGATCACCGCGAGGGCCACCAGGGCCACTCGACCGAGCAGCAGGCCGAGCCGGTCGTGGAACATCCGGAACGATCGACCGATCGGGTTGTGGCGTTCGAAGAGGTAGACCGGGCCGGCCATGCTCAGCGCGAAGGCCAGGTAGATGCCGGGCAGCACGCAGAAGCAGAACCCGACGCCGATGAGCACGCTGATCAGCAGGGTCCAGCCCCACAGCCCGAGCGCCCGACGCAGGCCGTAGCGCAGCGCCGACTCCAGGCTGGCTGGCTGACCGGCGGCCTGTTGGGAGATCACCCAGGTGCCAGCGGCCCACCCGACGGCCTGCACCAAACCGACCAACAGGCTGCCACCGACCAACACCACCAGGAGACTCAGCAACTCGGCGGCGAAGTTGTCCGGCAGCGCGGCGGTCGGATTCGACTCGGCCTGGGCAGCCCAGTTGGCCGACGGGTCGACGCCGAGGGAGATCACCGAGAGCACCGCCGCGGGCAGCACCTGGGTGAGCAGCATGATGGGTACCAATTGCCGCCACCCGCGGCGCAGCGCTCCCGCGCACCGGTTGAACCAGCCACCGAGACCGGCGCCCGGCGGCGTGACCAGGGGGTCGTTCGGGTCGTAGCCGTAACCCGACGGGTACCAGCCGACCGGCGCCCCCGGATACCACGGCTGCCCGCCATAGGGTCCCGCTCCCGGCGGGTAGCCACCGGTGGGCGGGAACACCCACCCCTGCGACGGCGGGGTCGCACCCCAGGTGCCCTGCGCGGGATCCCAGCCCGGCGGCGGGCCAGCCGGAGGCAGACCTGGCTGCCAGCCGGGCGGCGGGCCAGGCGGTGGGCCAGGCTGCGGGCCGGCAGGGCTGGAACCGCCAGCGGGCGAGGACGGGTCGGACGGGCCCGGCTCTCCCGGCCCGGAGGGCGGAGTGGGCGGGGGCGGCTGGTCAGTCATGAACGCTCCTCGGCATTGGCTGGAACGGTTCACGATCTTCCCGGCTGCGCGGCTCTGCCGCAGCCCCGACTCGCGGGGGCCGACCGGTCAGGAATCTCAGCCGATGACGCGTACGTGCTCCGCCTGCGGGCCCTTCTGACCCTGGGCGACCTCGAACTCCACCCGCTGACCGTCGTCCAGCGCCTTGTAACCGTCCATCTCGATCGCGGAGAAGTGGACGAACACGTCCTGACCGCCGTCGACGGCGATGAAGCCGTAGCCCTTTTCGGCGTTGAACCACTTCACGGTGCCCTGTGCCACGGTGCACTTCCCTCACTCTGCGCGGTGTTGCCTGACCCGGCGCACGGCGCAGCCGGGCGCCTCGGACCACCGACTCAGCGATCGATGACCGCCATTGAAGCAGGTGACCGAAATCGCACGCTACACGAGCAGTGACAGCCGCGCACGGCCACAAATCGGACACACGTCGGGGCTGCCCGTGGCGTCCATCCCCTGTGGTAGGCATGCGGGCATGACCACCGACACCGGCTCACCCGCCCTACGGCGCGCGGAGATCCGCCGGGTCCGGCCGGCGGACGCCGCTCGGATGCGGGCGCTTCGCCTGGAGATGCTCGCCGACGCGCCGTTGGCCTTCCTGGAGACCCTGGCGGACGCGGCAGCCCGACCGCACAACGAGTTCGCCGCCCGGGTCGCGTACACCTCAGCCGGCTCCCACAACGCGCAGTTCGTCGCCGACCCGGGCGGCCGGCTGGTCGGGCACGCCGGGGGCACGACCGCCCCCAACGAACCCGGGCTGACCGTGATCTACGCCGTGTACGTCACGCCGACCTGGCGGGGCAGCGGGCTGCTCGGCGAGCTGATCGATGAGGTGGCCGCCTGGTCGCGGGCCTGCGGCCGACCGGAGCTGCTGCTGGAGGTGGTGGTCGGCAACGACCGGGCCTACCGCGCCTACCAGCGCCTGGGCTTCAAAGACACCGGCGTACGGGTCCCGCACCCCACCATCCCAGCCCTGACCGAGCTACAAATGCGCCGACCAGCCTGACCCCAACCCCCACCTGACCCCGTTGATCAAGAGGTTTGCGTCAGAACAAGCACCAATGTTGACGCAAACCTCTTGATCACCGCCAAGAGGCGACCAGCGTGCCCACGGCGGGCTGCCCGGGGTAACCCCAACCGCAACCACAGATCAGACGTGCCGCCGAGACTGCACGATCCGGAACCGGTTGGCCACGTACGCCCCGTCCGTCAACGCCGAGTTGGCCGCCGCGTTCGCCCCGCTGCCGTGGAAGTCGGAGAACGCCGCCGACTGGTTGACGAAGACCCCACCGGTGAGGTTGCAGGACAGGTGCACCCCGACCTCGACCGCCGCCGCTTCGGCGGCGTCCAGCACCGCCTCGTCCGTCGAGTAGACCCCGGCGGTGAGCGCGCCCTTCTCGCCGACCGTCCGGCGGAGCAGTTCCAGGCTGTGCGCCGTCGAGTCGGTGGCGATCGCGAACGAGATCGGTCCGAACCACTCCCGGCCGTACGTCTCCGCGTCGTCCGCGGTCAGCTTCACGATCGTCGGGGTACGCACCACCGCGTCGGCGTACGACGGGTGGGCCACCGCCCGCGACTCCAGCACCGGCTCGCCGACCTTGGTGACCTCGGCCAGCCGCTCCAGCACCCCGCCGTTGACGATGGCGCCGGTCAGCTCCACGCCCCGGGCCGGGTCCGCGGTGAGCTTGCCGACCGCTGCGGCGATCCCGCCGGCCACCTGGTCGAAGCTCTTGTGCCCCTGGTCGGTCTCGATGCCCCCGCTGGGAATGAGGATGTTCTGCGAGGTGGTGCACATCTGCCCGCTGTAGAGGGTCAGCGTGAAACCGAGGTTGCGGCACATGCCGGCGAAGTCGTCGGTGGAGTCGATGACGACGGTGTTCAGGCCGGCCTTCTCGGTGTAGACCGATGCCTGCCGGGCGTGCGTCTCCAACCAGTCGCCGTATTCGGTGGAGCCGGTGAAGTCGACGATCTTGACGGAGCGGTGCAGGGCCAGGTCGCTGGCGAGCTTCTCGCCGGGCGCCTCGGCGGCCAGCATGATCAGGTTCGGGTCGAAGCCGGCCTCGACGAGGACCTCCCGGGCGTACTTCACGGTGATGGCCAGCGGCAGCACCGCGCGCGGGTGCGGCTTGACGATCACCGGGTTGCCGGTGACCAGCGAGGCGAACAGCCCGGGGTACGAGTTCCAGGTCGGGAAGGTGTTGCAGCCGATCACCAGCGCCACCCCACGCGGCACCACGTGGAACGTCTTGGTCATCCGCAGCGGGTCGCCCTTGCCGGCGGCCTTCTCCCAGCCCGCCGTGCCCGGGTGCCGGGTCATCTCGGCGTACGCGTAAGCCAGCGCCTCCAGCGCCCGGTCCAGCGCGTGCGCGCCACCGGCCTGGAAGGCCATCACGAACGCCTGCCCGCTGGTGAACTGCACCGCGTTGGCCAGCTCGAAGATGTGCTTGTGCAGCCGGTCGAGGATCTCCAGGCAGACGCCCACCCGGGCCTGCGGGCCGGCATCGCGCCACGCCGGCAGCGCGGCGGAGGCGGCGCTGACCAACTCGCCGGGGCTGGCGTGCGGGTAACGCACGGCCAGCTCCACCCCGAACGGGCTCGTCTCGGTGGCGACCCGAGCGCCCGCGCCGGGCTGGTCGAGCGGGAAGTCTCCACCGAGGTACGCCTCAAAGGCGGCCTTGCCGTCGGCGGCGGCGGTCTCGCCGTACACGCGGGGGCTGGGAGATTCTGGGTAGGCGGACCAGTAGCCCCGCTCCGTGATCGCGGTCAGCGCACGGTTGAGGGTGTCGGCGTGCCTGTCGTACAGGGGATGCGGGGTCTCCGTCATGCCCGCCATCATGCCGCAGTCGGGTTCGGGTGCAGAAGCGCCAATGACCGACAGCACCGGGGTTGCCCACGGCAGCAGCGGGTAACCGCGGGCCTTCCGGCCAGGAAAGCCGGCCACGGGAGGGCTGCGGGTGAGGATCACCGAGATCCGGGTGCACGGGGTCGCCGACAAGGGGCCCGAGACGATCCTCGACCGACCGATCGTCGCGCGGGTCGCGGGAGACGACAACGCGGGCTTCTACCGGCCGCGGCCCGGCTACGGTGCCCCCGCGGACCGCGACGGGGTCACGCTTGAGGCGTACCGCTGGAGCCGGCTGACCGGCGGCACCGCGACCCGGACGTTCTCCCTGGTCCTGCTCCTGCCGTTCATGCTCAGCAACATCGCGGTCTGGATGCTGCCGGTCACCGGTCGCGGCGGCCGTGCCGCGCGGGCGCTGTGCCGGCTGCTGGCCGCGACGATGACCGCGATGTACGTCCTCACCACCGTCGGGGTGTCCCTCGACCTGATCGCCTGGCAGTGCGCGGCCTACCCAAGGTGTCTGGAGGGGCGGCGGGAGATCTCCTGGCTGGGGGGTGTGCCGCCCGGGCAGCGGCTGGCGCTGCTGGCCGTACCGCCGATCATCGTGATCGCCCTGATCTGGCGGCTCGGTGCCCGGACCTGGCAGCTCCCCGAGGACAGCGACCAGGTGCCCGGGGTGGGTGCGGACCGGCTCGACGCGCCCGCCTTCTGGGACACCCGCTCGCTGCTGCGCCGCCTGCGCTCGATTCACGTCGCGGTGGCGCTGGGCACGCTCAACATCACTCTGCTGCTGGCTCTGGCACCGCACGACGCCACCCTGCCCGGCTGGCTGCTGCTGGCCGCGGACGTCGCGCTGCTCGCCGGCGCGCTGGTGCTGCTCTGCCGACCGGCGATTGAGCGACGCGGGAAGCAGGACCAGCGAAGTTCGCGGACGATCCGTTGGGCGGCCGTTGCGCTCACCGCACTGACCCTGGGGTACGCGTTGGTGCCACGGCCGCCGTGGAGGGCCGAGGGGATGTTGCCGGGGTACGAGACGCTCGCCGCCGGCCTGTTCGCCGGGCAGGTAGTGCTGCTCGCGATGCTCGGCCTGGTGGTCGTGGTCCAGCGCCGTTCCCTTCCCCGTCCCCTCTTCCTGCTGGCCGGGCTGGGCGCGCCGGTGCTGACAACCGTCGCGATCGGGCTGGGCGTCGCCTACGACTCGGGCCTGACCTACGGGCTTGCCGAGTATCTGGACCGTGGTTCCAGCCCGACGCCGGCACGGCCGCCACCGCCCGGTGCGCCGCCGCTGTCGCCACCGGTCGCCTACCGCTGGGTCACCCTCGGTTTCTCCCTGGCCGTGCTGCTGGTGCTCGTGACGGCCCTGCTCATACCCCGGATCGGCCATGCTCGTCGCCGCCGGGGGGCCGAGGAACTGGTCCGGCGGGACTACCCGGAAGCCTCCCGGGCGGCCCCCGAACGGGTCCGGGCCGTCCGCGACGCGATCGTGCGTGCCGGGCTGGCGGATCGGCTCGGGCCGCTGCTCGCCGCCGCGTACGTGATGTTGGCACTGCTCACCCTCGCGGCGGCCGGGCTCTCGGTGATCGGTCCCGGCCCGGGGGCGCTCGCGCTGCGAATGGGCGGCGAACCGCTGGCCCGTCCGGTGGTCTTCGTGACCGACCTGGGCGGCCTGCTGATCGGGCTGTTCGCCCTGGTCCTCGCCGTGATGGGACTGGTCGCCTACCGATCCGGCGCGATCCGGCTGGTCGGGGTGCTCTGGGAGCTGGCCACCTTCTGGCCTCGTGCCGCGCACCCGCTCGCCCCGCCGTGCTACGTCGAGCGGGCGGTCCCCGAGCTGACCCGTCGGATCGGGCAGTTGACCGCCGACGGGAACGCGGTGGTGCTGTCCGGGCAGAGTCACGGCAGCGTGCTCGCGGCGGCGACGGTCCTTCAACTCCCGGACCGCTGCCGCCGGCGAGTGGCCCTGCTGACCTGCGGCACCCCGCTCGGTAACCGCTACCGGCGGGTCTTCCCGGCGTACGTCAGCGACGAAATATTGCGCGAGGTCGGCGATCGGTTAGCCTGGCGGTGGATCAACCTGTGGCGGTACACCGACGCGGTGGGCGGACCGGTGTTCGTCCCGCTCGTGGACGGACCCGACGACCCGGCCGCCCGGGTCGACCGTCGGGTACGGGACCCGAAGGGACTCCTCATCCCACCGACCGACACCGTGCCCCCACCCGTGCAGGGCCACCGGTTCACCCCGGACGACGACTTCCACGAGGCGATCCGCGAACTGGTCGGGCGATTGGAGCGGACGGACGAGTGACCACCCGGCTCAGAGGGTGAGCTGCCAGTTGTTCCAGGAGTCCACCGGGCGGAAGCCGAGCTGCTCGTTGATCGCCACCATGTAGGTGTTGCTGGCCGCGTTCATGGTGTCGATCACTCGGACCGCCGGCTCGTGGGTGAGCAGGTGGTGCAGGTTCTCGGCCTTGGCGATCAGGCCGAGGCGGCGCCCTCGGTGGGCCGGGTCGACGATGGTGATCTGCTGGAACGCGTGCCAGTCGGCGGACGCGCCCACGTCCAGCAGGGTCCAGGCGACCAGCCGGCCGGACGCCTCGTGCAGGATCCCGAGGTGGTAGCGCCGCCGGCCCCTGGCGTCCAACGCCCGGTCGTTGCCACGGATGCGCTCGGCGTCCACCTGCTCCGGCTCCCACTGCACGTCGCCCATGGGCGCGTCCATGATGAGCCGGCTGTCCAGGTAGGCGATGTCCGCCACGTACTCCTGCGGGGTGGACCCCTGCCAGCAGACCGACTGGTAGCCCTCGGCCCGCGGCTGGGCCTCGGCCAGCGCGGCCCGCAGCGCAACCCGGTCGATCTTGGCGATCTCGAGCCGACGACGCACCTCGGCCAGGGCGGGTTGGGCGCCGGTCGAGGCGGCGAACGCGTCGCCCGCCACGCTTCGGGCGGGCCCGTCGGGCAGCGCGGAGACGGTCATCCCGACCACCCGCTTGCGGCCGTGCTCCCGCAGCAGGCGCAGCCCGTACTCGTGCAGGGCCCGGCCGACGCCCCGCCGCCGCAGCTCGGGATGCACCGTCAGCTCGACGGTGGCGTTATCGGTGTTGTCGAGATGTGGCAGGTCGAGCTGGAGGTAACCGGCTGGCACCCCGTCCAGCCGGGCCAGCGCCCAGAGCGACTCGGTGCCGGGCATCGGCGTGTGGAACAGCGCGTCGAAGCGTTGCCGGCAGAAGGGCGGAAGCTCCGGCAGATCGACGTCTCGGGCCGCCGCCCCGATCAGGTACGCCGCGTCGACGGCGGCTCGGTCGGCGCTGTCGAACGACGCGATCGTGATGCTCATGCCGATGAGCGTGCGCCCCGCAAAGCGATCGGGCCAGCGAATTAATCGCTGGCCCGATCGGACGTGGTCGGGAGGGACACTCGCACAACGCCTCCGGCGTTGGGTCGCAAGAACTTCAAAAGTCTTCGGCGAAATGCCCTCCCGCACGGAGCATCTTGCGCCGTCCGGTTCCTGCCGTCAAGTCCGTAGGGGCGGGTTTTCCACACTCACAGCGAAAACCCAGTTACCGACTGATCCACTCGGTCCCCGGGTCAGCCGAGGAGGCCGGCGTCGCGGGCGGCGCGCAGCGAGGGCTTGATGTGATGGGTCGGCCCGACCTGACCGGCCACCGCATCGATGGTCTTCAGTCCTTCACCGGTGTTGAACACGACTGTCTCGGCCGCCGGGTCGAGCCGACCGGACTCGACCAGCTTGCGCAGCACGGCGACGGTCACCCCGCCCGCGGTTTCGGCGAAGACCCCGGTGGTATGGGCCAGATCGCGGATGCCGGCACGGATCTCGTCGTCGTCGACGTACTCCATCCAACCGCCGGTACGGCGTACCGCCTCCAGGGCGTAGAGGCCGGCGGCCGGGTCGCCGATGTTCAGCGACTTGGCGATGCCGGTCGGCTTGACCGGGATGATCGTGTCGGTCTCGGCGTGCAGGGCGGTGGCGATCGGGTTGCAGCCAGCGGACTGGGCGCCGAAGACCTTCCAGCCACCGGCCGGCGCCTCGACCAGGCCGATCTCCACCAGCTCGGAGAACGCCTTGTCAATCTTGGTGAGCAGCTCACCGCTGGCCATCGGAATCACCACCTGCGCCGGGATCCGCCAGCCGAGCTGCTCGGCCACCTCGTAGCCGAGGGTCTTGGAACCCTCTGCGTAGTACGGCCGGACGTTCACGTTGACGAACGCGGTGTCCTCGAACTCGTCGGTCTCCACCAACTCGCCACAGAGCCGGTTGACATCGTCGTACGAGCCGTCGATGGCGACCAGCTCGCCGCCGTAGACGGCGGTGGTGATGACCTTGCCCTGCTCCAGGTCACTGGGGATGAAGACCACCGAGGGTACGCCGGCGCGGGCCGCGTGGGCGGCCACCGAGTTGGCCAGGTTGCCGGTCGACGCGCAGGCGAACCGGGTGAAGCCGAGCGCCTTGGCGGCGGTGAGCGCCACCGAGACGACCCGGTCCTTGAACGAGTGGGTGGGGTTGGCGCTGTCGTCCTTGACCCAGAGCGGCGCGGTGAAGCCCAACTCGGCGGCGAGGTGCGGGGCCGCCACCAGTGGGGTCAGCCCCGGGTCGAGGGTGACCCGGCTGGCCGGGTCCTGACCGGCGGGCAGCAGGGCGGCGTACCGCCAGATGTTCTGCGGGCCGGCCTCGATCTGCTCCCGGGTGACGGTGGCCAGCGCGGCGATGTCGTAGTCGACTTCCAGCGGGCCGAAACACTCGTAACAGGCGTGCTGCGCGGCGAGCGGGTAGCGGGCCGAACAGGCACGGCAGACCAGGGCGCGGGCGGGGCTGGCGGAGGTGTCGATGCCGGAGGCGGCGAGCGTCGACGTCATGTCGAGAGTCCTCTCATCTTTCCCCGCATCGCACCGTGCGGCGGGGACGGAATTGGCACCTGCCCCGCGGGGCGCTCAGCGGTGAGCGCGCGGGGTGGTTGCCGGGGCGTCGTCGGGCCGTATCCCTCAGCCCCTCTGGATGAGGTATTCAGTTGTGCCGTGGAGTCTACGCAACACCGCGCGGGACGCCCACGGGCGTCCCGCGTGGTGAACAGTCCGACCAGCCCCGCCACGAACGACGGGGGACCCTGCCGGACGCGCGGCGGTGGCCGGGGCGAGTCGCCTCACCCCGGCCACCGTGCGGTGCGTCAGTTCCCCGGGTAGGGGTCTCCGCAGTCGCGGCCGTTGGCGTAACCGGGAACGTTGACGAAGGCGATGGCGTCGTACGCCACGTCAACAGTGCCATCCGCCTGCGCGACGATGTTGTCGAGCTGGACCTTGGCGCCCGGGTAGAGCCACGTCCAACCCAGCGACACCCACTTGTCCTCCCAGTTCGCGGAGTTCTGGTCGATCGAGCAGATGATCTGGTGGTCGGAGCCACCGGGACCGCCGTCACCCTGCGAGATGATGTAGTCCACCTGCTCATTGGCGCCGTGCGAGGGCAGGTGTACGACGATCTCGTAGTCGTCCGACGGCAGATCCGTCGTCCAGGTGCCGAGCACCCGGTGACGCTTGAACTCCTCGCTGCCCCCGGAGTCACCGTCGTACGAGTGGGTGAACCAGGTGTGCCCCAGATAGCCGGCACCGACCTGGTGCAGGTCCACCTGGCCGTACAGGGCGGCGTACGAGCCGAAGGGGCTACCGGTGCGGAGCGTGAACTTGCCGCCCCGGGGCTGCGGCGCACACCCCAGCCGGTTGAAGCTGGAGTCTCCGTTGCTGTCGTCGATCACTGCGGCGACCGTGCCGATGTCGGCCTTGAACGGGGTGCAGGCGGTCGGGTAGACCCGCAACAGCGGTGGCTCGGACGAGAACAGCGGAAACGCCAGTCGCTCCTTGGCGCACTTGGCGGCACACCCGTCGCTCCAACTCGTCGTGCCGTGCCACCAGCAGTTCGAGTTGTCGGACGGGCAGGCGTTGAGGACGTTGGGAGTGCAGTAGTTGACCGTCCCGCAGAACTGGTAGCGACCGGGCAGCTGGAGCTGGTTGTTGGAACCGGTGCCGAAGGCCGGCGGCAGGTACTTGTCGAACGGTTCGATCCACTGCCACTGCGGCACCTCGGCCCAGCCCATGATCTTTTCCGGGTACGACCAGTCGGCCGGGTGGCTCGCGTCGTCCTTGTCGACCCGAAGGAACGGGTCACGGTTCGCCTTGTACTGCGGATTGGCCGGGTTGTTGAACCAGCCGACGCCGTACGGGCCGCCGGTGTTCTGGTAGACGCCGGAGTTGTAGCCCCACACGGCCAGATACCAGTTCTCGATGAAGGCCGGGTTGCCGTTGTTGACCATGGATCCGGTCCGCGCCACCTCCAGCCACTTCGCCTGCAGGATCGCCATGCCGGCGGCGATGTTGGCCTGGTAGTCCATCGCGATGGCCTGCTGCTGCCACGAGTTGTAGGTGGTCTGACCCCGGGCCATGCCGTCGGTCACCTGGGAGATGCCGTAACCGCAGTCCGCCGACGAGTAGTCGATGATGCGGATGTCCTCCTCGTGGGCCCGATGACCGTAGTAGTCCGAGATCAGCGGGTTACCCGCGTCCCCGGGCACGGCGTGCCACGACGCCTGGGCCAGGTTGGTTTCCTGGGCGAGGATCGCCAGCATCAGCTGTGCCGGCACGTTCGGGGCGTTCGTCGGCTTCCGGAACATCACCTGCGGCTTGTAGGGCTCGCCGGCGCCCGGAGTGCTCCGATCGTTCAGCAGCACACCGTTGGCGGCCTGGTCGACTGCCCATTCGACCTGGTTGGCGCTGGGCTGCAGAACCTGGGTGGACAGCTCGTTGCGACCGATCACGCACTTCGGCTGGCCCGGGTCGGTGATCGGTGGTAGGTCGGCCAGGGTGGCGGCCATCGGACCGGTGAAGGTCGGCCTTGCCACGTCGGCGGGGGCCCGGCGCTCGGATCGCACCGTGCCGGACCGCGTCTCGCCGCTGGCGGGCGACTCGACAGTGACCCGCAGGACGCCGGCCGCCGCCTTCCGGCCCGCCATGCGCTCCCGCGTCTGCTCGACCGACAGTCCCTGTACGACGAGGTGCCCCTGCTGCGACACGCCCCGGGCGGGTCGGCTGCTGCGCAGCAGCCGCAGGTCGCGGGCGGCACCGGTGGCGATCCCGGTGACGTCCCCGACCAGCGCGTTGCGCCCCTCGGACAGGCCGAAGAGTTCGAGCCGCTTCCCGGGCGAGGTGCCGAGGTGGGTCAGTCGACCGGCCCGGTGTCGGTAGGCGGCCGATCGCTCGACGCCGCCCTCCGACTTGAGCGTCACCACATCGAGGGCGGCGTCGGCCGTGGCCCGCAGACCGTAGGGCTGGCCGCCCGGCCGCGCGACAACCGTCGGCCGGCCGTTCCCGGCGACCCGGACGACCTCGCCACGGATCACGCCGTAGTCGCCGTCCGGCCCGGGGGCCGGATTGGTGAGCTGCGCCTTGACCCGCCGGGTGCTCACGACCTTGCTGGCGGTCGCGTCCACAGTCAACAGATCGGTCTGCTGCTGGTCCGGGCCGATGGCTCGGGTCAGCAGGATCCGGTCGTCCGGTCCGCAGCCCGGGTTGAAGTAGGCGAGCTGGACGTCGTCGGCGATCTTTCGAGCGGCGCCGGTGCGGACGTCCACGACGGCCGCGAGCGCGCCGGCGTTCACCAGGGCCGGCTTGTTGGTGGACATGACCGGCGCGTAGACCACTGCGGCGTACCGGCCGGAACCGGTCAGGCAGACGTAGCCGGTCCAGGAGCCGGCCTCGGTCCGTCCGCCGGTCAGGGTGGCCAGCCGCGACCAGGCGAAGGCGTCCTTTTCCCGGGCAATGTAGAGGTGGAAACCGTCGGTGTCGCCGGATCCGGTGACCAGGACGTCGGAGGACGACTTCCAGTCGTCGCCGAGAACGCGGGCGGGGTCGGTGACGGCGGCCTGCCGGCCGGTTTCGGTCGATGGGGTGGGTACGGCGGACGCGGCCTGGGGCGCGATGGTCACACTCGAGGTGAGCACCACGGTTGCCAGGACAGCCCGCAGGCGCGAGGCATGCATGGGGTTCCCCTCCGGACGGCGGCGAGATCGCAGGATCGACATGTTCACTGCCATGTGGAACACGCTCCCGACGTCCCGCTACCGTTCGTGTCCGGGTCCGGGTCGTACTCCTGGCCGGGAATCTGGTAACCGTCGCCGAAACACAGCTTCACCGAGTTGTCCCAGCTGACCAGGACCGTCCGGTAGGTCTTGGTGGTGCCGGAGACGAGGGTGGAGTGTTGACCGGAGCCGTTACGGATGATCCGGCCCTTCCCCCCGTAGGCGGGCTGAGCCCAGATGTACAGAAAGAGCCAGGGGTAGTTTGGAACCGTGGTGAAATCGAAGTCGGCCCAGGCGGCTCCGCAGGCCCGCGACCGGTAGATGGTCGCCTGGCCACCGCCGAGTTGGTCCATCGCGATCTGTCTGACCGCGACCTGATCGGCTCGGCAACCCTCCTCGCCGGGCCAACGGCCGTCGCACTTCCAACCGTTGCAGTTGACGGCCGCTTGGGCCGGGGTGGCCTGGACCACCGTGCCCGCGCTCGCCATCAGGACGAGCGCGGCAAAAACCGCATGCAGACGTAGTCGCACCTGTTACACCCCCGTGTAGGTAAGGACGAACCTGGGGTCACGGTAGTCTCACCGGTGGTGGCTGCGACAGACTTGAGTGTGTCGATGTCGCGTGATAGACATCGAGCACACCCCGACGGCTCGGCGGGGCGGATGAAACGGGGATCGAGCATGGTGGCAACCGCATGACCATCGACCAGGCCACCGGGCACCCTTCGACCGACTCTCCGGAGCAGCACCGACGTAGGCGACCGCTGTGGTGGTTGGCCCTCGTGCTCGCCGTCGCGGCCCTGGTCGTCACCGTGGTGGTCGTCGTCACCCGGCAGACCGATGACCCACCGGTGGAGCGGGACGCGGCCCGGACCACACCGAGCGCCGCCGCCCCGGGCACCCCGGGCGCAGCCGGGCCGGACACCGGCGGGCCGACCGCAGGGACGCCCGCGCAGCCCGGCGCTTCCCTGAACGGGGGCAACCCGGCGCCCACCCGCTCACCCTTCGACAACGGCGACACCGCGCTACCCGGTGTCGACCCGCAGGCGTTGATGCAGCGGTTGGCAGCGCGGTGGAAGCTGCGGCTCTACAGCAATCCGTACTTCGGCTCCGCCACCCGGCACAGTGGGGCGGCCGGCGACCCAGCCAGCGGAACCCGGCAGGTGACGCTGCTCATCGACAAGGAGAAGCGGCTGCGCGGCGTGTACTGCGGGGCCAGCGGCCCGGACAGTCGACCGCTCACCAGCGAGGGGCGACAGTTCATCGACGACTGCGCCCTCGGGGCCCTCGCCGCCGCTGCGGACCGCGACAGCCTCGACGCTTGGCTGGACCGCCGGATCACCGCCGGCAAGGCCGCGCAGCCCGAGCGGGAGGAGGGCCGGGTCGGCGAATTCCGAGTCGTCCTCAACCGCCCCGCTGCCGGTCTGGTCGCCGTCGAACTGACCCGGCCGGCCTAGCTAACGGCTCACCACCGCGACCGGGTCGACTACCGCCACCGGGTCGGCGACGGCGGTCGCCTGGTAGGCAAGGGCGGTGCGCGCGCGGGTCACCACGTTGGCGGCGACCAGGGCAGCGATGGTGAGCGCCGCCCCGGCCAGTTCGATCCCGACCGGCCGGTAGCCACGGGCGATCTGCACCGCGAAGGTGGTCACCGGGACCAGGTTCATGAACAGCGCGGCGTTGGCGGCACCGAGTCGCTGCACGCCGGTGTTCCAGGCCAGGACCGCGACCACGGCGCCCACCAGCACGGCGTACGCCAGCTGCGGGGCGACCGCCACGAGGTCGGCGGCCCCCGGCGCGTGCTGCCAGCCGACCGCGTCGGCGCCGATGCTCAGGACGAGCATGGCGGCCGTGCCGGAGAGCGCGGTCAGGGTGGTGAAGCGCAGCGGCGACCACTCGCCGAACCGGCTCGCGCCGTGGGTGTAGATGCCCCAGCCCAGCACCGCGCCGATCATCATCAGCCCGCCGAGGCCGAACTGGCCGAGCCCGGCCAGGCTCCCGCGCGTGATAACCAGGGCAACCCCGACGAGCGCTACCAGGGAGAGGGCCAGCAGGAGCGGTTTCGGGCGTACGCCGTCCCGAGCCCAGCGAACGAGCTGGGTGATCACCGGCGTGGTGGCCACGAAGAGGGAGACCTGCTGCGGAGCGGCGTGTTCGAGCGCCAGGTTGGTGAGCAGGTTGAAGCCCGCGAAGCCAACCACGCCGAGTACCACCACCTCGACCGCCCGGCCGCCGTGACGCAGCGCGCCGGCACCCTCGCGAAGCAGCAGGATGGCGACCAGGACGACGGCGGCCAGCAGGTAGCGCGCCGTGGTCAGGTTGAGCGGGTCGACCCGGTTCAGCGCGCTGGCCAGGACCGGGAACATCACGCCCCAGCCGAGCACGGCGAGCAGTGGGTATGCGACGGCGCGGGATCGCATCGGCAACTCCAATGTTCGAGTATCGTCGAACCAACGACACCGACCATAGGGTGTTGTTCGATTATTGTCGAACAACGGTTACACTGGTCACATGGAGTTGCACGAACCCGACCTGACCGCCGTACCGGTCACCAGCGTGTTGGCCGCACTCGCCGACGACGTGCGACTACAGATCGTCCGGGCGCTCGCCGAGGGCGGCGAGGCCGCCTGCGGCAGCTTCGACTTCGGCGTCTCCAAGGCAACCCGCAGCCACCACCTCAGGGTTCTGCGCGAGGCGGGCCTGACCCGGACCCGGGCGGCCGGCACCAGTCGACTGGTCCGGCTCCGCCGGGACGAGCTGGACAAGCTCTACCCCGGCCTGCTGGACGCGGTCCTCACCCAGCGCCCGCCGGCCTGACGTCACCTCACGCCCGACCGGCGCGTCAACGAAAGCCCCTCAAGGCACCCGGCCCGTGCACCACGAGCCGAGTCGGCCCGCCGAGCCGAGAGACGTGCCGCCCGCACCCCTCCCACAGGGCATGTCGACCTGCCCCAAACGTGGGGCGGCAGGTGGCCCGACCGATAAACCGAAGGACGAACCCGACTGGCCATCAGTCCGGTGCTTTCGCAAACGATTCAGCTCCAAAGGCGCGCCATGAGGTCCGCCCGCCGGCGACAGCGACGGAGTCGGCACCGGAGCAGCCACCGCAAAGGCCCGGGGGCCGGCCAGCGATGGAACGTCCACGTACGCGAGGATCGGTGGATGATCTCTCGCGAGACGTCAGCAGGGCGGTGGGCCAGCACGGCGTCCACGGCGGTCAAGGGGTTCACGGCGGTGACGGTGGTGACGGCCGCCCTCGCGCTCGGCGCCTGCCGACCTGGCGACCATCGCGGCCAGTCCGGCGACCCGGCCGGACCGCCCACCGCGTCCGGCCCGGAAGCAGGCCCGTCCGCGAGCCCCGACCCGCTGGCCGAGTGCCCGGCGACCGGCGTCCGGATCCGGTCGACCGGCGGGGACGCTGCCATGGGCCTGCGCGCCCTCGGACTGGAACTTGTCAACTGCGGCGACCGGCCCTACCAGCTCAACGGGTACCCGGTGCTGCACGTGTTCGACGAGCAGCGCGAGCCCGTCATGCTGCGGGTGGTCAACGGCGCAAAGGAGATCACCTCGGGTTTCGACCAGCCACCCCAGCAGGTCACCCTCGCCGCCGGGGAACGGGCCACCGCCGTGGTGCTCTGGCGCAACCTGGTCACCGACTCGACGGTGGTGGCCACCAACGGCGAGTTCCTGACCGTGGCGCCCGCTGCCGGGCAGCCCGCCGAGGAGGTCGACCCGGACGGCCCGATCGACCTGGGCAACACCGGCCGGATCGGCGTCAGCGCCTGGAAGAAAGCAGAGCCGTCCACGCCGGCGCAGCCAGCCCCGCCGCCGGCACCGAGTGCGGTGCCGTCGTCGGTGAGCCCACCCGACAGCCGGCTCTGAGCAAACCCGCTAGGACGTGATGTCCTTGCGGGTGAAGCGCCAGAAGGCCAGCCCCCAGAACAACGTCGCGTAGCTGATCGCCGAGATGCACCCGCGCACCACGTCATCGGTCTGCACGGGAGTCGAGAGCAACCCCAGCCAGGCGGTGCTGAAATGGGTGGGCAGGAAGTCCCGCAGCGCGCCCAGGGCGGTGATCTGGTCCAAAATGCTGGACAGGATCCACAGCAGAACGGCCCCACCTACCGCGCCGAGCGCGGCGTCCGTGGTCACCGACAGCAGGAACGCCAGCCCGGCCACCACCAGGAGTACGACCGCCAGGTAGCCCAGCACGGCCAACAGCCGGAGCAAGCCCTCGGTGGGTTCCAGCTCGGCGGCGACCGTGCTGCGCAGCGGCGACCACCCGTAGCGCAGGGTGCCGGCCAACAGCGCGGTGCCGGCCAACAGCAGCAGGGCCAGTCCCGAGTACGCGAGCGCGACCACCAGCTTCACCGTCAGCAACCGGGCCCGGGGCACCGGGATCGCCAGCAGGTAGCGCAGGCTGCCCCAGCTCGCCTCGCTGGCCACCGTGTCTCCGCAGAACAGCGCGACGACCACCACCAGCAGGAACGACGCCGACACGAAGATCGAGAACAGGGTGAAGTTGAGCCCGCCGGACGTGGCCAGGTCGACCAGGCTGGCGAACTCGTTGTTGCCATTGTCGTCGTCGCCACCGGAGTTGAACTGGAACGCGATCAGGATGATCAGCGGCAGCAACACCATGAACCCCAGCGCCAACTGGGTCCGCCGCCGGGATGCCTGCCGACGGAACTCCGCCCCGAACGGCATGGTGGCCGAAGGCCGATAGCCAACGGCCTCACCTGCGCCAGAAACGACCATTACCGGTCACCGCTTCCCCGAGAGTTCTCGCCCACCAGGGCGAGGAACGCGTCCTCCAGGCGCCGCCGGGGCACCACCCGATCCACTCCGATGCCGGCGCGCACCAGCTCCGCCACCACCTCGCTGCGGGCCGTGCCGTTGGTGTCGACCACCAACTGCCCGTCGCTCTCCGGCAGGACGCGGACCCCGTGCAGCCGGTCCAGCACCGCCCGCGCCGCCACCGGGTCGGTGACGTCGAAGAGCACACTCGGCGACTCGCCCACGATCTCCTCCACCGGCCCGGACGCCACGATGCGGCCCTTGTTCACCACCACCGCGTGCGTGCACGTCTGTTCCACCTCGGCCAGCAGGTGGCTGGAGACCAGCACCGCCCTTCCGTCCGTGGCGTACCGCTGGAGCACCCGGCGCATCTCGGCGATCTGCGGCGGGTCGAGCCCGTCGGTCGGCTCGTCCAAGACCAGCAGCTCGGGAAGGCCGAGCATGGCCTGGGCGATGGCGAGACGCTGGCGCATCCCGTGGCTGTAGTTCTTGATCCGCCGGTGCACGGAGTCACCCAGCCCGGCGATCTCCAGTGCCGCGTCGAACTGGGCGTCCTCCCACGGCCGCCCGGTGGCCCGCCAGTACGCCTTCAGGTTGTCCAGGCCCGACAGGTGTGGCAGGAAGCCCGGTCCCTCCACCAGCGCCCCGATCCGGGACAGCACCGGTGAACCGGGCACCAGTCGGCGACCGAAGACGTAGATCTCCCCGGCGGTCGGCTGGGTCAGCCCCATCAGCACCCGCAGGGTGGTGGTCTTGCCGGCCCCGTTCGGCCCGAGCAGGCCCACCACCTGACCCGGGTGCACCTCGAAGTCCACGTTCGACACGGCGACGAAGCCGTCCGCGTACTCCTTGCGCAGTGCGCGCACCGCCAGCGGGGTGTCCGCGTACTCCGGATGCACCGACCGGTCCTGGCGGCGGTGCCGGCGGCGGACCAGGGCGACGACCACGACGAGCCCGATCACGATGACGGCGAGCAGGCCGGCGAGCACCCAGCGCCAGATCGTCGCCGCGGTGGGGATCGGCTCGCCGTCGACCGTGGGCAGGCTGACCGCGCCGTCCGCCGCCACCGTGTAGACGGTCGGCTCGGCCGGCGTGGCGTACGCCTGGTCGGAGGTGGCCACCACCAGCCGCAGCCGGTGCCCGGCCTCGACCCGCCGGACGATCCCGGGCAACGTCACGGTGACCGGGCGGGCGTCCTGCACCCGCTGCGGCAGGCCGGTGAGTCGGATCGGGGCGACCAGGCCGTTGGGCAGGGTTGCCGCGCCGTCCGCGTCGACGTCGTAAAGCTTGACGAAGAGCACTGCCTCACCGGTCGGTGACGCGGCCCGCAGCGTGACGGTGGGCGCGCCGGCCACGTCGACCGCCTCGGTCAGCGGCGTCGACTCGAACTGGGCGTGCTGGCCGGGCACGTCGCCGGCCACCCCGTCGAGCAGTGCGGCGAGCCCGCCGGCGAACGGGATCGAGGAGATGGCGGCCGGGTTGCCGTTCGGCGGGTTCGCGATCGGCTGGGCCGGGCCCGCGACCGAAACCTCCCGGCGGCTGTTGCCACCCAGGCCCGGGTAGTCGACGCGACGGAAGCCGGTGGCGACCAGACCCCGGTCGAGCGCGTCGAAGCCGGCGATCCGCGACCAGGTGAAGTCGTCGCCGGGCGCGTCCCCCTCGCCCTTGACGTAGTGGTCGAGCCACTGGACGGTCAGGAACTTCACCCGGTCGGAGTCCGAGCGGGGTCCACTGCCACCGTCGTGCCCGCCGGTGAACCAGGCGATCCGGACCGGGGTGCCGGTGGCGGCGATGCCGCGCGCGTTCGCGTCCGCCTCACCGAGCGGGAAGAGCGTGTCCGCCTCGCCCTGCACCAGCAGGGTGGGTGCCTTGATCCGATCCAGGACGCCCGCCGGGCTGGAGCGACGCAGCAGGTCGACGGCGGCCTGGTCGGCGCGCCCGGTGGTGGCGATCCGGAGGTACGCGGCACACACGTCGGCGGCGAAGCGACCGCAGGACGGGTCGGCGGCACCAACCGGCGCGCCACCGGGGCCGGTGCCGGGACCGGCGCCCGGCCCGGGGCTGGGTGGGCCGGCCGACGCCGGTGCGCCCTGCGGCTGGGCGGCGGTCGCACCGGAGAGCCCGGCCGGGCCGGAGCCCACGTTGCCGCCCCCACCGAAGAAGAGGCCCGCCCAGCCCTTCTTGAACACGCCCTCGGTCGGCGCTGCGCCGGTGCTCTCCGGCAGGAACGCGCGGGACAGGTCGTTCCAGGTGATCATGGGGACGATCGCGTCGACCCGACGGTCCTGGGCGGCCAGCAGCAACGCCAAGCCGCCGCCGTACGAGCCGCCGACCACGCCGACCTTCGGGTCGCCGGCACCGTCGGTGCGCACCTCCGGCCGGGTGGCCAGCCAGTCCAGCAGTCGCTGGGCGTCGCGTACCTCGTAGTCCGGGTTGTCCAGGTGGATCTCACCACCGCTGCGGCCGAAGCCCCGCGCGGTCCAGGTGAGCACCGCGTAGCCACGCCCGGCGAACTCCTCCGCGTCGGAACGCACCGACTCCTTCGTGCCGCCGAACCCGTGCGCCAGCAGCACCGCCGGCACCTTCCGACCGGACGAGGCGTCGTTTGGCAGGTAGAGGGTGGTGTCCAGGTCCACCGGCTGGTCCCCGGACGGTCCGGAGCGGACGGTGAGCATCGCGCTCTCGGTGCGTACGCCGGGACCCTGTGGCCACACCGCCCAGGTCACGGCGGCGGCCAACAGCACGACGACCACCGCGGCGGCGATCGCGCGGCGGCGGGTGGGCAGGGCACGCCGGAACCACGCGGCCGGCGACGGCGATGTCATGCGGCACACGGTACGGCCCGCAGCCTGAGCGTTGGCTGAGATCCGCCGTACGTCCGTCCGGTTGCCCCGATCGGTGCCCAGTGGGGTGCGAGCGCGCAGCGTCCGGCGCGGCCCAGTGCGTTGACTTCGGATCCCGTGAATTCCGATCTTCCGCGGATATCCACCTCGATCCCTCCATGTCACACCCACCGATGACACAGAGCGTGCGGGTAACGCGGACAAATGGTGACATGGCTCGAAGTGACGTGAACCTGACTCGTCGAGTGCGGTCTGACCAGCCGGGGGTTCGATTAGTTTTCCGGTCCGGTGCACGGGACTTGTCGGTCTACCCGACGCCGCGCCGATCCGCGCCCCACGCCGGAGGAGACACACATGACAGTCCCCGCGCCGCGGGCTCGTCGACGGCCGTCCACGCTGGGCCGGCTGCTGCCCCTGCTGCTCGTCGCAGCACTGCTGGCACCGTTGGGCCTGCTCGCAACCTCGAACTGGCGGCAGATCACCGACGACCGGAACCTCGCCGCCCGGGAACGGCTCGGCGTGCAGTACCTCACCGCTCTGGCGGCGGTCACCGACGCCCTCGTCGAGGCCCAGTCCGCCGCGGTGGACGGACGCCCCGACGCACGGGATGCGTTGAACCGGGCGGTCGAGGGCGCCGCCGCGGTGGACGCCCGCATCGGCGGTGAGCTACTCAGCCAGGAACGCTGGGCGGGTGTACGGGCCAAGTTGGAGGCGTTACGCGGCCGTGCCGCCGCCGACCCGGAGGCCGCCTACACGGCGTACGGCGAGGTCTCCGACCTGCTGCTGGCCCTGCACCGGAAGGTCCGGGAAAGCTCCGGGCTGGTCCGTGACCCCGAGGCCGACTCCTTCTTCCTGCAGGACAGCGTCGGCCAGGAACTGCCCGAGGCGATGGTGGCCGCCGGCCGGCTTCGCGACCTGGGCACGCTGGTCTCCCGCCGGCCGGCCGCCGAGCAACCTCGCGGCCTGCTGGAGCTGACCGGCCTGCGGGTGACCGCCCTGGCACCCGCCACCGACCTCGTCGACAACCTGCGCTCGGCCGTGGACGGTTCGGAGAGCACCGACCTGGGCGCCAACGTGCTGACCCCGCTGGACACGTACCAGCGCTCGGTGGAGGCGCTTGCCGCGTACTCCGCGCCGGGCAAGGAGACCGGCGTGGTGGACCCGGTCCAGTTGAGTGCCGCCGCGCTCAACGCGCACCGCTCGGCCCGCCAACTCCAGCCGGTCATCCTCACCGAACTGGACTCGCTGCTGGTCGAACGCATCGATCGACTCGACCGGGACCGCTGGCTGACCACCGGAGCGGGGGTCGTCGCCGCCCTGTTGCTGAGCTGGCTCGCCGCGCTGCTGATCGCCGCCGGCCGCCGGGCACGGCGTCGGGCCGCCCTGACCGCGACCCACGCGGAGAGTCCCGACACCCCGTTGCCCCGCGACCCCTGGCAACCGCCGGCCGACGAGCCGCGTGCGCGGCAACCGGTCGGCGCGGCCGGTGAACCGGAGACCGCCCAGTGGGGGGCCTTCGATGCTGCTCGGTAGGCTCCGGATCCGCGGCAAGCTGGCGTTGCTCGTGGTGATCCCCCTGCTCAGCATGGTCGGCCTGGCCGTGCCGGTGATGCACGACCGGGTCGCCGCGGCACAGCGGGCCGGCGACACCGCCGAACGGGTACGACTCGCCAGCCGGGTCGGCAGCCTGGTCCAGGACCTCCAGCAGGAACGCATCCTCTCCGTCGGCTTCCTGCTCGGCCGGGTCGAACGGAGCGAGCTGGTTCGCAAGTCCGCCGACGTGGACGATCGGGTGGCCGACCTCCGGGCGGCGCGCAGCGGCGCGTTGACCGACCAGGTCGACCAGGCGCTCAACGGTGTGTCCAGCCTCATCGACCTGCGGACCGCCGTGCTGGCTCGGGCCGCGAACCCGGGCCAGGTGATGGACGCGTTCGGCCCGGTCAACAAGGGGATCATCGAGTCACTGCAGCTGGTGATCGGGGTGGACACCGACACGTTGCCGGGCCGCCAGGTGCTCGCCCTCGACGGGCTGCTCCGCGCCGACGAGGGCCTGGCCACCTGCGCCACCCTGAGCCTGCTGGTCAAGGCGATCGGCACCCCGGACACCACCGCCGGATACGTGGCGTGCATCGCCGCGCTCATGGTCGACAACTCGCGCTTCCGCAGCCTGATCACGCCCGAGCAGCTCACGGTGGCCCAGCTCAACGACGCCGCTGTGGCCGCGCGTACCAGCCCCGACTTTTTGGTCAGAAGCGCCCGGGACCCGGCCGCCGCGGTCCGCGACGTGCCGATGGAGGCGCTCTTCCCGGCCGTCCGCACGATGATCCGGCTCGGTCAGTTCGTCGAGAAGAAGCTGGTCGCCGACGTACTCGCCGAGGTGACCGCCGAGCAGCGGCGGGCGTTGACCGCCGCGTACCTGGTCGGTGCCGCGGCGGCGCTGATCCTGACGCTGGTGGTGCTGCTCAGCGTGGCGGTCGCGCGGACCGTCGCCCGACCGCTGACCCGACTCACCCGCTCGGCCGACCGGGTCGCCCGGGTCGCCGAGGCGGAGCTGGTCCGGGTCACCGACGACGAGACGGAGAGCTCTCAGTCGGTCCGGTTGGAACCGGTGGACATCCGGGCCAACGACGAGATCGGCGACCTGGCGCGGGCCTTCGACCGGGTGCAGAACACCGCGGCGCAGCTGGTCGAGCGGCAGGTCGCCGGGCGACGCAACGTGGCGCAGATGTTCGGCCACGTCGGGCGGCGTACGCAGAACCTGGTGGGTCGGCAGATCGCGTTGATCGACCGGCTGGAACAGCAGGAGGCCGACCCGGGCCGCCTGGAGCACCTGTACCGACTCGACCACATCTCCAGCCGGTTGCGGCGCAACGCCGGCAGCCTCGTGGTGCTCTCCGGCTCGGCCGGGGCCGACGCGCACACCGCACCGGTGCCACTGGCCGACGTGGTCCGGTTGGCGCTCGGTGAGATCGAGGACTACACCCGGGTGGAGGTGCAGGTGCCGGCGGGCATCTCGGCCGCGCCGGCGGTGGTCGGTGACCTCGTGCTGGCGCTGGCCGAGCTGATGGAGAACGCCACCGTCTTCTCCCCGCCGCACACCCGGGTGCTGGTGGCCGCCGAGACGTCCGGCCTGGGCGCGCGGCTCACCGTGGTGGACCACGGCATCGGGATGAGCGAGCAGCGGCTGGCTGAGGAGAACGCCCGGTTCACCCGCCGGGAACGGCTCGACCTGGCCCCGACCGAGGTGCTCGGTCTCTTCGTGGTGGGCCGGTTGGCCCGCCGGCACGGTTGGCAGGTCGGCCTGGCCGCCACCGGCGGCGGTGGGGTGACCGCATACCTGGAGATCCCAGCGGCGTCACTGGTGCTGCGCCGCGCCGACCGCGCCGGGGCTGCCGTGGCCCGGGCCGCGGTGCCGGCCCGAGACCGGCGTACGACGGTGACGCTCGACCCGGGGCGGCCCCGCACGGCGGCCGTCGCCGCGCCGGCCCGCTTCGACTCGGACCTGCTCAGCCGGGTCACCCGCAGCCTGGACGCCGGCTCGTCCTGGGACGCGTTCGGTCGGGGCCAACCCGAGCAGGCCGTTCCCGAACCCCAGGGCCCGGAGCCGTCGGGCAAGCCGACCGGGCCACGGGTCCGGCAACGGGTGCCCGGGGCCAGCCTGCACGCCACCGCCGCACCGGCCCGGCCGGTGGACGCCACCGGCGCGGACCCCGCCGCCGCCCGCGCCCTGGTCGAGGCGTTCCAGGCCGGTGTACGCCGGGCCGAGCTACAGGTGGCACCGGGTCCGGCCGGTTCGGCGGCCAGTGTCGGGGCGGCCGTGGGGAATCCGGACGTGACCGTCGACCTGCCGAGCACACCGGGCGGCGCCGGCCCGATGGTGACCGGTGGCGGTGGCTCTACCGAACCCACATCGGAGCGGCCCCGGTTGAGCCGCCGGGTGCCGGGGGCGAACCTCACCGCCATCCCGGCCTGCCAGCCACCCAGTACGCACCTCGGTGACCCGGCCGAGGTCCGCGACCTCATCAGCGAGTTCGAGGCGGGCGTCGCCCGCGCTCTCCGCGAAGTCAGCCCCGACCACCGGAACGAAGGATCATCACGGTGACCAGCCCCTTCCTGCACGACAACGTCGACCAGAGCCAACCCAGCACCCCGGGGGACCTCAGCCCGGAGGCCCGTACGTTCAACTGGCTGCTGGACTCCTTCACCTCCAGCACCGCCGGGGTCCTGGAGGCGATCGCGGTCTCCTCGGACGGTCTGTTGATGGCCATGTCGGCGATCAAGGATCGGTCCAACGCGGAGCGCCTGGCCGCCGTCGTGTCCGGGATGACCAGCCTCGCCGGCGGGGCGGCCAGTTGGTACGCGCTCGGCGGCCTCAACCGGGTGATCGTCGACATGGCCGACGGCTACCTGCTGATCAGCGCGATCAGCAGCGGTTCCGTGCTCGGGGTGGTCGCCGACCGGTCGGCGAACCTGGGCACTGTCGCGTACGAGATGACGCTCTTCGCCGGGCGGGCCGGTGGTGCCTTGACCCCGCGGCTGATCGTCGAGTTGAAGAACGCCGTTCAGCAGTGACCCCCGACGTCGCCGGCGAGGACCCGGATCCGGATCCCAGGGTTCGGATCCGCCCGTACCTGCGCACGCCGTCCCCGACCGGGGACGGCGCGGCGGCGACACCGACGCTGCCCGAGCCGCAGTCGGGCGGGGAGCAGCCGGCCGGTCCCCGTCCGTTCGTGCTCACCGCTGGGCGGGTGGCCGGTGCCGACCCGGCGATCGGGCTGGAGACCCAGGTGACCGCCCGCGTGGACAGTGGCTGGTGGGCCGGCCCACCCGGCGCGCTGCTGGCACCGGAACTGCAGACGATCATCGCGCTCTGCGCCGAGCCGATCTCGGTGGCCGAGATCTCGGCCCGCGCCCGGCTGCACTTCGGCGTGGTACGGGTCCTGGTCGGCGACCTCCGCGCCGCCGGGCACCTGGACGTGCACGTCACCGACACCGACGACGCTGTCGATCCCGATCTCATCCTGCGAGTGATTGATGGACTCCGTGCGATCTCCTGAATGGCCGGTCGCCCCGCTCGGCGGGGTCGCCGCGAACAGCGCCGCCGCCCGTTACGGCATGTCCCCGGGCACCGGGCCGATAGTCGGGCGGACCGGCCCACCGCCGGCCGCACCGCCGCCGTACCGGCCCCCGTCGGGCACGGCGTCGGTGCCACCTCCGGGCGGTAAGCCGGCCGCACCGCCGATCCCGGTCAAGATCCTGGTCGCCGGTGGGTTCGGGGTGGGCAAGACCACCACCGTGGGCGCGATCTCCGAGATCGCGCCCCTGACCACCGAGGCCGAGATGACCAGCGCCGGGATCGGCGTGGACGACCCGGGCGCCCGATCCACCAAGACCACCACCACGGTGGCGATGGATTTCGGCTGCGTGACGATCGACCGCAGCCTGAAGCTCTACCTGTTCGGCACGCCGGGGCAGACCCGGTTCGGCTTCATGTGGGACGACCTCGCCCGGGGAGCACTCGGCGCGCTGGTGGTGGTGGACAGCGCCCGGCTGGACGACTGCTTCCCGGCCATCGACTTCTTCGAGCGGGCCGGGCTGCCGTTCGTGGTCGGGGTCAACGCCTTCGACGGGCGGTTGGCCCTGGAGCTCGCCGAGATCCGCTGGGCGCTGGCCATCGGCGATCATGTTCCTCTGGTGCAGTTCGATGCCCGGGACCGGCTCTCGGTGCGGGACGCCCTCCTGGTCGTCCTGGATCGTGCGCTGGACCGCGCTACCCGAGACAGAAGGGCCTGAGCCGACCAGCTCCGGCCGTGGCGGGAAGAGGTGATCTGGTGAGGGGCGACCTGGACGAGACGCTGGCCCGGCTGGCCCGGCGTGAGGAGGCGTCACGCCGTCGGGCCGCCGACCGTGACGACACCGCCGCACCGTCGAGCCCGACCGGGCTCGGCAGCGGCGCCCGCAACGCCCGGCCGGGCCGGCACGATCCGCGGCACGCGGGGGTCGAGACCCCGAGTGACGTGCCCGGGTGGGGACCGGTCGAGGAGGTGGCCGAGGCGGTCCGCCAGGTCGTCGATGCCCACCCCGGGCTGGCGGTGACCGTGCAGGTGGAGCACGCCGGGCGGACGTACCCGATGCGGGTCTCCTGGGACGGGCCCGCCGTCACGGTCGGACCGGTGCCCCCGGCGGCGCCGGTGGAACCCCCGCCGTCCTGGCCGCTGTCCGGCCGGACGGTGCCCGCCTGGGCGCCCGGCCCGGACGGGTTGACCCCGGACCCGGCGGCCCGGTTGGCGGAGCTGATCCGGCGCGACCCGTCGCTGTTGGACGAGTTGGATCCGCGGCGCTGACCGGCGGGGCTGGCCGCTGGCGGCTACGGTCGGGCGGTGGCGCAACCTGATCTGACCCTGACGGCGAGCCTGCGGCCGGCCACGCTGGACGCCCGACGGGGCATCGTGCGGCTGCACCCGGAGGCGCTGACCGCACTGGGGCTCCGCCCCGGCGATCCGGTCCGGCTCGTCGGCCGCCGGGAGACGGCCGGGATCGCGGCGGCGGCCGCACCGGGTGCGAGCAGCGCCCTGCTGTACGCCGACGACCTGACGTTGGGCAACCTGGGTCTGCGCGACGGTGGTCAGGTGCGGGTGAGCCCGGTGCCGTTGGTCCCGGCGAGCCGGGTCGTCCTGACCGGGCCAGTGGAGGTCGTCGCGGCGGTCAGCCCGGAGATGCTCCGGCTCGCCCTGTTGGGCAAGGTGCTCACCGCCGGCGACGACGTGTCGCTGCTACCGCAGGACGTGCTGCCGGACGCCTCGGTCCGCAGCCTGGTCGAGGCGGCGCGACGCAGCCTCGCCAACACCGTCGGGTTCGCCTGGACCAGCACCCTGCTCACCGTGGTCACGGTCGAGCCGGGGGCCGGTGCGCTGGTCACCATGGGCACGGTGCTCGGTTGGGAGCACGGCGCGAGCACCCACGGCGGGCCCAGCCCGGTCGACACCGCACCGACCCAACCGCGGGCCAGCACCGAGGTGGCCCCGGCGGACGACGCGCCCGACGTGGACGAGCTGCCCGGCCTGCGAACCCAGGCCGAGGAGCTGACCGAACTGCTCGATCTCGGCTTCCACCACCGGGAGGTGCTGGGCCGGCTGGGTACCACCATCTCGTTGGGGGTGTTGCTCGTCGGCCCGGCGGGCTCCGGAAAGTCGGCGCTGGTCCGGGCCGTGGCCGCCCGGGTCGGTGCCCGCGTGCACCCGCTCTGGGCACCCGAGGTGGCCGCGCTGGCCAATCAGGCCGCCGCCGAGCGGTTGCGCGTCGCGGGCACGGCCGCCCGAGCCGGCGGGCCGGCGGTACTGCTGGTCACCGACGTCGAGGCGATCGCACCGGCGGAGGAGCCCGGCCCGGTGGCGACGGTGTTCCGCCAGGTGCTCGCGGATTGCGTCCGCGCCGGCGTCGCCGTGGTCTGCACCACCGGGCGGCCGGAGGCCGTCGACCCCGCACTGCGGGCGCCGGACCTGCTGTCGCTGCGAATCAGCGTCCCACTGCCGGATCAGGCGCTGCGCCGCGAACAGCTCACCGTGCTGACCCGGCAGGTGCCGTTGGCCGACGACGTCCGGCTGGACGAGGTCGCCGCGCGTACCCCCGGGTTCGTCGCGGCGGACCTGGCCGCGCTGGTCCGGGAGGCCGGGGTACGCGCGGCGCTGCGGCAGAAGTCCGCCGAGACGCCGACGGTGTCGATGGCCGACTTCACCGCCGCTCGGGAGGTGGTCCGGCCCACCACGATGGCGGCGTCCACCCTGGATCTGGCCTCGGTGACCCTGGACGACGTGGGTGGCCTGGACGAGGTCAAGCAGACGTTGACCGAGTCGGTGCTGTGGCCGCTGACCTACCCGGACACGTTCGCCCGGCTCGGGGTGCAGCCGCCGCGCGGTGTCCTGCTCTACGGGCCGCCGGGCTGCGGCAAGACCTACCTGGTCACCGCGCTGGCCGGCTCGGGACGGGCCAACGTGCTGTCGGTGAAGGGCGCCGAACTGCTCTCCAAGTGGGTCGGCGAGAGCGAACGCGCGGTCCGGGAGCTGTTCCGGCGGGCCCGGGAGGCGGCCCCCACCCTGATCTTCCTGGACGAGGTGGACGCGCTGGCACCGGTACGCGGCCAGGCCACCGACGGTGGCACCACGGACCGGGTGGTCGCCGCCCTGCTCACCGAGTTGGACGGGGTGGAGACGCTACGCAACGTGGTGGTGGTCGGCGCCACGAACCGACCGGATCTGGTCGACCCGGCACTGCTGCGGCCGGGCCGGTTGGAGCGGCTGGTCTACGTGCCGCCGCCGGACGGGCCGGCCCGCGCGGAGATCCTGCGGGCCGCGTCTAGGCAGGTGCCGTTGGCACCGGACGTCGACCTGCCCGCCCTCGGCGACGAGCTGACCGGCTTCTCCGCCGCCGACTGCGCGGCGCTGGTCCGGGAGGCGGCGTTGGCCGCGATGCGGGAGTCGCTCGCCGCGGCCACGGTCACCGCCGCGCACGTGGCGACCGCGCGGGCCCGGGTACGTCCGTCGCTGGACCCCGCCCAGGTCAGGCGGCTGGCCGAGTACGCCGCCAACCGGGAGTGATCAGAGCAGCACAACCCTTTGTCACGCGCGGGACGTCCGTAGTACGTCACATCGCCGCCGACCAGCCGGCACCTCTCAACGGGCGGGCGGTGTCGAGTCGAGACAGATCTCGGCGTGCACCTTGCCGTCGTGTTCGCGCAGTTTCGCGCCGCACTTCTGCAGGACGGCGACCGCGCCGATGTTGTCCGAGGTCGTCTCGGCCACCACCGCTCGCATGCCGGCCCGAGCGGCGGCGTTCAGCAGCTCCCGCAGGGCTGCCGCGCCGATCCCCTGCCCGCGTGCCGAGCGGCCGAGCCACATTCCGGTCTCCACCGTGCCGGGCTCGTCACAGCGCGTCATCCGCACCATGCCCATCACCTCGCCACCGACGAGGATGGCGTACATCTGCGAACGGGTCGGGCCGTCCAGCCCGCGAAAGCTGGCCCGATGGAATTCCCGGAACGCCTCGCGGCGGGCGAGCGACCAGCCGGCGGGAGCCTCGACCGGAGGCATGACGTCACCGGGCTCCGCCTCCGCAGCCGCTACGGAGAGCAACGGCTCCAGGTTCCGCTCGTCCACCGGCTCCAGCCGGACCGCACCCGCCACGTGCCGCAGTCTGCCGCCCTCATCGGCCGAAGTCCACCCCATTGGCCATCCACTGGCGGTCTGGACAGCGGTACCGGCCGGTCGGGCGGCCGGGGTGTTCCACCTCACGCTCTGTTGTCACCCGTCCGGGTGTCGAGCGCTCAAACCGCCGGCTCGAACTCGCAGAACACCACCGACGCGTCGTCGGTGGACTTGTGCCGACGCAGCCGATCGGGGTGGTCGCGCTCGGCGTCCCGCACCCGGTCGATCAACGCGCCCGGCCCATCGGCGCTCACCAGGTCCAGCAGACCGGCCCAGTCGGTCAGCCCGAACTGCTCCACCGCGCTGGACGCGCCGTCGCTGAGCAGCGCGGCCCGCCGGATCGCCGCCGGACCGCGCCGGGGCAGGGTCCCGGTCACCGCGTGGAAGGCTGCGTCCGGGTCGGCAGCCGCAACCCAGTAGCCATGCGTACGGTTCATCCGCTCCCGCTGGACGCTCACCGCGTGCCGGAACCGGGTGACCGGGTCCGCCGCGCCGCCCGGCACGGTCGCCACGGTCTCCCGCAGCTCGGCCATTGCCGTGTCCAGCCGGTTGTCGGTCACCACGCTGACCTGCCCGCCGGCGTCGAGGACCAGCGGGCTGTCGCAGAGCACCAGGTAGTCCACCTGGTCGCCGCAGTCCCGCAGCAGGCAGACCGTGCTGGACGGGGTGCCGGGATGGTCGAGGTCGCACTGCCCGCCGTGGTCGGCGCGCACCGCCAGGATGGCCGCGGCCAGATTGCTGGTCAGTCGGGCGGAGGGGCGTACCGCCTCGGCGACGCCGATCCGGGCGGCCAGGTGCCGGACGTACCACTCGGGCCCGTGCACGCAACCGGTGTCGAAGCCGTCCGGTACGGTCGCGCCGTCCAGGACACCGACCAGCGGACCGAACCGGAAGACCAGGTCCTCGTTGACCGCCCGGTCCGGGGCCAGCGCGGACGCGGAACTCACCCGCATCACCTGCGCCGGCCCCGCCGCGCCGATCGGGTCAGTGCTGCCGAAGGTCGTCAACGGCCGCATGCGTCTCTCCCTGCACCTGCCCGGCGGCCGAACGGCCCTGGTCGCGTACCGCGGACACGCCCTGCTGGGCGCTGGACCGCACCGACTGGGCCGCCTGCTGCGCGGGCCCCCGCAGGTTGTCCTGCATCTGGTGGCCAACCTGGCTCGCCTGCTCGCGCAGCTCACCGGAGTGCTCAGTCGCCATGCTCCGCGCGCGTCCGGCGAGTTGCCGCTCACGCCCGCTCGGCGGGATCAACGAGGCGGCCAGCAGACCAACTCCGAAGGCGACCAGGCCGGCGGCCATCGGGTTGCCCTGAGCCTGCTCGCGGGAGTGCTGCCCGAGTGAACGGGTTTCGTCGCGTACCGAGCCGGCCACGTGCGACATCCGCTGGCCAGCCTCCTGCCCGAGCTGATTCGAACTGCCCATCATCTTCTCCTTCGCTCGGGTGAACGCCCCGCGGGCCTGCCCGACGCGGTCACCGGCGATCCGACGCGGGTTGACCTTGTCGGTCAGTGCGTCGACGTCACTGCTCAACTCGTTGCGGGTGGTCTCGATCTCCCGCCGGATCCGATCCGGATCACTGGACATGACCTGTTCCCTCCCGACTCGTTCACCGACCCCGCAGGGCGTCCGGCAGCTCCCGGGCAGTCTGCTTTGTCCGGGGCAGAACCGCGCGCGCCCGCTTCAGCTGGGTCCGAGCGTTGATGAAGAGGCCACCGCCCACGGCGGCCCAGATGACCGCGACGATCAGCGCCGCCCACCCCTGGTCCATCGTGTTGGACAGCCCCCACCACAGGGCGTACGACACGAACAACACCGCCAGGAACCCGGCCAGCGCGGCACCACCGAACATGCCGCCGGCCTTGCCGACCTGGCTGGCCTCCTCGCGCAACTCGGCCTTGGCCAGCTCGACCTCCTTGCGCACCAGGGTGGACATGTCCCGGGTCACATCACCGATCAGCTCGCCGACCGAGGCCTGGGTCCGCTCCTTCTCCGGGGCGCTCACGGCGCCACCCCGCCGGGCAGGTTCCGCGCCGGCTGGCCGGTGGGCGAGACGTTCTGCGCCCGGGCCGTCCCCACGTACGGCTGACCGGCGTCCGCCGGTGCGCCCTGCGCTGGTGACGAAGCACCGGACCCGCTGCCACCCTGGCCGTTGCCCGAGGGCGGTGCGGTCAGGCCACGGGTGAGCCGCCCCACCAGCAGCCCGGCTACCGCCGCGCCCGCGAGGAACGTCGCCGGGTGGCGCCGCGCGTACGTGCGGACCTCGTCGAGCACCTCGCCGGGTTCGCGCTCGTCGAGCCAGCCGGCCGTTTGCTGGGCGGCGTCGGCCGCCTTGCGTACCACCTGACCGGCCAGTCCGGCATCGCCGTCCCGCTCAGCCATCGAACTGAGGTTCTGACCCAGGTCGCGCAGCCCTGCGGCGGCCCGCCGCTGCTGCGACTGCGCCTGCTCCCGAAGCTGCCCAGTGGCCTCGCCGGTCAACTGCTGGGCCTGCCGCCGCGCCTCCGCAGCCACCTGCCCGCCCTGCTCAGCGGCGGTGTGAGCAACCTGCCCCCCGGCCTGCGCGGCCTGCTGGCCGACCCGGGAGGCCTCCTGTCGGGCCTGCTGCCCACGTCCGCTCTGGTTCGTTGCCGTCATGCTCCGCTCCCCTCCTGGGTTCTCGGTCGCCTGGCGACCCCGGAACACCTCCCGCCTACCCGCCCGGCCGGCCGCCATGCGGCTAGCCCGGCTGACCGACGCTAGACAGCGCGATCTTGCACTTTGTGTCCCGGCAAAGACCCATAAAAACCGCGAAACGGCAACAGAAAGTGCAAGATCGCGGGGGTGGGGTGGGGTGGGGTGGGAGTTAGCGGCGGCGGTTGCGGGCTCGTGAGGAGCGCAACCGGCGGAGTCGGCTGATCAGCACCGGGTCGGCGGCGAGCGCGGCCGGATTGTCCAGCAGGCCGTTGAGCAGCTGGTAATACCGAGTCGACGAGATCCCGAAGGTGTCTCGGACGGCCTGCTCCTTGGCACCCGCGTGCCGCCACCACTGCTGCTCGAAAACGAGGATGGCCCGCTCCCGTTCGGTCAGCCCCGGGGCGGGATCAGGGGGCTGCGCCGACTCGTCGGCGGGCGACGCCGACTCGTCGGTGATCTCGATGGGCGGCGCCGGTCGGGGGTTCGGGACGGCCGGTCCGCCGCCACCCGCCGCGTCACCCGGACGAGCGTCGGTGGACGGCTCGGGGGTGGCCGGGGTGGCGTCGGCGGACATGTCGCTCAGCCTAGCCAGGGGCGAGCAGGGACGCAGCAAGCGGCGCGGCCGGCCCCGCGCCGCCGGGAACCCCGACGGCCGGGCCGACCGCGCCGCGTCACTTCGGTCAGGTCAGGAGATGTCGCGGCGACGCATCGCCCAGAGCGCCGCCCCGAGGATCACCACCACCCCGACCGAGAGCAGGACAGAGGACTGCTGCCAGGTGATCTCCATCGTGGCCGGCTCACACTGCCCGAAGTAGGTCGCGTTGCAGGAGTTCCAGTCCTCCAGTTTGACCGTCTTTGTCATCCAGGCCAGCGCGTACGTGGGCAGCAGCCACGCCTCGGCGAACCGCACGCCCGCCATGGACAGCAGGATGCCCAGACCGAACTGGCCGACCACCATCACCGCCACCACGCCACCGAGGGCCATCGCGGTGTGCCGACCCAGCGAGGCGAGGGCGAAGCCGATGGTGGTGAGCACCAACACCAGCGCCACACCGCGGACGCCGGTCAGCAGGAACGACTGCCAGGCACCCGAGGTCATCTTCTCGGTGCTGCCGCGGAACGTGGCCACCGCCCAGAATCCGGCGAACCAGAGCACCGCGGCGGGCAGCGTCACCGCCAGGATGCCGGTGAGCAGCGCGGCCAGCTTGGTGAGCAGTACGGTGAGCCGCTTCGGCCGCCAGAGCAGCAGGTTCATCATGCCGCCGGTGCTCCACTCGGCACCGACGAAGGACGCGCCGATGACGAACCCGACCAGGGCGAGGATCGCCGCGAACGGGATCAGTGTCTCGTCGAACGTTTCCCGGAAGTTGAACGTCGAGGGCAGGAACCACTTCGCCTCGATCTGGTCCCGGGACGGGGCCGTGATCATCGAGCAGTCGTCCGGGTAGCGGCCGTCGGTCGCCGTACCGGCCGTCTTGGCCTGCTCGCACGCGGCGCGCTCCTGCTCGCTCCAGCGCACCTGCTCCTGGTACTGCTGGTCGGCCTGCCGCTCGGCCTTGGCGAGCTGGCCGGCGTCGATCTTCTGGTTGGTGAAGAACACCCCGACCACCACGGCAGCCAGCACCAGCAGGCCGAGCAGCGTCATGTAACGGGTGAAACGCCGCTTGGCGAGCCGGCGCAGCTCCGTACGAAAGAGGCTCACGCGCCCCACCCTCCTCCGGCAGGACCGGGCTGACCCGACCCGCCGACCTTCATGGACTCGTCGACCTGCCGGTGCTGGCCGGGTACCGGCGCGGTGGCGGTCAGTTCGAGGAAGACACTCTCCAGATCGACGGCGATCGGCGCCAACTCACTGACGTAGAGGTTCTTCTCGGCGAGCAGCCGGGTCACCGCCGCCGGCTTGTCGACGCCGGCCAGCATCAGGTGGTCCGGGTGACCGGTGACCCGGATCCCGGCCTGGGTGAGCGCCTCGGTGGCCAGCGGCAGGTCACTGACCGCCTCCAGCCGGATCCGGACCGCACCGGACGAGTGCTGTGCGAGCACCTCGTCGACCGGGCCGAACGCGACCCGCCGGCCGAGCGAGATGATGGTGACCGAGTCGCAGATCAGCTGGATCTCACCGAGGATGTGGCTGGACAGCACCACCGTCATGCCGGACTCGGCGAGGTTGCGCATCAGCGTGCGCATCTCCCGGATGCCGCCCGGGTCGAGGCCGTTGGCCGGCTCGTCGAGGATCAGCAGCTTCGGGTTCTTCAGCAGGGCAGAGGCCACGGCGAGCCGCTGCTTCATGCCCAACGAGTACGTCTTGACCCGCTCACCGGCCCGGTCGCGCAGCCCGACGAGCTCCAGCACCTCGTCGACCCGGGCCGCCGGCACCTCGCCCGCCCCCGCGAGCAGGGCCAGCGTGTCCCGTGCCGTGAAGTGCGGGAAGAACTGCGGGCTCTCCACGATCGCGCCGACCTGGCCGGCGACCGTGGGCAGTGCGTCGGGGACCTCGTGCCCGAGCAGCGCCATCCGGCCGCCGTCGGGTCGGATCAGGCCGAGCAGGGTACGCAGCGTGGTGGTCTTGCCGGACCCGTTGGGACCCAGGAAGCCGTGCACCTGCCCCGCGTCGACCCGCATGTCGAAGCCGTCGAGCGCGTTGCGGGTGCCGCGTCGACGACTCTTGTACGTCTTACGTAGACCTTCGATCTCCAGGACAGCTGGCAAGCTGCACCTCCCCCGATGGGTGGGCGTGACAGCCGACACCATACGCGGTATGCAGCAGTGCGCAATACGCGGTATGCATCGACGCGCCGATCGGGCTACTTCATTGACGGAGCGTGACCGGTCAGGCGCAGACGACCTGTACGCCGGCAGCGCGGAACGCGTCCACCACCTCCGGGGCGGCGCCGGAGTCGGTCACCAGCGTCTCCACCCGTTCGACCGGGCAGATCCGGGCGAAGGCGTGACCGCCCAGCTTGGACGAGTCCGCGATGATCACCACGCGCTTGGCGCGGGCCACCATCAGGTTGTTCATCGCCGCCTCTCCCTCGTGATGGGCGGCGGCCCCGAGCTGCGGATCGATGGCGTCCACACCGAGCAGGGCGACGTCCAGGGTGACCTCGCGCAGCAGCGCCCCACCCAGCGGACCGACCAGCTCGAACGACTTCGGACGCACCACGCCGCCGGCCACCACGACCTTCATCCGGGAGCGGACCAGCAGCTCGTTGGCAATGTTCAGCGCGTTGGTCACCACGGTGAGCTGGGCGCCTTCGGCGCTGGTGTTCAGATCCGGTCGGACGGCGAGCGCCCTCGCCACCTCGGTGCTGGTGGTGCCGCCGTTCAGGCCGACCACCGTGCCCGGCGTGACCAGCGCCGCAGCGGCCGCCCCGATCCGCTGCTTCTCGGCCGAGTGCTTGGCCGTCTTGTAGCGCAACGGCAGGTCGTACGACACGCCGTTGGCGACCGCGCCGCCCCGAGTCCTCGTGATCATCTGCTGTTGCGCGAGCTGGTCGAAGTCACGTCGGATGGTGGCCTGGGAGACGTCCAGCCGCTCGGCTGCCGCCTCGACGCTGACCCGGCCGTTGTCCGTCAGCATTTCGAGCAGGGCGTTCCATCTGGCGTACCGGTCCACCGCGGGGGCCCTCCCAGCAACTGCACGGACGGTGATTGATTGCGTGCACACTAGTGCGCGAAACTAGGCTGGCGCAAAAGACTGACCTGCGCGATCGGCTGGCCGGTTGCCATGGTCACCCGCGTTCGCGCAGAATAACGCGCGAAATGCGGGTCTAACGAGCCGTATTGCGCACCGGTCGGCCCTTGCGAGGAGTTCCCATGGCGTACGTGGACGCGGAGATCGCGAGCCAACCCGACTGCTGGCGGGAGGCGGCCGCACTGGCGAACGTCGTGCGCGGTCACCTGCCGCGCCCCGGTGAGCGGGTCGCCGTCGTCGGTTGCGGCACGTCGTGGTTCATGGCGATGGCGTACGCGGCCCGCCGCGAGCAGGCCGGCCTGGGCGAGACCGACGCGTTCCAGGCGTCCGAGTTCCCGGCCGGCCGCCGCTACGACCGGTTGATCGCGATCACCCGTTCCGGCACCACCACGGAGGTGCTGGACCTGCTCGCCGCGCTGCGCGGCCGGACACCCACCACCGTCATCGTCGGTGACCCCGCATCCCCGGCGGTCGAGCTGGCCGAGGCAACAGTCGCCATGCCCTTCGCCGACGAGCGGTCGGTGGTGCAGACCCGCTTCGCGACCACCGCGTTGGCCCTGCTCCGGGCCCACCTGGGCGACCCGGTCAGCGCGCTCGCCGCCGACGCCGAGGTGGCGGTACGTTCCCCGCTGCCGATCGACCCGGCCACCATCGAACAGGCCACTTTCCTTGGTCGGGGGTGGACGGTCGGGCTGGCCCAGGAGGCGGCGCTGAAGTGCCGTGAGGCGGCCACCTTCTGGGCCGAGGCGTACCCGGCGATGGACTACCGGCACGGGCCCATCTCGGTCGCCGCGCCGGGCCGGCTGGTCTGGGCGTTCGGTGAGCTGCCCGACGGGCTGCCCGAGGATGTCGCCGCCACCGGCGCGGCCTTCGTGCACAGCCGCACGCACGGTTGGCGCACGGTGCTGGGCAGCTGGTCCGCCGGTCGTACCCCGGTCGACCCGATGGCCGACCTGATCCTGGCCCAACGCTTCGCGGTCGCGCTGGCGACCAGTCGGGGCCTCGACCCGGACGCGCCCCGACACCTGACCCGGTCCGTGGTGTTGGCGTGAGCGACCGCGACGCCGTGGGCATGGACCGCGTGGTCGTCGCGCTGGACGTCGGCGGCACCGGCATGAAGTGCGCCCTGGTCCGACCGGACGGCGTCGCGATCCGCACCGAGCGGCACCCCACCGACGCCGCGCGTGGCCCGGCCGCCGTGGTCGACACCATCCTGGACGTGGCCGGTGGGCTGGCCGACAAGGGCCGCGCCGACGGGCTCACCCCGATCGCCGTCGGCATCGCCGTGCCCGGGGTGGTGGACGAGGCGCGCGGAGTCGCGGTCTGGTCGGCGAACGTGGGCTTCCGGGACGTACCCCTGCGGGACCTGGCGGTGACGCGGCTCGGCCTGCCGACGGCGATCGGCCACGACGTGCGCGTCGGTGGCCTCGCCGAGGCCCGGCTCGGCGCCGGACGCGGCACCGGGCACGTGCTGTTCGTGGCGATCGGCACCGGCATCGCGGCCGCGCACGTCGTCGACGGCACGGCGGCCGTGGGCGCCCACGGCGCCGCCGGGGAAATCGGCCACATCCTGGTCCGGCCGAACGGCCCGCGCTGCGGCTGCGGCCGACCCGGCTGTCTGGAGGCGATCGCGTCGGCAGCCGCGATCGGTCGCCGCTACGCCGAGCTGGCCGGTGAGACTGCCGACGCGCCGGTGACGGCGGCCGAGGTGGCCGAGCGGGCCGCCGCCGGCGAACCGCTCGCCAGCCAGGTCTGGCAGGAGGCGATCGAGGCGCTCGCCGATGGCCTCGCCAGCGGGCAGGCCCTGTTCGACGTGGCGACGATCGTGCTCGGCGGCGGCCTGGCCCAGGCCGGGGACGGGTTGCTGACCCCGCTGCGGGCGGCGTTGCACGAGCGAATGACCTTCCACCGGGAGCCGCAGCTGGTCGCGGCAGCCCTCGGCGACGAGGCCGGTTGCCTCGGTGCCGCACTGCTCGCCCTGGACGCCGTGCGCGTCCTTAACCATCAGGAGAAGCGATGACCGTACGGGTGAACGGCCGAGTGGTGACCCCGACCGGCGTCGTCCGACAGGGCTGCGTCGAGTGGGACGGCGATCGGATCACAGCGGTGGCCGAGTACCCGTCGGTGCGCGACGGGCACTGGATCCTGCCCGGCTTCGTCGACATGCACACGCACGGCGGCGGCGGGCACACCTTCACCACCGGGGAGGCCGAAGAGGCTCGCGCGGCGGCGGACTTCCACCTGGCGCACGGCACCACCACCCTGCTGGCCAGCCTGGTCAGCGCGCCCTACTCGCTGATGCGGGCGGCCACCGAGGCGTTCGCGCCGCTGGTCGACGAGGGCGTGTTGGCAGGGGTCCACTTCGAAGGCCCGTACCTGTCGGCCGCCCGCTGCGGCGCACAGAATCCCGAGTACCTGCGCGACCCGTCGACCGACGAGCTGACCGAGCTGATCGAGCTGGGTCGGGGCGCGATCCGGATGGTCACCCTCGCTCCGGAGCGCGACGGCGCACTGGAGGCGATCAAGCTGCTCACCGCGCAGCGGGTGGTGGCGGCGGTTGGCCACACCGACGCCACGTACGAGCAGACCCGCGCGGCGGTCGCCGCCGGCGCCAGTGTCGGCACCCACCTGTTCAACGGGATGCGGCCGGTGCACCACCGCGAGCCGGGCCCGGTGGTGGCGCTACTCGACGCGCCCACCGTGATCTGCGAGCTAATCGGCGACGGGGTGCACCTGCACGACGGCATGCTGACCTTCGCCACCGCCACCGCCGGGCCGGACCGCGCCGCGCTGATCACCGATGCGATGGCCGCCGCCGGAATGCCCGACGGCGAGTACGAACTGGGCGGCCAGGCCGTCACCGTCGCTGACGGGGTGGCGCGGCTGGCCCGTGACGGCGCGATCGCCGGCAGCACGCTGACCATGGACGCCGCGCTGCGGCACGCCGTGAACGCCGGCATCCCGATCGTCGACGCCGCACGGATGGTCGCCACCACCCCCGCGCGGGCCATCGGCCTGGGCGACCGGGTCGGTTCCCTGCAGGTGGGTCTCCGCGCCGACCTGGTAGTGCTCGACGACGACCTCAACGTGGTGCGAGTGCTGCGTGAGGGCTCCTGGGTGGAGTGACGCCGGAGCCTTCGCGCGCAGGCGGCCGGTCGCGGGCGTGCCCCCGACCGGCCGCGCCTGTTGGGCCTGTTGGTCTGTTGGGCCTGTTGGTCTCTTGGGCCTGTTGCGCTGCCTGTCGAGCTGCCCCAGATTCGGGGCGGACGAGCAGCCGGCGGGCGGGCGAGCAGCCGGGCGGGCGGCGGGCCGGGTGTAGGCGCTCGGTGTCGGTGCACCGCACACCAGCCCGCCCCACATTCGGGGCAGCTCGACAGGGCGTTAGGAACCCTTTGGAGTTGACTCGTCTACGACATCAGCTCCAGGCTGAGGCTCAGCTCAGGGTGGCGACTTCCACGCCGAGGACGGCCTGCTCGTCGGGGCGGTGCACCAGGACGTCGGTCAGGTACGACTGGACCGCGTGGCGCATCCCCACGTCCCGGCCGGCCCGCTCGGAGAGCAGCCACTTGTGCTCGATGATCTGGGCGAACAGCTCCTGCGGCTCCAACTTGCGGCGCAGGTGCGCGGGAACGGCCCGGACCACCGGCTCGAAGACCTCGGTGAGCCAGCGGTGCGCGGCCTGCTGTTCGTCGATCAGGTCGCTCTCCGCGCGGTAGGCGTCCAGGTCGTTGAGCAGCTTGCGCGCCTGGTTCTCCTCGGCGTCCAGCCCGGTCAGCCGCAGCAACCGCCGGGTGTGGTAGCCGGCGTCGACGACCTTTGGTCGGACCAGGAACCGCCCGTCGTCGATGGATGACATGGCCACCTCGGCGACGTCGAAGCCCAGTTCGTTGAGCCGGCGGATCCGGCCCTCGATGTCGTGCCGGGCCTCCCGCTCGATCGCCTGCTCATAGGTGATCTCGTGCCAGAGCCGCTCGTAGCGCTGCACGACCTCCTCGCAGACCACCTCCGGGTCGATGGACTCGTGCAGCAGGCCGGCGGCCTGCAGGTCCAGCGCCTCACCGAAGATGTTCACCCGGGCGATCTCCAGATCCTCGCCGCGCTGACCGTTGGAGAGCGAGGTGTGCAGCGCGCCCGTCTCGGCGTCCACCAGGTAGGCGGCGAACGCGCCCGCGTCCCGCCGGAACAGGGTGTTCGACAGCGAGCAGTCGCCCCAGAAGAAGCCGGTCAGGTGCATCCGCACGATCAGGGCGGCGAGCGCGTCGAGCAGCCGGCTCATCGTCTCCGGCCGGAGGGTGTGCGAGAACAGCGCCCGGTACGGCAGCGAGAACTGCAGGTGCCGGGTGATCAGCACCGATTCGAGCGGCTCCCCGTCCTCGGTCTGCCGGTCGGCGACGACCGCCACCGCCTCGACCGACGGAAAACCGATCCGCTCCAGGGCCCGGAGCAGGTCGTACTCCCGCTCGGCGATCCGCTCGCGGGTCTCCTTGAACGCGTACACGTACTCGCCCAGCCGGACAAACCGGACGATGTGTCGGGAGATGCCCTGCGGCAGCGCCACCAGGTGTTGGGCAGGCCACTCCTCCAGCGGTGTCGACCAGGGCAGGTCGAGCAGCGCCGGGTCCACGAGGGCAGACGTGATCCGCACGGGCACAAGCATGACTGGTCGCCCCCCGCATCCGCCTCACATCGTGGTTGGGCCCACAGCACCAAACATCCGGTCCTCGCGCCGGACCGGTAGCGTGGTCGCGTGCTCAAACCCACGGCGGTACGACGTGACCTGCGGCTACGGCCTGTCCGCCCGGCCGGCTGGTGGTTCGACGCGCTCCTCCTGGTCTCTCTGGTCGGGTTGACGGCGGCGCTCGCCGCCGACCACCTCTTCGGGGTGGACCGGGCCGTCGCCGACTGGGCCGACGGGCACCGACCCACGCTCGCCTACTGGGTGGCCCGGGTGTTCAACCTGCTCGGCCAGGGCACCCCACTGACTCTGATCGCCGCTGGGTTGGGTGTGCTGCTGGCCGTCCGGCTGCGGTCGGTGCGGCCGATCCTGCCGCCGGTGGTCGGCTTCGTGCTGACCTACCTGACGATCGGTCCGCTCAAGGTCTGGACCGCCCGGGCGGCACCGAGCGCCAGCATCAAGGAACCCTTCCTGCCAGCCGAGCAGACCCTGCCGTTGTTCCACGACGACCTGCCGGTCCGATTCGCCCAGTCCTACCCGTCGGGGCACGTCGCCAACGCCATCGTCTGGTACGGCGTCATCGCACTGCTGCTCGCCCCGCTGGCCCGCAGCTTCGGCCGGCACCTACCGGCCCGGCTCGTCACCGTGATCCGCATCGTGCCGCCGCTGGTCGTCCTCACCACCACCACCTACCTCGGCTGGCACTGGCTGACCGACTCGGCGGCTGGGCTGCTGCTGGGCCTGCTCCTGGACCGGGTGCTGCACCGGGTGCCCTGGGACGACGTGCCACTCCCCGGCCGGTTACGCGAATGGGACCGGCCGTTCACCTCGTACCCCTAGGGTTTCGCCTCGTGAATCAACTGGCGCGGCGGCTCGGCGTACCCGATGCGGTTGTCATCGGGTTGGGCTCGATGCTCGGCGCGGGCGTCTTCGTGGTCTTCGGCCCGGCCGTGGCGGCGGCCGGCGGAGCTGGCTTGCTGCCGGCGCTGGTGCTGGCCGGCTTCATCGCCTTCTGCAACGCGACCAGCTCGGCGCGGCTGGCGGCCCGCTATCCGGAGTCCGGCGGCACCTACGTGTACGGCCGGGAACGGCTCGGGCCGTTCGCCGGGTTCCTGGCCGGCTGGGGCTTCGTGGTCGGTAAAACGGCGAGTTGCGCGGCGATGGCGTTGACCATCGGGGCGTACCTCTGGCCGGGCCAGGCGCGGCTGGTCGCCGTCGGCGCGGTGCTCGCGGTGACCGGGGTCAACCTGCGCGGCATCGGCAAGACCGCCACCGTGACCAGGGCCCTCGTCGCACTGGTGCTCGCGGTGCTGGCCCTCGTCACGGTCGTCGGTGTGCTGGGCGGGCCGGTGCACCTGGGCCGGCTCGGCGAACCCGGCGGCTCGGCGCGGGGCGTGCTCACCGCCGCTGGGCTGCTCTTCTTCGCCTTCGCCGGGTACGCCCGGATCGCCACGCTCGGCGAGGAGGTCCGCGACCCGCAGCGGACCATTCCGCGCGCGGTGCCGCTGGCGCTCGGGGTGGTGCTCGCGATCTACCTGGTGCTGGCCGTGGTCGCGCTCGGCGTGCTCGGCGCCGACCGGCTGGCCGGTTCCGCCGCGCCCCTGGTCGACGTGGTGACCGCCGCCGGGCTGCCCGGCCTCGCGTGGGTGGTCCGCACCGGTGCCACCATCGCGGTCGTCGGGGTGCTGCTCTCCCTGGTCGCCGGGGTCGGCCGGACCACCCTCGCGATGGCCCGTCGCCGTGACCTGCCCGGCGCGCTGGCCGCCGTGCACCCCGTGCACCAGGTGCCGCGCCGGGCCGAACTGGCGGTCGCCGCCGTGGTGATCGTGGTGGTGCTGCTGGGCGACGTACGCGACGCTATCGGCTTCTCCAGCTGCACCGTGCTCGTCTATTACGCGATCACCAACGCGGCGGCGCTCACGCTGGGCCGGGAGTCTGGTCGTCGGCTGCCGGTGCAGGTGCTCGCCGGCTTGGGGCTGGCCGGGTGTCTGCTACTCGCGGTCAATCTGCCCGTGACCAGCGTGCTGGCGGGGTTCGGTGTGCTCGCGGCCGGTGCCGCCTGGTACGCGCTCCGCCGCTCGCGCCGGTGACCCGGAGGGGCCACCGGCGCGCGAGGATTCAGCGGCTGAGCCGTCGGTAGCGGCGCACGGCCAGCGGAGCAAACGTCGCGATCAGCAACACCGGCCAGAGCACCGCCAACAGCACCGCGTGCTCCGCCGGCCAGGAGTCGCCACCCAGGCCCGGGTTGCCGAACAGTTCACGGATCGCCGCGACGGTGGCCGACAGCGGGTTCCACTCCGAGATCGTCCCGATGACCGACGGCATCAGCTCGGGCGACACGAAGACATTGGAGATCGCGGTGAAGGGGAACGCCGCCGGAAAGACGATCACACCGACCGTGTCCGGGTTGCGGACCAGCAACGCCAGGTAGATCCCGACCCAGGTGATCGCGATTCGCAGCAGCAGGAGGAGCCCAACGGCAAGCAGCGCTCTGCCCACACCGAGGCGCCACTGCCACCCGACGAGCAGGCCACACACCAGCAGGGTGGACATCTCCAGCAGGGCGCGCAACAGGTCGGCGGCGCTGCGACCGGTCATCAGCGCGGACCGTGCCATCGGCATCGACCGGAACCGGTCGACCACCCCCCGACTGAGGTCCAGCGCCAAGCCGGTCGCGGTGGCCCCCAGCCCGTACAGCATCGTCATCACGAAGACCCCGGGCAGCAGGAACTCCCGGTAGTTGCCACCACCGGACACCTGCATGCCGCTGCCGAAGACGTACCCGAAGACCAGCACGAACATGATCGGCAGCGAGAAGTAGAGGATCAACTCCTCCGGCGCGCGGATCACGTGGGTCATGTTCCGCCTGGTCATCGTCCAACTGTCCGTGATCGCTGCCGTCATGCCGCGTCCGCCTTTCGGCCGGCCCCGACGGGTTCGCGGGTCTCGTCCGGACGGCGCCCGGTCAGGTGCAGAAACGCCTCGTCCAGCGTCGCGCGCCGCAGGCCGACGTCCTCGACCGCGATCCCGGCGTCGTCCAGGGCACGTACCACGTCGACCAACGCCGTGACGCGGTCGACCACCGGCACGCTGAGCCGCCGAACCTCCGGGTCGAGCTCGGGCTCCGCGCCGCAGATCGGCGCGATGATGCGGGCGGCCCGGGTCACCTCGGCGGCCTCGCGCACCACCACCTCGATCCGGTCACCACCGGTCATCGACTTCAGCTCGTCCGGTGAGCCCTCGGCCACCACCCGGCCGACGTCGATCACCGAGATCCGGTCGGCGAGCTGGTCGGCCTCCTCCAGGTACTGGGTGGTGAGCAACACCGTGGTCCCGTCCGCGACCAGACCGCGGACCAGGTCCCACACCTGGTTGCGACTGCGCGGGTCCAGGCCGGTCGTCGGCTCGTCCAGGAAGAGCACCCGCGGCGTACGGATCAGGCTGGCGGCGAGGTCCAGCCGGCGGCGCATCCCACCCGAGTACTCACCGGCGGACCGGCTCGCCGCCTCCTCGAGCCCGAACCGTTCCAGCAGTTCGCCGGCGCGTCGACGGGCCTCCCGTCGGCCGAGCCGGAACAACCGGCCGAACAGCTCCAGGTTCTGCCGGCCGCTGAGGATCTCGTCGACCGCGGCGTACTGCCCGGTCAGCCCGATCCGGGCCCGCACCTCGTCGGGCTGCCGCAGCACGTCGTACCCGGCCACGGTGGCCCGTCCCGTGTCGAAGCGCAGCAGCGTGGTGAGGATTCGTACGGCCGTCGTCTTGCCCGCGCCGTTCGGCCCCAGCAGTCCGTGGACCGTGCCGGCCGGCACGGTCAGATCGAACGCGTCGAGCGCCCGGGTCGGGCCGTACCGCTTGCCCAGGCCCTCGGCGACCACTTCGAATGTCGTCATGCCCCCACGGTGCGGTCGGGCGCTGACGGATCACGCACCGTCCACTGACGGCGGCGCACCGGCCTTCTCCGCCTCGGTAATCTCCTGCAGAGCGAGAAGGATCTCCGCACGGGCGGCCTCGCCGACATACCAGCCGGTGAGCCCGCCGATCAACGCCTCCTCGCAGAACCGCCGCGCCGCGGCCAGGTCACCGCGCAGGCGCGCCACCTGGGCGAGGCCGAGCCGGGCGCTGGCCACGAACTCGGGCGCGCCGCTGCGCTGCGCGAGGAGCAGCGCACCGGCGAAGTCGTCGTGCGCCGCCGCGAGGTCACCGGCGCGCAGCCTTATCTCACCCCGGGTACGCAGCATGTCGGCCTGGTCGACGGCCGACCCGAGCGCCTCGACCAGGCCCATGGCCTCGTCCATGTGGGCGCCCGCCGTCTCCGGATCGCCCTGCCACGCCGCCAGCTCGCCGAGCGCACCAAGCGTGATCATGGAACCCCACCGGTCCCCGGTTTTTCGGAAGCCGTCGAGCGCGGTGGTCAGCGCGGCCCTGGCCCGGTCCTGCTCACCACACCACATCAACGTCGAGCCCCTTCCCATCGCGACAAGCGCGTTGATCCACGGGTCCCGGCCGACCAGCCACTGCAGCTCCCGTGTCAGCTCGTCGACGTGCTCGACTCCGCCGGATGGCGGTCCGGTCGAGATCCCCGACAGGTACAGCAAGAAGGGTTGTCGCGGCGGCCGGTCGAGGCTGCGGATCACGGCGTGCTGCGTCCCGAGAGACGGCAGGTGACCGGAACCGGCGAGCGACGCGTTGTAGACGCAGAGGGCGAACTCCTCGCTCATTCCCGGCGGTGCTTCGGCGCCGAGCAGTTCGAGGACGTCGGCCGCCAGCCGCGCCCCTTCCCCACGCATGCCGCGCAGCCACCAGTAGAACGACAGGGCCGCGACCAGCCCCGCCGCGTCGGACGCGTCACCGGCGGCGGTGGCACGGCGCAGCGCCGCGTGCAGGTTGTCCCGCTCCGCGTCGAGCCGTCGCAGCCAGTGCAGCTGCTCCGCGCACCGGAGGTGGTCGCTGGCGGTCCAGGCGAACTCCAGGAAGTACGCGGTGTGCGCGCGACGCATTTGGTCGGCCTCGCCGGCCTCGGCGAGACGCTCGGCGCAGAAGGCCCGCACCGTTTCGAGCATCCGGTACCGGCCGCCGGTCATCTCCACGAAGGACTTGTCGACCAGACCGGTGAGCGCGTCGACGAACTCGGCGCCGGGCAGGCCGCAGACCCGCCCGGCCGCCTCCAGCGTGGCCCCACCGGCGAAGACGGTCAGCCGTCGGGCCAGTCGCCGTTCGGCGTCGTCGAGCAGGTCCCAGCTCCATTCGACCACCGCCCGGAGGGTGCGGTGCCGGGGCGCCGCAGCACGGCTGCTCATGGACAGCATCCGGAACCGATCGTCCAGTTGGGCGGCCACCTCGGCGACGGGCAACGCTCGCAGTCGCGCGGCGGCCAACTCGATGGCCAACGGCAGGCCGTCGAGCGTGCGGCAGATCCGCAGGACCAGCTCGACGTTGGCCGGGGTGACGGTGAAATCGGGTACGACGTCGGCCGCCCGCTGGGCGAAAAGGCTGACCGCCGCGTAGTCGTCGGTGTCCAGCGCCGATGCGCCGAGCGGTGGCAGGGTGAGCCCGGACAGCGGGCACAACGCCTCACCGGCCAGCCCGAGCGGCTCGCGGCTGGTGGCCAGGACGCGCAATGCCGGGCACCCGCTCAACAACCGGGCGGCAAGCCGGGCCGCGTCGGCGATGACGTGCTCGCAGTTGTCGAGCACCAGCAGCAGTCGCCGCTCGGCGAGCGCCTCGACCAGCCGATCGGTGGTCTGTCGGCCTGGCTCGGCCGGGGCGCGCAGGCCGGCGTCGCGCAGGCCGAGCGCGCTCAGCACCGCCTGCGGGACGTCCGAACCGTCGGCCAGCCCCGCCAGCTCGACGAAACGGACCTCCCCGTCGACCCGGCCCGCGGCCTCGATCGCCAGGCGCGTCTTGCCCGCGCCCCCGGGGCCGGTGAGGGTGACCAGCCGCCGCTCGCCGAGCAGCTCGCCGACGCGTTTTAGCTCATCCTCCCGCCCGACGAACGTGGTGAGCTGGCCCGGCAGCGCGGGTTCGGCCGACCCGCGTTCCTCGCCACGCAGCACCGCGAGATGAATCGCGGCCAGCTCCGCCGACGGGTCGACGCCGAGCTGGTCGGCCAGCGTGCGCCGGGCGTCCTCGAACTCGGCCAGCGCCTCCGCCGGCCGACCCAAGGCGGCCAGGGCGCGCATGAGCTGGCCCCGCGAGCGCTCCCGCAGCGGATGCGTGACGACCAGTTCCCGCAGCTCCGCGATCAGCGCGCCGTGTGCGCCCAACGCCAGGTCCGCCTCAACCCGATCCTCGATGGCGGCCAACCGCAGTTCGTCCAGCCGGGCCGCCTGCGCGGGCGCGCCGCCTGCACCGATGGCATCGGCCAGGGCGGGACCACGCCACAGCTCCAGCGCCTCGCGCAACACGGCCGCCGCCCGGGGCCAGTCACCGTCGACGAGCGCGCGGCGACCCGCCTCGGCGAGCCGCTCGAACCGGTACGCGTCGACATCGTCGGGATCCACGGCGAGGCGATAACCGGCCGGGTGAAACTCGACCGGGTCGTGCCCGGCCGGCAGGGCCTGCCGCAGCCGCGACACCTGGGACTGCAGCGCGTTGGCCGCACCTCGGGGTGGATGATCGCCGTACAGGCCGTCGATCAGTCGCTCGGTGGAGACCACCCGACCCGCGTCGAGCAGCAGGAGCGCCAGTAGCGCGCGCAGCCGCGGACCGCCCACGGGGACCTCTCGCCCGTCGGCCAGCACCACCTGGGTCGGCCCCAGGATGCGGAAACGCATGCCATGGATTGTCGCCCACTGCCGGCCGGTTCCTGCGGACCGATCCGCCGCCCCTGCTGATCTGGAGGGTCAACCGCTGAGCGCGCGGCGGAGATCCTTCATCAGGAGCAACAGGTGCATGGGGTCGGTGGGCTGGCCTCGAACTTAGCCAGCCCACAGTCGAAGTCACGGGTGGCTCTGCTCTCGCGGTGAACGAGCATCTTCCTTACGCCGATGACTCGGCTGCGGCCGCGATTCGGCCGCCAAGTCCCAACCGAAGTCCATAGCATCCCAGAGGATCAGATGACCGAGCCCCGGAACGGATCTAACAGATTCACCCCGGAAGCCTCAAGGCGATCCTCAAGCAATTCCACCCCGTAGGTACGAGAAAACTGCGCCTCCTGTTCGGAAATCGCGACCAGCCACAAGAACATCACTTCACCGCGAGCTGTGTCACACGTTGCCACCCGAGGATCGAAAGGGTGGGGCCAAGACACCAGAAGATGATGGAACTTGGAGCCTTCAGTCCACGGTTTTCCGAGATCCACTAAGGAGCCTGGGCGCAAAGAATGTTCAGGAAAGGAATGGAAATGAGCCACCATTGCGAGCGTTTCTACATGGGACCACGATTCCGCTGGCGCCATCAGGAAGAACTCGTAAGGAGGCGCGCTGGGAGCTTCGAATGCACCAACTGAAAGGTAGACATATCCAAAGCCCGGGCCAGGGGGCGAAAGGCGCCTAACTTGGAACGAAGGAAGGCGCTCTTTGATTGGCCCCATCTCCCACTCCAGATCCACCTGCTCTCGGTCGGGCCAACTGCCGCCGATATGTTCGAGAAGCTGCCGATGAACCTGATCACTGGTAGTCGTCATGTCAACCCAAATGCCTTCGCGATATTCCTCGAAATCGTGGCCATCTCCGCACCCTGCTCGTTCTGGCATGTCCTGCACGCCGCACCATTGATACCCTCCCTGGCCTCCCGTCTGCGTTCCGCATTGGACGAATCCTTGCCCCCGTGCACGTAGTAGTGCAAAAGGAGGGCCGGCTCGTGCTCCGGGATCGGTGCGGTCTCCGTGCCGGTGACCATCGTCTTCCTACAAACCGGGCAAGGCTGCCCCTCGCCAGCCGCTCGAGCTGCGCGACCTGCAGGACCGTTGGTCTGCGCTCCACCGTAGTGCTTCTTGCGGTTATACCTCTCAGTAGGAACCGCATACTCACTATCAGTAGTTACGCCGTCACTGTCACAGATGAAGCGGGCAGGGTTGTTGTTGTGGACGAGCACCGGTTCATCACCGGGGATCACATAGTAGGTGTGGATGTCGGCGACGGTGAGGTCGCGCATTTCCTCGACGCCGAGCTTGTTGAGCACTGCGACGACGGTGACCGCGCCCTTGCCCTTGACCAGCAGCTTGGTGCCCGGCTTCAGGTCCTTGGCGTCGTCCCACTTGCGCTTCGAGGCGTTCCAGAACGGGTGGTGCCAGGTCGTCTCGACCTTCGTCACGTTGCCGTCCTGGTCGCGGACGGTCAGGTCGGTCAGGTCCTTGTCGATGTTCCGGTGCAGTTGGGTGACCTGCTTCGGCTCGGACTTACCAGCCACCGGGTCGGTCGCCATGACCTTGTCGCCGACGTTGACGTCCTCGATCGGCCGGCTCGTGCCGTCCGCCATGAGGACCCGGGTTTTCGGATCGAAGCTGTGCCGACTGCCCTTACAGCCGCCACCACCGCCACCGACCGCGAGGCCGAGCGGATTGAACCCGCTACCACCACCGGAGCCACTCGAAGAAGCCCCACCGGAGCGTGCGCCTCCGCCGCCCTTGCGGCTCAACCCACCGAGCCCTGGCACCATGTTCTCCGCGGCAGCCCGCGGGTTGTAGGTGCCCGACGTGGCCAACTGCCCGACCGCGTCCTCAACACCGTTCTCGGCGGCCTCGGTCGCCAACCGGCCCACCAGACCGGTACCGACCTTCTTCGCCACCGCAGCACCGACCCGCGCCGCGATGGCCCCGCCCGCACCACCGATCAGCCCGGTCACCGCACCGGTGCCCAGGGAGCCCAGCGCGTCACCGATGCTGTGGATGTCGCCCTGCGCGGCGTCCTTGGCCAGGCTGATCAGCGCCCCGGCACCGGCCATGCAGGCGATCGCACCGACACCGGCGGTCACCGCCGTGCAGGCGATACCTGCCAGGATCGCGCCGCCGATCGCGGCGACCTCCAACAGGACGTCCTTGTGCTCCTTGACCCACTTGGTCGTCGCGTTCGCGGCATCCCGCACGGCAGTCGTGGCCTTCTTGACCACCCGCTGTGCCTTGGCGGCGATCTTCTTACCGGCCTGCTTCAGTTTCGCCGCGGCCTGTTTGGCGCGTTTCTTGACCGCCGCCACCTTCTTGGCGACGCGTTTCTTGACCTGGTTGTACTTCTTCTTGACCGCCCGTTTGGCCTGGTTGTACTTCTTCTTGACCTGCTTCTTGACCTGGTTGTACTTCTTCTTGGCCTGGTGGTACTTCTTCTTCACCGCCGCCTTGGCCCGCGAGGCGGTCTTCTTCACCGTCGACTTCGCGGCACTGTAGGCCGACGACGCGTACGAGTAGGCCGACGACGCGTACGACGAGGCGTACGAATAGGCCGACGACGCGTACGAGCGGACGCTTGAGGTGACCGAGCTGACCGCGCGGGAGAAGGACTTCTTCAGGCTGCCCAAGCCGAAGTGTCCGCTCGGGTCGGTGACCGTCATCGGGTTCGCGTCGCCGTACTGGTACCGGTTGGCGTTGATCGAGTCCGGCAGCGGGCTGTTGCTCGCCGTGTCCCGAGTGTCGAACTGCCCGGTGTCCGTGTTGTACCAGCGGGCCAGCATGTTGACCCGACTGGTCAACGCGTCGGTCCACTCCGACTGGTAGCCGAGCTGACCGAGCAGCCCGCTGGTGTTGAGCGCCTTGCCCAGCGGGTCATACGTCACCGAGCCAGCCAACGCCGTCCCGGCCGGGGTGAACTGCCCAACCACGTCCGAGTGCAGATCCGTCCAGACCATCCGCTGGTTGCCGCCGCCGTTGGCGCCGACCACCTCGCCGGACGGCCCCCGCACGTAGGTCGCGCTGGAGTCGGCCGCTAGGTCGTTCCCCAGACCGGTGTACGCGTGGCCGGGCCGAATCGCGCGGCCCAGACCGTCGTACGTGTAGGTCTGCGTACCGCCCGTCGACTGCTGCGACACCACCTGCCCGAAGGCGTCGGTGCGGGTGATGTTGCCGCCGGCGTTGTCCAGGGTGCCCCGGGCCGTGTAGGTGTAGCTCGCCCCGTCGGCGGTGAGCAGCCGGTTCCGCTGGTCGTAGGTGAACAGCTTGGAACCGTTCTGCACCCGGTTACCGGACTTGTCGTACGCGTACACAGTGGTGGCGGCGCCGTTGTTCCAGGACGTCAGCCGGTCGGCCAGGTCGTAGGTGTAGGTGTTCGCCGCCGAGCCGGCGAACCCGGTCGTCGACTTCGAGATGATGTTGCTGTTCGCGTCCCAGCCGTAGGTGATCTTCGCGAGCGACGCCCCGGCGGACGACTTCAACTCGTCGCCGGTGAGCCGACGCAGCGGATCGAAGGTGAAGTCGCGGGTGTTCCCGTTCGACCCGTACGTGATCTTCTTGACCTGGGAGAGCGTGTTGTACGTGTAGGCCATCTGCACGCCGGCCGTCGGGTTGGCCAGCGACGAGAGCCGGCCCGCGCCGTCGTAGGTGTAGGAGGTCGTGCCGGCCGCGTCCTGCCGGGAGGCCAGCCGGCCGTCGGGGTCGTACCCGAACGCCGAGTTCCCCGACGGGCCGGTCACCGACCGCGGCAGGCCTCGGTCGTCGTACGTGATGGTGTTCGTGCCGCCCGAGCCGGACAGTGAGGTCATCCGGCCGGCGACGTCGTAGCCGAAGGTCCGGTCCTCCGTGGCGACCTCGGCCCCCGAGCCCGACTGCCGGACCAGTTGCCCCAGATCGTCGTACTCGTTGCTGACCGACACCCCGCCCGGCATGGTCTGCTTCGCCGGGCGACCGGACTTGTCGTACTCCAGGGTGAAGGTCCGGTCCGCCGGGTCCGGGTGCGCGGCGGTTGCCGGTTCGATCATCGCCTCCGGCAGGCCCCACGAGTTGTACCTGGTGTGGAAGGCGTTGCCCCGGCCGTCGGTGAACCGCGTGCGGTTGCCCTCCAGGTCGTAGCCGAACGTGGTGACGATGGAGTCCGACGCGGAGATCGGCTGCGTCTCTTTGGTGACCACGCCGGTCGCGTCGTACTCGTAGGTCACCGTCGTCTTACGGGCGTCGGTGCTGGCCACCATGTTGCCGGCCCGGTCGTAGCGGGCCGACTGCTCCGACAGCAACGTCCCGGTCGGGCTGTACTCGGCGGTGCGGGTGGGCCGGTCCGCCATGTCGTAGGTGACCGTGGCGTACGAGCCGTCCGGGCGGATCGTCTTGGTGGTCCGACCCTCGGCGTCGTACTCGTAGCGGCTCACGTTGTTGGCGCCGTCGGTGACCGTCAGCGGATCACCGAGCACGTTGTACGTCGTCGAGCTGTTCACCCCGGCGGCCGTGGTGACCTGCGACGGCCAACCCTGGGCGTTGTACGTGTAGTTGGTGGTGTGGCTCTTGCCCTCCTGCCGCACCACCTCCGTCGAGGTGACCGTGCGACCCAGGTAGTCGTAGGTCGCGGCGCTCACCGCCCCGGTCGGGTCGGTGGACGACAGCACGTTGCCCGCGTCGTCGTAGGTGTAGGTGGTGGCGCCGTCGTTCGGCGCGATCTCCTTCGACACCCGGCCGAGCTGGTCGTACTCGTAGCGGGTCACCTTGCCCAGCGGGTCGGTGACCGCCTCCAGCTGACCGCTCTCGTCGTAGCTGTGCCGGGTCTCCGGCACGATCGGCGTCGCCGACCCGGGCGGGGTGTACGCCGGCGCCTTGTCCGACACCACCCGGCCCACCGCGTCGTACTCCACCACCGACCAGTTGCCGTTCGCGTCCCGGGTGTCGGTCGGCTCGTCGAAGGTGTTGAACCCGACCAGGCTCACCGCGTTGGCCAGGGCCGGAACCTGACCGGGCTGCTCGGTCATCGCCGCCGGGGCGGTGGTCTTCACCGCCCGGCCCTCCTCGTCGTACCCGTAGTGGGTGGTGTTGCCGTTCGGGTCGGTGACCGAGGTGGGCAGGTCGTCGGAGTCCAGGACCTGCGAGGTACGGATGACGTGCGCGTCCGCCGCCGGGGCGGTCCCCGCTCTGACCTGCGAAACCTCCGCGTCGGTCAGAGCCTTCTGGTAGACCTGCACGTCGTCGATGCCGCCGGGGAACCAGCCGAAACCGTCCGCGCCGCCGATGGTGAAACCGGTCGCGGTGTTGTTGAAGGCTTCGGTGGTGGTCACCGTGGTCTGCAGGCTGCCATCGGCGTACAGCTTGCCCGTCCTGGCGGTCGGGTCCATGACGAGCGACAGGTGCGTCCACGCGTCGGTGACTGCGGAACCGGTCGGACCGCCGCCGCCGAGCCAGGTGACGGTCCCGTCCGCCTTGGTCACCGCCATGGCGAAGAACCAGCGGCTCTGGGCCGGCGCGTAATACAACTTCAGAGCCGAGTTGCCGTTCGATCCGGGCGCCGCGAAGACGAGCTGGTCGGTGGTCGGGCCGCCGGACTTGAGCTTGGCCCAGGCGGTGACCGTGAACGCGCGCTTGGTGTCCACCACCGGGCCGGTCTTCAGGTACGCGCTGGTGCCGTCGAGGACGGCCGAGCCGCCCCGGTCGGTGGACCAGGCGACGTTGCCGACCGCATTGGCCGTGCTGTTGCCGGCGGAGTCGGCGGCCTTCGTGCCGCTGGTCTGGTCGAGCTTCCAGCGCGCCACCGGGGTCAGCGCCGCCGACGGGTACTCCGTCTCGGCGATGGCCCGGCCGGCGCTGTCGTAGAGCGCGTCGGAGACGCTGGTGACGGTGCCGTCCGGCCCGGAGGAGACGGTGGAGATGACATTGTCGTCGGCGTCGTAGGTCAATGCGGTGCGGCGCTTGAGCCCGGTGGGGTCGACGACCGCCGCCGTCGACCGGCCCGCTGCGTCGTACTCCGTGGTGGTGACGGTGTGACCGTTGTTGGTGATCTCGCTGACCACGTTGCCGGCAGCGTCGTAGAGGTTCTCCTCCACCACGAACGTCCGGGTGCCGTCGGTCCGGCTGACCTTCGCTTCCAGACCGTTGTCGGTGTACGTGTAGCTGGTGGTCCAGCCCATCGCGTCGGTCTCGCTGGCGAGCCGGCCCGCCGGGTCGTACGCCCGGCTGGTGGTCACCAGGTCACGGGGTGCCGACGGCTTGTTCGGGTCGCCGGTGAAGTTCTTCTCCGTCGTGGTGAGCAGGTTGCCCTCGACGTCGTAGGTGCTGCTGGTCACCCCGCCGTCCGGGCCGGTCTCCTTGACCACCCGGCCGTACCGGTCGTACTCGAACGCGGTGGTCTGGTTGACGCCGTTGGTGGTCGTCGACTCCTGCCCGTACGAGTTGTAGGTGTGCTTCTCGGTACGGGACGCGTCGCCGCCGGTCAGGTCGCTGACCGTGACCTCGGTGACGTTGCCGTCGTCGTCGTACACGGTGGTGGTGCGGGCGGTGTGGATCGCGCCGGTGACCCGGTTCGTGACCCCCGGCTCGGTCTCGTTGATCTCGCGGCCCAACCGGTCGTACTCGTGGCTCGTGGTGAGCCCCGCGGGGTAGCTGCCGGTGAAATCGGTCTCGGTGAGCAGGCGGCCCAACCCGTCGTAGGTGTAGCGGGTGACCTTGCCGCCCGGTTCGACCATCTCGGCGACGTCGCCGCTGGCGTAGTAGGTGATGGTCTGCGTCTGCCCGCCGGCGGTGGTCACGGTCGAGGGCAGACCGGCCGGGGCGAACCCGCCATCCTTCGCCGCGACGGTGGTGCCGTCGGTGAAGGTGGTCCGGGTGACCCGGCCCAGCGGGTCGGTGATGCTGGTCTGGTTGCCCTTGCCGTCGTACCCGTAGCTGGTCAGGTAGCGGTTGTCCGTGGCCGACGACGATCGACCGTCGCGCATGGTCAGGATGACGTCGTTGCGCGGGTCGGGCGTGCCACCGATCTTGATGGAGCTGCCGGTCGCCCACCCACCGGTCCCGTTGCCCGACACCAGGTACATGTCGTTGTCGGTGGTCTTGTGGTAGACGACGTCGGGCTTCTTGTCACCGTCGAAGTCGCCGGCCGACAGCAGCGCCTTGGCGCTGCCCCAGCCGGTGCCGACCCGGGTGGCGGTGGTGCTCAACCAACCACCGGACCCGTTGCCCCGCAGCAGGTAGAGGTTGTTGTCCGCGCTGCTGCGATAGAGCACGTCGGGTTTGCCGTCGCCGTCGAAGTCACCCGGAGCGACGAGCAGGTTCGCGGCGCTCACGTTCGGGCCGATCAGGGTCGCGGTGGTGCTCAACCAGCCGCCCGAGCCGTTGCCCTTCAGCAGGTACAGGTTCTTGTCGGCGGAACTGCGGTAGATGATGTCGGGTTTGCCGTCACCGCTGAAGTCCTTGGAGTAGACCATCAGGTCCGCGGCGCTGACATTCGGGCCGATCTTGACCGAGGTGCTCGACACCCAGCCACCCGCGCCGTTGCCGTTGAGCATGTAGAGGTTGCCGTCGGAGGCGCTGCGCCACAGCAGGTCCGGCTTGCCGTCGCCGGAGAAGTCCTTGGCCGCCACCGCCATGTTCGCGGCAGCCAGGCTGGTCCCGATCTGCGTTGGCAGGCTGGTCAGCCAGCCACCCGCGCCGTTGCCCTGCACCATCTGGATGGTGTTGTTGGCGGCCCGGTAGACCACGTCCGGAGCGCCGTCACCACTGAAGTCTTCGAACATCATCGGCAACGCGGCGTCCGCCCAGTTCAGAGGCTCGGCCGAGTTGGCGTAGTAGGTGTAGTAGACCGACGAGCACTTGCTGGCCGACTGGTCCTGGCAGGTGATGACCTGCTTCGTGTTGCCCCGGGCATCCTGGAGTTCCTGGGACCAGACCCCGCGCGGGTCGTACGTCAGGTTGCCGTAGCCGCCCACGTCGTACCCGAACTTGGTGGTGTTGCCCAGCCCATCGGTCTGGGCGACCATCCGGCTGCCGTTGACCAGGTCGTAGCTGTAGGAGACCTTCTCGCCGGTCGGCCCGGTGACCGAGACGGTGGAGACGGGCATCGGGATCGCGCTGGCGACACCGTTGACCATGGTTACCGCGACCGGTGCGGTCTGCTTCGACGCCTGGAAGTGCGCGGTGACCTGGTCGGCGGAGAGCTGCGAACGGTAGAACGCCACCTCGGCGATCGACCCGTTGAAGTAGCCGACGTCACGGGTGCCGTGCATCGGCCATCCGCCGGCCCACTTGCCCGCGCCGACGTAGACGTTCTGCTTGTCGGCGACGACCAACGCGTTGTCGAGCTTGCCGACGGCGGCGCCGTCCAGATAGAGCGACTGCGTGTTGCTGGCGGCGGAGAGCACGACGTGGTGCCACTTGTTGTCGTTGACCAGGCCCGCGCTGGTGATCACCCGGGTGGAGATGCCGGTCCAGAACCCGCCCCGCAGCTTGCCGTCCGTGCCGACGTAGAGCGCCGGGGTCCACATACCGGCGACCGCCGGGTCCGACATCGGGCTGGCCTGGTAGCCGTAGAGGACACCACCGGCGGTGTTGCCGGCCGGCATCTTGAACCACATCTCGACCGAGTTGGGCCCGGTGGCCGGGGCATCCTCGGGCGGAAGTTGCAGGTAGGAGGTTGTTCCGTTGAACGACGCGGCCCGACTGTCGCTGAACGGGCCGGCGACACCGAGCGTGGCGGAGCTGTAGGTGGCGACACCGCCCTGCACCTCGTTGGCGGCGTCCGTCGCCTCGACGTCCCCGAGCCGCCAGTAGTCGGCCGGCTTCGCGCCGAGCACCGAGGCCGCGTAGACGTCACTGCTGCCCGAGACGGTGGGCGTGCCCATCGTCCACACGCCGCCGTTCTCGTCGGTGACCGTGGACACCCGGCCGGTCGTCTTGTCGTAGCCGACCTGGGCGGTGATCCCACCCGAGGGACGGACCACCGCGCTGAGCACCGGGTGGGCCGTGCGACCGGCGCTGTGCAACGCCGACGCCGTGGTGCCGGTGACCGCCTGGTTGAAGAACGACACCTCGGCGATGGAGCCGGTGAAGTAGGTGGCCCTCGCGGGCGTCACGCCGCTGTTGACGTGGCTGGGCCAGCCACCGCCGACGAACCCGGCACCGACCAGCACGTTCGCCGAGCCGCCGGGGATCTGGGCGATGGTGCCGCCGAGGGTGCCCCGGTCGATCCCGTCCAGGTAGAGCTTCTGGGTGTCCCCGGCGCCGGCCAACACCACGTGGTGCCAGGCGCCGTCGGTGACCGTCACGTTCGTGTTGATCGGCGACGGGGTCCCGTTCCAGAACGATCCACGCAGTTTGCCGTCGTTACCGATGTAGATCGACGGGGTGTAGTTGCCGGCCGTGGTGCCCTTGGTGATCGCATCGGCCTGGTAGCTGAACAGCACGCCGTTCGGGGTGGTGGTCTTGAACCACATGCTGACCGACTGGTACTGGCCGTCGCTGACCAGGTTGCCCGGCAGCTGCACGTGGGAACTGGTGCCGTTGAAGCCGGCAGCGGTGGCGGTGGAGCCGGGCAGCGCCGCCGCCTGGCCCAGCGCGACGTTGTTGTAGCGGGCGTTGTCCACGCCTGCGTTGCCCAGCACCGAACTCGCCGCCGTGGTGGCGCCGGCAGCCTCAGTCAGCCGCCAGTACGAGTACGGCCCGGCGTTCAGGGTCGCGTTGGCGTACTGCGAGGTGCTGTCGTGCTGGTAGGTGGTGCAGGCCGTCGCGCTCGTCGGAGGGCATACCTTGGCCAGCTGGTCGCTCGTGCCGTAGGTGTACTGCCAGGTCGTCGAGGTGCTCGAGTCACCGGGGACGGCCGGGTCGGTGTACACGGTGGCCGGATGGACGTACGCCGAACCGGCCGGGGTGGACCAGGTGACGTAGAGCGACCGGCCGGAGGCGGAGGTCACCTTCGTCGCGTTCGAGCTGGCGTCGTACGTGAACGTCATCGTCCGACCGTTGGCGTCGGTCACGCTCGTGATCTTGAAGACTCCGCTACCGGCCGACTGGGCGAAGACGTAGACAGAGGCGTCCTTGTCGGTCAGCGTGTAACCGGTGACGGCTCCGCTGACGTCCTTGTTCTCCTTCAGGACGGAGAACCGGCCGGAAGCGGGTGTGAACGTGCCGTCGGCGTTGCGGCCGAGCGCCACGTCCTGACCGGTCGGGTACGTGATGAGGACCGACTGCACCTGGCCCGCCACGTCGCGTACCTGGGTGGCCCTGGTGTCGAGCATGCTGGACCAGCCGGCACCGAAGGCGTTGCTGCGCCGGGCATCCAGGCTGTTGTAGCTACGGGTGATCGCCAGTGACGGGCCGACCGTCGCGACGCTGGCGTCCGTGGCCGAGGTGGTGTAGTTGCCGATGCCGGCGTCGTAGCCCTTCCCCGAGTTCTGCGCCAGACTCCCGGTGAGCAACGGCTGTGGCACCGACGTGGTGAACGCGTACGCCGGGTAGACCGCGCTGGAACCCGCCTTGTCGTTGACCTGGACGGTGTAGAGGTAGCTCTTGTTCCAGGTCAGCTTGCCCGCGGGGATGGTCCAACTCGCCGTCGAGACCCAGCCCGAGTTGGCCACCACCGCGCCGGTGCCGGCGTCCGCGACCACGTAGTTGTAGGTGAAACCCTTGGCCGGCCAGTTGTCCGGGTCGACCGCCCGAGAGTGCAGCTCGGGGGTGAGGGTCTGCACGACCGCGTTGTTCGTCGGGTAGCGGACGTTGACCTGCGGCGCGACGTTGTTCGTGTAGGTCAGCTCCAGATACGGCTTGTAGCTGCCGTCCGAGTAGTTGGCGGCGGTGAACCGCTTCCAGGCCGTCGAGTCCGTCTCCGAGGCGGTCAGCGCGAGGCCCTCGTTCATGCCACCGGTCGACCAGTCGTTGAACGTGTCGACGGCGAGCGGCACGGTGACCCACTTGCCGGTGCTCCGGTTGGGCGGGTCGTTGGTGCAGGCCGGGTAGTTGTCGGTGATGGTCAGCGAGCCGATCGAGGGGGAGATGGTCGGCCCGGGGTGCGCGGCGCTTGTCAGGCCGGCGACCGTCCACGCCTGCGTCACCCGGTGCACGTCGAACGCCTTGTGCGAGGTGCAGTTGTACGACCAGGTGTGGTAGAGGCGCAGCTTGGCCGCGCTGAACCGCTTGCCGGCGAGGCCGTCGCTGGTGAACTCGTCGAAGTGGATGAACGAGCGTGCCTTGACGTCACCGCCGTTGTACGTGCCGACGGGCAGGTTGTCGCCGTTGTGGTTGGTGGTCAGGCTGTCGCTGTCAACGTAGACGTCACCGGTGGTGCCGGTGGTCGCGGTGGGGTCCACCCGCACCGGATACTGGCGGGCCGGGTCACGCAGCCAGGCCGGATCGGCCACGACCTTCAGCGCGGGCGCGCCGTCGAACGTGACGATCTCGAACGTGACGGCGTCGGACTCGGCCGGGGCGCCGGAACGGGGGTCGACCTTCGAGTCCTGCATCGAGCCGTGCGGGAACCAGGCCACGGCCTTGCCGTCGGCGTTGAGTAGCTCCACCGAGCCCGCGGCGGTGAGTCGTGGGGTCAGGCCGGTGAGCCGCAGCGGGAACACCCAGGTCGACGCCGCCTCCGGCGAACGCAGCACCAGAGTTTCCTTGATACCGGCGTCGAAGGTGGTCAGCTCCAGGTCGGTGTGCGGAAGAACGTCCCGGTAGCGAGCGGTCGGCCCGGTCACCTCGGGCGCGTTGACGGTGCCGCCCTCGAGCCGGTAGCCGACGCTCTCACCGCTGGGGAGGGTGAGCTGGGCGAGGTCGCCGTCCGCGGCCGAGTTGGTGGCGCGCCCGGTCGCACCCGGAGTGCCGGCGGCGACCGACACGCCGAGCCGGTTCGCCGTGACGTGCAGACGGCCGTCGGAGCGGCGGGCGAGGTTCGAATTGATCTTCTGCCAACTGCCGTCCGCTGCGCGGTAGTTGACCGGGCGGTTGTAGGTGCGCTTGGTGAAGGAGCCGTCGGCGTTCGCGAAGATGTCCGAGCGCGCACTCGACTTCCGGGCGTCCCGGGTGCTGGTCCGGGCGTCGAAGCCCGGCTCAGCCACATCCGTCACCTCGGGCGTGGTGGCGATTCGGTGCGGCTGGTACGACTCGAGGGTGCCGGGCGCGGGCTGGGGTGCCCGCCCTGCCCCCGTGCCGGCATCGGTCGCCGAAGCCGGCACGTGCGGGTCGACCGTGACCGGCTTCCCCCTGTGCTGCACGGGAAGGCCCACGAACGCCGCGGTCGCCGACCAGGCGGGACGCTGCGCGAACCAGGTGAGCCACGTAAGTGGAAACTCACCACCTGGCCGCACCACGTCGGCCGGTATGGCGACCGTCAGCCCGAAGACAACGGCCACCACGAATGCCGCGCGGCGCGCGCCAGTGGTAACGGATCGGCGCATGGCCGGTCCCCTCCCCCGTGAAGTGAAATTACCAACGCGGAGTGTGAGGGCTCTTCGATCTTCGGCACAAGATGTCCGAACGGCCAATCCTGAGAGAAACCTTGGAGCGTCAGTCCTTAACGGAGGCGAGCGCCGCGACCACGTCCCGTGCCCTACGCTGCACCGCTTCCGGGTTGGTGGCCTCTTCGACGACCACATTGGGGCCTGGGGTCGCGGCACCGAAGGCGACGAAATTCGCGGCGGGGAACCGCGCCGCGGTGGGACCCACCGCCTGCACCGGAGCCTCGCCGACGGCGAGGATCACCCCACAGCGGCTCTGCACCAGGCTGGCGAGGAACGTCTCGGCGTTCTCGCCGGTCTGGGGGCCGTCGACCTCGAGGAACTGCACCTTGACCTGCGTCGCGAGTGAGGCCTCCTGCATTCCGGTCCACACCGGACGAGCCTCGGGAGCCGCGACGCCCGCCGTGCCGGTGAGCAGGCACGCCGTCTCGGCCCGGTACTCGCGCTGGCGCGGCTCGGGCTCAGCCTCGGGCCACAGCGCCCAGCCGACGACCACCACCGCGATCAGGCCGGCCGCCGCGAGCGGCCACCACCTGGGCCGAGCCCGCAACCACCGTACGACCACCGTGTCGCGGCGCGGCCGTTGCGCGTCGCGAGCTCGTCGACCCACCCCACCACCAAGCACGGGCGCACCTTACTCGGCCGACTCCATTGGTGGGTGCCGCATCGGCCACGCCGGGTACCGTCAGCTCACCTCGCCAACCCCGTCACGCCGGCGGGTCAGCTCGAATTCGTCCGCTGGGTCGTTGTCGGTTGTCGAAGGAACGCCGTCGGCGGGGGGAACGGGATGCGCCGCACCGGGCGCGGACGCGGCGACGCCGGAGTCCGTCGGGCCCGGCACCGAGGGGGACGCCGCCGCCGGGGTGGGCAACCCGCCGTGCACGGACCCGGCCGGCCGCGGGACCACGCTCGGGTGGGCCGGCGGGGCGCACTGCCGGGTCAGCCAGTCCAGCCCGCGCCGCCGGGCGACCACGGTCAGCCGGTCACCCGCGAAAATCACCTGCCGGGGGTCGAGGTCCTTCCACCAGATCGTCTTGGCACCGCCCGCCGGGGTCCGCGCGATCAGCCGGACCTGCCCGTCCCGGTTGACCACGTCCAGCGGTCGGCCGTCCAACTCGGAGCCGGCGGCCACCGGCACCTCGGCGACCGGCAGCGCGTGCCGGTCGACCGGGATGGTGCTGATCACGGCGCGTTCGGTCAACGCCCCGATGAAGGCCGGGGCGGCCAGGTAGGAGACCGACCGGGACACGCCGAGCGCGAAGGTCTCCTCCACCCGTTCGGCGAAGTCACCGTCGAAGAGCCGCAGCACCACCCGCAGGTCGGCTCGGAGGTCGCGGGCGGCGAGCGCCGCCTCCAGATTGGCCACATCGTCGGTGGATGCCACCACCAGCGCCTGGCAGTCGGCCACCGACGCGGCGACCAGCGTCTCCGGTAGCGCGGCGTCGCCGACGATCAGCGGCACCTCCAGTTGGCGGGCCAGGGCGGCGCCGCGCGGCTCCGGGTCCTTGTCGATCGCGACCACCTCGACGTCGTACTCGCGCAGTTGCGCAACCACCCGGGTGCCCACGTTGCCCAGGCCGATCACCACCACGTGCCCGACCCGGGCGGGTTGCAACCGGCCGGTGTGCAGGGCCAGCCGGGCGTTGACGATGCCGTCCACCACGACCGCGGTGATCAGCGGGATCAGCGCCAACCCGGCCAGGTTGAGCACCACCTGCATGATCTGCGCGTCCGCCGCCTTGGTGGTGTCCGGGTCGGCGCCGCTGAGCGTGGTGACCAGCGTCAGGTACAGCGCCTCCACCGGGGAGACGTCCTCGGCGCGAGAGATCAACGCCCCCAGCACCGCGATCAGTGCGAGGACCAGCATCACCGCGATGCCGATCTTGCGGGTGGCGAAGCCGCGTACCGCTCCCATCAGCATGGCGACCGGGCGACGCCGCCGACGGGCTCGGACCAGTCGACGGGCGGCGACCTCGGTGCCCGGTGGCTGGCCGGTCGCCTCGGCGAGCACCAGGTCGGCGCCGGCCTGCTCGGCCGGCAGCAGCTCCACCCCCTGCGTCTCGGTGAAGTGCGCCAGCGCGCAGACCACGTCCTGCGCGCGGACGTCGGCCAGCCGCGCCACCCGCAGCGTCTTGTCCCGATGTTGGAAGGAACTGGGGTCGACCTCGTTGAGTGCGGCGGCCACGAAGGCCGGCGCGGCCATCTCGGCGTCGGAGAGCACCTCGACCGGGGCCTTGAGCAGCTTGCGTACGCCGTCGGCGAGGGTGCCGTTGAACATCCGCAGCACCTGGCGGACCCGCTGGTCGACGGCCTGGGCACAGAGCGCGGCGTGCAGGTTGCCCACGTCGTCCTGGTGCAGCAGGGCCAGCCCGGTCGCACCGGCCAGGCCGGCGGCCTCGAAGGTGGCCACGTCCAACCGGTCCGAGCGGACCACCCGGACCCCGCGCAGCCCGGCCACGTCCGGCCCGTTGCTGCGGTACCGCTCCGGCACCACGACGGTCACCCGGGCCCCGCCGGCCGGTAGCTCGGATTCGAGCATCGCCCGGGCCACGTAGTAGGCGAGCGCGTCCTTTCCGCAGATCACGTAGTGCGGGCGGGGATCACCGACGGAGCGCAGCCGCCAGTTCCACTCGACCGCCCGTCGCGCCCGGTCCCGCCACGGCTCCGCCATGCCCGGATCGTAATCAGCACGACCATGCTGGGCGACCCCGTCCGGATCATCCCGGGACCAGGTATGTCCGACCCGGCGACGGGTAGAGCAGCGACATGCAGACGTTCCTCCCGTACCCGGGCTTTCTGGCCAGCGCCCGCACGCTGGACCAGAAGCGGCTGGGCAAGCAGCGGGTGGAGGCCATCCAGGTGCTGCGCGGGCTCACCCGACCCGGGTACGGCTGGCGCAACCACCCGGCGGTGAAGATGTGGGCCGGGTACGAGGAGGCGCTCGTCCGCTACGGGCTGGACATGTGCGCGGTCTGGACCGAACCGGGTCGGGCCGACACCTGCGCCACCACGATGACCGTCGACCTCGCCGCCGCCTGCGGTGCCGGCGTCATCCGGACCCAGGACGAGCTGGCCGAAGCCGGTGAGCTGCCGCCCTGGCTGGGCCGCGACGACCTGCACCTGAGTCACCGCTCGTCACTGCTGCGCAAGGACCCGGCGCACTACCGCCCGCTCTTCGGCGACGACGTGCCCGAGGACCTGGAGTACGTCTGGCCCGCCTCCGACCGCCCCCGCCGCTGCTTGGCGAACGATTGAGTCGAAGGTGGGGCAGACTGGACCCATGGCGCTGTCCCAAGTGGTAGGTCGGCTGATCGGCGTACGGCAGCACCAGGTGGACCCGGGCGGCGGTGGCGCCGACCGCGTGCCGCGACCGACCACGGCGCTGGTGGTGGGTGGCGGCATCGCCGGCATGTCGGCGGCGGTGGTGCTGGCCGAACGGGGTGTGGCGGTCACGGTGCTGGAGGCCGCTCCCACGCTCGGCGGTCGACTGGGCGCCTGGCCGGAGGCGCTCGCCGACGGCAGCCAGCAGAACGAGCACGGCTTCCACGCGTTCTTCCGGCAGTACTACAACTGGCGGTCCATCCTTCGCCGGATCGACAGGGACCTGGGCTTCCTCAAGCCCGTTGCGGGTTATCCGATCCTCAGTGCCCAGTGGCCGACCGAGGAGTTCGGCAAGCTGCCGCCCGCGCCGCCGGCGAACCTGCTCGCGCTGCTGTTGCGCAGCCCCAGCCTGCGCCTGGCCGACCTGCGACTGATGGACCGGGATGCCGCGCTGCCGCTGCTCAGCTACGACCCGGTGCGCACCTACGCCGACCTGGATCACACCACCGCCGACGAGCTGCTGGCCTCGCTGCGACTGCCGGACCGGGCGCGGGCGATGCTGTTCGAGGTCTTCTCGCACTCGTTCTTCAACCACGAGGCGGAGATGTCGGCGGCCGAGATGGTCGCCCAGTTCCACTTCTATCTGCTCGGCAACCCGGAGGGGTTGGCCTTCGACTGCCCCGACGAGGACTACGCCACGGCGATCTGGGAGCCGCTGACCCGGCACGTGGAGAAGCACGGCGGCCGGGTGGTCACCGGCTGCGCCGCCACCGGCGTGCATCGCGACGCCGAGGGCTGGCGGGTGACGACCACCGACGGCGGCAGCCATCCGGCGGGTCACGTCGTGCTCGCCGTCGACCCGCCGGCGCTCGCCGTGCTGGTCGCCGCCTCACCGGACCTGGCCGGGCGGGCCCCCGAGCTGACCGCACGGATGGCTGCCTTCGGCACGCCCGGCCCGCCCTACGCGGTGGCGCGCTACTGGTGTGACGGGGACGTGGCCGCCGAGCGGGCGGTGTTCAGCGGCGTGTCCCGCCAGCCGACTCTGGACTCGGTGACCCTGTATCACCGGTTGGAGAACGAGCCGCGGCGCTGGGCGCGGCAGACCGGCGGGTCGGTCATCGAGCTGCACGCGTACGCCTGTGAGCCGGGCGTGCCGGCCGAGGAGCTGGCCGAGCGGATGCGCCGCGAGCTGGTCGCGCTCTGGCCGGAGGCCGGCGACCTGCGGGTCCGCGAGCTGCGGGCCCGGGTCGAGGCGCAGGCGCCGGCGTTCACGCCGGGCAGCCACGCCTGGCGACCGGGGGTACGCACCGACGCGAACGGCCTCTACCTGGCCGGCGACGGCATCGCCACGGACTTCCCGAGCGCGTTGATGGAACGCTCCGCCGCGACCGGGATCATCGCCGCGAACCACATCCTGCGTGCCGCAGGTGGCGCGGCCGAGCCGGTGCGCTCGATCCGGCCGCGCGGGCTGCTGGCCGGCCGGCTAAATCGACAAAACACCACATAAGCCCCCTGCGCTGTCGTACGCTCAGATGATCAACCGTCGATCGGCCGGGCGGGAGGGCAGCGGGGGATGTCACCACTGCACCGCGCCGGCGCGGAGGACGGTTCGCCGCTCGACGAAATCGGCCGCGACGACACGTACCCGCTGATCCGCGACGAGCGCGCCTGCATCGTCACCGCACTTCGACTCGGTTGGTGGATGGCGGACGCCTACCACCACGGGCAGCACGCGGAACCCCAAGCCTTTGTCGAGGCCCGCCCGGCCGTACCGCCGGCCAAACTCTCCAACCTCACCGAGATGTCCGCCCAGCGGCGGATGCGGATGTACCTCGACGGGGTGGACGTCGCCCTGGCCCAGATCGCCGAACTCACCCGGCACACCGGACCGGTGCCCGACACGACGGCCGCCCGAGCCCTGCTACCCGACGTGGGCCGGCCCGACGCCACCGATCCGGTACCGCTGCTGCTCGCCCTCGACGACCTCAACGTGGAGGTGCTGCGCTGGGCGATGGCCGCCAACCACCGGGTCGGGCTGGCCTACCGGCTGGGTCGGTCGGTGGCGGACACCGTCCGGGCCGGCGATGTCACCCAGTTGCTGAGGCAGTTCGGCGGCCGGCAGGTCCAGATCAGCCGGTGGTTGGACGAGCTGGCCAGCGTGCTGCCGCCGTACTCCGCCGCGGTGGTGCGCCGGTCGATGGCCGCCTGGGCGGGCGCGGTCGACCGCGCCGGCCACGGGGACCCGACCGAGCCGACGCCCGCCGCGCTGAGCCGGGCGCTACGCGGCCAGGGCGACCTCTGGCGCGATGTGCTCACCGGCGGCCTGCACCCGCGCGACCTGCTCGACGAGGAGGACTACGCGGTGATCGCCCGGAATCTGATCATCCGGGACCGGCGGCTGGTGGCGCAGGCGGCACGGGGCATCTTCTGGCCGGTGCTGGTACCCCTGCTGTTGGTGCTCTTCGCGGTCGTCGGGGTGAGCGCCGCTGCGGCCGCCGGCTCGCCGACCACCCGGGCCACCGTGGCTCTGGTGGGCCTCGGCGCCGGACTGGCCGCGATCTGGCGGTCGGTCTCCGGGCCCGCGCTGTCGGTCGCCGGTGAGGTCAACCGGCCCTTGCTGGACAGCGAACTCACCGCCCGGATGGCCCTGCGGCTGAACCGGCCGCTGACCACCGCCCAGGTCACCGCGAAGACAGTTCCCCGCAGCCGCCGCCAGCGACGTCCCGACGACGCCGGCCGATCGAAATACGTTGCCCGTGTCTCCCGCGTCGACCTACCGTGAGCGCGCAAGGTCAACCACCACCGCGGGAGCAGCTCATGACGATGTCGCACGTCACCACCGTGCCGTCGCCGCTGCCCGGTGACGGTTACCGAGCGGAAGGTCCCCGGGCGGGCCGGCCCGACTGACGCGTACCCGTACGCGCCGAGCCGCCCCGTCCGACCGCAGGACCGGGCGGCTTCTTGCTGTCCGTCACCATCTGGAAAGGAGCCCCGATGGACGGCGTCCTCGTCATCAACGCCGACCTCGGCCCGCTGCACCGGGTCACCGTTCAACACGCCGTACGGATGCTCTGTCGTCGGGTGGCCGAGATTCACGAGGCCGAGCCGGACCGGGTGATCGGGGTCTTCCCGCTGCCCCGCGTGGTGCGACTGGTCCGCTTCGTGGTCACCCGGTGGCGGTTCAACTCCGGGCCGGCCTGGTCGCGCTCCGGCGTGCTGCGCCGCGACGACCGGTGCTGCGCGTACTGCGGCGGCCCGGCCTCCACCATCGACCACATCCTGCCCCGCTCGCGCGGCGGCCGGAACACCTGGCGAAACACCACCGCCGCCTGCTACGCCTGCAACCAGCGCAAGGGCGACCGGACGCCGGCGGAGGCGGGCATGCCGCTGCGCCGGGAGCCGGTGAACCCGGGCTGGGGGGCGCTGGCCGGGCGGTGACGGACCGGCCGGCGGGAACGGGGGGCCGCGTCCCGGGTACGTCCCGGGCGCGGCACCCGTCGGCCCCCGGTTCAGGCGGCGCTTTCCCGCACCCTCGACTTCGGGCTGCCACCGGGGCACTGCACCCGGATCTCGCTGCGGTACTCGGTGGAGGTCAGCGCGAGCTCGATCTGTTTCGCCGGGCCCGGGTCGTACGTCTCGGCCCGGAAATCGGGCGCGAGCGTCACCGCGAGCACCTCGACCAACTTCCCCACGCAGCGAATGGTGACCGTCCCGCCGCGCGCCTGCACGGGCACGCCCGCACCGGGGGTGGACGTGGGCACGGCCTCGGTCGGGGTCGGGCCTGGAACGTTGGTCGTCGGGCTCGGGGCCACTGTCGCACCCGGGTTGGTCCGGGAGGCGGGCGCGGAGTTCCTGGTGGGCGAGACGGCGGACGGTCCGGTGTCGACGGCGTCGATCGGCTCCTCGCTGCCCGGCATCCCGACCGTGGTGGTGCCCGGGCCGCTGCCGCTCGGCACGGCGCCCTGCCCGTGCCGACGATTGCTGAAGTCGCCGAGCGACCCGGCCAACGCCAGTGCCGCGATCACCGCGCCGCCGACCGTCAGAACGGCCCGCCGCCGACGCCACGACCCGCGCCGCACCCGCTGCGCCGAATCGACAGTCCTGGTCCTGGTCGCGGTCCCGGTCGCGGCCCCGGCTTCGGTCGCGGTCGGTTCGGCGTAACCTGCCGGCGGTTCGGCGTCGCCTGCCGGCGGTTCGGCGGCGACGGCGGCCGCCTCGGACGCTGCGCCGGTGACGGCGCCGAGCAGGATGCGCGCCGCGTCGGCGGCCGGCGGCCGGTCGGCGGGGTCGCCGGCCAGGCACCAGCGGTAGAGCCGATGCACCTCGGGCGGTACGCCGTCGATCGGCGGCAGCGGCTCCGGCTCGACGTGCGTGTGCGCGCGGAGCATCCCGGTCTGCGCCTCGGCGGGCCACGGCAGTCGCCCGGTGAGCACCCGGTGCAGGAGCAGGCCGAGGGCGTACACGTCGCTGGCCGGCAGCACCTCGCCGGCCTGTAACCGCTCCGGCGCCAGGTACGCCGGCGTGCCCAGCAGTCGCCCCTCGAAGTCGATCTCCGGCTCGCCGGCGGCTGCCGCGATGCCAAAGTCGAGTACCTTTGCGCCGGTCGGCGTGAGCATCACGTTGCCCGGCTTGATGTCGCGGTGCACCAACCCCTGCTCGTGGGCTGCGGCGAGCGCTGCGGCCACCTCGGCGCACACCCGCAGGCTGGCGCGGGGCGGCAACGGCCCGGCCGCCAGCCGGTGTTCGAGAGTGTGACCGCCGAGCAACTCCATCACCACGAACGGGACCTGGGCACCGTCCAACGACGACTCGCCGTAGTCGTAGACGCTCGTGACATGCGGATGGGAAAGCCGGGCGGCTGCCTTGGCCTCGCCCCGGATCCGTTGTCGGGCGTTGCTGTCCGAGCCGACCAGCACCTTCACCGCGACATCTCGTTCGAGCACCTCGTCGTATGCCCGGTGCACCGCCGACATGCCGCCACTGCCGAGGCGCTCCAGGAGCCGGTAGCGGCCCGCAAGCAACTGATCACGCTGCACGACGGACAGCCTGCCGTACCCGCCTGGGAGCGGGCCACCCGGGATCGAGAAAATGCAATGGGTGCGACGCCGGCCTCACCCGACCAGCTGAACGTGGTCAGTCGACGGTCGGTGGCCGCCAGGCGAAACGGGGCTGCCGACGTTCGGTGATCGCCGCGACCCCTTCCCGGGCCTCCCCGGTGGTCGTCACCTTCCGGTGCCACCAGGCGATCCGCGCCGGCTCGGCCCGATCGTCGATGATCTCCTTCGCGGCGGCGATGCTCAACGACGACCGCTGGGCGATCGTCGCGGTCAGCTCGCCCACCCGCGCGGTGAGCCGATCGGATGGCAGCACCTCGTCGACCAGGCCGACCCGCAGGGCGCGTTCGGCGTCGATCAGCTCGGCGGTGAACAGCAGGTGCTTGGCGGCGGATGGGCCGACCAGCCGGGCCAGCCGACGCGTCGTCGGTGCCGGATAGACCAGACCGAGCCGGGCCGGGGGTACGCCGAAACGGGCGTCGTCCGCGGCGATCCGCAGGTCGCAGGCGACCGCGAGCTGCGCCCCACCCCCGACGCACGCGCCTCGGATGGCGGCGAGGGTCGGCTTGGCGAAGCGGGCGAGCCGTTCCTCGGCGGCCACCGCGATGCTGGCGTCACCGGCGTCCAACAGCTCGGCCAGGTCGCCAAGATCGGCACCCGCGCAGAAGGCGTCGCCCGCGCCGGTGAGCACCAACGCCCGTACGTCCGGGTCGGGCTCCAACCGGTCGAGCAGTTCGGGGAGCTGACGCCACATGGCCGCGGTCATGGCGTTGCGCCGGGCCGGGTTGTGCATCACCACGGTGGCGACCGGCCCGGTCACCTCGACGGTCAACTCCGCGTCCGACACGTCCGCTCCTTCCCCCGCCACCTGCGCGACACCGCCGATCCGGCGTACCACGCCGATCCGGCGACCCTAACGGCGCGAGCCCAACCACGATCGTCCGCCCCGGTGCGGGCGCAATCGTGGACAGTTTCCGATCAGCGTCTGACGGAAACTGTCCACGATTGCCAGAAACGGCTGGGCGTCGGGTGGGGGAACCAACGCTTGGGGGCCCGCGTCCGACGGAGATGAGACCCGCATCGACGACCGCCGTCACGGTCGCGCTCCTGGCCGCCCTCCTGACCGGTTGCACCAGCGTCGACCGAGCCCCCACCACCCCCACCCAGCCGTCGACCTTCGGCGCCTCCGGCCCGGCCGGCACGGCCACCGGCGCACCGCTGCCGACCACCATCCCCACCGTCGGCCCCGGGGCCAGCGCCGCGCCCGCGCAGGTGACGTTGCGGACCTCCGGCGGCTTCGCCGGGCGCGGTGACTCCGTGACCGTCGAACCGGACGGTCAGTGGACCGCGGTGGACCGGGCCGGCAGTCGGCGCAACGGCCGGCTCACCCCTGCCGATCTCGGCCTCCTGACAGGGCTGGTCGCCGACCCCCGGCTGGCCGCCGAGGCGCGACAGCCGACCACCGCGACCAGCTGCGCGGACGCGTTCCACTACCGGCTGATCGTGGGCAGCGTCGAATCCGGGTACGTCGACTGCCCGGCCGACGCGCCCCCGCCGCCGGCCACCCAGGCGGTGGTCAAGCTGCTGCTGCGGGCCACCGGCACCAACGTCAGGTAGTCCGGGGCGGGCCGGTTACGCCCGGGGGAACATCTGGCCGATGCGGATCCGGTTGCCGAACGGGTCCCGGATGCCGAAGTCGATCCCGTACGGGCGCTCGGTCGGCTCGTCGGTGATCTCGACGCCCTTCGCCACCAGATTCTCGTGCGTCTTGCGGGCGTCGTCGGTGGTCATGAAGAGGTACCCACCGAGGGCACCCTTGGTGAGCAGCTCCCGGACCTGCTCGGCGGTGGCCGGGTCCAGCGCGGGCGGGCCCGGCTTCTCCAGCAGGATCTCGCGCTCCGGGTCGCCGGGCAGGTTGACCGTCAACCACCGCATGAAACCGAGGTCCTGGTCGGTGTTGACCTCCATGCCGAGCTTGTTGACGTAGAAGTCAAGCGCGGCGTCCTGGTCGAGGACGTAGATCTGGGAGCGGCTGATCGCGTTCATCGTCATGCCCATGACGCTAGACGTTGGCCGTGACCTGCTGCTTATCCAAAACTGCTGGGTCGGGTCCAGGCTTTGGTGAAGCACGACGGCACATTGGCGAGCGCGACGCGGTGCCGCCGGAAATCCGAGGGCGACTCCCCGACGATCTGCCGGAACGTCCGGCTGAACGTGCCCAGGCTGCCGAAGCCGACGGCGTAGCAGATGTCGGTCACGTCCCGGTCGGTCTCCACCAGCAACGTCATCGCCCGCTCCACCCGGCGGCGTTGCAGGTAACGGTGCGGGGTCTCGCCGAAGGTGGCCCGGAAGGTGCGGATGAAGTGCGCCTCGGAGACGTGCGCGATCCGGGCCAGCGCGGGGATGTCCAGCGGCTCGGCGTACGCCCGGTCCATGGCGTCCCGGGCACGCAGCATCGCCCGGTTCGACTCCTCCACCGCGCGACTCATCGGCCCCCGCCTCGCTCCGCTCACCGTCCGACCCAGGCTACGCCGGGCACGTCGTCGTCGAGTCGGGTGGATCTCATCGCGGCGGTGCCCGGTAACGCTGGTCCGCCCAATCTCCACGTCACCGGAGCGGACACCCGGAGGCACCTTCGCCTCGGAGGCGGTGCTGTCAACCGGTCGACTCGTGGCAGTGCCCATCGGGGAAAGCCTGATGGAATTGGAGCCCCCGGCCGGGATCGAACCGGCGACATCTCGCTTACAAGGCGAGTGCTCTGGCCAGCTGAGCTACAGGGGCGCGTGCGTCGAGGTCAGCATAGCGACTGACGTCCGCTTATCCCGCTCGCGAGGCCTCCCGACCACGGGAATCGTCAACAACCCGACGCCCGCCGGGGTAATGCGGCGTCGATTGATGTCCGACCGTGCCGGAGTGACCGGAATGCGTAGGCCGTGGATAACGTTCGACGCTTCCCCGCCTTGGCAGCACGAGGAAACCCGTTTACGGTTCACACACGGACGACGACCCGACGCCCCCGCGATCCGGGCCGCCGTCCGTTGACCGGCACGGACACGTGCCGGTCGCTCCTTCACTCGGATCGTCCGGCACGTTCCTGCCGGTGAAAGGAAGCGCTTCACCATGGCTACGGTCACCTATTCCAAGGCGTCCCGGATCTACCCGGGCCAAGAGCGTCCCGCCGTCAACGAGCTGGACCTCGAGATCGGCGATGGCGAGTTCCTCGTCCTGGTCGGCCCCTCCGGTTGTGGTAAGTCCACCAGCCTGCGGATGCTCGCTGGCCTGGAGGACGTGGACGCCGGCTCGATCTACATCGACCAGCGTGACGTCACCCACCTTCCCCCGAAGGCCCGCGACATCGCGATGGTCTTCCAGAACTACGCTCTCTACCCGCACATGACGGTGTACGAGAACATGGCGTTCGCCCTCAAGCTGCGCAAGACCTCCAAGTCGGAGATCGACCGGCGGGTCAAGGAGGCGGCCGGGCTGCTCCAGCTGGAGGAGTACCTGAGCCGTAAGCCGAAGGCGCTCTCCGGTGGTCAGCGTCAGCGTGTCGCGATGGGCCGGGCGATCGTCCGCGAGCCGCAGGTCTTCCTCATGGACGAGCCGCTGTCGAACCTCGACGCCAAGCTCCGTGTGCAGACCCGTACCCAGATCGCGTCGCTGCAGGCCAAGCTGGGCGTCACCACGGTCTACGTCACGCACGACCAGGTCGAGGCCATGACCATGGGTCACCGCGTCGCGGTGCTGCTCGACGGTGTGCTGCAGCAGGTGGACACCCCTCGGGCGCTCTACGACACCCCGGCCAACGTGTTCGTCGCCGGCTTCATGGGCTCTCCCGCCATGAACATCAAGACCGTTCCGCTGAACGAGCGGGGTGCCGAGTTCGCTGAGCTGAACATCCCGCTGACCCGGGAGCAGGTCGAGGCGGCCCGCGCCGAGGGTGGCGACGGCAAGGTCACCGTGGGCTTCCGCCCGGAGGACTGCGAGCTGGTCAGCCCGACCGAGGGCGGCATGCCGGTCGTCGTCGAGCTGGTCGAGGACCTCGGTTCGGACGCCAACGTCTACGGCCACGCCGCGCTGGGTGGCAACTCGGAGCGCTTCGTCGTCCGTACCGACCGGCGCAACATGCCGAACATGGGTGACACCGTGTTCGTCAGGCCGGTTGCCGGTCGTAGCCACGTCTTCCACGCCGCCACCGGTAGCCGGATCTGACGTAACGCCGTACCGATAAGGGGCGGTCCGCTTCGGCGGGCCGCCCCTTCGTCGTACCCGAGCACGCTCCCCGGTCGTACCGGATCTTCGTCGCCTGGACCCGTCAGATCTGACGACGAAGGCCCCCTCCCGCGCTCGGGAGAGGGCCTTCGTGGATGTGCGCTACAGCTCGACGGAACGCCGGCGGGCGACCTCGGCCAGCGCGACCGCCGCCGCCACGCTGGCGTTGAGCGACTCGACCTCGGAGATCATCGGAATGCTCACGGTCAGGTCGCAGGTCTCCCCGACCAGGCGGGACAGACCGCGCCCCTCGGAACCAACCACCACCACCAGCGGACCGACCGCGGCCTCCAGGTTGTAGAGGTCGGTGTCGCCGTCGGCGTCCAGGCCGACGACCATGAAGCCGGCTTCCCGGCACGCCTTCAACGACCGGGTCAGGTTGGTCACCTGCGCCACCGGCACCCGCGCGGCCGCGCCGGCACTGGTCCGCCAGGCGGTCGCGGTGATCCCGGCGGCACGACGCTCGGGTACGAAGACACCCTGCGCGCCGAACGCGGCCGCCGACCGGATCACGGCGCCCAGATTGCGCGGGTCGGTGACACCGTCCAGCGCGACCAGCAGCGGGGCCTGCTGCTCCAGGGCAGCGGCGACCATGTCCTCGAATGGTTGGTACGCGAAGGGCGGCACCTGCAACCCGACGCCCTGGTGCAGCACGCCGCCGGTCATCCGGTCCAACTCGGCCCGGCTGATCTCCAGGTTGGCGATGCCCCGGTCGGCGGCGGTCCGGATGATCTCGTTGATCCGGTCGTCCATGTCGATGCCCTGGGCGGTGTAGAGCGCCGTCGCCGGCACGCTGGCGCGCAGCGCCTCCAGCACCGGGTTACGCCCGACCAGCAGCTCCGGGGTGTCCTTGGACGGGTTGGACTTGCGCCCCGGCGTGACCCGAGGACCGGACCGCGCGGACGGCTTGCCGCCCCGGCCGCTGGTGGCGCCCCGACCGACCGGTACGCCCCGGCCGCCGCCCCGGCCCCAGGTGGTGTCCTTGCTACCAGGCTGACCGATCTTGGGGGCACGCCCCTCCTCGGCCGCCGCGCGGCGCTCCTTGTCCTGCTTCCAGGCGGTGCGCTGGGGCAGCTTCTCGGTGCCCGAGTAGCCCTTGTGCCACGGCCGCTCGTCGGCGGGCAGGGTGCGGCCCCGCCCGGCCAGCGAGTCCTTGTTCTTGCCACCGGAGCCCTTGGGGGCGCTCGCCTTCGACGTCAGTCGCCGGCCACGGCGCTGCGAGTTGCCGGCCATCAGTCCTGCTCTCCAATAGTCCAACGGGGGCCCTGGGGGGTGTCCTCGACCACCACGCCGGCCAGCTTGAGCTGGTCACGTACCGCGTCGGCGGCAGCCCAGTCCTTGCGGCCCCGGGCCTGCGCACGCTGCTCCAGGGCCAGCGCGATCAGGGAGTCCACCACGGCACGCAGATCGTCTGATCGGCCGCCACCGGTCCAGGCCGGGTCGAGGGGGTCGATCCCGAGAATATCCAGCATCGCCCGCACCACGGCCAGCGTGGTGCGGACGGTCACATCGTCGCCGACGCTCAGCGCGGTGTTGCCGTCCCGAATGTGCTGTTGCAGCACAGCCAGCGCGGCGGACGTGTTGAGGTCGTCGTTCATCGCCGCGACGAAGCCGGCGGGAAGCTCAGCGAACTGCCCGGCACCGACGCGTTCGGCCGCCCGCAGCACGAAACCCTCGATCCGCCGGTACGCGGTGGCCGCGTCGCGCAGCGAATCCTCCGAGTAGTCGATCACCGAGCGGTAGTGCGCGGCGGCGTAGTAGTAACGCAGCTCCACCGGCCGCACCCCGAGCGAGTCCACGTACGCCAGGCCCAACGCGTTGCCAGCGGACTTGCCCATCTTGGCCCCGCCGATGCTGAGCAGCCCGTGATGCACCCAGTAGCGGGCGAACGGCAACCCGGCGGCGTGGGACTGGGCGATCTCGTTCTCGTGGTGTGGGAACGTCAGATCCAGGCCGCCGCCGTGAATGTCGAACTCCGGGCCGAGATACCGCCAGCACATCGCCGAGCACTCGATGTGCCAGCCCGGCCGGCCCAGCCCCCACGGCGAGGGCCAGTACGCGTCCGCCGGCTCGTCCGGTTTGGCACCCTTCCACAGCGCGAAGTCACGCGGGTCCCGCTTGCCCCGGTCGGGGGCGTCCCCGGCGGGCTGCATGGCGTCCGGGGATTGACCCGACAGCGACCCGTACGCCGGCCAGGACGCCACGTCGAAGTAGACGTCGCCGGAGCCGTCACTCGCCGGGTACGCGTGCCCGTCGGCGATCAACTTCTTGATCAGCTCGTGCATCTCGGGAATGTGCCCGGTGGCGCGCGGCTCGTAGGTCGGCGGCAGCACGTTCAACGACCGGTACGACTCGGCGAGCAGCAGCTCGTTGGCGTACGCGATCGACCAGAACGGCCGACCCTGATCGCCCGCCTTGACCAGGATCTTGTCGTCGATGTCGGTCAGATTGCGAATGAAGGTGACCTCGTAGCCGGCGGTCAGCAGCCAGCGGCGCAGCACGTCATAGTTGACGCCGGAGCGAAGGTGACCGATGTGCGGCGGGGCCTGCAGAGTGAGACCACACAGGTAGACCCCCACCTTGCCGGCTTCCCGCGGGACGAAGTCCCGCACCGATCGGGTGGCGGTGTCATACAGGCGTAGCGTCACCGTACAAGGGTAGCTGTCCGTGCCTGTCCGGGTCCGCCGGTGCCGGGTCGTACGCTGCCAGGCGTGGATGCGACCGCACGCTCCGGTGGCTCCGGTGACCCGCCAGCCAAACCCACCGCCCCCGGCGACGCGGTCCTCGGGCTGTCTGACGCTGACGGCAACGGGGTTCCTGGGCCATCCGACGCTGGCGGCCACGGGGCTTTCGGGCCGTCTGACACTGGCGGCCACGGGGCTTTCGGGCCATCTGAAACTGGCGGCCACGGGGCTTTCGGGCCGTCCGACGCTGGCGGCCACGGGGCCTTCGGGCCGTCCGACACTGGCGGCGACGGGGCTCTCGGGCCGTCCGACACTGGCGGCGACGGGGCTCTCGGGCCGTCCCGTGCTGGCGCGGGGCGGGCCGATGCGGTTGCCGGGCGGGGTGGGGAGACGTCGCAGACGCTGGACCGGGGGTTGCGGCTGCTGCACCTGGTCGCCGACGCGCCGGGCGGTCTGACCGTCACCGAGGCCGCGAACCGGCTCGGCATCGGCCGGGCTGCCGTCTATCGGCTGGTCAGCGCACTGACCGGGCACGGCATGCTGCGCCGCGACGACGAGGGTCGACTGCGCCTCGGCGCCGGACTGTTGCACCTGGCCCGACGAGCCCAGCCGCTGCTCGCCGAGGGCGCGCTGCCGGCGCTACGCCGCCTCGCCGAGCAGGCCGGCGCGACCGCGCACCTGACCGTCGTCGAAGGTGGGGAGGGCGTGGCCCTGGCCGTGGTCGAGCCGAGCTGGACGTCGTACCACGTCGCGTACCGGGCCGGGGCACGGCATCCACTGGACCGGGGAGCAGCGGGCCGGGCGATCCTGGCCGGTCGGGCCGGGGTGGCAGACCCGTTGAGTAGCAGCGGAGAGCTGCAGGCCGGGGCGTACGGGGTGGCGGCGCCGGTGCTCGGCGTACCCGGCTTGGAGGCCAGCGTCGGCGTGGTCGCGCTCGCCCCACTGGACGTCGACACGATCGGCCCCCAGGTGCTGGCCGCCGCCCGAGCCATCGCCACCGCCCTCAGCTGATCCCGGTCCGGTCTCTCCGCCCGACCCCCGGGCCTCGCCCTGCCCGCCCCGGCCCTGCCTGGTCCGCCCCCCGGGTCTTGCCCTGCCCGCCCCGGCCTCGCCCTGCCCGCCCCCGGGCCTGCCTGGTCCGCCCCCGGGCTTGCCTGGTCCGCCCCCGGGCTTGATCAACTCGGGTTTCAGGGAAGTGTGGTATCCCAGCGCCCTTGGGCTCAAGTGGTTGTTGCAACGGGGTGGATTCTCGTCAGGATGAGGGGTCATGCCGGGGCAGAGGTTGTCGTCCGCGGAGCGGGCGCAGA